>JBAVDS010000015.1:0-41317 GCA_049587335.1 Occallatibacter sp. | reverse complement strand
TCGGATTGTGCTTGGAAAGCACCTTGGTGATCGCCGCCGTCAACGTCGTCTTGCCGTGATCAATATGTCCAATCGTCCCAACGTTCACGTGCGGCTTGCTGCGATCAAACTTTTCCTTGCCCATGATCTTCTGTCCCTTCCGTTAAACTTTTTTCTGTCGCGCTCCCCTCATTCCGGAAGCGCAATGCTTGTCTCGCACGCCTCAATAGTAGGCGTACACCTTGTAGTACCGCTGCCGAAGCTCCGGCTGCACCGCTTCCACCTTCTGCAGGTAGCGCTCACGCGTCAGGGCCTGGTCCGAGACCGGCAGCGACCGGTAAATCTCTGCCGCTTCCTTGCCCATCAACCCGCGCTGCAAGGCACCCTCAAAGTCGCGGATGCGCAGCTTCTTGCGGCCCAGGCGGCTCAAAAAAACCTCTACATCCCGCGCATCGAAGGCGGCGTCGATCTGCGCGTGAAGCCGCGTGTATCGCTGCTCATCCTGGACGGCAATCGCTGCCTGCTCAAACTTCATTCCCTGCCCTCTTCAGCACTACAGCCGGTTTCGATCATGGAGCGGGAGACGAGGATCGAACTCGCGACCAACAGCTTGGAAGGCTGTGACTCTACCACTGAGTTACTCCCGCAAAACCAGTGGACAGGGATAAGCGATCCGGGGTCAGTCTTTCATGCCAATAGCAACAGTCTTGCTCTTCCAAATCGGCGTCTTCGCTGATCCCTGATCTTTGATCCCTGATCCCTGCATTTCTGGAGCTGATGACCAGGATTGAACTGGTGACCTCTCCCTTACCAAGGGAGTGCTCTACCAACTGAGCTACATCAGCCCTGCTTACAAACCTCCGGGCGCCGTACCATCGCCCTCATTCCTGCCGCGGCGAATCTTCTCCGCCTGCCAGGCCAACATCGTGCGCAAAGCAAATCCGCCCAAAACGATCAGCGGAATCAATCTCAACTCTACCGGCTTGCCATAAACAAGAATCGCACCCTCTCCTACGGTAAACCAAGCCAGCACGGCTACAACCGCATACAACGCCAGCCCTATCCAGTACTTCCGGTCCAAATCCGGCCCGGTGCTCTTCGCGCCGCCGTTCCCGCGCTCCTGTTCAGCCCGATCGAGACTCATTCCGGCTGCGGCTCCCCGCGCACTCCCACTCCTCAATTCATGGTGCACAGGGGAGGATTCGAACCTCCGTAGCTCCAAGGAGCGGCAGATTTACAGTCTGCTGCCATTAACCACTCGGCCACCTGTGCCCAGTCACCCCAGCAGCGAAAATCCACTGCCGGGAACCCCGACCAACCCGTCTGTTCTCCGACTCGACTCCACAACTCTGTCAATTCAGCACATCAAGCCCCCTCCGGATCATCTCCGGCCTTGAGAGCTTGCACCTCTGTGGAATCACCGCGGAGGACAGGCCCGGCGCAAAAACAAGCGCCGGTAAAACTTTCCACCGTTCCAGGCCCCACGTAACGCTTTCCTACAGTGGAGCTGGCGAAGGGATTTGAACCCCCGACCCTCTGATTACAAATCAGATGCTCTACCAGCTGAGCTACGCCAGCCCTTCCCACCCGGAAACCGCTCCGGAGACCAACAATCCGTACGGGCACACTGATACTCCGTACGCATCACGGCACAGAAATCAAGGTTAGCACACCCCCGCAAACGGAGCAAACCGGGGAAAGGCTTGAAAGAGTGAACCGGGATCGGAAATACCTTCCCGCGCCAACCAGTGCAAGAGTGTCATTGGCCATCTGTGGTTATAGTCCTGATTCCGGGGTACAATCTCTCCATGAGACGTAGCGCTGCTGAAATCCTCGAAGAAGCTCGCCTCTTGCCGGCCAATGAGGTGAACTGGCTGATCGAGAGCCTCCTTCTGGATGGTGAGAGCGAGACGAAAGAGACGATTGAAACCGCTTGGGAGAGCGAGATCAAGAGACGCCTCGACGAGATCGATTCTGGATCCGTGGAGTTGATTCCGGGTGAGCGAGTGCGCGATGAGATGATTGCATCTCTTTCTCCGCAAGCACAGTCCCGGCTGCACGCTTGAAGCCATTCAAGTTCCATCCTGCGGCTTGGCGGGAGATCAAAACCTACCATGCATGGTACGCAAGGCAGAGCGTACAGGCTGCTGACGGATTCTACGAGGAGCTTCTTCCGGCTCTCGACCGTGTGCTACTGCGGCCAAGCCTCTATCCTCCTTACCTCTACAGCACACAGCGCGTTGTCCTCGGCCGCTATCCTTTTTACATTGTCTATCGGGAGTTGCTGCATGATATACAGATCATCGCCGTGGCACATGCCAAGCGCCGGCCCGGCTACTGGGCGACGCGGCTTCAGACGGGCGATGAAGGCATTCTATAATCTTGGAGAATCAGTCAACTGTTATCTCCTCTATCGCAAGATTGAAGAAATTGGAATGGCGGTGCGCGCATGAAAGCCGGAATGATCTCATGAAATCGATGCACGACTCAGTTACGCGCCTTGCCGCACTCGCTCTGCTGGCTTTTGCCCTCGGCGGCTGCCGGCCCCACGACTTTCCGCAGTATCCGGCCAACTACCGCGAGTACGCCTACGTGACCAATGGCGGCAGCGGCACCGTTTCCGTGCTCGATGTGACCAACGTGCGCCTGGACCGCGAGATTGCCGTCGGCCAGAGTCCCATCGCCGTCGCCGCCAGCCCCACCCGCAACGAGGTCTACGTGGTCAACTCCGGGGGCGGATTGACGCTGGGTTCGGTCTCCGTCATCAATGCGGAGAACAATACCGTAGCCGCCACCATCGCCGTTCATAACTCGCCCGTTTCCATCGAGATCGATCCTGCCGGCGGCCTTGCCTACGTGGCCAACACCGGCTCCAACACCATCTCCGTCCTGGACCTCAAAGGCCGGCGCGAGATCGCGGCCATCGGCACCGGCGAAGGTCCGGTCGCGGCCCGCCTCTCGCCCGACGGCAAAACCCTGGTCGTCGCCAACCGCAAAGCCAACTCTGTCACTCTGATCGATCCCGCCGCCCGCCGGGTCCGCGCCGTCTTCGATGGCTGTCCCGGCGCTTCAGATGCCGTCATCCTCCCCGATTCCTCCAAGGCCTTCATCGCCTGCTCTGGCGGCCATCAGATCATGGCTATCCAGTTGGCCCGCGCCGAACGTCCTGCCCAAGCGGGATCTCCGCAATCCTCGCCCGCGCTCACCGATCACCTCGAATCCCTACTCGATGTCGGCCAGGCGCCGGTGCAGCTCGCCCTCAAGCCCGACGGCGGCGAACTCTTCACGTTGAACTCGCTCTCCAACTCCATCTCCGAGGTCGTCACTGGAACCGACGACGTCGGCGGCGCCTATATCATTGGCGACACCCCCACGCGCGGCATCGTCTCCAGTGACAACGCCTATCTCTACGTCGCCAATCTCCACTCCCAGTACGTCACCGTCTACTCCATCGACGACGGCCGCCGCATCGGCTCGATCCATGTCGGAGACGGCCCCGCCGCAATGGCCTTTTCCTCCTCCGGTCTGCTGCTCTTCGCCGTCGATTTCAACTCGAATGACGTGGCCGTCGTCCGCACCGCCGAACGCTCTCTCTTCACACTGATCCCGGCCGGACGCTCTCCCAACGCCATCGCCGTCAAAGCCTTCACTCTTCCTTGAGGCCTTGACCGGAGCCTACTGCCCTCAGGTCTCATTCAGAATCAGTGCGATACGCCCCGCAAGTAGCTCGCCCGGAGATTCATCGGAGTCCACCTCGATAAGATCCACCGGAAATGCGATGTTGTGCGGGCGCAGTACCAGACGGTTGGCCACAAAATCCACATAGCGCAGCGTCAGATGCGCTCCATGCCGCACCGCGTATAGATTCGGGCGGTTGGGACGGTAGGGCAAAAGCGAGTTGTAATGGCGGTCGATCAGTGCAATCGCCTCCGGCAACACCAGAGGCTCCATCGGCAATGCGTCGCCGGCAGAGACCCGGACCGCTACAAACCGCTCCCAGGCGCGCCGCTGTTTTGAGACGCGCGGCCGGATGGTTTCGAGAATTCCCGCCGGCAGGTGAAGCAACTCCTGCACGACCGTGGGCCGGATAAACGGCTCGAAGAGCGCCGCTGCATGGCTGACCACCGGGATAGCGCTCTCTTCGCCATCCCCCGTAATTCCTTCGCTCGGCCGGGTCGAGGGCAGCAGATCGGGGACCACAATCTGTTGCGCAGAAAGGATCTGATCCAGCGCCTCCAGCGAGAGCTGGCGGCGTCCATGCAGGAAATTCGACAGATGTGACTGCCCAAAACCGGTTTGGCGGGCCAATAGAGAGACGCTGACCGTTCCCCGCTGGATCCTGCGAAGCAGTTCCAGGCGGAGTCGCTCGTGCATTTGCGTAAAGTTCATCTGTGGGAAATCCGCCACCAGCAATGGGGACCAGCAGACCCCATTTCCTTCTGCAAACTTAGAATGGCTGATTGGCCTTCATTTTCGGCGCTTGTCAGACAATTGAAAAGCAACGAAGCGGAAAGCCTCGGGGGAGGATTGACGCAAGAGAACCTTTTACCTAGATTGGTTTTACTTAATCTCGCACTGGTCTGTGGGAATTTTTTGAGATACCGCTCATTGCCTCATGGTCGAATCGGGCTGATTGTTGCCCCATTTAACCGGCAATGAACAATTTCCAGAGGATGAAAATCTCTCTGGCTTTCTCATCCACGCTCCAAATCGCATTGCAGAGGCGGTTGGAGAAGGCCTGCCGGGATGATTCCAGGATCTGCGCGCCATGAGCATGACAAATAACGAAAGAATTCGGCCGGTCATCCAGCATCAGGACAAAAGAATCCTGAACAGCCCAGCCCGGTTCTTTCTACCCCGCGGAGACAAGACCTTAAAGCAAAGCCGTCGGGAAAACACGAGAACACGGAGAACTCGTCATGGAATTGCGCGTGCAATTGAAAATTTGCGAGGGGTGCGGTTGTCTTTGGTACCGTGCCCAGACCCAAGGGAGTGTTTACTGTTGCGAATGTGAAAAGAAGCTGAAAGACTTTCCTTCGCCAGAAAGCCGTAAACGGCGCGGACGGCCGGTGCGTAAGACGCTGGTCAGAGTCTGGGCCGTTGCGGATGCAACCGGAGGTGCGGAATGAGCGCAGCCCTTCAGTTGCCAATGACTTGGAGCGAAAACTCTCCTCGGACAGCGAGCGTGCATCGCCGGAAATGCGAATCGGTTCCAGCCCCGCCGCTGCATCAACCCGCCGCACATGAGCCGGAGACGGAACCGGCCATCAGCCTCGGCTTCTACCGCAAACACACGGAGAGCCTGTTGCGGCGTTACCTCTATGCCTCCATGCAAGTCGGCAGAGCACCCAACATTCTCGGCGATCCGATCGCGCGGGGATGGTGCTCCAGCCGTCCCGTCCGCACCTTCGAGGACGCGGTGATCTTCGTCCTCGATGTGGAACGCTGCTTGAACCAGTTGGGCGCGCTGGACCGCATGATGCTCAGCCGCATCGTGCTGCAAGAGTACACCCAGTCGGAAGCAGCCTCCTTGCTGGGAATGGCTGCCCGGACCATCTCCTACAAGTTTCCCAAGGCCCTCGACAGGCTGACGGAAAAACTGCTCGAATCCGGGCTGCTGGTTCTTCCGCATTAGATTTATCGCCCTGAGCGGGGAGCGCTTCCTGTGCGCTCCCTACTCGCTGAATGTAGCGATCAAAATAAATATAGGAGATCGGCTATTCGAGAAGATGGAGGACCTTGAATTTCTGTAAAAACAATTGAAGTATCCATTCGATGCAAGGCCATTGAATTGCCTGCAAATGGACGGTATTGCGTAATCGATGGAGAATAGGCACTGGTATAATGAAGAACGAAGGTATGAGTCGATGTTAACTAAAGACAAAACACCTTTTCAAATCGCTTTTGTTGGAGTAGGATTCCCAAATCATGGCAAATCCTTCTCGCAAGCCCGTGCAGCAGAGAGCCTTGAAGTCGAACGAAGTTCCCATCACAAACCCGAACAGCGTTATAGCGGTCTACTCGAACCATTTCGGGATCAGTGCAACAATGACCGATTTCACTATTCATTTCCTGGAATTGGGACAAGTGCCAGGCCCGAATGGACCAATCCACAAGCAGGAAGTGAAGGCGATTGTAACGCTTCCATTGATTGCTGCTGCTGGGATGATTCAAGTTCTCCAGCAGTTAATGCTGACCCAGGCGAACCAATTCGAAGAAATGAAAAAGTTGATGGCCAGTGGCAAGGAATAAAGACATCTTTTGGGTACGGCAGGACGTGTTGCACAACAGCGTCACGTTCTACATCAAGACGTGGGAGCAACACGCCTCTAAACACGCCTTCGACAAGATTCCTGCAACTGAAGAGCATTTCTACCAAGCCATCGTTGATCCCGACCATGCACGCAGGAGCTTGGACCCGGATATTGGGAATGAATCCTGCATCTTCGAGAAGTTCTTTGAATCGGAACAGCAGCGTTTCTTTGTACCCGTTCTTTATGACGGAGTAGTGTCGCCTGGCGATTATGATCAAGGAGGAAAGAAGGGAAAGGTAACGACCGGCTACTTCCAGAGTGGCCCAAATATGAGCAGATTTATTGGTGAGATATTTTGGTCGAAAGTGAAACCAAATGATAAGAAGGGAACCAAGTGATCTTCCAGTACGACGAGTTCGCAGATTCGATGTGGGTTTCGATTTCGGAACCTTCATCTCCGTGCGTCTATATGGAAGGCCAGACTGCGGGCGTTCTTTTGCGCATAGAGGAATCCACTGGAATTGTTCGCGGATTTGAGGTGATCGCGTGGAGCCGACGAATAACAAAAGGATTGGTTTTAGTTCCAGAAGTCACAGATTCTGGATTTCAGGCGTTATGGCTCAAGAATCAATCACTCCAGCGCGAAGCAGATTAGATTCATAACTTTGGTAACACTGATATCCTCCTGCTCCAGTCCCGAAAACGAACCCGCCGGAAAACGGGAAATCTCATGGCCCAATCCTGCCGCTCTTCGTGCTTTTCCGTTGAGTGCTTGGCCCAACCGTCCTAGCGTACCCATGAGGGCGATTGCCGCAGGGGAGTGCAAGCCAGCTATAACGCGCCGGCATCCTGACTTGGGCAATCTGAATATCCCGATGACGATGCAAAGCAGCGAGATGAGCCTTCCCAAAGAGCTGACCGGCCACCTGACCGAGGCGGCGCTCAGTTGCCAGCGTATGCTCGTGGAGAATCCCTGCAACCCGCAGGCGCTGGTGGGGATCACGCTGGTGGCTCTGGCCAGCAACCAGCCCGAAGCCGCGGTCAAAACCGCCAGAGCCGCCGTAGCCGCCGCTCCGCGCATGGCGGCCGCATGGATTGCCTTGGGGCAGGCGCTCAAAGCCGCTGAACGCAATGACGAAGCTGAGCGCGCATATCTGCACGCCATCGGCCTGGACGGCATGAGCGCTTTGGCCCGCTGCGGCTTCGGTGAGTTGCGCATCGCCGCCGGACGCCCCCAGGAGGCGATCCGGGAGTTCGAGCTGGCCATCTGCCGCCAACCCGCGCTGGCGGCGGCTCACATGGGACGCGGCAATGCGATGGCGATGATGGAGCGCTATGAAGAGGCTCTCGCCTGTTACGAGCAGGTCTTGGCCCTCAAGCCGCGCCTTCCCGATGCCGACTTTGCCGCAGGCTTTGTGCTGGGACGCATGGGAAAGTGGAAGCTGGCCGAGTCGCGCTACCGCAGGGCGCTGGTCAAACGCCCGGATTTTGCCGCCGCATGGGTAAATCTGGGCAGTTTGCTGCGCGAGCAGGGACGCGAGCTCTTCGCCGAAATCGCACTGCGGCGGGCCGTCGAGCTGCGCCCCGACCTCATCTCTGGCTGGGTCAATCTGGCGATCCTGGAGCGCGAGCGGTATTCTCCTGCCGAGGCTGAGGCGCATCTGCGCAAGGCCTTTGCTCTCAATCCAGAGCAGGTGGAGACGCTGGTGGCCTGGTGCCAGTTTCGCGCCGCCGAGGGAGACATCGCCGGCGCCTGGCAGTGGCTTCGCTGGGCGCTCGTCCGCCAGCCCCAGCACACTGAAGCAATCAATATGCAAGGCATTCTGCTTTACAAGGAGGGCCGCTATGCCGAGGCGATTGCGGTCTTCGCCGAAGCTGAGGCGCTCGGTCACCGCGCCGCTGCCTCAAACCGGGGAAACTGCCTGATGGACATGGACCGGATGGACGAGGCTCTGAGCGCCCAGGAGCTGGCCGTTGAGCGCGATCCGGCCAGCGCAGGCGCGCAATACAATCTTGCGCTGACTCAGCTTCGGCTGGGCGACTGGCGGCGGGGATGGCCGTGCTACGAGGCGCGCTGGCGCTTCCGCGAGGTCCATCGTTCCCCCAGAGGCTTCTCTCAGCCACGCTGGCAGGGAGAGGATCTCGACGGGCGCCGCATTCTCCTTCACGCCGAGCAGGGACTCGGCGATACCATCCAGTTTTGCCGCTATGCGACGCTGGTTGAGGCGCGTGGCGGTGTCGTGATCCTTCAGGTGCAGCCGCCGGTTGAGCGGTTGATGCAATCTCTCGCCATCGTCCATGCCGGTTTGGCAAAGACGGCAGTGCTGGGCGAAAAGCTGCCTGAGTTCGATCTCGAATGTCCGCTGATGAGCCTGCCCGCCGTCTTCGCCACGACGGCCGAGACCGTCCCCTGGCCGGGAGCGTATCTGGGAGCCGAGCAGATGCTGGCGGCGAAGAAGCAGCATCTCTTTCCGCATTTGCTGAAACAGAATTCGCCGTACGCGCAGCACCGTGTGGGCCTTGCCTGGGCCGGCAATCCCAAGTACAAGGCCGACCGTCAGCGCTCGGTGAAGCTGGCTACGCTGCTACCCCTGCTCGGCGCTCGCGGCATCGAATGGTACTCACTGCAAAAAGGTCCTGCGGCCGATCAGTTGGCCGCTCTGCCGGAAGATCTCTGCGTCTATGACGGTTGCAGCCGCGACCACGACCTGGCCGAAACCGCTGCTCTCATCGCCCAGCTCGATCTGGTCATTACCACCGATACCTCGATTGCTCACCTGGCTGGCGCAATGGCCAAGCCCGTCTGGATTCTGCTGCCTTACCTCAGCGACTGGCGCTGGATGCAGCGGATCGAGAGCACCCCCTGGTATCCGTCCGCGCGGCTCTTCCGCCAGCGCTCGCCCGGCGATTGGGCCGGTGTCGTGGAGCGGGTAAGCGATGCGTTGAGCCAACTCCGGGCAGAGTGTCGGGAGATTCATGCTGTCAAACAGGAGTTTCAGCCCTTCGCTTGCAGCCTGCGATAGTTCTCCAAGCAAAACCCCTCATGGCGCACTTCAGACGGCCAAAAAAAAGATAAAAAATCTTCTTGACATTCTGTTCTCTATTTTATAGAGTTCTCTACATTATGATCCATCGCATCCGGCTTCGCTTTTCAATCAACCTTCAGAAGGGCGGTTTCACGGCATGAGTCTCCCATCAATCTCCGCAGCTTCGCCGAACTCCGCGGCTTCGCCCCGCTCCTCTTCGAGCCTTCCCGGCGCGATCCCCCTTGAAGTCACCTCGCTGGTCAAGCGCTTCGGTCAGGTTACCGCCGTCGACGGTCTTTCGCTGGAGCTCAACAGCGGCGAGTGCCTGGGTTTGCTCGGCCCCAACGGAGCCGGCAAGAGCACGCTGATTCGCGCCATCGTCGGCCGTGTCCTGCCCGATGCCGGCAGCGTCTCCATCTTTGGCTCTCCGGCCGGTGCATCCGAGGCCCGTGCGGCTCTGGGATGGGTTCCGCAGGAGCTGGCCCTTTATCCCCGGCTCACCTGCCGGGAGAATCTCTCCGCCTTCGGCCGCTACTACGGCCTCTCCGGCGGCAAGCTGGCGGAATCGGTTGCATGGTGCCTGGAGTGGGCCGCACTCAAGGAGCGGGCCGGAGACCTGGCAAGCACTCTCTCCGGCGGCATGAAGCGGCGCCTCAACATGGCCGCCGGCATCCTGCATCGTCCCCGGATTGTGCTGATGGATGAGCCGACCGTGGGGGTCGATCCGCAATCGCGCAACCGCATCTTCGAGATGATCGAAGCGCTGCGCGGCCAGGGAGCCGCGATCATCTACACCACTCATTACATGGAGGAGGCGGAGCGGCTCTGCGACCGTGTCGCCATTATCGATCACGGCCGCATCATTGCGCAGGGCGCGAGCGGCGAGCTTGTCCAGGGCGCCTTTGCCCAGCGCAGCCAGGTACTGGCCCGCTTTGCCGGCCCTCCAGGCGAGATCGAAGCCTGGGTTGAGCGCCATGCAGGGCGTTTGACCGAAGGGGTCGCCGAGTTCACCCTCGAAGACTCCAAGCTGATTACCGGCCTGCTCAACGACGCTGCCAGCGCCGGCCTTCATCTGATCGATGTGACGCTGCGGCGGCCCAATCTTGAATCCGTTTTTCTGCACCTCACCGGAAGGGAGTTACGCGATTGATTACCCCTATTCTCCGCACCGCTCTGATCTCTCTGCGCCGCGACCGCGCCGCGCTGGCGTTGAGCTTCATTCTGCCCATCGGCTTCTTCAGCATCTTCGCCGTCATCTTCGGCGGAATGCATGACACCACGCCGCGTGTAAAGGTCATCCTGGTGGACGAGGACAAGAGCACGGCCTCGCTCAATCTGGCGCGCGCCTTGCAGGGTGAAGATTCGCTCATAGTCCAAACTCGCCCTTCGTCGAAGAGCAAGTCAGACCCGCCGCAGCCGGAGTACACGGCGGCCAGCGCCGAGGCAGCGGTCAAGGCGGGCGATGCTCCGGTGGCGCTGATCATTCCCCAGGGCTACGGCCTGCATCCCATCTCCTTTGGCGGCGATCAAGCAGGCGAGGAGATTCAACTGCTCAACGATTCGAGCGATCAGATCGCGCCGCAGATGGTTGCGGGGCTGCTGCAAAAAGCCGTCATGACCTCGATGCCCACCGCGATGGCGGAAGAGGGGGTGAAGCGCTTCGATCAGTACATCGGCGGCTACACGCCGGAGCAGCGCAAGCGCATCGACGCCAGCATGAATCAATGGCGGCAGCACGAGAAGGATAGCCCCCCGTCTGCCAGCGCCTCCAACTCCGGCGGCGGGCTGGTCGCGGTTCATGCGCGCTCCGTCGTCGGAGAGAACAAGCGCAGCCCCATGATTTCGTTCTATGCGGCATCCATCGGTGTCATGTTCCTGCTCTTCACCGCCAGCGCCTCGGCGGGCGCACTGCTGGACGAGGCGGAAAGCGGCACGCTGGACCGCGTGTTGAGTTCGCACGTGACCATGACTACGCTGCTGACAGGCAAGCTGGCCTACAACACGCTGCTGGCCTTCGCTCAACTGACAGCGATGTTTCTCTGGGGCTCGGCGGTCTTCAAGCTCGATCTTTCCACGCACATTCCCGGCTTTGTGGTCATGGGCCTATGCACCGCCTTTGCTGTGGCCGCCTTCGGAATGCTGCTGGCCAGCGTTTGCAAAACCCGTGCGCAGTTGGGCGCGATCTCCACGCTGCTGATACTTACCATGTCCGCCATCGGCGGCAGCATGTTTCCCCGCTTCATGATGCCAGAAGCCATGCAGAAGGCCGGCCTCTTCACCATCAACGCCTGGGCCATCGACGGCTTCACCAAAGTCTTCTGGCGCGATCTGCCGGTCAAGGATCTTTGGCCTCAGGTCAGCGTTCTTCTGGCCGCCGGCATCTTGCTCTTTCTCATTGCCCGCAGGATTGCGCGGCGCTGGGAGTTCGCTTGAGGCTCGCATTCACAACCAAGCCCTATCCTCACTGAACACGTTCAGTCATTCAAAGGAGAATCGATATGACAGCAAACGCAGAAGAGTTGGAACTGAAAGACAGGCTCAACCTGATCGAGTCCATGATCGCCGAAGGCCGGCGCACCACCGAAAGCTGGGGATCGATTTTTATTGTGTGGGGCACAGCCTTCTACGTTGCCTTCACCTGGTTCGCGTTGGGCCATACCCCATGGGCTTGGCCGGTAACCATGATCGTTACCTATGCGCTCACCCGGATCATCAATGCGCGCCGGCGCGGCGGCCTGCCGCGAACCGCCATGCAACGCGCGATCGGCTCCATCTGGAAAGCCATGGCCATTTCAATGCTCATCCTCTTTCCGGCGATTGGATTCAGCGGCAAAATGGTCGATCCGAGTATTCTCATGGCAATCGTTGCCACGATGCTGGGCGTGAGCAATGCCGCCTCCAGCCTGGCCCTCAAGTGGAAGCTGCAGTTTGGTTGTGCGCTGGTTTGGTGGGCGGCAGCGGCTATCGCCTGCTTTGGAAGCGTGACCCAGAGTATGATCGCGTTTTTGATAGCTAACTTCTTCTGCCAAATCCTCTTCGGCGCATACGGAATCATCTGCGAAATCCGCCAGAGCAAAAAGGCGGACAGCTATGCCTGAACACAGAGATGATCGAAGGAGAATCGAAATGCCATCAAGCAGCGAAGAACTCGAACTGAAAGACAGGCTCCGCCTGATCGAATCCATGATCGCCGAGGGACGGCGCACCACTTCCAGTTATGGCTGGACCTTCGTTCTCTGGGGCGTGGCCTACTACGTCGCCATCCTTTGGGGAGCCATCTTCCATAATCCCTACGCATGGCCGGTCACGATGATGAGCACTGCAATCCTCATGGCCGTCATCCTCTGGCGCAAGAGCATCGACAAGCCCAAAACGACTAGAAGCCGCGCCATCGGCGCCATCTGGTATTCAATGGGAATTTCGCTGTTCGTCCTTCTCTTTTCCCTCGGATACAGCGGACGAGCGGATCAGCATACCTTGATTGCCGCGATGGCAGCGATGCTGGGTGCAACCAATGCGGCCTCCAGCATCATTCTCCGCTGGAAGCTGCAATTTGCCTGTGCTGTGGTTTGGTGGGCGCTGACCATCCTTGCATGCTTCGGCCACGGCCAATTGCTGACCATCGCCTTTCTGGCCGCTCTCTTTTTATGCCAGATTGTCTTTGGAGTTTATTTAATGATCCACGAAGCCCGCGTGCGCAAGTTGGAGGCCAGCCATGCCTGAGCTGCCGGAGCTGAATCCTGTGATTCACGGGAAGCTGCGCCTGGCTTTGCTCTCGCTGCTGATTGGCGTGGACGAGGCGGAGTTTACCTGGCTGCGCCAGAAGACCGGCTCGACCGACGGCAACCTGGGCGCGCAACTGTTGAAGCTCGAAGAAGCAGGCTATGTGGCCGTCGAAAAGAAGTTTGTGCAGCGCAAGCCGCAGAGTCTCTATCGCATCACCGAAGCCGGCCGCGCGGCATTGAGCGAGTATGTGCAGGCGCTCAGGGAATTGCTCGGCGGAGCCATGACCGCCTGAATTACTTCATCTCAATTTGCACCAACGCGTCTGGCGCGGCTCCTCCCACGGACAATCCAGGAGTAATCGTCCGTGGCTGCGGCGCGCGCCAGTGGTCGATGTAGCTGATCCGGTGAACGCAGCCGATGGTGCAATGGGGCGCGCAGCTCTTGGCCGTCAAAAACTCCCGCTTTACATCCGCGTTTGTGTAATCGGCCAGCGGCACGCCTGGATAGCCGCGCTGCTGCGAGCAATAATGCACCAACCCGTTCTCGCAGATATACAAGTAGCGCGAGCCGGCGCGGCAGCGCCAATCGTTGGGCCGCCCCTGCGCAATCGCCTCCTGAAAATCATCAAAGCGCGAGTAGTTGGTCTTGCGCCGGTGCGTCATCTCGAAGTAGACCCTGGCTTCGTCCGGCAGAAGAGGCTTCAGTTGCCCGCTGCCGTCGTGAATGATTCCGATCGTCGATTCAAAGCCCAGCTCCAGCGCCCGCCTGCCGATCACCAGCGCGTCATTGGGGTCTTTGAAGCCCCCGCCGACGACAGAATTAATGTTGACGTGAAATTCGGCGTACTCGGAGAGCATCTCCAGCTTCTTGTCCAGGACTTTCAGGCTCTTCAGCGAGACGTCGTCGGGAACCAGATTGTCGATGGAAATCTGCATATGGTCGAGGCCGGCCCGGTTCAGCCGCTCGATGCGGTCAACATTCAAGAGGTAGCCGTTGGTAATCATCCCGGCTATCGCGCCGGTCCGCCGCATCCGCCGGATGATCTCGTCCAGATCGGGATGCGTCAGCGGCTCTCCGCCGCTGATGCCGATCATTGCCGTGCGCAGCCGGCCCAGGTGGTCGATCCGCCGCAGCATCTCGTCGAGCGGCACCGGCTCGCTGACCTTGTCGTACTCGTTGCAGTAGCCGCAACTGAGATTGCAGAAGCGCGCCGGCACAATCTGCGCCAGCACAGGATGCGATGTATCGGCCAGCGCCCGCGCCACCATCGCCCACTCACGCAGCTTGCGCGTCGCCCTGATCCGCCACCCGCGCGCCGTCTTTTTCCGGGGAAGAGCCATCTCTTTCATTGAACCACATTATGGAGCAGCCATTCCACCAGTGGAAGGAAAGGGGTATACACATGAAATGCAATACTTTTATACGAAACTGGCATTAGCGAAGGTAGTCGACGATAGAATCTTTCTCATTGGGGACGAAGAAGAAATATCCCCCCGAGATTGAAGATTGCACATACAGAGTTGGAAGGATTTTGGTAAGTACTGCGCTGATCTTAACCACCTTTGGAACTGGATAGTATCTTGGGCAACGTGACTTTAGTAAAGTTCATATCCAACAGGCAATGACCACAATACCCAAAGCTTGGCGCAATTTATAGGCAACCTCTGCAAACGGGGCTGACTATCTGTTTGAAGCGTCGGATGGGACCAACCGCGGATCGTATTTTTCCACCAGCCGATACGCCGGTCACTGTAGGCGGAGAAGCTCCGCCATGAGACGGCCTTGTTGATCGCGTGCCGGCGGATTCATCAGTTGCCCATGGCGCTTGGAATCGACGAGCAGAGTGAGCGTCTGCTGCTTCTTCTCGCGCAGCACGGTCACCTGCACCGGCTTGCCCTGGTTGGAGCGCAGGGCGCGCTCCCAGTCGGCCAGGGTGGTGATGGAGTTCGCGCCGACCTTGAGGATCACGTCGAAGGCCTTCAGCCCAGCGGCCGCCGCCGAACTCTTGCCCGAAACTTCCTTGACAATCAGCCCGCTGGATACGCCCAGGTAATCGGCCATCTGGCGGGTGAGAGGCTCGACCATTGCGCCCACATTGAGACTGCTGCTGCCAAAGAAGGGCAGATGAAAGCCGCTGGGCGGCGGCGCGTTGCCTTCGGGCAGCATCCCCATTCCCGGCTGGCGCTGAAAGACATCGCTGCCGGAGCCGAGCTTGTTCCAAACATCGTGTTCCATCGCGCGCCGGTCGGCAAGCTGTACGGCGAGGGTTTGAATGTTGCCGTCGCGGCTGATTTCCAGACTCACCTGGCGGCCGGCGGGAAGCTCGCGCAGCATCCGCCGCAACTGCTCCGCGCCATCCACCTGCTGGCCGTTCAGCTTGAGCACCACATCGTTGACCTTCAGCCCTACCTGGCCCGCCGGCGCATCATGGTCGATCAGCGTAATCACAGCGCCGCGCAGATCCTTCAGCTTCAGCGCCTGGGCCTTCTCCTGATCCACATCCGCCAACTCCACGCCGAGGTAGCCCTGCGAGTTGGAGTGCAGCAGCGCGCTGGGCTCCTGAAGCAGTTCATCGATTCCCCGCATCTGCGCCCGTGCTCCAGGCGGCGTCAGCGCGAGAACGATCAGCACTGCCCATCCCAAACTCGCATACGGCCCCAAAAAGTGCTTCATCTTTCCATCTCCCGCATTTCGAAGTGCCTCACCAGCCGCGCCGAAGGCAGTTGGCCTCACCGAGGGTGGCTACTGAATCTCCGGCTCGTTCTCCAAAACCTGCCGCGAAACGGTGCGGATATATGGATTCCGGTCCGTGTTGGCAACCGAATGCAGCACCTGGCGGACGCTGGTATCGGCCTCCACCGGCTCAAGGATATTAATCGCCGAGGTGCGAATCGCCGGATCGGCGTCGCTCATCAGCGCCTGAAGAACCGCATCCCGAACCCGCATATCCTCGGCGACGTAAGGCTCCAGCCCCTCCAGCGCCTTGGCGCGTACGCCCGCGTTCTGATCGTAGCGAAGCGCGGTCATCAGCGCATCGCGGATGCCGGCCGCCTTGCAACTGTGCCCCGCCTTGCACTCAGAGGCCAGCAGACTCACTGAATCGTTGCGCACGCCCGTCGAACTGGATTTATCGCTGGCCAGCATCAGCAGACGGCGAATCGCCGGATCGTCCAGCGAGCCTTCAACGCGCTCCGGAACCATCTGGTTGTAACGCACCTCGACGCGATGGCTGTTGGGTTGCTGAATAATGCTGGAGATATTGGCGATCTCGGCCGGCGCGGCCACGGCACCCGGCGCCATAGCTGCTTGCTCCGGCTGCGCCTGAGCCGTCTGCGCCTGATGCGCCGCGCGGACGGCGGCCAGTCTGTAGCCGCCTATCGAACCGGCTCCCGCTCCCGCGATCAGCAGCAGAGAAGCCGCTACGGGCGCCGCCAGCAGGCCGGCAAAGCTGTTTCTGAGACGCTGGCCCAGCCGATCTATCCAACGCAAAGACGGCAGCGCATCCAGCGCCGCTTCCAGCCGCAGCCGCGAACGCGCAATCAGATTCGCATCCGGTTCGGCCACCGGATCCAAATCCATCAGCGCCTTCAGCTTCAGCAGTTGCTCCCGCTCCTGGACGCATCCTGCGCAGCCGGACAGGTGCCGCTGCAACTCATCCCTCTGTTCATCGGCCAGCTCGCCGTACGCAGCCGCCATGATCCGCTCATGTGCAATTTCACAATTCATATGCAACGTCCTTCCAGCCTCAAGAAAATCTTCTGCCTTGCGCCCAACCGTCCGGCCCCTCCATCGATCGGAGAGATGCCACGGGCGCCTTTACCGCAACTCCGCCAACTGCGCTCTCAACTTCTTCGTCGCCCGGAAGAGCGTGTTCTTGGCGGTCTCTTCCGTGGTGCTCAGCATCTCTCCTATCGTCCGCAAGCGCAGACCCTGATAGTGCTTGAGTTCAAAGACCATCCGCTCGCGGGGCGTCAGCTTTTCCAGCGCCAGTTGAATCCGCTCGCCGAGCGCCTTGCGCTCCAGTTCCCTGGCCGGATTAGAAAACGAGCGGTCATCGGAGACCGATGCCATCAGATCAATCTCGTCGCCGGCGTGGTCCAACACCACCGCGTTGCCTTCGCGCCGCGTCTTGCGCCGCCGCATCTGATCGAGGCAAAGATTGGTCACAATCCGGTAAATCCAGGTGTAAAACGAGCATTCGAAGCGGAAATTTCCCAAATACCGGTAGGCCTTCAAAAACGCCTCCTGGTAAATATCCTCGGCGTCGTGCTCGCTTCCGGTCAGATGCAGCGCCAGACGCAAGACCTGCTGGTCGTACTGGCGCACCAGCGCGTCAAAGGCCGCCCGCGAACCGGCCTGCGCCTCGCGGATCAGCTCCATCTCCGGCGCGCGCGCCAGCATCCGCTCCTCGGCGCTCTTATCCCGGTTCGTTGCCCTGGTTGCAGCCATGCCTGCTGAGGATTGTACCCTCCGGGCTACCGGCCAAGCCAAACCCGCCGTCCTTTCGACCGGAGAAACGGGAAAAACCATCGCATTCGCTGCCATCGTATCTGCTCCGGAGATAAGGGAGTCTTCGCACTCCGATAGACGCAATTCACCCTCGATCGTAAGCAGCGCGACGATCTTGACGGTGGTTGGCATCTCTGGAGAAGAGTGGGGCAGCGGGGTCCCCTGAACCGGGAGATCCTCCCCCGGACGAAGACCTGCCCCTTCACCGCTGGCTCATTCTTGAGCAATAAGCCAATGAATGTGTGATTTCGGAGTGCTGCGATCCCAAAATCGCAATCAAGCCGTCCCCATTCAAAGCCGATTTCTGCCCATGCCTTTGTCCATGGCCTCGTTGGCGAGGCGGTCGGCGGTTTTGTTTCCGCCGCGCAGGGTGTGGCGCATCTCGAAGCTGACGAGGCGGCGGGAGAGCTTGCGGGCTTCTTCGTAAAGCGGGCGGAGAATGGGGCTTTTCACCGCGTACTTGCCCTGCATCTGCTTGACCATCAGCTCCGAGTCGGAGATGACGCACAGGCGCTCGGCTGCGTTCTCGCTTGCCCATTTCAGGACAGCTAAAAGACCGGAGTATTCGGCGAAGTTGTTGGTCTGGATGCCGAGAAAGCCATTGAGTTCGGCGACGACGCGGCCCTGCGCATCTTCAATGACAGCGCCGTAGCCGGCGGGGCCGGGATTGCCGCGTGAGCCGCCATCGCAGTGGGCGGTGAAAACTTCGGCTGAGTTGGCGGCGGGAGCGGGAAAAAGTGTATCGTTCATTGATCTTTAGTGTAGCTTGAAGGGGATGGATGATTGGGGTTGGTTTCCCGGATCCCAAAAGCGAGAGTTGGGAGGCTGAGACCTCTTAAAGAGCGTTCCCATCCTTGAATTGTTATTTGACTCAAGGATGGGAAGGCACGAATCTACATATTCATTTTGATCGTGATTCAGGAGTGGGAAGCAATACATCTGAGCACCGCCCACCACCGGATTTCCAAGCGAGAGAGAGACACTACACCTTGATCGTCTCTTCGCCCTTGTGCCAGCCGCAGGGGATGAGTCCGCCGTTTTGCAGGCCATCGAGAACGCGAATGACCTCCTGGGGATCGCGGCCCACGGAGAGATCGGTCACATAGACGAAGCGGATTTTGTTCTCCGGATCGACAATGAAGGTGGCGCGCTGCGAGACGCCGGCGTTGGGATCGAGAATGCCCAGGGCCGTGGAAAGCTCGCGCTTGATGTCGGAGATCATCGGGAAGGGCAGATTCTTCAGCGAAGGCTGCTCGTTGCGCCAGGCCCAGTGAACAAACTCGGAGTCGATGCTGCCGCCGATCACCTGGGTGTTGCGCGAGACGAATTCGGGATTCAGCGTGCCAAAGGCGGCAATCTCAGTGGGGCAGACAAATGTGAAGTCCTTGGGCCAGAAGAAGTAGACCTTCCACTTGCCAGGGTAGCTCTGGTCGGTGATCGTCGGGAATTTCATCTCGCTATTGACAACGGCAGAGAGTGCAAAAGCAGGAAAACTTGCGCCTACGAAAAGCATTCTTGATCCTCCGGTATGGGTTGATGAGTTGAATGAAGCGGCGGGCAGAGCAGCCTCCGCCGACGTGCCCTCAGAGACGAGTATGGGCAGATGAATCCTGCCGCAGGACGGCACGATCTCTCTCATGAGAGAAGATGCGCGGAAGGGGAGACAAGATTCTTCAAAACAAGGAACAGAGGGGGTGATAAGCGAGTTGATTGCGCCATGGCGCTGAAGACTGACCGTTGATCTCTGAATCCTGTCTTCAGTTCGGACGGTTGCCGCTGGCGGAGCGGCGGCGAAAGCGCTCATCGACGGGCTGGCGATCGCGGAAACCGGTATCTGTGGTGTGCCAGTGCTCGATGGACGGCTCTCCCATGCGCCAGCAGAGCAGCACGATCTGATCTTCGAGACGGCAGGGAAAATCGAGCAGGCCGGTCTCCAGATCCTTGACCTGCACGCCAATGGAGTCGATCTCGGCGACGCTCTCGCGGACGCGCTGGAGGTGGGATTCCAATTCGGCGCGCTGCGCGGCAATACCTTCCGCGTTCACTCTCATGCCGCCGGAGATATAGATGCGGCGGACCAGCTCGGCGAGTGCGGAGTTCACCTCTTCGGCGGCGCGCTTGCCATCGATCGCGCGCTTCAAGAGCGACTCCAGCACGGGGAGCAGCGATTGCGCTTCGTCGAGAGTGAAGGTCTTCATCGGCAGCCCCCTTTGGTAATAAGGATACGACGAAAAGGGGGAGAACCGCCAGTTGCCAGCTTCCCCCTGAATTGTCTACCAAGAGAGATCGACTCTGCCTACTTTGCAGCAGCGCTCTTCGGCAGCTTTACCTGTCCTGAGACCTTGATGACATTGGGATCATCCGGCGCCGCCGCGTCCTCTTTGGAGATCGTCACGTTCCCGTCCGTAACTCCTCTGCTCTCCGGCTGGCAAAACTCCACGAGACTCCTGGCGCCATCCGGCCCTTCTTCTTTCACATGGTCGTGGAGATAGACCACCGACGAAGGCGTCACACGGTAGGCGATCACCGGAGGAGCAGGCGGCTCTTTGGGTGCAGGCTTTGTCTTGTCTTTGTCATTACCTTCCGCGGCTGGCTTGGGAGGAGCCGTCGCACTCGGCTGAGCAATGGTTCCAGGCAACGGCCAGCCGGGCACAGACTCACACGGCGGTGTCAAAACACGTTCGATCAGCATATCTGGCTGTACTGCCCCTGCTGGCGGCGCGGCAGCGGCTACTTTCGCGGCCTCCACGGTTCCTGCCGCAGTGACCGCCGAGGCGGCGTAGGTGGCAAAGCTGCCCGCCAGGCTGCTCACCGTGGTCAGAATGGTGCTCCAGGTCTGATCGGTGGCCTGCACGTTCCCTTCGCTCAAACTGCCATCCGCATTCAGTTTGGCGTCGACCGATGCGTTGCCGATCCAGGGCGTCCTGGAATTGATGTAATAGGGATGGTCGTAGTCCACCTCGACGACAATGTTGGCGGTATTGCTGAGGCGCAGGAGGTCGCCGTTGGTCTCGCCTGTTGCCAAATCCTCGCAGTTGGTCGGCTTGCTGTCGCAGGAGAGTTTCTTCTCTTCCTCGCGGGCTTCGGCAGCAACACGTTCCCATTGTGCGGCGATCTGCGACGGACAATACGGCTCTCTCAGTTGGGCGGCCTGCGTGGCTGAGGTAAGGACGTTCAGATCGTTGAGCAGATCGAGCAGTTCGGTATCTCCGGCTCCAGTGTGACTCAGCAGAAAGGAGCGGGAAAAAGTGATGGTGCGGGTCTCGATGGCCTTGTCGTTCTGCAAAACCTGCAACTGGAGGGTATCTTTAGGCTCGGCCCAGACGGTCTCGCGCTTGCACATCCCGTGTTTGGCATAAAAGGGAATGCCGTCGATCTTGGTGATGCCAGAGGTTTTCGCATCGGAATGGGTGAGATCGGGAGGCGAATTTCTGGCCGTAACCACCACCGTCGGGTGGCCGCAACCGGCTGTGAAGAGGCCAAGGCAAGCCGCCAGAAGGGCGGCAATCCGGTGCGTGCGAATCTTGGGGGAATACATTGAGTGGACTCCTTGCCGGGCAATCGTCTCCGGCGGCTCCATGCCGCCAGACTCAGATTCCGCAGGACTCCACTCCCTCCGACAGAGATACTCAACGGGCAGCAGGGAAACTTAAAGGGGGAAGAATCCGCGGTCCGATTGCCTGGTTGAAAAGATTAATTCGCTTTTGCCTGTAAAGGCAAGAGGGATTTATCCGACCTCCAGCATCCGGTCCAGCGCCACACGCGCCCAGCGCTTGACGTTCTTGCGCACCTGAATGCGATTGACCACGCGGCCTTCGACAAGGTTTTCCAGTGCCCAGGCCAGATGCTGCGGAGTGATGCGATACATCGTGGTGCAGAGGCAGCCGGTGTCGTCGAGGGTGATGACTTTCTTGCCCTCGGCGGCAAAGCGGCGGGCCATGCGGTTGACCAGATGAATCTCCGTGCCTACGGCAAAGATGGAGCCTGTTGGGGCTTGCTCGACCAGGGCGATGAGCCGTTCCGTGGAGCCGAGAGCGTCGGCCTTCTGGCAGACCTCGAAGCGGCACTCTGGATGAACGATGACCTGGATGCCGAGATACTTGGCGCGCACCTGATCGACGTGGCTGGGCAGGAAGCGCTGATGGACGGCGCAGTGGCCCTTCCAGAGCAGGATGCGGCTGGCGGCGAGCTTCTCTTTTGTCTGGCCGCCCTGCAAGCCCCAGGGATCCCAGACGGTCATCTCGTCGAGCGGAATCCCCATCGCGTAGCCGGTATTGCGGCCGAGGTGCTGGTCGGGGAGAAAGAGAATCCGTTTACCGCGCGCGAAGGCCCACTCGAAGGCGGCGCGGGCGTTGGAAGAGGTGCAGACCAGGCCGCCGCGCTCCCCGCAAAAGGCTTTGATGGCGGCGGTGGAGTTCATGTAGGTCAGCGGAATCAGATCGTTGGCCAGGCCAATGCGCTCCAGCGCCTCCCAGCAGGCTTCAACCTGGGAGATTTCAGCCATATCGGCCATGGAGCAGCCGGCGTTGAGGTCGGGCAGAATCACCCGCTGCTCCTCGCGGCCCAGCACATCGGCGCTCTCGGCCATGAAATGCACACCGCAGAAGACAATGTACCGGGCGCCGGTTTCAGCGGCGATGCGGGAGAGCTTGTAGCTGTCTCCGGTGGCGTCGGCGAAGCGGATCACCTCGTCGCGCTGGTAGTGGTGGCCGAGCAGGAGCGTCGTCGCGCCCAACTTGGCGCGCGCCGCGGCTATGCGTCCGTCCATGCTGTGGTCGGGGAGCGCAAGATAGTCTTCGAGGCTGCAAGTGCTGCCAGCCTGCGGCAAGGCCGCCGTCAGATCGTCGAGAACCAGATTCACTGTATTCCGCCTTCAGTCCAGCTCGTCCTTTTTGAGGACAGCGAACGGGGATGTTGAAAGCAATCCACAGCTTGCAGTGAATGCACTGGCATCTTCTGAAGCCATCGGCGCAGAGAGCGCCGGCTCAAGAAAAGCCCCCATCCACGGGGTTGTTGCAAGCCTTTCACAATTGGACGCGCCTCAAGGCCAAAGGATACGAAAAACTCCGGCAAGAGCCGCTTCCACTGCTCTTAGTGTAACAAAAATGAAATAAATCGTCCCGTCAGCCGGCTATCGGCCCGCGGAGCGATACCGCAAAGGTGCGGGCAACGTCAAACGCAACGGTGCTATTCTTGAGCATAGACTGCCGTTTCAGGCCGTGAGTTGGGTGTGAGCCGCGCCGCAGTCCGGAGGATTCTCCCGCCTATGAGTTCCCGCGCCCGCCGCGCCCTGTATGCCGTGGTCTTGTTTTTTGCCGTCTGCGCCTTAGCGGGCAGCGTCCTGCAAAGCAAGGTTGGGGCACAGTCCTCCGCCGACGAAAACCAGCTCAATGACAACCTGAAAACCTTTACCAATGTCTATGCGCTGGTGGAAGACAATTACGCTGAGCCGATCGACAGCGAGAAGGCCGACACGGCGATCTACGACGGGGCGATTCCGGGGATGCTGCGCGTGCTCGACCCGCACTCCAACTTCTACGATCCCAAGGCCTACGCCAAGATGCGCGAGGAGCAGCATGGCGATTACTACGGCGTGGGCATGACCATTCAGCAGCAGGATGGCAAAGTTTACGTTGTCTATCCCGCCGAGGGCGCGCCCGCCTTCAGGGCCGGCATTCATCCTGGCGACCAGATCTACGCCGTTGACGGCAAGCTGGTCTCGATCGACGGTAAGGCTCCCGACGGGCTGACCTCGTCGGACATGGTGGCCAAGGCGCTGAAAGGTCCGCGCGGCACACACGTACAGGCGACGATGATCCGCGAGGGGCAGCCCAAGCCGCTGGTCTTCGATCTGGTGCGCGACGAGATCAAGCATCCCTCCGTGGACCTGGCCTATGAGATACGTCCCGGCGTGGGGTATATCCACCTGACGCAGTTTCAGGAGACGACGGCGCGCGAGGTGATCGACGCCATCGATGACTTTGGCAACTTGAAGGGGCTGATTCTGGATTTGCGCGGAAACCCCGGCGGCCTGCTCAACCAGGCGGTTGCCGTCTGTGACCATCTGCTCAGCAGAGGACAGATCATCGTTTCTCAGCGCGGACGCGGCAAAGACGATGTGGTTTATACGGCTACGCGCGGCAACGGCGGCAAGAGCTTTCCCATTGTCGTCGTGGTCAATCGCGGCACGGCCTCGGCGGCGGAGATTGTCTCCGGCGCTCTTCAGGATCACGACCGCGCTCTGATCGTGGGTGAAACCACCTTCGGCAAAGGACTGGTGCAGACGGTCTACGATCTGGATGAGCACACCATGGCTCTGGCGCTGACCACCTACCACTACTACACGCCGTCGGGCCGGCTCATTCAGCGCAATTACACCGGCGTCTCGCTTTACGACTACTACAACCACGGCGGTACGGCGCCTGCCGACACGGCCAGCCGCGAGGTGAAGCTGACCGACGCGGGCCGCACCGTCTACGGCGGCGGCGGCATTACGCCGGACGAGAAGATCGAAAGCATCAAGAACAATCACTTCCAAGACCTGCTGCTCTACAAGGATGCCTTCTTCCACTTTGCCCCGGTTTATACGGCCAGCCACTCCGTCGACAAGAACTTCCAGGTGGACGGCGCGGTGCTTGCGGAGTTCAAAAACTTCCTGACCAATCAAAACATTCCCTGGACCGAGGCCGACTTGAACGGCGTCGCGGAGTGGCTGAAGATTCACATCAAGGAGAGGATCTTCACCATTCAGTTCGGCGAACAGCAGGGGCTGCGCACGCAGGCCGATTGGGATCCGGAGATTCAAAAGGCGCTGAGCTATCTGCCCGAAGCGCAGGCTCTGGAAGATCATGCCCACAAGGTGCTGACCGAAAAGGCCGAGGCGCGCAACGAGGAGCGGTAGGGCCGGGATCTCTTCGGAATATCAAGGGCCAGAGCGAATTGCAGAACTCTGTTCACGGTATGGCGATTTGGCGGTGATCCAGAATTTTTCTGGCGACATCGGCGTCTCTCAGTACTGTTCCTAGAGAACGGTGAGACAGTTTCTGACAGGTTCCGGACCGTGCGTTTAATGAGGGCTTGATGTTATTGCGATTAGGGATGCAACTGGCAATGCGTTGCCCGAACGCGAGAATATGAGTGCAAGTCAGAACCGAAGGCCGCCCTGTAACGTTTCATCTTCTCTTGCGTTGCTGACGACGGCATTTCCAACAGTTCTCAGGAACGAAGCCTGGGAGGACAAAGCCTCATCGAGCAGGTTGCGTTTGACTAAAGATAAGTAGAGCGCGACCGAATACGCTTGGCAGTTGATAGAACGCTTGGGGTTGAACTCAATATCGGTGAATGCCGAATATTCAAGTAGTCGCTCGGTCAGGCCGGGGTGCTTTTTCAATGCGTTGATGTAGAGCCAGTCGTAGAATGCGGTTTGCGGTTCAAGCCCCCAATCAGCACCGGAAAAGTGAAAGCCCGTCAGACGACCCGATGAGCGCAGCCGTTCGTCCTTTTTTGCTTCCCGAGAAGTCATCTCGAAGATATCTGTGAAGGGGCCACCTCGCTCGAAGACCTTGCTGCCCTGAAAAGCGCATTCTACTGTGAATGTACGCTTAAATTTGACAGTAGTGAATGTGAGGTTGAAGGCGCTGAGTGCTACCCCGAGTTCCTCGCGTGACTTGCTGGAAACTTCAAGCACCTGACTGATGTCCAATTGTTTGAGGGCAGCACTGTGCAGTGAATCAACGGACCTTTGCTTTTGGGAAGCGGCCATACCAGGGAACCATTGAAATTCAATGTACTTCGTTCTAACGAGCGCAGAACCTTCAGCGACTGGAATGTATAGAGGTCTCTCTGCCATGGCTCGATCCCGTGCTTTCTAATTGCTCCATGTTCTAACGTACTTCCGATTCGCAAACATTCCTTTGTTTTTCCTGTGGATGTAGGTCTCTCGTCCCTTGAGGTGGAGCTAGTATGCATCCCGAACTGACGCCTTTTCGAAAATGACGCCCCCGATATATTTTGGCTCGATTACATCGAAAATGAGCACCTCGGCCTGAACGTCAGTTGGACCGAAGGCTTTTAACTTCTGATCCTTCTGTGAAGGAATATCTTCGATTTTATCATACATACACTTAAACGATTCGAGCCTTTTCAGGGCCGACAGTGGCTGACTGCTGATTCGCCTTGGCACAATCCTGGATTGTTGCAAACAGCACTTAGCGCAAAATGCAGCGCAGTGTTTACCTCTGGGAGAATCTATGCCGCAAAGGTTTTGTTTGGGGCGGTCTGATCGCCCAGACCGGCGAGTAGGGCAGCAACCGAGACATCCTCATCCAAAGCATCCCAATGCAGGCCGCGGCTGCTGATGCGCACCTGCTCGCGCTGCTCCGCTGTGCCGTGCAAGAGGCGGGGAAACCAGGCCAAAGGTACACCCAGAGTGCGACCGTCGCTCAGATCGACCCAAAAACTATCCTCATCGAATCGGACACGCGTTGGACTATATGAAATGCTCATTCCATACCCTCACAATGCGGTTCTTGTTAGCCTCAACCATACTCTGCAACTCGCGCAAAACCCGCGCATTGTAGCCGTCATTGTATGCCACACTGACAGCGGGATTCAACCAGAATTTAGCTTCGACGTTATCCTTCTCGACATAAATATGCAGCGGTTGCGAGGCGATCCCTCACTGGAATAAAAGAAGAACTTAAAGCCGCGTTCGCGAAACACTACTGGCATGGCGTCACTCGATTGCATATCGACCACAGCTACGCCGGATAGGCACCGGTAATGTAGCCTTCCAGCGCCTGGATGTGCTGGGCCTGTCCGGAGATCACCCATTTGACCAGGTCGCCGATGGAGACCACGCCGACGACGGCTTCGTCCTGCAGAACTGGCAGATGGCGGAAGTGGTGCTCGGTCATGATCGCCATGCACTCATCCACGGTGTTCTGCGGGCTGACGTAGACAACCGGGCTGGTCATGATCTCGCGGATCTGGGTCTCGCGGGAGGAGTGGCCCTTCAGAACGCCATTGCGCGCGTAGTCGCGCTCCGAGAAGATGCCCACAACCTTGGCGCCGGAGAGCACCAGCAAGGCGCCGACATTGTGCCTGGCCATCAGCTCAATCGCCTGATAGACCGTTTCTTCAGGCGAGATCGACAGAACCAGGTTCTGCTCCTTGCTTTTGAGCAGCAATCCAATTGTGTCGGTAGTTTTCATCGGACCCTCCTGGCTTTGGGCAGCAACGCGCCGTATGATGGAGCGGGGAAACGGGCGCCGGCAGATTCAGCGTGTAGACAATATAGCCCATCGAGATCACGCAAGAACAGAGCCGGAGTGCCGATTTGGGCGATTCCTGTGCAGGAAAGTGGCAGGGAAGGCTCTTCACCGGATGTAACCGGCGTCACAGCGCGGCTGTGGATCGCGCCCGTACTCTCTGGAACGGAGTTGGGGAGGATTTTCATGCCAGGAATTGCCGCTGAAACAGCGACGACGGTTCAGAATCTGTTGGCTGCCTTTGCAGGCGAGTCGAACGCGCACGCCAAGTACACCGTTTTTGCCGCGAAGGCCGACGAGGAAGGATTGCATGGCGCCGCCAGCCTCTTTCGCGCCGCCGCGCGCGCCGAGCAGATTCATGCCGCCAATCATGCCCGCGTCATTGGGCAACTGGGGGCGCGTGCCGAAGCGGAGATCCACGAGGTTCAGCCCAAGAGCACACTGGAAAACCTCAAAACCGCGCTGAATGGCGAGCAGTATGAGATCGACACCATGTATCCCGGCTTTCTGGATGAGGCCAAGGAGCGCAAGAATACCGCGGCCATCCGCACCTTCCACGGAGCTTTGGAGGCGGAGAAGACCCACGCGCGCCTCTATGCCGAGGCGATCGCGCTGCTGGCGGCCGGGAAGAAGGATTCATGGATTGCCGAGGCCCGCGACTTTTATGTCTGCCCGGTCTGCGGCTACACCTCGGAGACCGAAGAAGAGCACGAGCGCTGCCCGGTCTGCAACTGCCCGTGGGAGAAGTTCGAGATCATCCGGTAGAGAAGCTGTTCCGCGCCTCGCCCTTGCCGCGATCTGATCGATTGAGCAAGGGCGGGCTGCTGCTTGGCGCGCTTATGGAAAGCGGTAGAGGGTAACGCGCAGGATCGTATCTGGAGCCAGCGTCAGAATCTCTCCCTGGCCATCGTCATCGCCGGCAATTCGACGGGTGACGACCCACTTGCCATCGATAAACTTGCCCTCTTCGACGTCGCCCAGGCCGGCATTGGGCGGCCCAGGCGTGTTGGGTGTGAAATCGATGCGCATTCCGCCGCCGGCGAAGTAATACTCGTCGGGGCCGGTGGCGATGAGGATGGCGGCGGCTACGAGCGGGGTTGTGGACTCCGAATCCGACGCCGTGAACCGCGGCGAGGTCGCCACTCCTCCCTTGGCTTGCACCGGCAGATGCACGTTGCGTCCCGTATAGGTCAGCAGCAGTGTGTAATTACCCAGCTTGATCTGCCTGGGCGCGTCTCCCTGATTCATGCGCACGGCGGTGATCGAATCGGATCCCTGATGAGCCAGAATCAGCGGCGATAGCTGATTGAGGATGCTGTACGTTGCTGTCAGCTCCGCAGTCACCGGCCGAACCGTATCGACGCCGAAGGGAGAAAAGCCGATGGTGTTGTATCTACCCACGGCCATCAGCGCGTTGGCGGGATTGATGCTGGTCTCCGGTATGAAAAGCGGATTGCCGCTGCGCGAGTAGCGCGCACAGACATCGTCGAAGTATTCGATGTGAATGTCGGGAGCGAGAATGTCGAGATCCGGTGCTCCGGCGCGCCAGATGTCATGCACCTCCGGCAGCGGGCCGCCGCTGGGATAGGTGCCGGGCCAGGCTTCATCGCGGGATTGCAGCCAGGTATTCACATACATGGGAATCTCGTAGCCAGCCTTGCCCGCCTGGATCACCTTCTCCAGAAAGCGGGAGTAATTCCAGGCCATGAAGATTTCATCCGAGCTCCAGGTCAGCTTCAGCCAGTCGCCTTCGTGGCGTATGAGGCCCAGATACGAAGCGGTGGTCTGAATCGGCAGCTCCAGAGAGGCGGGTTTTCCCGGACCGAAGACCTCCTCCCATGTGCCAGATTTCTTGTAGCCATTGCTGGCCCAGACCTCACGAAATTCGGGAATCAGATTGTCTTTGTGGCTCTCCAGATAATTCATCAGCTCGGCTGGAACTTCTCCGGCAAAAGCGCGGTTGGCGGCGGGCGAGCGGTCGCGCGAGTCGCGCAGGACGCCCACTTCGTTCTCCACCTGCATCATCAGAACCGTATGCTCTGTGCCGTCCACCTTCTTGATATGGCGCATCAACGCGCCAAAGGCGGCGGCATCGGCATCGCGCGTGGCGTCGCTGAAGGTGCTCAAGGTTTCCACGGGGCCGGAGATGGAAACCGTCTTGCCGTCGTTGATCTGAATGCGGGGGAAGCGCAGATAATCCTTCTTGACCCAATAGGGCGCATAACTCGAAGTGCCGTTCTTCCAGCAGCCGAACCAGAGAAGGACGAGATGCAGATGGTTGCGGCGGGCCTGATCGATGACTCCATCGACCTGTGTGTAATTGAACTCGCCTTCCTTTGGCTCGAATTGCGCCCAGGAGATGCCGGCGAGCACCGTATTGAGATTGGCTTCCACCAGCTTCGGCCAGACCGGCTCCAGGGATTCGAGACTGGTGGCGGCGTTGTTCGACAGTTCGCCGGAGACGATCAGAAAGGGCTTGCCATCCACGATCAACTGCGTGGCAGTGCCTTGTTGACGCAGGTGCGGAATGCCCGGATCGGTCTGCGCCGGCGCGGAGATGGCGAGCAACGCGGCGGAGAGCAATGTGAGTGACAGAAATATGCGGTGGTTTTGCATCGAGGACTCCTGAGAACCGGATCGGCGGAGAACGGCGCGGAGAATTTCAGCCGCGCTTTCGCCGCGTCTTTCCGATCGGGAATCATTGTATCCCTCGAAACACGATCAGGGATAGATGCGATGCAAGGTGCGCGCAAAGGGAATGGTCTCGCGCACATGATCCAGCCCGCAGATCCAGGCGACGGCGCGCTCGATGCCCATGCCAAAGCCCGAATGCGGAACGCTGCCGTAGCGGCGCAGATCCAAGTACCACTGAAAGGCCTCTTTGGGCAGGTTGTGCTCTTCGATGCGCGCGTTGAGCAGCTCGAAGCTGGAAACACGCTGCGAGCCACCAATGATCTCTCCGTATCCCTCCGGCGCCAGCACATCCACGCAGAGCGCGTAACGCGGATCGAGCGGGTCAGGCTCCATGTAGAAGGCCTTCACATTGGCGGGATAGCGGTGAACCATCACGGGACGGTCAAACTGCGAACTGAGCCAGGTCTCGTCGGGTGAGCCGAAGTCGTTGCCATATTCAAATGCCGCCTCCAGATGGCCGTCCTTGTGGGCCTGGTTGAGCATCTCGGCAGCCTCGTCGTAGCGCAGGCGGGGAAAGGGCGGGACGATCGCTGCCAGCTTGTCGGCATCGCGGCCAATCAGCGCCAGCTCCGGAGCGCGGTTTTTCAGGACCGACTGAACGATGTGGGAGAGGAAGTTTTCCGCCAGTTCCAGCAGGCCGTCAAGTTCAAGAAAAGCGGCCTCCGGTTCGATCATCCAGAACTCGGTCAGGTGGCGGCGGGTCTTGGACTTCTCTGCGCGGAAGGTCGGCCCAAAGCTGTATACCTTGCCCAGCGCCAGAGCCGTGGATTCGATATAAAGTTGCCCGGATTGAGTAAGATAGGCAGGATCGCCGAAGTAATCCACGGGAAAGAGCGTTGAAGTTCCCTCGCAGGCCGCCGGCGTCAGAATGGGCGGATCGGTGCGAATGAAGCCGTTCGTGTCAAAATACTCGGCTGCCGCGCGCATGATCTCGGCGCGAATGCGCAGGATAGCCGACTGGCGCGGTGAGCGAAGCCACAAGTGGCGATGCTCCATCAGGAAATCGACGCCATGCTCTTTGAGCGTGATCGGATATGGATCGTCCTCCGGCACGCGCTGCACAACCTCCAGGCCCTCGACATCGAGTTCGTAGCCGCCTGGCGCGCGCTTGTCGGCACGTACCTTGCCATGGACGATGACGCTCGACTCCTGCGTCAGCCCCTTCAGGGCTTCAAAGACCTCCGGCGAAACGCTCTTGATGTGAGCGACGCCCTGAATGGTTCCGGTGCCGTCACGAAAGATGGGAAAGAGCAGTTTGCCGCTTTCGCGCAGGTTATAGAGCCAGCCGCGCAGAATGACGGATTGGCCTTCATACTGGCCGACGGTTGCGATGGTAGCCACCACCTGCGGTGGGGCGGGAGTGATTGGATCTTCGGGCATGGGCCTTCCTCGGCTGGCCAGATTGGCCGGACTCTCCAGAAACTCAAGGATAGCGCGTGCGGGGCGAGAGGTGAGTTTGACCAATTCGACGGCTCGAAGACTTCCACGGCCTCTACGCCGAGTGGAAAGGAAACAACGCGCAACTTGTGGCATAATCAACTCATGGCGACCCGGACTACTATCGAGCTGCCGCAAACGTTGCACGAGCGGCTGAAACAGCGCTCCAGGACCTCCGGAGCTTCCATCCGCGCTCTTGTCGTGCGGGCGCTGGAAGAGACCTACGCCGACACAGGAAACGCGGCCCCCCAGGCTGGCCGCCCCGTCACCGGCCCGCTGATTCGTCGAAAAGGCAAGCTGGGACCCCGTTTTCCTGTGGACGAGAATCCGCATGACCTTGTTTTTTCCTGATCTCAACGTCTGGCTCGCGCTTTCCGTCGCCGGTCACTCGCACAACCGCGAAGCCTGGAATTGGTGGAACGCCCTCTCGGGCGATGCGCATCTGCTCTTCTCGCGTTACACGCAAATCGGCCTCTTGCGCCTGCTGACCAACACCTCGGTCATGGGTGAACAGGTATACACCCTGAAAGAAGCATGGACACTCTATGACCGCTGGCTCGAAGACCCGCACGTGGAGTTCTCCCCCGATCCCCGGCAAATAGAATCGGGCTTTCGACAGGCGACCGGAGCCTTTGCTTCCAAGTCCGCCTCAAAGTGGGTCGGCGATTGCTGGCTTCTGGCCTACGCGCAGGCCTCACACTCCCGCCTTGTCACCTTCGACCATGCATTGTGCGACTTTGCCTGTCAGCAGGGCAATAACGCAGTCAGACCTGGCTGAGACACCTCAGTGGCCTTGATGGCCGGACAGATAAAGATAGCGGGGACGGGCACAAGGCCTGTCGTAATCGATAGCAAGGAAAGGTCGTAGTATGATCTCCGGTTAGCTGGACATAGGCCCAAGCCCACTTAATTCACTTGGCTGAGTTCTACATACGAATCCTTCGCGAACAAAACGTACCACAGTGCGCCGAAGATCTTGCCGCCCCGTAAGCCTGACTTTGCCTCAAACACTGCGAGTCCTTCCGCGCCGATGCTGAAGTTAATGGGTCGTGATCCGCACCAATCAATCTTGATGCGCAGTTCGTGATCTCCACTTGCTAGTGGAAATTGCTTCACTTCGCCATCTCGGATCTTGCCGACTACAGCATTATCGATCCACACTTCGTAAGCTCTGAACCTATCCGCATAGCCGCAGTCGCGCCTGATCTCTAAAAATGGCATAACTTCTCCCCGATGCAGAATCGTTGAAAAAGTATAACCCAAGCTCTACTCGGAATTCAGCATACTCCCGGATTGGTCGCCAACCCTGAAAACTGCGCAACTGCTCAGGGACAGGAATGCCAGTTGGAGAGAAGGCCCAGGCATTGCGACTCTATTACCGATTTGGTAACATGAGAATTGTTTTTGATGTGCGTAACATTCCCCGGGCGTGTGCTGGATTTGCGTGCTGTTTGGAGGGTGGATGAGCGGGTCGGCGGTTGTTCAGAACGAAGAGACGCAAAAGTCGCAGGTGGACGCGGAGACCACGGAACGCGTGATTGCCGAGAAGGCCATCGGCGAGCGAATCCGGCGGCTGCGGCTGAAGAAATCGATGGGACTGGTTGAACTGGGCAGGCACACCGGTCTTTCCGCCAGTTTTCTCTCTCAGTTGGAGACCGGGCGCGTGGTGCCGACGCTGCGCAATCTGGCGCGGATCGCGATGGTCTTTTCCAAGGATCTCTCCTACTTCTTCGAGCGCGAACCGCAGGCGGTCTTCCGCATTCACCGCCGCAAAGACCGGCTGCGGCTGCCACAAACCGGAGTGGAAAATCCCACCTATTTCTTTGAAAGTCTGGGCTACATGGTGCCCGACCGGCACATGGACCCCTACTTTGCCGAGTTCATTCCCCTCGAAAAGTTGATGGCGCCGGCGGCGCATTTGCATCCCGGCTATGAGTTTCTCTATCTGCTGGAGGGTGAGTTGGAAGTTCACCACGGCGAGCAGGCGTGTATGCTGGGGCCGGGCGATGCGTTGTACTTCGATTCCTCCACACCGCACTCCTATCACTGCGCGGGGAAGAAATCGGCGAGCGCGATCATCGTAACGATGCATCAGGCGCCGGCCGCGCTGCCGCTGCGCGCGTCAAATTTGGCGCGGAGTGCGGGCAACGCGGCTGGCAGTCTGTGAGGGCGTGCACGGCTATCGTTTCACGATCTTTTCCAGACGCGGGTCCTTCCACAGCGATGTGAAGTCGGGATCGGAATAGACCTTGCTCATTTCGGGGAAGTTAAGCTGTTTGGCTCTGGTCAGATAATCCAGAGCGCCCTCGATGTTTCCGCGGCGGGCATAGGACTTGGCAATCAGAAAGTAGATGCGGGCGCGCTGCTCCGGCGTAGAAACCTGAGCGATGACGCCATCTCCGGTATTGGTCAAAAGGTCGGCATCCAGCTCCAGCGCGCGGGCGTATTCGGTCATCGCGTGGTCCACCTCGCGCATTCCCATCCAAGCCTCCGCCAGATTGAGGTGAGTTGAGGCTACCGTCTCATCGGCGGCCAGCGCCTTTTTGAAATAGCCGGCGGCGATCTTGTATTTTTTGTCGATCAAAGCCACCGCGCCGAGATTGTTCACAGCGGAGATGAGTTTGGGATCATACTTCAGCGCCAGCCCGAAGTTCTTGCGCGCCGCTCCTCTTTCACCGAGTTGAAGCTCGACAATGCCCAGCTTGTTGTAGACGCGCGCATTCTGGCGGGAGTAACGCAGGGCCGCCATATAGTAGGCGACGGCGGAGGCATAATCCTTGCGAACGCGCGCCAGATCGCCGCGATCTTCGGCCTTTTGGGCGAGATCCGGATTGCCGTTCTTCGCCGCATCCGAGCCGGGTGTTGTTCTTCCGTAGGGAGCCGCTGCGATCAGCAGGCTTGCGACGGCCAGCATCATTACGAATCGTTTCATTGTTCCACCCTCCTGGGCAGGGGCCGTTCGCGGGAGACGATCGCAGCCCAGATTGCCTGCCTCGCTCCGCTTCCCTGCATCGATAGCAGTAGAGCGCTATCGCAAGCCGGGCGCAACGCTATAGCTGCTACAGAGCGGCTGCGCGCGGGTTAAATCTGTAGATGAATCATCGAAGTTCTTTATCTGCAATTATTTATGGAGATTTAGAGTTTACGGTTCCGGGATCGGATAAGGGAGAACAGTTGGGGTTAACAGCCGTTAAAGGCTGCATTCCGGCTGATCTGTCAACCGTTAAACACTATCCAAATAAATTTCGAGAGCTACATTACAATCAGTCCGGGGCAAAAAGACATGGCGAGCGAAGAGCGAGAGCCGGCCAATCTGGAAGCGGAACGCGCGGAGTTGGCGGCGGTGCTTCAATCGGATGGCTTTGTTCGCGCTCCGACGCTGGCGCATCTGCTCTCTTACCTCTGTGAAAAACTCTTTGCCGGAGAAGAACGCCAGATCAAGGAGTATTCGGTTGGGTTGGAAGTCTTTCACCGGAGCGCATCCTTCGATCAGAATGCGGACTCGATTGTGCGCGTGGAGGCCAACCGCCTGCGCAAGCGGCTGGCTGCGTACTATGCCGGTGAGGGAGCTGGGCACCGGTTGCGGATCGTCATTCCGTTGGGACAATATGTTCCGCAGTTCATCCCCGCGGTTTTGCCAGCGCCAGCAGAGTCATCTGCCGCGGATCCGCAGACGGCGAAGAGCGAGCACGCCCCAAGTGGACGTGCGGGCGATTGGTTGCGTCGGCTTGATCGCTGGATCTGGTGGAGCGCCGGAGCCGCTACGCTTCTGATCGTCGCGCTCGTCTGGGGCGTGCAGCACTACCGGCAGACGAAGCAGCAAACGCCGGCAGAGGCGGCGAACTCCGGCGCGGCAGTGGAGGCCGAGGCGCAGCTTGGACCGCCGGTGGGCGAGGAGATTCGCATTCTGGCGGGATCAAGCCGCGGCTTTGTCGATCATGCTGGAAAGCTGTGGAATGCGGACGCCTGGTTTGAGGGCGGCACCGCGGTCAAAAGCGGAGCGCAGGCGATTTTGCGCACGCAGAATCCGGATTTTTACCGCACCAGCCGGCAAGGCAGCTTCCGCTACGCGATTCCGTTGAAGAAGGGTGTCTACGAGTTGCGACTGTACTTTGCTGAAACCGTCTACGATCAGGAGTCAACCGGAGGCGGCGGCGAGGGCAGCCGGATCATGACGGTGCGCGCCAATGGAAGGGCGCTGCTGACGCGCTTTGATATTGTGGCCGACGCCGGAGCCAGCCGCACCGCCGATGTGAAGGTCTTCACCGGCATGGAGCCGGCCGCCGACGGGTTGCTGCATCTGGAGTTCTCCGCAGACGAGGGAAAGCAGGCCACGCTCTCGGCGATCGAGATTCTTCCCGGCTTTCGCGGACACATCCGGCCGGTTCGCCTGTTGGCGCGCCAGACGCCGTATTACTCCAACGACAGCCACTGGTGGAGTCCCGACGATTACTTCCAGGGCGGCCAGCTTGCGGCATATGCGACGCCTGTAACGGGAACTGACGATCCGGAGCTTTATGAGACCGAGCGCTGGGGGAATTTTTCCTATGCGATTCCGGTGACGCCGGGCAGATACACCCTGGTGCTGCATTTTGCCGCGCGGCATGGCGCCTGGGACCAGAGCGCATCTGCCTCCATTGAAAATCGGGCCGCCGTTGCTCATCTCTTTGATGTCTACTGCAATGGCAGAGCGCTGCTGCTGAACTTCAACCTTGCCCAGGAGGCGCATCCGGCAGATGTCGTGACGCGCAAATTCGCGGATCTCGACGCCAATGCCCAGGGGAAGTTGCTGCTCAGCTTTGTGCCGGTGGAGGGCTATGCGACCGTGACCGGCATCGAGGTTCTTCCCCAATAAGGCTTTGCGGGAGCGAGAATTCAGAGAATTCCACAAGAGAGTGCGATTCTCTGGAACCGCAGACGGGCCGGACGCGTACTTGGAATTGGCGCTGCTAGAGTGGAGAAGTCTTGCGCCGCTGATTGCAAAGGAGAAACTCATGCGGTTAATCGTCGCTCTTGCCAGTTTGGCAACCCTGATTGGATTTGCGGTTCCCAACGGTTATGCTGCATCCTCGTCGCAGTTCCGGAGCAGCCACGGCACAATCGTGATCGTCTTCAAAGATGGCCACCGGCAGAGCTACAACCTTGCCGATATTGAGCGGATCGAGTTTCCCGGTGCTGTAGCCTCCGAGCCGGGAGCCGTGAATCCGTCTGCGCCGTCGCGTGGCCACTTCCTGGGCAAGTGGGAGGTTGGCGACGGGGCGGGAAGCAATTTTTACATCACGCTGGAGGACAATGGCGATGCATGGCGCTCGCTGCGCCATGTGCATGGCCACTGGGAGTATGTAGACGGCGAGGCGCGCATTAGCTGGGATGACGGCCCGCAGGATGCAATCCGCAAGGTTGGCCACAACTACCAGAAGTTCGCCTACGGACAGGGCAAGTCCTTTACGGATACGGCAGATAACGTGACCAACGCGCGCAACACCACTCCGCATCCGATTTAGGGCCGCTGCCTCAGGCGGGGATTCCCGCGAAGTATTCGGCGACTTGCTGCCAGTGATCGACGCGGAGAAATCCGGTGGCGGCGAGGTTGTGCGGGGCGGTGTAGAGCAGGCCCTGGCCCTCGAAGCGGAGGAGGTTCTTGGGCAGGTCGTCGATGAGATAGTCGGCGCGAAGAATGGATTTGTTGCCGCAGAAGACGTAGTGCGCGGGCGGAATGAAGGGAAAGTGGCGCTGGAGCCAGCGGTACTTCGGGCCGAGTGAATTGGGAACGGCCATGGCCTGCGTGGCGATGTAGATTTCAAAGCGCGCTGAGAGCTGCTCAAGCACCTGCTGAGAGCCGGGCATCACGGCCAGATCCTCGAAGAAGTCCTCCGCGTCCAGAAAGGCGCGAAGCTGCTGCTGGCGGTCGATGGGAGTTACCTCCCAGATGCCCTTGCCGGCCAGATCGGCCGGAGTCACATCCTCATCGAAGGTCTGATTGTAACGGCGGATGTGCTCGGCGAGTGTGTCCGCCATGACCTCATCCATGTCCACACAGATGCGCTGCACAGGAAACTCCTCATGCCCGATCTCAGGTTATCAGGCAAGACAGCGCCCTCCTTGCCCTGATTATGATGCAGGGAAAGATCTTTTTTGCGCTGCTGTTGTTGTGCACTCTGGTTCGCGTATTTTCCGGTTTTCTGCGCAGATTTCCGGGGATGACCGGGAGAGTTGGGGCGTATCCAAGTTTTCACTTGACAATTATGGTTCAATTCCCGGAGAGTAGCATTTAGGTTGACGCTGAGAAGCGTCCCGGGGTTCCCGCTCTGGCACTCCGCACACCGCCGATGGCAACTATCCAGGCAGGCATGGAAGCGCGAGAGGTTGTGCGCTGTACATTCGCCGACTGCAAACTGATCCAATTCAAAACCAGCAACTCTCTGTGCCGAAGGTGTCACCGGCCTTTGGAGGGAGAGGAGAATCAGCATCCCGGGCCGGTATTGATCGGCCAGCATCCCGTATCTTCCGCGGCCGAGGCGGGCTTCAAGGTGGCGGGCCAGGTGAAGGATATCCGGCGCGCGCGGCACATGAGCCAGCGCCAGTTGGCCGGACGGATGCAGGTGCCCCGCACATACATTTCAAAGATCGAGAACGGCAAAGCGATTCCCACACTGGGTTCGCTGGAGCGGCTGGCCGGGGCTTTGGAGGTGGATGTGCGCCAACTGGTCCAGGATACGCGCAGCCTTCACGACGATGAAGTGGCGTCGATTCTCTCCGACCCGCTGCTGGCCGAGATTGCCGCCCTGCTGCCCGGCCTTGAACCGTTGCACCGGTCGCTGGTGATCGGCGCAGCGCGGGATATGTCGATGGGGCACAAGCGCATCGCGTAGTCTCAGCGTTGCAGCAGGTCGATGGGCTGCGTGAAGTCGGTGACGCGAATCTGCCCTGCCAGGGCCGGATGCTGGCGCTCAAGGGCGCGATACATCTCCCAGGCGACACGGCGGTAGCTGAAGTGGCCGGCGGGACCGGAGCGTAGCTCGATGATGTATTGGGCTTCGGCGAAGTCCATCTTGAAGAGCGAGCGGATGCGCGTGGCCAGCGGGAGCAGATAGAGAGCCGACTGCCCGGCCTCGCTCGCGGAGCTGGAGGCGATTTGAGCGCTGGCCCGATGCGCCTCGTCGATGGCGGATTGGAAGCTGGAGAGAACGCCGGCCTCGGCAAGGATGTTGACGCCGGGGCCGAGATCGCCGCAGAGAGGCGTCTCATAGCCGTGGCGCGCAGTGAAGGGCTGAATGATCTGCACGCAGCGGCGATGGCGGTGCATATCGCGGAAGCCCCCGATGTCCATCAGAATGTCAAAGCGAAGAGCCGCGCCGGCGTGGAAGGCGCGCAGAGCCTCGTCATGCCTGCCGCGATGGCGGAATCCCAGTTCGATGATCTCGTTGACGCGGGCTTCGGGGAACGCAGCAACGAGATCGCGGATCTGGCGATAGGGATGGTGGGCGGCCGAGTAGAGCAGCGTCGAGGCCAGCTCAACTTCAAGGGTCTCCGTGCGCTCGACCAGATCGACCACCGGGGCCACGGCGCAAGGCAGGCCATTGAGAATTTCAGCGGCAGCTTGCGTCAGATCGGCGCGGGTTTTCATCTCATAGTCGTTGGGCTGCGCGTATTTGACCAGCGTGGGCGCGGAGCGGACCTCAGGAGTGAGGAGAGTTGCGGCTTCAGAGGCGAGCGTTGCCTCAGGGGCTAAAGCCCCGGATTCACTTGTCTGGCTGATGTACGGGCTGAAGCCCGTACCCTTCACGTCTGCCTGCTTTTCCAGCGAAGTGATCTTACTCAGAAGCGCTGTTCCGGCCTGGGCGTTGACATTCCAGGCTGGGCCGGTGGCGGCATCGCGGAGCTTGTCGCCCAGATCGCGCACCTCGGCAACGGGGTGGGAGAGCAGGCGGGAGACCTGCGTTTCCAGCGTGCGGGCGTTCACGATCTGGCCGAGAGAGGTATTGGTGGCCAGGGGAAGCAGGTAGCGGGCCACGTCGAAGGCGCGGGCCTTCAGAGTCCGCTCGTAAGCCTCCGGCTTCATGCTCTCCGGACAGGGAACGCGGCGGCGCAGCGCATCGAGGACCGCTGCGGTAGTCTGCTGATAGGCGGCAAAGAGGTTGACGACGGTCTGGGAATAAAGCTGAGCGGAGGCCGATTCCTCACCGAAATCCGGGAGGAACCAGCCGGATTTGAGGAAGTTCTGGTAGCGTGTGGAGCGCTCCTGGCCATCCCAGCGCTGCTCGTCGACCAGCACGATGGCCGCCAGCAGGCTGAGCCGCTCGACGGCGAAGGCGATGTGGGCCAGATCGGCGATGGAGCGGTGGCCGTACTGGAAATAGAAGGTGTTCAGGAACTGTTCGGCGCGTTGCGTGCTGATCTCGGCCAGCGATTCGCGCATGGAGAGAGCCGAGCGGGAGTACTTGGCCATCGCGTAGGCCAGCACCTCAGGGACGGCGCCATGCACGGCAAAGACCTCGGTTTGGTTGCGGGCGCCGGGAGGCAGAGAAGTTTCACTGGACATTGTCATGGCCACGCGAACAGAATACGGCATTAGGGGTGGATCGGGATGTGCATCTCCGGTCCCTTTCCAGTCGTCCGGCAAGGAGAGAGCAACCAGACCATGCGGGAGTTTCCGGCACACATATCGCACAAACCGCGTCCTTTGCCCTCCGGCCACTGGGTGCTCCGGCAGCACTGGAACGATATGCTCTTTGCCAACTGGCCGGTCCCAGCCTCTCAGGTTGCGCCGCTGGTGCCGCGAGGCTTGCAGGTGGACACTTATCAAGGCTCGGCGTGGCTGGGAGTGATGCCGTTCTGGATGGATCAGATCAAGCTGCGCGGTCTGCCGCCGATTCCAGGAGCGCGCAGCTTTCCTCATCTGAGCCTGCGCACCTACGTCCGCGATCCGCATACCGGGACGTTAGGGCTTTGTTTTCTTTCGCTGGAGGCCAGCAACCCGCTGGCAGCGATGATTGGGCGGGCATTTTACCGGCTGCCCTACCACTGGGCGCAGATGCATCTGGAGCAGCGGAACGAGCGGGAGTTTTCTTTCTACAGCCGCAGGCGCTTTGCCGCGCAGCCGGTCGTCTTCAAGGCGCGCTATCGCGGGCTGGGACCGTCGCGGCGGCTGACGGAGAGCCGTGCGGGCAGCCTGGAGTACTTTTTGATGGAGCGCTACTGCCTTTATTCGAGCAACCGCAACGGGGAGCCGATCCAGGCGAATCTGCACCATGTTTCATGGCCGGTGGAAGAGGCCGAGGCGGAGATTGAGCAGAATGATCTGGCGGCGGCGCTGGGAATTCAACTCTCCAGCCAGGAACCGGTGCTGCACTATTCGCGGCGTCTGGCGGTGTATGTGTGGCCGGCGGAGCTGATGCGGCCTCTGCTGAGGGCGCGGCCAGTGACGGTGGCGGCGACGCCGTCGGGATGATGGGCCAGCGTCCTTTGGGAGGGATCAAGCACCCAATCATCGCAACGGCAACTGCTGGGCAGCGGCGGCGTTACAAGCGAAAATGGGTCCAGACGAGGCGGAATCCGAAGGCTGTGGCGGGTCCACCGTCGAGGATGACAACGAAGTATGGACCCATTTGCGCCGCAACCCGGGGTGCCCGGCGACGCCCGCAGGAAGGTTCATAACAGGCTCTGGTCGATAAACCGAAGCTGGCCGCCCGCACCCATACTGGCTATTACATTCGGCCATAGCGCTGCGCCAAGCTGTGGACCTCAGTGCATGGCATATTGACAGCAGCAATCACTTCTCCCTAAAATTAAAGGGGGATTTGTATCGTTTTTTGGTATAAAGGCTAGAAATATCAAGCGTTTATTGGTTCCATCCGTGGCTGAATGAGGTCGAGCGTAAGAGTCCAGACGGAGAGCGGGGAAGATGCCTGATGCGCGCGTCAGTCCGCGAGAGCGGCTGGTGCTCACCGCCATTATCGAGTTGTATATCGCAACCGGCGAGCCGGTGGCTTCGCAGGCGGTCGCCCATTTTTTTTCCCATCAAGAGGGTTTGAGTCCGGCCACCATCCGTAACGTGATGGCCACGCTGGGCGAGGCGGGATTGCTGGAGCAGCCGCACACCTCGGCTGGCAGGGTGCCCACCGCCGCGGCCTTTCGCTGCTACGTGGAGCAGATCACGCAGCCGGGCCGCATGAATGCGATGCTGCAAGGCGCACCGGCCATGGGGCCGTCGGCGATGAGCGAAGCCCGGCGCGGACAGATCGAGGAGAGCTTCAGCGGCGTCACCAGCAGCAACGATTATCTGGAGCGCACCTCGCACGTGCTGGCGCTCTTGTCGAGCGGGCTGGGCGTGGCGCTGGCCAGTTCTACAGCCGGCCAGGTGCTGGAGCACATTCACTTTTCGCGGCTCTCGACGGGCCGGGTGCTGGCCGTGCTGGTAACC
>JBAVDS010000014.1:0-36646 GCA_049587335.1 Occallatibacter sp. | reverse complement strand
ATAAGTTTTGAGTTGTTACGCACTATGTGTTGGAAGAGCAGTACAGGATGCGGGTTGTCCGTACACATGGCTTCGCCCTGTTTCGTCCAACCCGCCGCCTCTATGCTCCGCGCTTCGCTTGTCGCATCGAGGCTCATCCTGAAAACAACCGCGCACGCTTCGCGTAGGAGAAATGCAAATGCCGTTTTTGCCACGCACCAAAGACCGTGCAGCTTCTCGATTTGAAATGCGGCTGACAGCGGCAGAGCGTGTGCAACTCAGCGAGGACGCCGACCTTGCCGGGATGAGCGTCAGCGAGTTGGTTCGCAGGCGCGCGCTGGGCAAGACGATTCACGCGGCCACTGACCTGATGATGATTCGTGAACTGCGTAGACTCGGCGGCCTTCAGAAATATGCAATGAACAAACTTACCCAGCACGGCGAAGTCGCAGACGAGTGCATTGCGGCAATCCGCGCATTGCGCGCGGCAATTGAGCGAGTGGCCAATCATGATCGTTAAAAACATCTCCAATCCGAAGGTGCAATCAAGCAAGGCAGTGCGCATCGGCAGCTTGCTCGACTACATCGAGGCCGACGGCCACGCGGACGGACAGAAATCTGAATACGTCAGCGCGAGCGGCAACTTCTATTCGGACTCGCAGCAGGGGCAGCGCGCCGAAATGGTTGCTCTGGCAATGGAAGCCAATCGCAGCAAAGACCCGGTCGATCATTGGTTGCTGAGTTGGAAGGAGGGCGAGCAGCCCACGCACACGCAATGCGATGAAGCCGTCGAAATCCTGAAGCGGAATCTCGGCATGAATGGGAGCCATCTCGCCGTTTATGCGCTTCACCGCAACACGGAAAACTATCATCTTCATGTTGTACTCAATCGCGTCGATCCCGTAATGATGCGCGTAACAGACAAGGGATGGTGCATCGACAAAGCGCACAAGGCCGTTGCAGAGATTGTCCATGCGCAGGGATGGGAAGCAGAGAGCAACGCCCGCTACCTCGCCGACTGTAACGGTGAGGTGACGCGGTCCAGCAGTGTACGCGACCAGCAGCCCCGCTCGAAAGCGCAGGATTATGAAAATGCGACCGGCGAGAAATCCAGTGAGCGAATCGCGATGGAAAAAGCCGCGCCGATTCTGCGCAATGCGCAGTCGTGGGCGCAGGTGCATGAGGCACTGGCCCAGGTCGATATGCGTTATGAGCGGAAGGGCAGCGGCGCGCTGCTATGGGTGGGAGACCAGCCGCTCAAAGCCTCTTGCATCGGGCGTGAATTCAGCAGGGCACGGATGGAAGAGCGGTTGGGTGAATTCGAGCCTGATGTCCGCAGCGATGCAATTCCACAGCGACAGCGGCAGGCCGAGCCGTTGCGTCCAGATATGCCAGCAGGTTCGGCGGAGTATCGCAAGGTGCTTGAAATGTTCCGTAACGAAAAGAACAGCGCCCAGGTTCGGCAGCGCACAGATCACCGCGCTGCGCGCGCAACTCAGACTGCCGAGTTCCGAAAGGAACGGGCCGCGCTCTATCAGGGCGGTAAATGGACCGGTAACGCTCTGAATGTTGCCCGGAGCCTGTTGGCCGCTGACCACGCCAAGCGCCGCGCCGAATTGATGGACGCGCAAAAACGCGAGCGCGACACTCTCCGAACAAACTTCGGCCAGCGATTGACCTTTGAGCAGTTTCTTGTTGCACGAGGCACGCCGCAACTTGCGGAACAATGGCGGTATCGAAGCGCGGAAACTTCCAGCGCCGCGATCCTTGGAGACGGCGACGCGATTCCGCGCAAGCGCGACATTCGCGACTTCACCGCGCAGGTGCGTCCGGCATCGCACCTGCGGGCAAATGAGATTCACTATTCATCGCACACCGATCCAAGCCGTGTTAGCTTCACGGATCGCGGCAAGCGCATCGACGTTTGGCAACAGCAGGACGAGGCCGCAGTCCTGGCGGCGCTCCAGTTGGGCGCGCAGAAGTGGGGAACCGTGACCATCACCGGCCCCGCCGAGTTCAAACAACTCTGCGCGCAGCTTGCCGCTCAGCATGGAATCAGGATCAGCAATCCAGAGTTGCGCCCCGTGCCCGTCCACAGCCCCGGCGAGCGCCTGCCATTGCCGGCGATGCCATCGGCGGCGCAGTCGCCAAGCACGGCATATCAGATGCACAAGGCCGACATCCTCAATCGCATCGAGGTAAGGAATCCGTCGCAGCTCGATTGGATGATTGCCGTAAGGATGCGTTTGACCGGCCACGACCAGCAGGCCATCGCGCAGGCTATGAAGGAAAACGCCAGCCAGGGGCGCGAATCGGAGAACCGTAACTGGGCCAACTACGCCGAGCGCACCGCCGAAGCCGTCTTCGGTCCTCGCGGCGACCGGGAGTCCGCCAGAAGCGAGCAGCGCGCCGAAGCGTGGGCGCGAGTCGAAGGCCGCGATCTTGCCCGCGAACGCCAGGTGCAGCCCATACAGAACCAAAAAGTTCCACGGTATGAACCTGGCGACTTTGAGCGCGACTGACCGCAGACAGGCCAATGCCGCCCGCTACGCCCCCGGCACCCCACCCGCGCCGCAGTATTCCGCCGGAGAAAACGCCGCGCCGGTCACCGAGGTTTGCCGCGAGTCGCAGATTTACGTGCCCGCTTCCGTGCTATATATATTGCACGTCGAGTGCTATACATATAGCACAAAATGAACAAGATGCACTTCTGTGCTCTCGGAAGGTCAGAGGTGTGGTCCTCTCCGCTGTAGTCAATCCAAGTTTCATATAAGCCTGATTGTCGCTGTTCCTCAAGTAAAGTGCCTGTCTGCCGGAACCAAACGCCGCACTCATTCCAACCATGTTTGCGTGCAATCGTATGCAATCATTAGAGTATCGTGCAGCCCGCATACACTGTCGCCGAATACCTCACCGATCTCCGGGCTATCCGCTCGACCGGCTCGGCAACCGCCGAGACATCCTACTATCCACCCCTCGACCGGCTTTTCAACGCTGTCGGCCAATCGCTCAAACCCGCCGTCCTGTTTTCGACCCAACTTCGCAACAGCGGTGCAGGTCTCCCCGACGGCGGCTTTTTCCCTCAGCCAAAGCGCCAGCGTCGCGGCACTGAGCCGGAACTTCTCCAGAACCCAGAGCGCGGCGTTGTCGAGGTCAAGCCCGCCGACTATAGCCTCGACACGCTCGCCGCAGAGTCGCAGACCCTTCGCTATCTACGCCAATACGGCCTTGTTCTCATTACCAACCTCCGTGAATTTCGGCTTCTTCAGCTTTCTGCATCCGGCGCAGTTCAGATCCTCGAACGCTACACACTGGCCACTACCGCTGCCGATCTTTGGCAAACACCGCTTTCCAGTTTCGCCAAACACAAGGACTTGCTGCCCGACTTTCTAGCGCGCGTCATGCTCTACCGCGCCCCGCTTGCCCAGCCCAAAGACGTTGCATGGCTGCTCGCCTCCTATGCCCGCGAAGCCCGTGCCCGCGCCGAAGACCATCCGCTGCGCAGCTTCGATGCCGTCAAGCGCGCCCTCCAGGAATCGCTGGGCATGAGGTTTGAAGGCGAAAAGGGCGAGCACTTCTTTCGTTCCACGCTTGTTCAAACCCTCTTTTACGGCATCTTCTCCGCATGGGTACTCTGGCGGCGGTCACCCGATGGACGCGCCCCCGGCGCACGATTCGATTGGCGGGTCGCAGCCCACTATCTGCGCGTTCCCGTTCTCCGCAAGCTCTTCGGTGAGGTTTCCGAACCCGGCGCTCTCGACTCCATCCAGTTGCAGGAAGTCCTGCAACTCGCCGGTGAAGCCCTCAACCGCGTACAGCCCAGCTTTTTCGATACCTTCCGCGAGGACGAGGCAGTCGCGTACTTCTACGAGCCATTCCTTGAGGCCTTCGATCCCCAACTCCGCAAAGACCTCGGCGTCTGGTACACACCCAAAGAGATCGTGCAATATATGGTCGAGCGGGTTGACCATTTGTTGCGCACCCAACTCGATCAGCCGCTGGGCCTTGCCAGTCCCACTGTGCGCATTCTCGATCCCTGCTGTGGCACCGGAGCCTATCTCACCGCTGTCCTCCATCGCATTCACCGGACGCTGCTTGAAAATGCCGGCGACGACACGGCGCTTGTTCCCAGCAGTCTGCGTACCGCCGCTCTCAGCCGTGTCTTCGGCTTTGAGATCATGCCCGCGCCGTTCGTCATCGCCCACCTGCAACTGGCATCCTTGCTAGAGGCCGCAGGCGCTCCGCTAACGGACCAGCACCGCGCCGGAGTCTTTCTCACCAACGCCCTCACTGGCTGGGTTCCAGAACGTCATCCGCAGTCTGTCATCTTCGAGGAGTTCCGCCGCGAACGCGAAGACTCCGAGCACATCAAGCAACAGGGAACCATCCTCGTCATTCTCGGCAATCCGCCTTATAACGGATACGCCGGGATCGCGAACATCGAGGAAGAGCGCGACCTCACCACGGCCTATCGAGAGACAATCCCCGGACTGCCTGCTCCGCAGGGCCAGGGTCTCAATGATCTCTATATCCGCTTCTTTCGTATTGCCGAGCGTCGCATTGTTGGCGACGCCAATGTGCATGGGAACGAAGGCGGCTGCGGCATCGTTTCCTTCATCTCCAATAATCAATGGCTAGATGGCCTCTCGCACGTCTCCATGCGCAAGAAATACATCGACACCTTCCAGTCTATCTATATCGACAACCTCAATGGTGATAAATACCGCACTGGAAAGATCACCCCCAATGGCCTTCCCGATCCCAGCGCCTTTTCGACTCCACAAAACCGTGAAGGCATTCAGGTCGGCACGGCTATCGCGACGCTTGTCCGTGCCGCTTCCACTACCACTGAATCAGAAATTAATCTCCGCGATCTTTGGGGCATCGGCAAACTTGCCCAACTCGGACGAGAGAGCCGCCACGAATCCGAACCAACTTATTCGCCGCTTGCGCCCGCACCGGCTCTAGGTAATCCACTGGCCAAGCGCACATTTTCCGCCGCCTACACTTCATGGCCGCGCTTGCCAGAGCTTTTCCCTATCTCGTTTCCAGGCGTCAAGACCAGTCGTGATCCGTTGGTGGTAGATATTGACCGTGAACGACTTGAATCTCGAATGAAAAACTACTTCAACCCCACGATTTCTGATGTGCAATTCGCTCAAGAACTTCCAGAGGCCATGGAAGACGGATATATGTACAGGGCGAAGGAGATCAGAGCGACATTACAAGAACGGGGCTTTCGTCCGTGGGAAGTGCTTCGCTATTGTTACCGGCCATTCGATACGAGGTGGATTTATTGGGAGCCGGTTACAAGTCTACTCCGCAGAAAGGTTGATGAGTATGTAGGACAATCAATTTTTCCGTCAGATTGTCTTGTGGCTCAGCAAATGAGTCGCGGAGAATCAAGTGCCCCACTATTAATCTCACAACTCGGATGCTTGGACCTACTTGATAGAAGCGCAAGCTGCATTCCAGCCATTGTTGTCGAATCCGCCGGGACACTTCTTTCGACCGTAGAGATACGAGCCAATCTGAGTCAATCGGCAGAATCCTATCTGGAATCCGTGGCTGCGCCCAAACTTAACCTCTTCCACCACGCGTTGGCCACGATGCACACGCCAGCATACCGCGTCGAAAATGCCGGTGCCTTGCTCGGCGATTGGCCCCGCATCCCGCTTCCTGCAACAGCAGAGCAACTAGCCCACTCTGCATTATTTGGACGCAATCTCGCCGAACTCCTGGACGCCGAATCCGCCCTCAGCCTCGCAGCCGAGTGGTCCTTTCTCGCTGCCCTCAAACTGCCGCTTGACCCCAATCTCGACGAAGCACTCAAGCTCACCGCCAGTTGGGGCCACAAGGGCCAGGGCAGCACCGTCATGCCCGGTCGAGGCAAGGCTCCCGAGCGCCCCTGGACCGCAGCCGAGCACAAGAAGCTGGCCGCGCTGGGCGCGGCCCAATCACTTTCCATTGATGCAGTGCAAGCCCTGCTCGGCGAATCGTGTGTTGATGTTTATCTCAACGACGACGCCCATTGGTCTTCCATCCCAATCAACGTTTGGAACTACACCCTCGGCGGTTATCAGGTTCTCAAAAAGTGGCTCAGTTACCGCGAATTTACTGAGGAACCAACTTCGCCCCTGCTTCACCGCGCATTGACTCCAGAAGACGCCGCATACTTCGCGCAGGTTGTCCGGCGTATTGCAGCCATCCTGCTCCTCGGCCCAGCCTTGGATGCCAGCTATCGGGAGATTCTTCCAACGGCAACAGGCCTTTCGGCTCCCACGCATCGCTAACCACCGGAATCCAAGCTCATGACATACGCCCGAGAAGATCAACGCGGACAACGTGGAAAGGAAGTTTGAATGCCGAGCAAGCCAGACGACAAAGCGGCTCCATCCAGCCACGAGATTATTTTCTATTCCACGCCAGACGGAAGCGTGCGCGTCGAGGTGATCTATGAGGGCGAGACCTTCTGGCTGAGCCAGAAGAAGATGGCGGAGTTGTTTGGCGTAAACCTGCGAACCGTCAACGAGCACCTCAAAAACATCTATGCCACTGGCGAACTGGAGGACACGGCAACTATCCGGAAAAACCGGATAGTTCAAATTGAGGGGACGCGGACTGTCGCCCGCGAGGTGGATTTTTACAATCTGGACGCGATTATCGCTGTCGGCTACCGGGTCAACAGCCGGGAGGCCACGCAGTTTCGCATCTGGGCGACCCAGGTTTTGCGCGAGTACCTTATCAAAGGCTTCGTCATGGACGACGAGCGCCTGAAGCAGGGCAAGCGCTTTGGCAAGGACTACTTCGATGAACTGCTGGAGCGGATTCGGTCGATTCGCGCCAGCGAGCGCCGCTTCTACCTCAAGATCACGGACATCTACGAGCAGTGCAGCATTGACTACAACCGGAACGCCGAGATCACCCAGACCTTTTTCAAGACAGTGCAGAACAAATTGCATTGGGCCATCACCGGCAAAACCGCCGCCGAGTTGATTGCCGAGCGCGCCCAGGCCGACCAGCCCAACATGGGCCTGAAGACCTGGAAGAATGCGCCGCAGGGCCGGATTCAGAAGGCCGACGTTTCCGTTGCCAAGAACTATCTGGAAGAAGACGAGATCAAGGCGCTGGAGCGCATCGTCTCCATGTATCTGGACTATGCCGAAAATCAGGCTGCCCGTCAGATTCCGATGAGCATGGCCGACTGGGTTGAAAAGCTCGACGCATTCCTCAAGTTCAATGAATACGATGTGCTCAAGAATGCGGGCAAGGTCTCCCACGAGGTTGCCAAGGAACTGGCGGAGCAGCAGTACGAGTCTTTCAGGATTGAGCAGGATCGCAGCTTCGAGAGCGACTTCGAACGCGCATCCAGGAAAATGCTTGGACAGAAGCGGACTTCAGCCGGGGAGAAGAAGTCGAAACGCGATTGAGCCATGAATGCGTTCAGCATTGATCTATGGGTGCGTGAGGGTGGTTTTGAGTGAAAAGTATGCTTGGACCTAAGCCGGAATTAGCCGTCTCAATGCTCGGAGAACCCCAGCTTGTCCGCCTTTTTGCCATCCCCTTCTCTTCACTGGCCAAAAAACCGATCAAAGAGAGCAAAATAAAGAGATGAAAATAGAAGACCTTCCCGATTTTCCTGCATTGCGCCAGTTGGCACGAGCTTTGTGGAAGCAAGGCAGAACCAGGGGGGCAGCGGTTTTCGTAGGTGCCGGATTCAGTCTCAATGCTCAGCGAGTCCACGAGGGAGCTGCAAAACCTCCCGTGTGGTCCAATATGGCTGATGCAATGGAGACACGCATCGGGTCGGCCAAGGATCGTTTCCGAGATCCGTTGCGCCTTGCGGAAGAATTCAAGGCAGTGCTGGGTCAATCCGCGCTTGAAGGGCTGATTCGCGAGCTTGTTCCAGATGACCAGTGGCTTCCTGGCCCCTTACACGAGAAACTAGTGGAGCTACCGTGGGTTGACATCCTAACGACCAATTGGGACACCCTCCTTGAAAGGGCTGCCTCCGCGACGCTTAATCGCGATTACGAGATAGTACGATGCATCGAAGACATTCCGACAACAAGAGCCCCACGCGTGGTCAAACTTCATGGCAGTCTTCCGTCGAACCGGCCTTTCATCTTTTCGGAGGAAGACTATCGGACCTACCCACAGAGGTTTGCCCCATTCGTTAATCTGGTCCAGCAAGTGCTTCTTGAAAATGAACTTTGTCTTATCGGGTTCTCTGGCGATGACCCAAATTTTCTCAAATGGACCGGATGGATTCGGGATCAACTGGGTGACTCCGCGAGGCGCATTTACTTAGCAGGCGCGTTGCATTTGGGCACGGCACAGAGGCGGCTGCTTGAACTGCGAAATATTTCTCCAATTGATCTGAGTCCGCTCGTCGCGCATTTGGAATGTTCCAGACGACATCAGACCGCAACGGAGATGTTCCTCGAATACCTCCGCGCTGCCACTCCTAAGGCAGCTTGGGAGTGGAGTCCTCATCCAACCACGCGGCTCGGGGGCTGGCATCCTAATTCCACAGCAGAACTAATCGCCGCAGAATCGAAAGAACAAGCCAGAGAATGGGCATCCGTCAGACTTAATTACCCAGGATGGGTGGTCTGCCCGCCGCGAAAGCGGGAAGAGCTGAAACAAGATACTTTTCACGTGCTTCGGAATCCCAATGCGCTTGCTGCTATGTCTTCGAAAGACCGAACCCAATTCGTCTTTGAGGCTGCCTGGAGGTTAGACACCGCTCTCTTGCCGATAGGCACCTGGATAAAGCCTATCGAGGCGAGTGTTGAAGACGAAGAGTCCTGGGACGAGTTGAGCCACAGAGACTTTGTTTTGATGCTCCTCCTCCGTAATGCGAGGGAGGACCGAGATCAGACCGCTTTTCAGAAGTGGGCTGGAGAACTTGAAGGAGGGACAGCGCGCAACCCCGAGGTTGCGCCGTCATTGGTCTACGAGAAGTGCCTATGGATGCGAGATGCTCTTAACTTTGACGAGCTTAGTAAATTGGTGACGACGCTTCGGGGATCTGGCCCCCTGTGGGGTCTAAGGCAGGCCGCCCTGTACTGTGATCTGGGCGATTTTCGCGCGGCGCGCCTATGCGTAGATAGAGCCCGCGCCGAATCGCGCGAACTATTCTCTAGAGATCGGAATTCCATTTGGACGCTATCGCTGTTGGCATGGACAACTTTCATCGCAGGTCAGTTAAGAGATTTTAGTGTATCCAGTGACACAGAAATTGACGAAATAGCTATACTCAGCTCCGCCCTACATGAGAGAAATTGTGATCCTTGGGAAACCATCACTGCTCTTGATGTTGAGATCGAGAAGAGTCTCGCCTCACAGACCGAAGCGAGGCGAACGATTGAACCGCGCTTTGAAGCGGGGGCCTATCGCGACCACGGGACCACTGTCAGGTTCGGCACGTCACCAGGGCTCATCAACTATGAGATGGATCGCCTGTCCGATTCAGTGGGCATAGTACCAAGAACGCAGCATGTCGTCGTCTTAAGCAAACGGATGGAGCGAGCAGAGCCACTGACCGATTACCAGAATGACGCGGACTATCTGCGCCTTATTCGCATCATCCAGGCAGGCGGAAAAGAGGCATTGGATAGAGGCTTTGGTCGAATTCAAATCGCCAATCTATCTCCAGAACGCGTCCTGTTCCTGAGAGAGATTCTCTCAAAAGCGCTTGACTACGCACTTATACAGATCACGCGAAGAGCTGGTTGGACAGATCAGTTTTGGAGCAATCGAGCGGCAATGTATACCGAAGTGCTCTCGCGGTTGTTGGTCAGAGCAGAGCCAGCGGAGGCGCTAGCTTGGTTCCACAAGGGCATTGCTTTCGCAAGTGATGATCGATGGCGTTGGCGTGAGCTTTTTGAGCCGCTAGACCATCTCATCAAATGGAGCCTGTCCGCGATCCCGCCGTCAAGAAGGCAAGAGCTTCTATTGGACGTGGTGGGCTTCCCGCTTCCCGACGAGATTCCACATCTTTCCCAACCGCAACAAGACTGGCCAGACCCTTGGCGCTGGATCGACACTTCAGTTTTGAAGAGGCCCGAATCAGACAGGATTTTTGCGGATCGAGTTTCGGAGCTAATTGAGCTTGTTAGAACCGGCCTGCCCGAAACCAGAGGCCGCGCGTCGGTGTTACTTGCAAGGCTCCAGATGGGCGGGGTTCTGACAGCGGACGAGGGAAATCGATTCGGTGAAGCTCTTTGGTCCCGTCGCGCATCGGCAGAAGACTTCCCGTCCGACACTAGCCTTTATTCACATATGTTTCTCGTCCTACCTTCACCAAACGCTCAAGAAGCACGCGATCTCTTCAAAAAGCGGGACCACGAACCATCATCTGCGGACTATTTGATTGCGATCGCAGGCGCTACCGAACTCCAAAAGGGCGGAACTCGTTATCAGTTGTACGATTCCCACGAAGCACTGGAAAAACTCGACCGGTTTCTCAACTGGCGGCCCAAGCCTGTACCACTATTCGATCTGGGCCAGGTAGCCGAAGAGAATAAGCGATGCCTCCAGGCCCTTGGATGCGTAATCGCCAATGCAATTCTCTCTGCGCTTAGCCCGGGCGAGCTTGTCCTTGAAATGGCAGACCGCATATTCAGCCGCGAAGCGGATTCTCTATCGATCTGCCAGGCATATCCAGAAGTTTTGCGACTGCTGCCCTCAGAAGAGGATCGCGCAGTTAACGGCACCATCAGGGCTATGTTAAGCAGAGATAGCAATGTCGCTTGGTCAGGCTTCAACGCCCTTTATCGTTGGCTACGTGGCACCCAGCGCGGCGACTTCTTAAGTATCCCGCGAAGGCTCATTGAAATCACTCTATCGGTCATAGAGACTCGCAGAGAACCCGGACTGCTTCACGCTTTAGACCTCGCGAGGCACCTAACCGTCGCTGAAATTCTTAACATCAGCGAGATGGAACGCTTGGCCGGAGCCATCGAACTGATCCACTTAGAAACAGCCTACGATGCCGCTCAGCGCGAAGAGGCAATCAATGTCACCACCTTGACTCTCGTGAGAGCTATGACCGTACGCTTAGCGCACTCTCTAAAAGCCAGAAACGTGAAAAATCAGGACATGGAAAGATGGTTGAATGAAGCACCGTCGGACCCTATGCCGGAGGTGAGGTTTGCCCTCGGTACGTCATTTGACTAAAAAGTTCACCGCCAGCAGGAGTCCTCAATCCGCCTCAGCCTTATCTTTGAGTGAGCGATTTCCGGTTCCTTTTGGAAAATCCGTCCTTGCAAGCGCCCCGGAGTGTATTTTCGTTTCCAACCACACGTTTATGAAATCTCGATGCGTGGGTACAGTAGCGGTACACTCGTCAGCTTTTGGCAACTTCGCAAAACTGCGCTAAACTGCGTATGCTCAACTACTTCCAACTTTTCTAAACTGCGCTCACATTCTCTTTAATATCATAGACATACAAGATTGAACCCCGACTCATAATCCCTTGGTTCGGGGTTCGAATCCCTGCAGGCCCACCAGATAAACAACTGAAATAATAGGTTTTACAATCCTTTCGAGGAATATTTCCTGAGTGGCTTTTTCTTTTGGCGCCTGTTTTGGTGCATATTGGTAGAATCAACGCACCGGAGGAGCATTGAAGCGAACAGGCTCTCCAAAGGTGAGGGCGTATTCGAGCGTCCGATCGGTTCCGGCTGCTGGTGGATCAACTACCATGTTGACGGCAAGCAGCACCGTGAGAAGATTGGCCGCAAGAGTGATGCCCTAGCCCTCGACCAGAAGCGCAAGGCTGACGCGCGGCGGAGAGTCGAAATGCCTGAAATCGTGTCGGGCAAGGTGGGCACGTTTGGTCAACCTACTGAATATCACTATCAACAACTGTAGTACTAAGCCGGAAGCGGAGTTGCGATTGAAACGGCTTGCCGGATCGGCGTTTCGCCGGTGTCGTTCTCTCCGCCGACAGCTTGATCGATTCGGAATTTGCGGATAATGCTATCCAGGTCATTCGCGAGGTAGGAGAGGCTCTTGCACGCCTCCGCTGCTTTCTCGGCGGCTTGAGAGTTGCTGGATGAAAGTTGGAAGATTTCTTTGGCCGACTGGGCAATCTCATTCGATGCGGATGTCTCTTGGGAGGTTGCCAGGGAGATCATCATGATCATCTGCTCAACCTGCCTGGATGAGTTGGCAATGGTTGTAAGTCGCCTGCCAGCCCGAGTAGTCTCGCTCAGGCCGGAATCGACTGCTTCGCGGTTGCCTTGCATCAATTCAAGGGTTGCCTGGGTCTCATCCTGAATGCTATGGATGGTTTGAGCGATCTCCTGCGTCGCGGTCGTAGTGCGTTCGGCCAGGCGGCGGACTTCGCCGGCAACAACTGCAAATCCGCGTCCATGCTCACCAGCGCGAGCAGCTTCAATGGCAGCGTTAAGGGCCAGTAGATTGGTCTGTTCGCTGATCTCCTGAATCAGGCGGACCACTTTGCCAATCTCCTCGGAGCGCAGGGCTAGCGAAGTGATTTTGTCAGCAACGGTGCCGGTGATCGTGGCAATCTTTTCCATTGCTTCGGAGGCCGATTGCATCACAGCCCCCCCTTGCTCGGCAGCTTCGGATGACTCCCGGCTCAAGACCGAAACAGCCTCGGTATTCTCGCTAATCTCGCTGATTACCAATTTCATCTGTTGTGCTGCTGTAGCGATCTGACTTGTCTTTCCGGACTGTTCCCGGGTGTTGTCACTGCTTTCGGCTGAGCGGATATTCAGCTCTTGTGCTGCCGCAGTGAAGGATCCGGCACTGCGGACCACTGACATTAGAACCGAGCGCATAGCGGCTACACTGGAATTCACCGAGACGCTGAGGCGGCCAATCTCGTTCTCACTTCGCACCGCGACTGACACCGTGAGGTCGTTTTCAGCAACACGTTGCAGAGCCTCCGTGGCTGCCAGAATGGGCGGAACAATCAGGTGCGTCAGATACCATCCAATCCCCAGACAGAGAAGCGATGTCAGCACTATGATACTCACAGCGAGGCACCGCAATATCCAATTCGGATCGGCAATCTGCATGGCGGCGCTGCCAATTTGCTGCTTGGAGCTATCACTGGTCTGCATCGCCGGATCAGCACCATTGTTGAATGTTGCCTTCATCCGCTGTTCCTGGTTTGCCAACACCAGCAGCGTGAGGCATCCTTGCAGTAGACACAGAATGAAGATCGCCCCAAACGCAGTCTTGAATTGATTCGAGAGGCGCATTTTCCCAAAAAATGAAGTCATCGAAGATTGTCCTTCCACAAGGCGCGGGCGTCCATTCGCAGATCTGGCTTCATTTGTTGTATCGGCTGAGCACTGCAATTAGTTAGTGATCGATTAGATTCTTGGGGATCCCAGAGAGTGATCTCCGCACTCTGTATCTTGATTTCAGATCGATTCAATCAGACTTCGGGAAAGGATTTTGCACCTTCGTTCCATGCACGCTGCCCAGTTTGGCACAGACGGTCAGAAACGGGAAAAACGCCTACACAGTCGTCTCGATTCCCAAATTTCAGCAGGGGAATGTACCGCGCTGGCGTTGGATAGAAAGTGAAGATGCGTCTGTTGTCGATTCCCTTCAGCATTGAGCCAGACAATCTAGAAATCTCCGCTGCCGCCAGTCTCCGGAAGTACGTCGTTCTCGCGCGCCATCCAGACGTAGAGGGTGGGCATCAGGAAGATGCCGATGACCAGGTTTGCCAGCAGACCGCCAACAATCACGATGGCAAAGGGGCGCTGCGAGTCGGAGCCAATGGCATGAGAAAGCGCCGCGGGCAGAAGGCCCAATGTTGCCACCAGCATGGTCATCATGATGGGGCGTAGACGCAGAACGGCGCCCTCGATTGTGGCCTCGATGACATGCTCCTCGCTGAACTCCTCAGTTGCTCTGCGCTGGGAACGCAACTGATTGATGAACTCAATCATGATGACGCCGGTTTCCACCGACACGCCGAAGAGAGCCAGAAAGCCAACCTCGGAAGAAACCGAGAAGTTGGTATGCGTGAGAAACAGAGCGAGTGGTCCGCCGATTGAAGCCATGATGACCGAGACCAGAACCAGAGCAGACCACTTGTAGGAGCGGAACATGGTGTAGAGGATGAGAAAGATGACCAGTACGGTAATGGGAATCACCAGAGCCATTCTCTTGTCGGCGCGCTTCTGGCTGGCATATTCACCGGCCCACTCCAGGTGATAACCGGAGGGCAAAGCTACAGAGTGCTCGACCTTGCCGATGGCCTCTTCCACAGTTGAGCCGAGGTCGCGCCCCCGGACGGAGTACTTGATGGCAATGTAACGCTGACCGCTTTCACGGTTGATCTGCTCGGCGCCATCGTCCGTCGAGAGTTTAGTCACCTGCGCCAGCGAAACGCGCTCGCCAGAGGGTGCCAGCAGGCGTACGTCCGCGATGGCTTCCTGCGTATCGCGATACTGCTTTTGATTACGAAGCGTAACATCATAGCGCGCTTCGCCCTGCTGCACCTGGGTCACGGCGTTGGAGCCAACCGCGGTCTGTATGGCGTCCTGAATGTCCGCAACGTTGATGCCCCATCGCGCCGCGGCATCGCGATCAACCGTAAAATTCAGGTTGGGCTGGCCGACGATGCGGAAGATACCCAGATCCTCGATGCCCTTGACGGTGGCCATTTGCGCCTGAATCAACTCGGCGTTGTGCTCCAAAGTGCGCAGATTGTCGCCGTAGAGCTTTACGGCCAGCTCGCCCTTGACGCCGGAAACAGCTTCTTCCATGTTGTCAGAGATGGGCTGGGAGTAGTTCCAGATGACGCCGGGAAATTTCTCCAGTTGCTCATCCATTGCGGCAATCAAGGCTTCCTTGTTCTGATGGAAGGAGGAACGCCACTCGTTTTTTGGCTTGAGATCGACGAAGTATTCCGTATTGAAGAAGCCAGCCGTGTCAGTACCGTCGTCGGGACGGCCGGTCTGACTGACAACCTGCGTGACTTCCGGAAAGGATGCCATGACCAGCCGCGCCCGGTTGGTGAAGTCGATGCTTGCGGTAGGGCCTTCGCTGGGCGGCAGCGTGCCGCGGACCCAGATGGACCCCTCGTCGAGATGAGGCAGAAACTCCGAGCCGATGGGACCGCCGAAGGCCAGAAAAACGGCGAAAGCGAAGAGGACGCCGCAGGTTCCCAATGTGATGTTGCGATGCAGGATGGCCGTGCGGACGGCGCTGCGATAGTGGCCGGTGAGCCAGTGCACCAGCGGATTTCTCCATTCCTTCGCGCCTTTCTGAAAGGCGATGCCTCCCATGACAGGAGCGACAAGAATGGCAAAGACGAGTGCGCCAAGCAGCGCAAAGGTGACGGTCCATGCCATGGGTTTGAAGAGGCGGCCCTCTACGGCCTGCAGCGTGAAGATGGGCAGATACGAGGCGATGATAATGCCCCGCGCATAGAAGACTGGCCGTTGAACCTCGTGCGCGGCGTCACGAATCTTTTGCGAGGCGGTGCGCTCGTCGTCCTGCAGTGAGAGATGGCGGACGATGTTTTCGATCATCACCACCGTGCCGTCGACCACCATGCCAAAATCCAGCGCGCCGAGGGAGAGTAGATTTGCGGGAATGTGGATGAGGTCAAGGCAGATGGCGGCGAACAGTAGCGCGAAAGGAATGGTGAGGGCCACAATAATGGCGCCGCGCACGTTGCCCAGAAATAAAATGAGAATGATCGAAACCAGAATCACGCCTTCGGTCAGGTTGCGTTCAACGGTGTCAACGGTGAACTTAACCAGATCGGAGCGATCGAGAAAAGGAACGATCTTGACTCCCTTGGGCAGTATGCCACTGTTGAGCTTCTTGACCTCGTCGTGAATCCCTGTCAGGACAGGATCGGAGTCGTCGCCCTTTTGCAGCAGCACGATCCCTTCGACGGTATCGGGATTGTCGATGACCCTGCCGTCGTCATAGACCTTCTTGCCGTCCTCGATCACGTATGGCTTGGCGGATTTACCGATCTGTCCCAAGCGAATCTTGGGACCCTGGCTTACCGTGGCAATATCTTTGATTCTGATGGAACTGCTGCCGGAGGATTTAACGACGGTGTTCTCGATGTCTTGCACGCTGGTGTAGAGTCCCAGCGACTGCACGTTGATCTGCTGCGCGCCCTCCTCGATAAAGCTGCCGCCGCCATTCGTATTATTGTTGGCGATCTGCTGCTCAACCTGAGCGATGCTCAACCCGTAGGAAACCAACTTATCCGGATTCAACCGGATTTGATACTCCTTGGTCGGCCCGCCAAAGCTGGAAACATCGACGACACCTGGAACGCCCTTGAAGGATTTTTCCAGCGTCCAGTCTTCGAGCGACTTCTTCTCCATCACGTCATATGCGGGGTTGGTGCTTTCCAGCGTGTACCAATAGATCTGGCCGACGGGACTCCAGTCGGTGCCCATCTGTGGAACCAGACCGCCGGGCAGATTTACCTGGCTGAGCCGTTCTAGCACGTGCTCGCGGTTCTTGTCGCTGGTGGAGTCATCATCGAAGATCAACATCAGACTGGACAAGCCGGCCAGTGTTGTGGAGCGTAGATGTGCAAGGTGGGGGATGCCTGCCATCTGAATCTCCACCGGCACGGTGACTTGCCGTTCAATCTCCTCAGCGCTGCGTCCCGGCCACTGGGTGATGATCTGAACGTAGTTGTTGGCGACGTCGGGATAGGCCTCGATCGGCAAGTTGCGAAACGAGATGATACCCCAGGCTGTCAGCACGACGGTGCCACCGAGAATAAGCCAGCGGTTCTTCAGCGCGAAATCGACAAGGGCGCGTAGCATCTACTGATTCCCCTCGGTCTCAAGCAGCAGTGCGTTGGTCACCACCTTCTGGCCGGGCTGCAATCCGGAAAGAATCTCCTGCCGGTTATTACCGAGAATCGGGCCAGCGTGAATCTCCACGCGCTGGAATTGATTGCCGCCGGCGGGCTGAAAAACCCAGTCGCGGTCATGCAAGTGAAGAACAGCATCGGCCGGAACCACGGCGTGTGTTTCTTTCGTCCGGCTGGTGAAGGTCGCCGTAGCGAACATTCCCAGCTTCAGATAACCGGGATTGGCAACCTCAATGCGTACCTTGGCGGTTCGAAGCGAGGGATCGAGGATGGGACCGACATCGCTGATGCGGCCCGTAAGCGGTCGATCCGGATAGGCATTCAACGCGATCTTCGCTTCCTGGCCTAGCTGTAACTTGGGAATATCGTTTTCGTAGACATCGCAGACGATCCAGACGTGAGATAGGTCGGCAATGGTAAAGGCCGTCGCCGATCCGGAAAGTCCCACCCCCGCAGCCGAAGCATCTGTCACGTTCTGAGCGACGATGATACCGGAGATGGGAGCATATACATTGACAATGCTGCTGGGATGGTTCACATCGACGCCCAGAGTTTTCAACTGCTCTTCGGCTGCATTCAAATCTGCCTGAGCGTCTTTCTCTGTATCCTCGGCCTGCTCCAGCATGGATTGCGAGATCGCGCCATGCTTGAAGAGATCCTGCGCGCGCGCGTTGGCCTTATTGGCAAGTTGCTCGTCATTGGCAGTTTTCAGATACGTGTTAAAAGCATTGGTGATGTCGGGACTTTGTACTTTCAGCAGCAGTTGTCCTTTTTTCACGTTGTCATCGAGACGAGCTTTGATGTCAACGACGCGGCCGTTGGCCATCGAGATGACGGGAACCTCGCGCGAAATATCGGGAAAGACCGAGCCGGTGACATTCAATTGATCGGCAGAGTCGATGCTTTCAGCAGTGGCGATCGGAAATTTACCCAAGTCCTTGCTATCGATGGCAATCAGGTTCATGTCGTGAACTTCCACGACCTGCGGCGGCGCGCCGGTGTCATGCTGCTTGTCCTTGCAGCCGCAGAGTATGCAGCCCAACAGCGCCATCAATGGAAGAACCACAGGGGATTTGCGGAAAGGCCTTCGATGAAATCCCATACTCATTGAATCACCTCGCGTCCTGCGGCAAGATTGAGTTGCCCGGCAGCCGTCAGATAGTCTCCAATCAACTGGGTATACGAAAGTTGCACGGAGCGGTAGTCGCTCTGCGCGTTGAGAAAGTCCATCAGCGATGCGCCTCCATGTTCGTATGCATAGGTCACGGTATCGCGCACGCGCGTGGCCTGATCCAGGTATTTCGCTTTATAAGGTTTCAGCAGTTCAATATCGCTTTCCACTTGCGCGTAGGCCGAATCCACGTCGCCGAAGACCTGAGCGCGAACGGCCTCGGTTAGTTGCCGGTTGCGGTCGATGTCGATCAGCGTACGCTGCTTCTCGCCCTGATTGCGGTCGAAGATACGCAGCGGAACGTTGACGCTTGCGCCCAGCGTTTGCGTGGCATTTGGATTGTTATTCGATGCGTTCCATGTGTACCATACGCCGAAGGTTGGATCGGTCGAACCGTTGGCGATGGCCAGCTTGTGGTTGGTCTGGGCCTGTTGAATGGATTCCAGCGCAGCGCGCAGGTCGGGCCGCGCATCGAGTGCCATCTGGCGGAAGTCATCGAGCGGCTTCAGATCATCTGAAAAGTCGTAAGCTCCGTTCACATCGAACTTTTCGACTGGCGTGCGGTCGTCGAGCAGTTGCTGAAGCTGAATCTTGGCCGTACGCAGGTTGACGATGGCGGTCTGAATCTCCACTTCATATTGGACGCGTAAAAGCTCGATGCGGTCGAGATCGATCTGCGCAATATCGCCGGCCGTGTAGCGGCTTTGGCTGATTGCGATGATCTTGTCGTAGTAGGCCAGATCGGCGCGCGCAACTTCCAGCACCGCTTTGGCTTCCAGCGTCTGCACAAACTGCGTACGAAGATCGAAGAGCAGATTGCGTTCAAGGTCCGCGTGCTCCGAGCCGGCAATTTGCGTGCCTTCCTTGGCGCTCTCCAAACGCAATTCGCGCTTGCGCTCCCGTTCATGCAGGTAGCTAATACCAGGTTGAACATCCGTCCCGCTGAGCGGCTGCCAAATTCCCTTATGGGGTGCGATCTGCGTTCCATCCGCGCCGACCGTGAACTGCGGGTTGGGACGTAGATTGGCCGTCGTCTCTGCGGCGTGCATCTCATCCACGCTGAATGCATCGGCCTTCAGCGCTGGATTGGCTGCCTCAAATCGAGCCTTCACCTGCTCCCAGGTCAGACTCTGCTGCGCGAGGCAGAGCTGCGTCACGAAGAAAAACAGCATAGATACCACCCTGGCGGACCAGGAAGAGAATCGATGTTTCATAGACAACCTTTATGCCGTGATTCACACGGCAATCACACAATAAAAGTTGAAACAATCTGAATTGGAAACAGAGAAGACAATCAGGCCACAGGCGGAGGACGGCTGTCGATTGCATCGAAGGCGGGGTTATCTGCGGCCAGCGGCGGGAAATGGAAGGACACTGCAGAGCGCTGGAAACCGAAGTTCATTCCTGCAAAGGCCCCAGCGGGGAGAGCTGCAACCGCCGGAGTGATGGAATGTGGACAGACGGTCAGGTGGTCCCGACGCTGACAGGTGTCGGTCTCGGCAGGATTGTGAATTGCCCATAAATCATCGCTGACAGAGATCACCGGAAACAAGATAGCAATCAGCACGATCACGGCCATCAACGATCGACGAGAATCCCTTTGGGTGCGCGACTGGAATCGCAGCCAAGAGCACAAAATGGCAATCGACAAAAGCGCCCAGACCGAATTGAGGAATGATTCCATGCCTGATCTGCATTCTATATCACTTGATAATGGAGTAGTGAGTTACGAACGGTCAATACAGGGTAATTGCATGAACTCAGGACAAATTCATCGCAGTTTCACAGTTACTCAGTAGATCGATGGGGTAGCTCTCAGGATCAGGAAGCAGGGATCAGAGAACGAGCGGGTCTGGCGGGCCTTGTTCATTCATTGATTCTGCGCGTCAGGATGGAAATGATCTGCAAACCACCTACAGTGTGGCGGTACGGCTTTCGGTGGGCTTGCTAAGATTGGAGCTCTGCCTCGGATGGATTTCGATCGAAGATCCTCACGGGCGCCAAAGCCGATTATGAGGACTCATCTCGCCTAGTTCGCAAAAAGACGAGAACGCACCCATTTCAGTCAGCGCGAATTCAACCTCTGTGCCGTTTCATCTTGGGAAAGTGAAGAGTTCGACGAGAGCATTCACGCGCTCTTTCTGACGGCTGCGCGGAAATCGCTTGGTTCTTGTTAGTTCGGCGATACCGTGAAGGTTCGCCCAAAACAATTCCGATAGAACCTCCGCCTTCGCACCCTGCCCTGGGAACAACTCCAGGAGTTGGGAAAACGCGAATCGCAACTCAGGAGGAGTGGCCGCGGCACCGAATGGCACGCTCAGGCTAAGCGAAAACATCACTTCATAGAGTGCAGGAGAAGAGGCGGCGAACTTCAGATATGCTGCCGCAACCGATGCGAGGGTATTTCCTCGCTTGACCCGCTTCCGTGCCTTCTGCAAAACCAGACCGATCTCCTGAAAACCCTCGATTGCGACCGCGGCGAGAATACCTTCGCGGCTTCCAAAATGAGCGTACAAGACCGGTTGGCTGTATGAAATTTCGCTGGAGAGCCGTCGAACGGTTACTTTAGACCACCCTTCAAGCTCCGCGATTCGTCGTGCGGCTCTGATAATCTGTGCCCTGCGGGCCTGCTTGTCGCGCAGTTTTCGTTCCGCAATCCGGTTAGCTGCCAGCTTCGTTTCCATCGATAGAAAGTATAGCACCGCTAGAATAAATACTTGACGGCCGGTGAAACCTTTTCCGAATGCCAGCATCCTATGTAGCGTTGCTAGTTATTCTAACGAGGAGAGGTTTAATGATGGCCGCTATCCCGCTTTCCGTGGCTGTTCTCATCGCCGTGTCGATCATTGTGATCGGTTGCTTCTACCTTCTATCTCCTGAACGGATCTCAGGATCATTTGGCCTCAAGCCGCCTGCATCCGATGCTGACACGCGTGCCTGGCTGCGTCTGAAAGGAGTTCGAGACATCACGGCAGGATTGGTCGTGCTGGCTATGATGCTGACCACGGACACGCGATCGACTGGCATCGCTCTCCTCGGTTTTGCCGTCATCCCACTGGGAGATATGTCCGTCGTTCTGCGTTCGGGCGGATCGAAGGCGAAAGCATTCTCGGTTCATGGAGTAACCTGCGCGGTGATGCTTGTCGTCGGACTCTTCTTGATCCATGCCATTTGAGAAAAATGCTTTAACCAAAGCGCCATACCAATTCAAAGGAGAACCGCAATGGACGAACCAATATCCAACTATCCCCCGATTCCAGCAGATGACTTGAGTCGCAATCTAACGCTTGCCCGGATTCATGAGGATGCAAGCCTGCCTCACATCGGTCTGGTTGGAGATACATACACCATTACCGTCTCAGGAGCGGAAACTGCCGGAAGATTCTGCGTTATCGATATGCATATTCCGCCCGGAGGGGGTCCTCCTGCACATCGTCATGACTTCGAAGAGACCTTCATCCTCTTGGAGGGTGAAATGGAGGCCACCTTCCGCGGCAAGAAAACCATTGTGAAAGCTGGCGACACCGTCAATATCCCTGCCAATGCGCCGCATCGTTTTCACAATACTTCTTCCAACGCGACCCGGCTCCTCTGCATCTGCTCCCCTGCCGGTCTGGACGAGTTTTTCAAGGAGGTGGGAACGCCCGTGGCCACTCGGACAACCCCGCCTCCAATACTCGATGAGGCACAGCAGGCAGCGTTTATCAAGAAAGTGAGGGCCGCTAATCCGAAGTACAGGACGGAGTTACTCAAAGAGGCGTAGAACAATTGGTTTTGCCCCCTCCAGGATGCCGTTAACTCGCGCCTGACACGAAGCCTATGAATGCAACTCGTTTTACATAGTTCTGCTGCGGAAACTGAGGCTGGTTTGATAGATTGATCTTGTTGATTCATAGGAGTATCTATGCGAGGATTTTTTCTGGTCTCATTCTTGCTGATCACGTTGGCAGGACTGGTTTCTGCACAACAGCCGGCGACTGTCGATTTGGGCTTGGCTCCATCTCAGCCCGCAGCCGATAAGATCAATCCACCTGTCATGCTCAATGAGGTGGGAGCGCTTTACCCAAAACCGGCACAGCATAAGCATATAAGCGGTCTTTGCGTGGTATCTCTGAAAGTGGATGTGAATGGTATGCCGCGGGAGATCAAGCTGGTCCGTTGCTCCGATCCGATCTTTGAAAAGAACAGTTTGAAGGCTGTGGAGCAATATCGCTTCAAGCCGGCAACGACTCAGGATGGCACACCGGTTGCGGTGAGAATTTCCGTCGAAATCTCCTTCCACTTGAATGGGGGGAAAATTCCACAAAAGAAGATTCACTACACGTTCAGCGCGCCGCCGGGCTTGACATCGGCTGAACCGGGAGCAAATGGCGTTTATCCTCTCAGCGCGAAGGCCACTCCGCCGGTGATCACCAAGTTTTACGGCGAGAACCGGTGGAACGCGACCTATCCAATCAACCGAACGAGTTCTTGCGATGCGGTACTTACCATCAGCGCGAAAGGGAAGGTCTCCGATCTTCAAATTATCCGCTGCGAAAGGCCGGAACTCAATATACTTGCCAGGCAATCCCTGCTCAACTCTCATTACAAGCCGGGCAGTGTGGATGGGAAAGATGTGGCGATTCAGTCCTCCGTGCATATCGGAGTTGGCGATTCTTCCGCCAACTCCAATTGAGCCGTATTGCAATCAGGCAGAGGTTGAATCTCTTGTCAAATTGCCGCATTTGGACAATGACTGCGGCAAAAAATGAGACTGGGACGCTGTAGCCGCAGAGTGGCTCTGCCGGAAACAGAATTTTTCGTTATACTAGAGACTTCAGCTAAGCCCCAGACGCGGCCGGGCCTGCTCCGCTAGGCCAACTCATGCAGGACGAGGCGATTTCGGAAGACGGAATCGTCCGCTGTCTGTGTCTATTGACCAGAGATTGCGCCACGCAGGGAAAATATCAATCGAGAAGGTTGCCATGCAGACTTCGAATTGTTGTACCCGCACACCACAGCCCCAGGGCCTCTATCACCCTGGGAACGAGCACGACGCCTGCGGAATGGGACTGGTCGCGAACATTCGCGGCGAGAAGAGCCACGATATTATCCGCAAGGGCTTGGAAGTGCTGATCAACCTCACGCATCGCGGCGCGGCTGGCTGCGATCCGGAGACGGGCGACGGCGCGGGGATTCTGATTCAGATTCCGCACGAGTACTTTGCCCATGAATGCGGCGTGCTGGGGATGCCGCCTCTGCCTCAGGCGGGCGCGTATGGCGTGGCGATGTGTTTTCTGCCCGTGGACAAGCATAACCGCCTGCAATGCGAGGGCGTGCTGGAGCGGATTGCGCAGGAAGAGGGACTGAAGGTACTGGGATGGCGCGACACGCCTGTGAATGGCATGGTGATCGGCCGCGAGGCGCGCGCCTCTCAGCCCTACATCGAACAGTTGTTTCTGGGCAAGCCGGAGGGCCTGGAGGCGGACAGTGATGCCTTTGAGCGGCTGCTCTACAAGGTGCGCCGCCGGACGGAAAACGAGATGTTGGCCTCAGAGATCGAGGGCAAGGAGGACTTCTACATTCCCTCGCTCTCCTGCCGCACGATCGTCTACAAGGGCCTGATGCTGGCGCCTCAGATTGAGGCTTTTTATTACGAGCTGGCCAATCCCCTGGTCAAGAGCGCGTTGTGCCTGATTCACCAGCGCTTTTCGACGAATACCTTTCCGAGTTGGAAGCTGGCGCATCCTTATCGCTACCTGGCGCACAACGGCGAGATCAATACCATCAAGGGCAACATCAGTTGGATGAACGCGCGGCAATCGGTGCTGGAGAGTCCACTGTACGGCAACGAAATCGATGAACTCTTTCCGGTGATTATGCCCGGAGGCAGCGACTCGGCATCGCTGGACAATGCCGTGGAGTTCATGGTGCAATCGGGGCGCTCGATTCCGCACGTGATGGCGATGCTGGTGCCAGAGGCCTGGTCTGGAAATCCGGACATGGACGAGGACAAGCGGGCATTCTACGAGTACCACGCGTCGCTGATGGAGCCGTGGGACGGCCCGGCGGCGCTGTGCTTCACGGACGGCAAGATCATCGGCGCGACGCTGGACCGCAATGGATTGCGGCCCGGACGCTACATCGTGACCAAAGACGATCTGGTGGTGCTGGCCTCGGAGGCGGGAGTGCTGGACGTGCCAGCCAAGGATATTCGCAAGAAGGGCCGCCTGCAGCCGGGACGAATGTTCCTGGTGGATACGGTGCAGCAGCGCATCATCTCCGACGATGAGATCAAGAAGCAGTTGGCTGGACGGCAACCTTATGGCGCGTGGCTGAAGGAACAGCAGGTCACTCTGGATCAGTTGCCGGAACCTCCGGCGCGGGCGGTTACGTCGAGTGCGGAGATGCTGCTGCGGCGGCAACGGGCCTATGGCTACAGCGAAGAGGATCTGAAGGTATTGCTTGCGCCGATGGCTGTAGCCGGCCAGGAGCCAGTCGGCTCGATGGGAACGGATGTGCCGCTGGCCTGCCTCTCGGACCGCCCGCAATCGCTCTTCAACTATTTCAAGCAGCTCTTCGCGCAGGTCACCAATCCGCCGATCGATCCGATCCGCGAAGAGATGGTGATGTCGCTGATCAGCTACATCGGCACGGAGCGCAACATTCTGGAGGAAGCGCCGGACAACTGCCACACGCTGAAGCTGCCGCATCCGATCCTGACCAATCATGACCTGGAGAAGCTGAAGCGGGTTTCTTCCGGCGATCTGCTGGCCACCACTCTGTCAACGCTCTTCCGCGCAGCCGACGGCGAGGCCGGGCTGAAGCGCGCGCTGGAAGACCTGAGCGTCCGCGCCGCGCACGCGGTGGACTCCGGCTATACGCTGCTGATTCTCTCCGACCGCGGTGTCGATTCGACCTATGCGCCGATTCCCAGCCTGCTGGCGATGGCTGCCGTGCATAACCGCCTGGTGAAGGACAAGACGCGCACGCAGGTAGCGTTGATTATCGAGAGCGGCGAACCGCGCGAGGTGATGCACTTTGCGCTTTTGATCGGGTATGGAGCGAGCGCGATCAATCCTTATCTGGCAATCGAAACGGTGCATGATCTGAAGCGTCTGGGATTGCTGCCGCACAACGTCACCGGCAATCACGCGGAAAAGAACTTTATCAAGGCGATCAACAAGGGATTGCTGAAGACCTTCTCGAAGATGGGCATCAGCACGCTGCAAAGCTATCGCGGCGCGCAGGTATTCGAGGCAGTGGGGCTGAATCAATCGCTGATTGACGCGTACTTCTCTGGCACGGCATCGCGCATCGAGGGTGTGGGACTGGAAGTGCTGGCGCGCGAGGCGCTGATGAAACACCAGTTCGCCTTTGCGCCGCTGACCGAATCGGAGACCGAGCTGGTGGTCGGCGGACAGTACCAGTTCCGTCTGGACGGCGAATATCACTTGCAGAATCCGGAGACGATCAGCAAGCTGCAACGAGCGGTTCGTGAGAACAATGCAGCAACCTTCCAGGAGTTCACCGATCTGCTGGACGATCAGAACCGCCATCTGTGCACGCTGCGCGGACTGCTGCAACTGAAGTATGCGGAGAAGCCGATTCCGATTGAAGAAGTCGAGCCGGCCAAAGAGATTGTGAAGCGCTTTACGACCGGCGCAATGAGCTATGGGTCGATCAGTAAAGAAGCTCATGAGACATTGGCGATTGCGATGAACCGGCTGGGTGGAATGTCCAATACCGGCGAGGGCGGAGAAGACGAAGAGCGCTTCAAGCGCGACGCCAATGGCGACTCGCGGCGCTCGGCGGTCAAGCAGGTGGCCAGCGGCCGCTTTGGCGTGACAACGAATTACCTGGTCAATGCCGACGAATTGCAGATCAAGATGGCTCAGGGCGCCAAGCCGGGCGAAGGCGGACAATTGCCCGGACACAAGGTGGATGCGATCATCGCCAAGACGCGCCACTCGATTCCCGGCGTGGGATTGATCTCGCCTCCGCCGCACCATGACATTTACTCGATTGAAGATCTGGCGCAACTGATCTACGACTTGAAGAACGTGAATCCCAAGGCTCGGATTGCAGTGAAGCTGGTCTCCGAAGTGGGCGTGGGCACGGTGGCCGCGGGCGTCAGCAAGGCGCACGCCGATGTGGTATTAATCTCCGGCGACAACGGCGGAACAGGCGCTTCGCCTTTGAGTTCGATCAAGCACGCGGGACTGCCGTGGGAGCTGGGTCTGGCAGAAACGCAACAGGTTCTGCTCTTGAACGATCTGCGCGGCCGCATCAAAGTGCAGACCGACGGCAAGCTCTCGACAGGCCGCGATGTGGTGATAGCCGCATTGCTCGGCGCGGAGGAGTTCGGCTTCGCTACCGCCCCGCTGATCACCATGGGCTGCATCATGATGCGCAAATGTCATCTGAACACTTGCTCGGTCGGCATTGCGACGCAGGACCCGATCTTGCGCGCGCGCTTCCAGGGACAGCCTGAGCACGTGGTGAACTTCTTCTTCTTCATTGCGGAGCAGGTCCGCCAGCAGATGGCGAAACTTGGCTTTCGCACGGTAGATGAGATGGTAGGCCGCGTAGACAAGGTCGATGCCGCCATCGCGCACGACCATTGGAAGGCCAAGGGCATCGATCTCTCCTCGATTCTCTACGCGCCGACATTGCCTTCGCGCGTGGCGCGCCGCAGAATGCAGTGCCAGGATCATGGCCTGGAAGCGGCACTCGATCACAAGCTGATTGAAGCCGCCCAGCCGGCTCTGGATTCACAGACACCGGTCACCGGCAGCTTTGCCATTCGCAATGTGCATCGCACCGTGGGCGCAATGCTGGGCGGAGAGATTGCCATGCGCTACGGTTCGGCTGGACTGCCGGACGAAACGATTCACTTCAAGTTCAACGGCTCAGCGGGGCAGAGCTTTGGAGCCTTCGTACCCAACGGCGTCACGCTGGAACTTGAAGGCGACTCCAACGATTACCTGGGCAAGGGCCTCTCCGGCGGACGCATTATCGCCTATCCGCCGAAGACATCGAGCTTCTTGCCGGAGGAAAGCATCCTGGTGGGCAATGTGGTGCTCTACGGCGCGACCAGCGGCGAGATCTTTCTGAACGGCATCGCTGGCGAGCGGTTCTGTGTACGCAACTCCGGCGCAACCGCGGTGGTCGAGGGCGTTGGCGACCATGGCTGCGAGTACATGACCAACGGCACCGCCGTCATTATCGGAAAGACGGGGCGCAACTTTGCTGCAGGCATGAGCGGCGGCTACGCCTTCGTCTACGACGAGCGCGGCGATTTCGCGGCGCGGCGCTGCAATCAGGCCAGCGTCGATCTGGAGCCGCTGGCTTCTCCTGAGGACGTGGTCCGGGTCCGCAGCCTGCTGGAACGCCATCGCGACTACACCGGCAGCCCGCGCGCAGCCTGGATTCTGGAACATTGGGCCGACGCGCAGCCGCGTTTCATCAAGGTTTTCCCACACGAATACAAGCGCGTTCTGGGTGTTGCGCGCACAGCCGAGGTGCAACATGGGTAAGGTGACAGGATTTTTGGAGATTGAACGCGAGCAACCAAGCCGCCGCAAGGTCGCGGAACGGCTTCAGGACTGGTTCGAAATTTACGAGGCCTTTCCCGAAGAGAAGCAGAAGGAGCAGGCGGCGCGCTGCATGGATTGCGGCGTTCCCTTCTGCCACACCGGCTGTCCGGTAAACAATCTGATTCCCGACTGGAACGATCTGAGCTATAACAACCGCTGGGAGCCGGCGATTCGTCGGCTTCACGCGACAAATAATTTTCCGGAGTTCACCGGACGCATCTGCCCCGCTCCGTGCGAGGCGGCCTGCGTGCTGGGCATCAGCGAGAATCCTGTTTCTATCAAGCTGATGGAGCGCAGTATCGTGGAGCGCGGCTGGGACGAGGGTTGGATTCATCCCGAGCCGCCAGAGCAGAACACCGGCAAGCGCGTCGCAGTGGTCGGCAGCGGACCGGCGGGGTTGGCCGCTGCGCAGCAGTTGCGCCGGGCCGGACACTCGGTGACAGTCTACGAGAAGGCCGACCGCATCGGCGGCCTGCTTCGCTACGGCATACCGAATTTCAAGCTGGAGAAGCAGGTGATCGACCGCCGCATCGAACAGATGCGCGCCGAGGGCGTCACCTTTATCGTCAATGCTCATGTCGGCGTCAATGTGCCGGTGGAGGCGCTGACCGAGCACTATGACGCAATCCTGCTCGCCGGCGGTGCTGAGCAGCCGCGCGACTTGAAGATTCATGGGCGCGAGCTGAAGGGCATCCACTTCGCTATGGAGTTTTTGCCGCAGCAGAATCGCCGCTGCGAGGGCGACGCGCTCGATCCCGCTCTGGATATTCTCGCAACCGGCAAGCGTGTTGTGATCATCGGCGGCGGCGACACCGGCGCGGATTGCCTGGGCACCAGCTTGCGTCAGAAGGCAAAGAGCGTGCATCAATTCGAGATCATGCCCAAGCCGCCGGAAAAGCGCGCCGCTTCGACGCCGTGGCCGCTGTGGCCCCTTCAACTCAGGACAGAAACCTCGCACGAAGAGGGCGGCATCCGCGACTGGAGCGTCAATAGCGTGAAATTCACCGGCGACGAAAACGGCAACGTCAAGCAGTTGCACGCGGTGCGCGTTGGCCCTCCGCCAACATTCACGCCGATTGAAGGCTCCGAGTTCACACTCGACGTCGATCTGGTTCTGCTGGCGATGGGCTTTCTGGGGCCGGTGCGCAACGGGATGCTCGAGCAATTCGGCGTGGCTCTGGACGGACGCGGCAACGTTGCCGCCAACAACTACCAAAGCTCAGTCGAGAATATCTTCGCCGCCGGCGATATGCGCCGCGGGCAATCGCTGGTGGTGTGGGCGATCAGCGAAGGCCGCAAAGCCGCTGCCGCTGTTGACCGCTATCTGGCTACAATCGACGAACCGGCTCCGCAGCGGCATCACGCGATAACATAATATCCGCTCAAGCAAAGACGGAAAAGGAGAAGCCGTATCGAGCTACGCCTTTTCCGTTTGAGTGGATAAAGGATCATTTCGTCAGTGGCACGCGCAGATCGCGTCCGCTCATCTCCTTAGGCTCGTCGATCTTGAGCATCGCCAGCATCGTTGGCGAAATGTCGCGCAGAGAGCCGTCGGTACGCAGCCGGAAGTTTTTGGCCTCTTCGGCGACATAGATCAGCGGCACCGGATTGGTGGTGTGCGCGGTGTGCGGCTCGCCGGTGATGGGATCGACCATGGTCTCGCAGTTGCCGTGATCGGCAGTAACGATCCAGATGGCGTTGCGTTCGCGGACGGCCTTGTAGATGCGCGTCAGTTGCAAGTCCACGGCTTCGACAGCCTTGATGGCCGCGGGGAGAACGCCGGTGTGACCGACCATATCGGGATTGGCGAAGTTCGAAATCACGACGTCGAAGCTAGCGTCGAGAATTGCTTTCTCGATGCTGTCGCCAACCTTGACCGAACTCATCTCCGGCTGCAAATCATACGTGGCAACTTTGGGCGAAGGCGTAAGAATGCGCTCTTCGCCGCCGAAGGGCTTCTCGACGCCGCCATTGAAGAAGAAGGTGACGTGCGCGAACTTCTCCGTCTCGGCAGTGCGCAGATTGCGCAGATTGGCGCTGGCAAGCATATTGCCGAGGATGTGCTCCATAGACTGCGGCGGGCTGACAATCGGCAACTCGAACTTTTCGTCGTACTGGGTCATGCAGGTGTAGTGCAGGCCCTTGGGAAGTTCGCTGCGCGGAATCGTCTGTTCGAGCGACTCCCAGGCGTCAAGGTTGCGACCGCCCTCGGCATTGAGGCCGCTCTCGCGGGTGAGGACGCGAGTGACCTGGCGGGCGCGATCGGCGCGGAAGTTGAAGTTGAGTATCGCGTCCTCGTCGCGGATCAGGGCCAGGGGCTTGTTGTTTTCATCGACGATGGTGATGGGAAGGACGAACTCATCCTGTACGCTGGAGTTGTAACTGTCGCGTATCGCGGTAACTGCATCGGTGGCTGTCGAGCACTCGCCCTTGCCGACGACCATCGCGTCAAAGGCCTTGCGCTGACGCTCCCAGCGCTTGTCGCGGTCCATCGCATAGTAGCGCCCGCTGACTGAGGCGATCTTGCCGACGCCGATCTCGCGCAGCTTCTGTTCGAGCTTGGCGACATAGTCGATGCCGGAGGTTGGCGGCGTGTCGCGTCCATCGAGAAATGCGTGGATGAAGACGCGGGTAAGGCCGAACTCGCGGGCGGCGCGAACGAGCGCATAGAGGTGCTCCTCATGCGAGTGAACGCCGCCGTCGGAGACCAGGCCGATCAGGTGCAGCGCGCGGCCATGCTGGCGGGCGTGCTCAAAGGCGGCGATGATGCTGGGATTGTCCTTGAGGGTGTTGTTGAGAACCATCAGGTCGATACGCGTAATGTCCATCTGCACAATGCGTCCGGCGCCGATGTTCAGGTGACCGACCTCGCTGTTGCCCATCTGTCCGTCGGGCAGGCCCACAAAATGCTCCGAGGCCTGAATGAGCGTGTTGGGATATTCGCGCAAAAGCGTGTCATAGGTAGGTTTGACAGCCAGCGCAACGGCGTTGTTCGCGGTTTCAGGCCGGTAACCCCATCCGTCGAGGATGGTCAGAACGATAGGACGCTTGGTGGGCATGAAGAATACACCTCTGTATCAATCGAAGTTCTCTCTTCAAGGATAACCTGCCGGGGCTTCGACTGCGCGCAATGCGAATCAGGAGAGTGGTTACGCTCTATGCGCCGCGGCGGGCGCGCACGGCGGCGGCCAATTCCTTGAGCAGGGTATATGTCTCCGGCCAATCGATGCAGGGATCGGTAATGCTCTGGCCGTAGACGAGGGGCTGGCCGGCGACCAGCGGCTGCGCGCCGGCGATCAGGTTGCTTTCAATCATGACGCCCATGATGCGCTTGTCTCCGGCGGCGATCTGAGCGGCAACGTTGTGGCAGACAGCGGCCTGACGGCGGTAGTCCTTGCTGGAGTTGGCATGAGAAAAGTCGATCATCAGGCGTGAAGGAATGCCGGCTTTTTCCATCAAAGCTGCTGTCTCGGCGACGTCTTCGGCTGTGTAGTTGACGGTGCCTCTCCCGCCGCGCAGGATGAGGTGGCAATCCGGATTCCCGGTGGTGACGAAGATTGCCGATTGCCCCAGCTTGGTGTGGCCGAGGAAGGTGTGGGAGTGCGCAGCGGAGAGAATGGCGTCGATGGCGATCTGTACGTTGCCTGAGGTTCCATTCTTGAATCCTACCGGGCAAGAGACGCCGCTGACCAGTTGGCGGTGAAGCTGGCTTTCGGTAGTCCGCGCGCCGATGGCTCCCCAACTGACAAGGCCGGCGATGTATTGGGCGGAGATCATGTCGAGAAACTCAGTACCTGCGGGCACGCCCATCTCGGCAAGATCGAGCAGGAGACGGCGCGCAAGGCGCAGCCCATCGTTGATTTTGTAGGACTGATCGAGGTATGGATCGTTGATAAGCCCCTTCCAGCCAATGGTGGTGCGGGGCTTTTCGAAGTAAACGCGCATGACGATGCGCAAATCCGCATTGAACTCCGCGATCGCCTCTTTGAGCAGGGCGGCATAGTCGAGCGCTGCCTGGGTATCGTGGATGGAGCAGGGACCGGCGAGCACGAGGAGGCGGGAGTCCTGGGCGTTCAGGATGGCTGCGACTTCTCCGCGCGCGTCGAAGATGGTGGCCGAGGCGGCTTCTGTGATGGGACGCTCTTCCTCGAGAAAGACTGGAGGGAGAACAACTTTGGTCCACTGGATGCGAATGTCTTCTGTGGTGCGAAACATAGGTGATTTTCCTTCAAGTGCGCGACCGGTCGGGGACGCGCTCATGCCGAAACCGGCAATGGCCTATATATGAATTTATCAGCCGGGAGCGGAATGGCGGGGAGCAAGTAGGCGGGTTGAGTGCCAGCGGCAAGCGAATTTGAGTTGGCTTGCGTCTACAACCTTAGAGGGCTTTCGACCATGCCGACGCGCTATGCGATACCCCTGCGCTTCCGGCGGGGAAGGCACATTCATCCGCATGATTTTTGGGCCGGATCCCCGTGGTACTCTCGTAGACGGTTTAGCATGAAGATAGCGTTTGAGGAGCGGCGATGAAGATTGGAATGTTGGGACGGATCTTGCTGGCGGCTTCGCCACTGATGGCTGGTATCGTGACAGGATGCGGAGATTTCTGGGCACCGCCGCCATGCACGGACTGCAGCACAAGTTTCACGCTGAGTAACGGCGGCAACATCAGTGCAAGCCAGCTCACCTCGTTGATTACCGTGACGCCGGGCAGTTCCTTTACCGGCACGGTTACGCTGACCTGCGCGGTGACCGGGCCATCGAGCGTCTCCACTTCCCTGTTTCCCTCATGCAGCCTTTCGCCGACTTCTGTATCGATCACTGGAACATCGGCGGCAGCCTCCACTTTGACCGCAACCATTGGAGCCAGTACCCCCTCCGGAACTTACAACATTACCGTGACCGGCGCATCGGGTAGTATTTCTCCCTCCCCAACCACCGTCGTTTGCGTTGCCGTGGGCACGGGCAGTTGCAGCTCCTCGGCGAGCAACAGCGGGAATTTCTATATTTTGACCGAAAGTTCGCTTGCCGGATATTCAGTCAGCAATAGCTCACTGACAGCAATTTCTAGCAGTTCATATACCCTCACAGGAGCCTCGGCGATGGCCATCGATCCCAGCGGCAGCTATCTTTGGGTAGGAACATCGTCCGGCATCACCCCGTACAAGATCGGCAGCGGCGGCACGCTGACGCAAGGTTCGGTGGTCTTTAATGACAATGTATCCGGGGCTCTAAAGGTGGACCCATCGGGCAAATGGCTTCTGGATGCCTCGTTATCGGGAATTCTCTTCGCTTATCCAATTACGACCTCGGGTACACAGGACACCAGCCGTTCGATCCAATCGAACATTCAACTGGCCAGTGATAGGGTTCAGCCCAACGGAATCGCGATCTCACCAAGCGGCTCGACAAACCCGATCATTGCCGTTGCTCTGGGAGTGACATCTGGCACCGAGGTCTTTCCATTTACTCCGGGCAGCGCAACCCCAATTAGTACTCCCTATACACCTACGATTTCACCTTATGGACAATCGGGCGTGGCTGCATCCGTATCGGTGGCCATCGATCCATCGAACGGCTTCCTGTATATCGGCGAGACAGATGCCTTCCCCAATTCTTCGACAGGAGACTCTGGAGCCTTGCGCGTCTTTAAGATCAGCAGCTCTTCACTGACCGAGATCAGCTATTCATCTGGATCGCCAACGGTACCTTACGCCAGCGGCGGCTCAAGCCCACTCTCCATCGTGGCTGCTTCAAGCGGCTATATCTATGTCGCCAATTGGCAAGGAACCTCTTCTGGAGACGTCACTTCGTTCAAGTTGAATGCATCAACACCAGCACTGACCTTGCAATCCAGCACGGCAACCACTGGCACGGAACCCTACAGCATGACCGAGGATGGCACAGGCGACTTTCTGCTGGTGGTGAACAACCAGGGAAGCCCGTACTTCAACGCCTTCAGCATCAGCACCAGCAATCCAGGCCAACTCAATACTTCAGCTACGGGATCGACAGCCAGCGGGCCAGTGACTATTGTTGCGGTGCCATAAAACCGGCTGACTGGGATTCGCAGTACAGTTGGCCGGTTCGAAGAGTTTGCCGATCTGCTATTCTCAAAAGGTCTGCCAGAGGCTGTGTTTACGCTACCATCCATTCGATTCGACGCCTTCGCGCGGTGCCAGAACTCTTCCGCTGTGTGCCCCACCTTCGGCGCATTCTTGGTTTCGCGTCGAAGGTGGGTTACTTCCCTCATCCTCTGCCTTCTCGCCTTCACTTCTGGCTGCAACCGCTTTCACGAGGAGCGCCACGAGACGGTTTATGTCTGGGCGCGACAGATGTATCTGCATGACCGCGTGGCCGCCGTCAGCAACCGCGTGGCGGAGGTGGTGAACGGGCAGCCACTGGAAGTGCTGGAGCATGGCCGCCGCTTTCTCAAGGTGAAGACAGCAAAGAACGAGATCGGCTGGATTGAAGAGCGGGCGGTCATCGACGAGAAGGTCTTCCACACCTTTGATCAATTAGGAGAAGTGCATCGTCAAGATCCGGTGGTGGCGACCGGTGTTCTGCGCGACGACATCTATCTGCACCTGAAGCCCGGCCGGGAGACGGAGCGGTTTTATCTTTTGGGAGCCAATGCAAAGGTTCAACTGATCGCTCGCGCATCGGTGGCCAGGGTTGCAGGAGGCGCCGAAGCGGCAGCCAAGCCTCCGGTGGCTAGCCCCAAGAACTCCACTCCGGCGAACAAGCCTGTCGTGAAGCCGCTGCCACCTTCATCAACACACATTCCCGGCCTGCCCGTTCCGGAACCGCCAGTTCTCGAGGATTGGTGGCTGGTGAGGGATGGCCAGGGCCGGACGGGATGGATGCTGGCCAGCCGCATGGACGTGGATGTTCCGGACGAGATCGGCGCGTATGCCGAAGGCCAGCGCTATGTGGGAGCTTACGTGCTGAACCGGATTGCGGACCCGGAAGCGGCAACGCCGGACCATGAGGTTCCGCAGTACATCACCGTTCTTGCGCCGCCGCAATCGGGCTTACCCTTCGATTTCGATCAGGTGCGCGTTTTCACCTGGAGTGTGCGGCATCATCACTACGAAACGGCCTTCCGGCTTCATCCGATTCAGGGCTACCTGCCGGTTCGGGTCACACCAGCTAGCGACGGCAAAGCTCCGGTCTTCAGCTTTCAGATCGCCAACGGTCCCAATATGACCGTTGATGCGGCAACCGGCATCACGCGCCCCGCTACACCGCGAACGATCACCTATGAGATGGACGATACGCGCGCCAAGCGCATTGGAAGCGACCTGGGGCCGATTCCAGTGAGCCATCTGCCGGAGTCTCAGCCGAAGACGGCTAAAACGGTAAAGAAGAAGGTGCGGTAAATCCGTACTCCCCCGAATGCAAATGATCGAAAGGAGCCGAGAGCCGAGCCAATGAAAGCTGAGAATCGAGAAGCGATCAATGTTGAGAAGGATGCGCTCTGCCTCAGCGCGAACTTTACGCGCGCAGTCGACTACGCGCGGATTCTCCATATTGAAAGGCGCAAGGGAACCGAGATTCCCTACATGGCGCATCTGCTGGGAGTTACAGCGCTGGTGATGGGCGAGGCCGGTCACGCACGAGTGCCTGTGACGGAAGAGATGGTGATCGCCGCAATTCTGCATGATGCAGCCGAGGATCATGGGGGCACGAGGAGGCTCAAGGACATTGAATACAACTTCGGCGCGAATGTGGCGCGCATGGTTGAGGGACTCTCCGACAGCCTTGCCGAGAAGCCAGACGAAAAGCAGTTGTGGCTAGCGCGTAAAGAGACTTATCTCCACAGGCTCCGCGAAGAATCGGCGGATGTTCAGTTGATTTCCGCAGCCGACAAGCTCTACAACGCAAGAGCGATTCTCGAAGACTACCGGGAGATCGGAGCGCGGATTTGGCAGCGATTCAAACGCGAACGGCGGGAACAGCTCTGGTACTTCGATGAACTCCTGAAGGTATTCAAACCAGCGTGCGTGGGCCGCATCGCAGATGAACTGGAGCGCGTAGTCAACGAACTGAGAAAGATTTCAGCAGCGGAGATGGATTGAGCGCTTGCTGCTCGACCGGCGACTGCTCTCCTGCATCGGGAGGAATTCTCGATCTCAATCAGGAGAATTCTCTGGAAATATTCTTCCAAGCACGCTGGTCAAAAAGCTGAAGATCGCTGATAACCTCAGAAGATTCTGTATCCGACGCCAACACTGACTCCGTAAGGCGATAATTTGGAGTTGCTCCACGTAGGCCAATACTGATATTCAAAATCGGCGAGGCGGATACTGAGCCGCTTGGAGAGCCTCACATCCGCGCCGCCACCAAGTGCAACGTCGGTGAAGGTACCATTGTCACCACCTGGATCGAAGTTCATTTTGGCCATGCCGCCCAGCGCCTTGCCGTAGACAGTCGCCTTCCAGAAGCGATAGACAGGCAGCCGCGGACCGATCAGGTAGTTGTCCTGGTAGACATGGTTGTACTGGTTATATCGCAACCAGCGGGCTTCGCCCTCAAGCTGTACCCAGCGGGACAACTTCACGTCCACATAGGCGCCGACGCCAAAGAGCTTATATTTGCTGGCTCCCGCGAGCGGATAGTAAGGGCCGGTAGGACATGATGTGCCTCCACCTGCGCAGCCCCAACTATTCAGGTTATCGACGAAGTCGGGCTGGAAGGCGGAGGCCATCCCTCCGGCGGTGAGCGAAACCCGGCGGTCGCTTGCCGTGGGAAACACTTGCGCTTTGGCGGCAACTGCTCCTATGACAAAAAATATCGAAAACAAAAACGTAACGAATTTTTTCATAGCGAATGGTACATCCAGTCTGGGAAAATGGAAAAACTTTTCAATTTGCCAGGTTCGGAACACATGGCCGGAACACTTACCGGCCTTGCGATTCAGTGTGAGTCTACGGTTGCGGTGGATTGGAGACACCTTCCGTGGGCGGCGCGGTTGCGGGTGGCGCGGCGGCGGGAGCGGCTGGTGTATCCGGCGTAGCTGCGGGCGGCGCTGCCTCCGCTGCGGGCGCGGTGGCCGGTGGT
>JBAVDS010000013.1:0-63121 GCA_049587335.1 Occallatibacter sp. | reverse complement strand
GCGCGCTCGATCGGCAACCCATCCGACACGCGCGCTAACATAACTTGAATCGCAAAAAAGAAAGGAGATTCCCGCTTCGCTAACCCTTCGCCGCCTTCAGGCTCATTCTTCGATTGGAAAAGACTATAGGACGCTCGTTCAGTTGTCAGAGGTCAGTTTTCAGTTGTCAGTTCTGTCCCGGTATTGCAAGCAGGCTACACAATTCAATAGATCACTCGACTTTCAGCAAAGTCTATCGAAAATTGTTTGAGAACTGAAGGCTAACAGCTGAAAACTGACAACAGAGAACTGCTCTCAACACACGAGGCGGTCGCGCTTTAGCTTCACACCATCCAGCCGGCCCAGCAGCGTCAGGGCGATGCGTTCCCGATCAAAAAGCCGCTGAGCCATAGTCTGCACCAGGGCCGCGGTCACGTCGTTGATGCGGGCGATGATCTCATCGACGGTGATGAACTCACGGAAGTACATCTCCTGACGGGCCAGGTTGGCCATGCGCGCATTGGAGCTTTCCAGGCCCATGAGGATATTGCCCCTCACCTGATCCTTGGCGCGGGTCAACTCCTCCACGGTGAGCGGTTCCTGCTTCAGTTTCAGGAACTCGGCCAAGATCAGATCGACCACCTCCAGTGCCTTGCCAGCCGAAGTCCCAGCATAGACGCAGAGGGTTCCGGTATCGCGGTAGGGGCTGAGGTCGGAGTAGATGGAGTAGGCAATGCCGCGCTCCTCACGGATGGTCTGAAAGAGGCGTGAGCTCATGCCGCCGCCCAGCACGGTATTCAGAATCAGCGTAGCGTAGCGATTCTCGTCAGTGATGGGCGGAGCGGGAACGCCGAGGCAGATCTGAACCTGTTCGAGGGATTTCTTGTTGCGCATCACGATGCGCGCGGCTGCATCGGGTGCAGGCAACTCATGCAGCGTGGCGCCGCCGGCGAGCGTGGAAAACTTCTGCGCGATAGCCTCGGCAAAGTGGTCATGGTCGAGATTGCCGGCTGCGGCTACGATCATGTTGCCGCCATGAAAACGGTCGCCATGATAGCTCAACAAACTCTCCCGGTCGAGCTTCGCCACCGTTGCCGTGGTGCCGAGAATCGGCCATCCCAGTGGATGATCCTTCCAGAATGCCTGCGTGAAAAGCTCGTGGACCAGTACATCGGGGTTGTCCTCATCGATCTTGATCTCTTCAAGAATCACGCCTCGTTCGCGCTCAATGTCCGGGGCGGCAAAGACGGGATTGAGGACGAGGTCGGCCAGGACATCCAAAGCAATGGGGACGTGCTCGGCCAGCGATTTCACGTTGAAGCAGATGGTCTCTTTGCCGGTGAAGGCGTCGAGGTTGCCGCCAATCGAGTCCATCTCACGGGCGATGTGCTGTGCCGAGCGCGAGCGGGTGCCCTTGAAGAGCATATGTTCGACGAAGTGCGAGATGCCGTTGGCTTCGGCTGGCTCGCAGCGTGAGCCGGATTTGATCCACACGCCCATCGCCACGGAACGCATCGATTCCATGCGCTCGGTCAATACGATCAGCCCGTTCGGCAGTACGGTGCGGCGAAGATTGCGCTCGGTATTCATCGTCAGTTCTTCGATTGTAGGCCAAAGCGCTCCGCGGCGTGCTGCGCCAGAGCGGCGAATGCTCTATCCTGAGCCAAGCCATGCACGAAGAGTTAAACCATCTCGTTCGCTTAGACGGCTCCGGACCTTCCGACGGAAGCCGGGCCGCCACACAGGCTCGGATACTCTTTGGATTGGACGTAGCGGCGCTCTCGGCGTGCATGGTGGAGTCGGGAGAAGCGGCGTGGCGAGGAAGCCAGTTGGCAGAAGCCATGTATCGTCAACGGATTACAGCACTAGGTGAAATTACGACTTTACCTTTGCCGCTCCGCCAACGGCTGGTTTCTGAGGGCTGGCAGGTGGGACGCCCCGCGATCACACAGGTTTTTCAATCCGAGGACGGCACGGAACGCTATCTGATTCAGGGGCAGAGCGAGGATGCTTTGACCGTTGAGACCGTTTGGATGCCGGAGGGAGACGGCGGCGAAGAGGGCGACAGCGGCGAGAGAGAAAACGAGGTAAGTCGCAGGCAACGGGCAACCATCTGCGTCTCCAGCCAGGTGGGCTGCGCAGTGAATTGCCAGTTCTGCCTGACGGCCAAGCTCGGCCTACAGCGCAACTTGACGCCCGGCGAGATTGCCGGACAGGTTCTGGCCGTCTTCGAGCGACACCAGGTCGAGGTGGGCCGCGACCGCGTGAATCTGGTCTTCATGGGGATGGGCGAGCCGTTTCTGAATTACGAAAACTTCATGGCTGCGGTGCGGCTGCTGGTCGAGGAAGTGGGCATAAGCCCGCAACGGATGACGGTCTCGACCTCCGGCATCGTGCCAGGAATTGAGCGCTTTGCCCACGAGCCGCCGGAGTTGCGCCCCAAGCTGGCGATCAGCCTGAACGCCCCCAACGACGCGATTCGCAGCCAGATCATGCCGATCAACCGCAAGTGGCCGATTAGCGAAGTGATCGACGCGGTGCGCAGGATTCCATTGCGAAGCCGCGAGCGCATCACCTTTGAATATGTTCTGCTGGACGGGATTACGGATCGGCAGGAAAACGCGGCAGAGGTCGCACGGCTCTTGCGGCGCGCGGGATTGCCCGTGAAGGTCAATCTGATTGCCTGGAATCCCGGACCGGGGATTGAGTACACTACGACGCAGCCGGAAGTAGTCGAGAGATTTCGCAAGATTCTAGTGGAGGCAGGGATTCCGGCGTACGTGCGCAGGCCTCGCGGGCGCGACATCTACGCCGCCTGCGGACAGTTGAAGCGGACCGTGGAAGCCTGAAAACTCAACCGTGCCTAATTACGATCCGTATACAATTGGAACTCCGTTCCGTCTAACCCTGAGAAAGGTAAGCTGAATGTCTACATCCATCCTCCGGTTGTCGTTCTGCGTTTTTCTATTGGCTGGCCTCGCAGGTTGCGGGTCAAGCGTCAATTGCGGGTCCTGTGGCGGCGGCGGCTCGACCACTGTGACTTACACCATCACCGGTCCAGCGCCAACGGCCATTGCCACACAGATCGGCTCAGGCGCGTACACCCAGGCGACGCTCACCTCGGGTAAGTTGACCATCTCTGTTCCCAGCGGCGAGAGCAATTTTTCTGTCGCCTATCTCTGCCCTTCGCCTACAGCGGGCCCGTTTATCAATCAAGAGTACATCAATCAGGCGAGCACCTTGGATGGCACGTCGTTTTCCGGGATATGCAACCCTCGCGCCGTCCAGGGAGGCGTGGCAACAGTCCAAGTGGATGCCACCGCGATTCCTGGAGCCGAGGGTATATTTATCGGGCAGGATGGCTGCGCGGCTTGTAACACCTTCGGTCCAAGTGCGCAACTGGCTGCCGGAACATGGGATGTTCCCATCTACGTGACCGGCACAGGAGGGATATACGAAGCCATTGCAGCAAAGATTCTGCGCGGCCAGACGATTCCCGGCGCTCTCAACGGAGGTACACCGGTGGTCTTTGCGACTACCGATGAAACAGTGCCGCAGACGATCACCTACAATAACGTTCCCAATGGGTATTCTCCTAGCGGCGGTGAAGTCAATTACATCACAGCAGATGGAACTTGGGTTCCACTCGCACTCGGCACCATGCCTGCGGCGACGCAATACATGGTTATGCCGTCAGGCACATATCAAAGCGGCGACTACTACGAGTTCAAAGTGGAGGCCGACAACGCGGCGGGCAACGGAAGCGTTTCGGTCGATAAGTATTCGTCAAGCGCCGGCCCGCAGTCGTTTACCTTTCCCGCGCCATTTTCTTATGCCGGTCCAGCCGCGGCCGCCTTGCCCAGATTCAACTTTACGTACTCGGGATTCTCCGGTATGTCGAATATTTCACAGCAAGCAGCTATCTATTGGGGTGAGGGTATTTGGGCTTTTGGGATACCCGCAGATCTCGACTCCATTACGGTGACTGCCACCGCGAACTATCAAAATGGATCGACGGCAATGAGCATTCCCGACCTATCCAGTCTGACGGGATTCCTGGCTCCCGCGACTTCCGGCACGACTGTCGACTGGACGGCGGAATATTCTCAAGGCGATCCTAACCTCACAACACCGCCCAGCGGAAGCATTCAGTCGGTAAGTAACTCGGGGAACTATACCGAACCCTGAGGAAGCTATGAAGAACTCCCCCAACGTTGTCCTGTCTGGATTTTGTTGTAAGTAATATGGGAGGGGCGGGGGAAGCGAAGACCAAGTTGAACGACTTTCCGCAAGCGAATTGGTAGTGATTCCAGGACAAGCGCGAGCGAGGACGCCCGCGCTACAATCCGACTACTACAAATTCAGGCGTTCAGGATACTAGCTTTCAGTTAGCCGGCATCGTCATCGGCATCATGCTGCCGCAGTCGGCGCCTTTGAAGATGGAGCTGAATGCAACTGTGTATTCGACTGGCAGGGGGTTGGGTCCGGCCTGCATGGCTCCGACAAAGTGCATCTTGCCTTTACCTGAAGCGCCTTCCGTCCAGGAGGCCTCCAGGGTTCCCTTGCCGTTCATCCTTCCCGTGCATACCAGATCAGCCGACATGGAGTGAGGGTTCATCACAACGTTGTTCAACTTGCAGCCGGCATTCGCCGGTGGCACTGCACCGCCGAACTTGTCGATCATCTCCTGCGTCATGCAAACCTGCTTGGTGATCGTTGTATCGGCAAACGGCGACTTGATGCCGGCAGGCATGGTGACGCCGGGCGGCAATGGAGTCTGTTGCCAGCTCATGTTCATTGTGATCTCCCACAACCCTGGCTTTCTAGCGGACTGCGCCCAAGCAACTACCACAGCAGCGATAAGGCAACATCCCAGTACGATCCAAAGACGAGTCTTGCGCATTGAGCCTCCCAATCGATCGCGCCTACATCAAAATGCGCGAAGTTACACTCTATCGCAGCGAAGCGGCAGCGGGAAAGAAAAACCTACACCCGGCTGGCGAATGCCGCGCTGCCTATCTCCAGCAGAGTGGCCGTAACCCGATCCGAAGCGTGGCGAACGACACTTTCTTCACTGGCGTAGTTGCCAGCCAGCACGCGCACCCCCAACGCTTCAATGCGCTCGATGTCGGCCACAATCGGCGAAGCGTCCTCCGCCGCATAACGCGCCAGGGTCTGCGCCGAGTAGGCCGCCGTATTGACGAGAGCATAGTCGAAGACCGGCGCGCGCGTATGTTCATAAATCCGTTCGATGTGCTGGGAAGCGGTCAGACCGAGGCTCTCGTTGGCCTGAGTCATCAGGTTGCAGATAAAAACCCGCACACCATGCGCGCGGGCCAGCGCAGCCGGCATCCCTTGCACGAGAAGATTGGTAATCAACGAGGTGTAGAGCGATCCCGGCCCGACGGTGATCAGGTCGGCGCGCTCGATGGCCTCCAGCGTCTCCGGCAGCGGAGCCGCGTCTGGCGGGTCGAGCATGAGTTCTGCGATGCGTTTGCGGCTGGCCGTGATGCTGGTCTCGCCGCGCACCAGCGATCCGTCGTCCATGCGCGCCACCAGGGTGGCGTTAGCAGTGGTGACCGGGTAGATGCGCCCACGCGTGGCGAGAATCTTCGACGCCAGTTGAATGGCTTGGCCAAAATCGCCGGTAATCTCGGTGAGCGCGGCCACAAAAAGATTGCCGAAGTTGTGGCCTTTGAGGCTGTCACCGTCACGAAAGCGATGGGCAAAGAGCCGGGTCAGCAGTTCTTCCTCCTCGCTGAGCGCGACCATGCAGTTGCGCAGATCGCCGGGGGGAAGCATATTGAAGCCTTTGCGCAAGCGGCCCGATGAGCCGCCGTCGTCGGTGACCGTGACCACCGCGGCCAGATCGGCCACCTGGCCATCATTGGCATCAGCAAGGCTGGAAACCGCCACATGACGGCGCAAGCCACGCAGCAGCGTCGAGAGTCCCGTGCCCCCGCCGATCGCCACGACGCGCAGCGGGTGCGCGGGCACATTGCCCACAACCGTTTGCGAAAGCAGTTCCCTGCCCGATGCCGAGGTGTCTGTCGACTTCACTGGAGAGCTTATGGCACCTCAGGATATAACAACTCGGTAAAGCGGGGATCGTCCACCATGCTCTGAAAGTCATTGTCGACACGGGCCTGGAGACGGTTCTTGGGATTCAACTCAATGGCCTGAGCGAGGTTCTTGAGGCAATCCTGGGTACGCCCGGTCATTGCATCCAAAAGCGCGAGACCGTAGCAGGCATAGTCGGCGGTGGGATACTCGGCCAGGATGAGGTTAAACTGCTCCCGCGCCTCCTCGTAGTAGCCAATGTTCAACTGCGAGACGGCGTAATCGTAGTGCTCTTCAGGCGTCTGGAAGGTCAGGTTGCTCTTATCCAGTTGCCGCTGGCAGGTGCTGATGTACATTTTGCAGCGCTCCTGCAACTCGACGGGGGCGGCGGGGAGCAGCTTCTCAAATGCGGGCAATGCCTTATCGTACTTTCCCTGCTGGAGCAGTTGCACGGCTGCCTGATAGTGCTGAAAGGCCGGCCCCGTCGCCGTGCTTGCGTGGCCGCCGGGTTTGGCTGGAGGGGGGGGGGATTGCTTTTTGCGGTCTTGCGCCAAGGATCGGGCCTCTTGCCTCATGAGTTTGCAGTGAGCCGGACCCCTGGAGAGGCGGTTATGCAGGTTCGAGACCGGCACAAAACCGTTTCCGGCAGTTACGCTGCTCAGGCACTCTTTATACGCACAACTTTGCCTCACGTCAAGATGTCAGTTCACCGGGTCATCTCTCCAGCCTATTCGGCACGGAGGAATTGCGATAGATCGCCGGATTGAGCGATGGATCGTTATACATCTTCAGTTGCCGATAGAGCTTGAAGCGCCGCCTGCCGTCCAGGATCTCTTCCCACAACGCGTCCAGGCAGCCGGCCAGATCTGACCGCTGCTCTACAAGGATCGCCAGCCGTTCCAGATTCCGCTGGGCATGACCATCAGGAGCTCCGGCGCGCTCGGCCTCTTCACGGGTGTGGTAGATCTTCAACGAGAGAATCGAGAGCCGGTCGATCATCAGCCCCGGCGTCTCCGAATGCAACACCGCTGCCGGGTTGGGCAGCCCCTTAAGCTCCAGCCATGCCAACAAGACCCGGTCCAACTCTTCGGCCAGATCGTTACGGCGCTGGTTGGTGCGGTCCACGCGCCGCTTCACGTCAGCCAAATCAGCATCGCTTGCGCCCGGAGCACGCGCCTCGTCTTCAATATGCCAAAGTTCGAAGTTGGCCCGGTGCTGCCGGCCAACTGCCGCAAGCCACTCTGAGCCGGCCTCCAGCCCTGTTACCGCATTCTCGGCCGCCTTCTGGTGGCCGGAGCTGGTCTCCTGGTCTTGCAGATTGACAATCAGGGACGCCGAAAGCATGATGGAGTGTCCTTTAAGTGGGTCAACATTTGGTGCTTGAATCTGCTTGCAGCGTCTATAGTAGAACGATCCCTGGCGGGGGTCCAGAGCGCAATCCAGCTGATTGCCTCATCGCTTCCGTGATCCTAGCCGATGGAAGGGAGCTGATCGCGATTTGTGAAATGGATTTAACCTGCTTTGAATCTGATATATAAAGAATTTCGACTAAGAATGTTGTCAACAAGAAAGAAACTGTGGCTTTTCAAAGGTCTGACCACTGAAATACAATCACAGAGGGTCTACTGTTTGCAGGGATCACGCCAGAAAATTACGGAGATGAAATGCCAAACGCATCGTGCGATATCGGCCTGATTGGCCTCGCAGTCATGGGACAGAATCTTGTTCTCAACATGAACGACCACGGCTTCAAGGTTGCCGTCTTCAACCGCACAGTCTCCAAAGTGGACGACTTTGTAGCCAACGAAGCCAAGGGCACCCAGGTAGTAGGCGCACACTCAATGGAAGAGCTAGCCGGCCTGTTGAAGCGGCCACGGCGCGTGATGCTGATGGTCAAGGCGGGCGATACCGTGGACCAGATGATCGGCCATCTGCTGCCGTATCTTGAGGCGGGCGATATTGTGATCGACGGCGGCAACTCGCTCTTTACCGATTCCAATCGCCGCACCCAGGAGCTTGCAGCCAAAGGCATCCTGTTTATCGGCACCGGTGTCTCCGGTGGCGAAGAGGGCGCGCGGCGCGGTCCATCGATCATGCCGGGCGGCAATCCTGCGGCGTGGCCGCACGTGAAGGCGATCTTCCAGGCGATCTCAGCGAAGGTGGAAGATGGAACGCCCTGCTGCGATTGGGTGGGCGAGAACGGAGCAGGCCACTATGTGAAGATGGTGCACAACGGCATCGAGTACGGCGATATGCAGTTGATCTGCGAAGCCTACGACCTGCTGCAACGCGGACTGGGACTGAGCGCCGATGAGTTGCACGAGGTCTTCACGGAGTGGAATAAAGGCGAGCTGGACAGTTATCTGATTGAGATTTCCAGGGATATCTTTGGAAAGAAAGACGAAGACGGCAAGCCGATTGTCGACAAAATTCTCGACACTGCGGGACAGAAGGGCACAGGTAAGTGGACGGTCATCAGTTCACTCGATCTCGGCCAGCCTGTGACTCTGATTGGGGAGTCTGTCTTTGCGCGCTGCCTGTCCGCATTGAAGGATGAGCGCGTTGTCGCGTCAAAGATTTTGCAGGGACCTGCAACCAAACACGCGGTTGGCGACCGCGCCACATTCATCGAAGATGTGCGCCGCGCGCTTTATTGCTCGAAGATGATTTCGTACGCGCAGGGTTATATGCTTCTGAGGGCCGCGGCCAAGGAGCATGGCTGGAATCTGAATATGGGCGGCATCGCGCTGATGTGGCGCGGCGGATGCATCATTCGCAGCCGCTTCCTGAGCAAGATCAAAGAGGCCTTCGACAAGAATCCGAAGCTCGACAATCTGCTCATGGACAGCTTCTTCTCCGGCGCGCTGAATCAATATCAGGCGTCGTGGCGCAAGGCGGCGGTTCATGCCGTTGAACTGGGCGTACCGACACCGGCGTTTTCAACAGCGCTGGCGTTCTTCGATGGCTATCGCACCGGCCGTCTGCCCGCGAATCTGCTGCAAGCGCAACGCGATTACTTTGGCGCGCATACTTATGAACGGACTGACAAGCCGCGCGGCGAGTTCTTTCATACTAACTGGACGGGCCGCGGTGGCCGCACCGCCTCTTCGACTTATACTGTGTAATTCAGAGAACGCGGCAAGAAATGGGAAAGGCCAGACTCTCATCGAGAGAGTCTGGCCTTTCTCTTACCGAACTGCGGCAGTTATGGCTCCTTGATTTTTGCAACCATTGCGCTGTAAGTTGTGCCGGCGGGAATCAGCAATTGATGTGGCACACCGGCGGGAACGATAACCACATCGCCTACCGTGATAGTCTGCGAAGTTCCATTCTGCACACTTGTGCCCTTGATCTCTCCATTGGGGCTTGTTTTGGGATCGACGAGGGCACCGCCAGTTACCAGCGTGGCGCTTCCCTGCTGGACGATCATCAGGTCGTCAAAGTGCTGATGGACCTCTCCGCCGCCGCTGGTGGTGCGCACGGAAAGGTTCAATGCCAGATTGCCATAACTCGCTACCGTCGATCCGCTGCTGCCTTTAGCCACGGCCTGCGGAGTCAACTGAGTAAGTTGCGCATGTATATCATGCGCGCCGATCACTAGCGCCTTGTCGCCAGTTAGAGTAGCCGCCGGAAGCGTTGCCGCCAGAGCCGCAACCAATGCTATTGCTATCTTCATCGCTCACTTCCCTTCCCTCAACGCAATTTTTCGACCGGTGCTGGATCCATGTCGGCATAATCCTGATTTTCGCCGCCCATTCCCCAGCAGAAGCTATAAGCGCGCGTACCTACACCAGCATGGATTGACCACCCTGGAGATACAACCACGTCCCGGTTTTCCATGACGATGTGACGGGTTTCATCCGGCGGGCCCATCAGGTGAATCACGCGTGCATCCTCGGCTACGTTGAAGTACATATAGACCTCGGAGCGGCGGTTGTGCGTGTGCGGAGGCATGGTATTCCATGCGCTTCCCGGCTGCAGATGAGTAACTCCCATCACTAACTGGGAGCTTCTTGCGCCGCCGAGATGAATATACTTGCAGATGGTCCGGCGATTGACGGTCTCGGCGCTTCCGAGTTCGGTTGGATTGGCATCTTCCTTGCGCACCAGAGCAACCGGCCAGACGGCATGAGATGGATAGCTCAGTAGATAATAGATCGCTGGCGCGGAGCTATCTTTTGACTCAAAGCTTACTTCGGCATTGCCACGGCCGATGTAAAGTACATCGAGATTGTTGAGCTCGTAGCTCTCGCCTTGTACGCAAACGACGCCGCTGCCGCCGATATTGAGGACGCCAACTTCGCGGCGCTCGGTAAAGTACGATGCGCGCAACTCTGGAAACGTGGGCAGCGCAATTGGAGTCTCTACCGGAGCTGCCATGCCAATCACAGCCCGGTCGAGATCCACATAATTCACATTCAGCTTACCCGGCTCATAGAGCGCATGGAGCAAGAAGCTTTCGCGAAGTTCACTCGTCGTCATGCGCGGATAGCGCACAGGATCGGCCATCAAAACCGTCTTCATTCTTCCTCCCGGAGCCTCGGTTCAGTCTACACATTTTTTCTGTACAGAACTATTTTACGCCTTTTGAGGGTTGGAGCGGATTCCAATCGTCCGTACCGCGTAAAAAAACAGCTGGGTCGTACTGTTTGGCCTGCTCAGCGGTGAGGAAATGAGTATGCGGATCGCGCTGGTCATGAAAGGCGCCGGGGCCGGTGGAGTTGTATTCGGCGTAGAAGGCTGTATCAAGAGAGTGGGTCTCGCCAGGATGCCATTCTCGCCAACCTGTCGGATCAATGTGGCTTCCCATCTCTGTATTGAGATAGACGACGGAAGCATAGGGGCGCCAGGGCCGTCCAAGATAGACCTTACCGATCAATCCGGGATCGGCGACGAGTGTGCAGTGATTGAAGACAAAACCGGAATCTTCACTGGCGTAGTGCTTGGCTTGAGCAGTAATGAATCCGCCATCATGCGCGGTACTATGAATCTCGCAGCGATCGAAGACAGCCTTCGAATCGCCAAAGATAAAATCGACGTTACCCGCAATGTAGCAGTCAGAAAAGTACTGGCGAGTTGCAATGCAGTTTGCTCCGTCGGGAGCGCAGTTACGGCTGCCAGCATAAACGGTATCCTGATTGCCGAGCAATCGCACATTGTGAAAAATCGCACGGTCGCCAATGACGCGCAAGGCGAGAGCCTGCGAGCCTGCGGGAAGCTGCGGATGAGTGCGGTTGAAGTCGTTTTCGAAGGTGATGTTTTCGGCAAAGAAATTGTCCGCCGTCACGTTTACGGTGGCAGAGTGCAGCGTTCCTCCATTCTCTCCTGCGTTGCGATCATTGACGACGACCGTTTTTCCGGCGTCGGGATTGGCGCTGCGCAATTGAATATTCGACTTATCAATAGTCAGGACTTCGCGATAAGTTCCGGGAGCGACCAGCACCAACGCTCCCGTAGCAGGAGCGGCATCGAGAGCGCGCTGGACGGAGTAGAAATCGCCAGTGCCGTCGGCGGCAACATAGAGACTCATGTCTTCCGGCAAAATTACACCGGCCATCTCTGGGGCTGTATCGATAACCGGAAATGGAACCATGCGCGCATCGCAGGCCAATGGCGCGCCGGGAATTGAATCATGCGTTTGTCGTACGGCGGCATCCTCTCCAGATGGCTCCAGATTGCCGCGCTTGCCGCCGATGACAATCTCCGCATCCTTGACTAACATGGAAGAATGCGCCTGATCGTCGGCGAAAACATTGTCGAGTTTGAGGGCGAGTTTGTGCTGCGCATCCAAGCCGAGAAAGGTATAACTACCTGGCGAAAGAATATGTACATTTTCCAAAGTTATGTCACGATAGATAGGAAGCTGATCGCCCGAGAAAGTGGTGTAGAGCGGCGTGAAGACGAGTGGATTTTTCGTATCGCGGATGCAGACGTCGCGGTAGAGAAGATCATGCACAAGACCGCCGCGACTGCGGTCGGATTTGATGCGGATGCCATTGTCAGCGCCATCGATTGTAAGGTCTTCCACCAGCATATGATCGACACCGCCACTGGTACCGCTGCCGATGGACATTCCATGGCCCGTATAGAAATGGTTATGCAGGATCGATATATTTGAAGAAGGACCTGCCTTGCTGGACTTGACCGCGACATCGTCGTCGCCGGTATGGATGAAGCAATGAGCGATGGTTACGTTGCGCGAAGAGCCGGGATCGATTCCATCGGTGTTGCGCGCAGTTTTGGGCGTCATGATCTTCACGCCCCATGCTGTAAAACCATCCGTCTCATTAACTCCGACATGGAAGTTGGGAGAGTTGCGCAGCGTAATTTTGTACATGGTAAAGTTATCCGCGTGACGCAGACTAATCAGCACCGGAACGCTCTGATTTTGGTCGGTGATCTTGGCCTGATGCGCGAGATCCCACCAACTTACATTTTGACCTAGTAACTTTGCGCCGCCTCGGCCATCGATGGATCCCTCACCCATGATGCCGCTGTCGTGAGCGCCATCACCGCGGATAAGAGGCTTGCAGCCGTGGCCCCGTTCGCTGAGAATGCCGCAACTGCCGGGAGCGATATCGTAAATGCGAGGATCGCGCGAAGCAACCAACGCGGTGTTTGCGTTCACCACCAAAGTCACGCCGGTGCTTAGGGTGATGGGACCGGTCAGGAAGACATTCTTTGCGCCCTGCGCACGCAGAACAACAGCCTTGCCGGGAGCGCAGTGATCTATCGCATTCTGAATTCGCACTGTGTCAAGAGATTGTTCATCCTGCTCGGCAATGATGCCATGCGGTGCGGCAATCGAAGCGTCCAGCGTGACGCAGGCTGCAGGAATCTCAGGTTCAATGACAGTACGTGTATCTTGGGCTGTGAGCGTCAAGGCAAAGCACAAAAACGACGATGCTAAAAGCGAAAAGCGAGTCAGTGAAGGCATAAGTCTCCGATTCAATTGCCCGGCGAAATGGGCTTTGCATTTGATGAACTGCGTGGAATTTGACTGAGAACCCAGCGAACCAGTTCCCTGCCCGCGGCGAAGTTATCGTACGTGACGGGAAGTTTGCGACCGTCAGTGTATTCGTTGTAGAGCCAGGGATCGACGGTGGCAAAGACAGTACCTTTGCCGTATTTAGCCGTGGCCATCAGAATTCCTTCGTCATCCTGAAAGATGGAGACAGCCGGCGAAGTGATCGAAATGTTGCAGACATCTTTCATAAACGCGTTATGTGAATCGTGAAAGATGAGGCCGTTGCCGGGAATCGTCAACTTCCCTGTCTCATAGGAATCACCGAAGACGTGCTTACGCAAAACAGGATTGAAGTGAATGCCGAAGATGTTGGCGATGAGATTGAAGTGGTCGAGATCCGTGTTCGCGGGATCGTTGGCAAAGAGCATCAGCACGCCACCATCCTTGACCCATTGAGCAATCTGCTCAGCATCCTTCTGTTGCACAACGTTCGGCTTTGGATTCTTAATTGGAATATCCGGCGAGACAATAATGTAGAGCTGAGCCTGATCAAGATTTGCGAGCGTTGGCGCGGCATAGAGAGTTGTTGTCTTTGCGCCGAAGTTGCGAAAGATGTGACCGAGAAAAGAGTAGCCGCTATTGCTTTGGTCGTCCCATTTGTAGTGGTAGTAGTTTTGCTGGCCGAATGCGTCGGAGCGTTTCTGGCTGCTGAACCAGCTATCCAAAAGAACTGTTTGTCCGCGCCCTAGCTTTGCATTGGCGATGTTTTCGATTTCGGCGCTGGCCAACAAGAATGCGCCCATGCCTTTGGGATCATTCGTAGCCGTCTTCTCACCGACATAATATGCGTAACTACCGTCGCGGTATGGTGTACCGCCCAGGCCGGCACTTTTCACCGTCCCGCTGAACGTAACGTCATCGCCAGGGCCGCCTTGAATGAAGTGTTGCAAAATGCCTTGATAGCCGCGCTCTGCATTCATAAGATAGCTTGGCGGAAGATAGCCTTCGCGCACTCCCCGGGCCAGAACATAAACGAACATACAGGAGGCGGAAGATTCGAGATAATTCCCTTTTTCTCCAGCTTTGTCGAGCACCTGATACCAGAGGCCGGTCGCGCTGTCCTGATACTGAGTTATCGCGGCTGCCTCCTGCACAAGCTGAGCAATCAACTGCTGACGGCCGGGATCGTCTTGCGGATAATAAGCAAGCGTGTCAACCAGCGCCATCATCTGCCATCCCATGGCCCGCGCCCAGAACTGAGACGAGAGGCCAGTCTGCGGGTCGGCCCAGCGTTCCTGCTTCGACTCATCCCAGCCGTGGTAAAGCAGGCCGGTCTTTGCATCTCGGGCGTGCTCGTTCAGCAAAGCAAACTGATGAGTGATGTCGCTGAAGGCATCTGGATGGTGAAAAGTGGATGCATATTCAGCGTAAAATGGCTCGGCCATGTAGAGGCCATCGAGCCACATCTGATTGGGGTATCTCTGCTTGTGCCAGAAGCCGCCGGAAGGGGTGCGCGGCTGATGCAATAGTTGTTCGTAAAGCAGATTTGCGGCTTTGGCGTAGCGCGCGTCCTGAGTTACTCCGTACAAAAGAAGTAACTGACGACCCAGCAAAATATTGTCGAGTTGATATTCGTCAAGCTGCCATGTGGGAATGGAGCCATCCGGTCCGACAAACTGATCAACTGAATTCTTAATGTAGTTGTAGTAACGAGGATCGGCGGTGTTGAACCAGACGGCATCCATGCCCTCGAGCAGCTTGCCGAGTTCATAGTTCCAGACCCAGCGTGTACCCGGAGGAGCAAAGCGACCATCCGGCCAGCGCTTGATTGCCGCATTTGCCACACGCGCTGAACCCACAGGCTCTTCTGCATTCGCAACGAGACTTGCGTTTCCGGCCATTCCGGCGAGCAGGATCGATGCCACAATGGCAGATAGGCATTTCATCTCGACTCCAAGGGTGTGTACTCTGCAGGCCGAAGCAGTCTGCTGTATTTACTGTAACTCCTTCGCAGAAAAGGCTGCCCTTTCAGGCAGCCCTTTCTATAACTACAGCAGGGTTAAAGGCTAGAACTCGATGCGAGCCGAGAACTGAGCAGCCTTGCGATTATTTGAATTCACCGAGACCTGTCCAAAGCTGGCATTGCCAACCGCAGTGCTGGCAACGGCAAACTGTGTGTAGTTGGTAATGTTATACCACTCCGCACGGAAGTCCAGTTTGGAACCCCATACGTGCAGCGGGAAGCTGCGTACCATGGCGAGGTCCAATTGATAGGTTCCAGGTCCGTAGAGGTTGTATGGAGCGGTACGAGGGGCATTGCCGAAGGTATAATTCGGCGCTATCTGGAAGGCGCTCGAGTTAATGAAGCTGATGGAGGTAATGTTGCTGGTGTTTACACCCGCACCCCATTTTCCATTCTGACGCGCCGATCCAGTGAAGCCCGGAGTGAGAGCTGGCTCGCAGGCCTTGCTGTTCTGCGCCTGATTGGTCTGGCATGCCGACTCCGTGAGAGCTAGAGGCGAGCCGTTATATGCCTGGTAGACTCCGGAGAAGGTATAGCCGCCAAGGATATTCCGCTCCCATGCATTTTCACCGAGAATCGTCTTGCCAAAAGGCGTATTCCAAACCGCAGTCATGACAAAGTGCTGCGGCTGATTGGTCGTAGAGACGGAGCGCTCGATCCGGTCCGCAGGAAAGGTTGCATTGGGTTCATTGGCGATAGTGCCCGCCGGAATGGGATACGCCGTCCGGAAGGTTCCGCCATCATCGATAGAGCGCGAGAATGTGTAGCTCGCATTCACGGTAAGTCCATGCCAGCTACGCAAACTCAGGATTGCCTGCAGAGCGTTATAGCTGGTGTTGGCAACATTCGCGAAGGTATCGCTGACCGACTGGAAGGGGAAGGGCTTCAGTGCAACATTCAACTGCTGGGCGGTATTGAACCCAGCCGGGCAAGTCAAAGTGTATGTGGTGCAATCGGTGGCGATGGTGGCTCCCTTGTCAGAGAGATGCGAGCCCAAAGACAGATACTTGGGATCAAGCTCGTCGGCCCAGTAACCGCGCGGATCGCCGCCGTCGGTGGGAAGGAAGTGCCCCTCCGAACCGACATAGGTTGCGGTCAGCGCTATAGCATTGGTCAATTGACGCTGGATACCAAAGGTCCAGTTGACGAACTCCGGCGCGCGTCCGCCCAAGTATGGGTCGGCATAGCCCATCGCCGAAGGCGATCCCGTGTAGCCAGTCGTTGTGGTATAGCCGGTGCCGTATGCCGGACCTGAGGCAACGCCAGTCGCGACGGTATAGGCTGGAATTGCGCCATTTGCACCGGTCAGCGGCATCGTGCTCAACTCGGATCCGTTCACAGAGAAGGACGGAGCCGAGGAGAAGCCCAGGGTGCCGAGACTCGTCGTGCTGCCGCCAACTCCGCCGCCATGCGTGAACATGAGACCATAGCTGGCACGAACCACGGTCTTGGTACCCAACTGATAGGCGGCACCGAGGCGCGGACCGAAGTTCGTCTTGTGGTTGTTGACCGGCGTGTCGCAGTTGCAGGTTCCGGGGCCTTTTCCGGCAAAGTTCAAAGCACCGTTGATGTTGGTGACGGGATTCAGAAGAAGAGGATCGAAGAAGCTCTGCGCATCATGCACTTCCGTCAGTGTTGGGAAGAAATCGTAGCGCAGCCCCATGTCCAAGGTCAGCTTCGAAGATAACTTCCAGTTGTCCTGCGCGTAGCCGGAGATCGCCCGGAAACGGGTTCCAAGTTCCTGTTGGAGATAATCGGTGAAGCTGCCTTTATCGATCTGTCCAACCAGGAAGCTGGCATACGAGTCACCGGTCCCTGTAATCAGAGTAAAGGCGTTGTTCAAGCCAGCAGTCTCCGTGACGGCAGTGGCGAGGGTAATTGGCGTCGAGCCGCCGGTGGCGTTGACGACGTTATAGAGCATCCAGGCCGTCTGTCCACCAAAGGTGAAGGAGTGCTTGCCAACGGTCCACTGAAGGTTATCGAGTGTCGTATAGTTTTCCGCCAGGGTAATGTTCGCCGTCGTTCCACCCCAGTTAGTCGGAGCATCGGTGCCGGCGAAGGTCACAATTGGGAAGGTCTCCTGTGCCTGACCAGTCGGCTGGCCAGTAATGCCCATAGCCGAAGCAGCATACTCCGGCGCCTGATTGGGATTGAATGTGGGTCCGTTGTAACGGGCATAGCCCCACTTGAATTGATTGACCAGACGCGGGGTAAAGACGTGAGTTTCCTCGATCAAGCCCACCGCTGTCTTCGGCGCATAAGCCTGACCGTAGTTGTAGGGAACCGGTCCTACGTTGCGTCCTGCAGTCGTCTGGCCAACCGGTACCGAGCTGGCCTGACGGCCAATGGCTGCCACGAGGTCCAGCGTGTCGTTGGGATTGATGACGTAGTCAATGCGGTCTGTCGTCGACCAGTTCACGAGACCCGTGGCATTCGGCGCAACGTAGTTGTTTTGCAGCGCTGTACTGATACCTGTCTGCGGGATAAAGGCCTGCATTTTCGTGGCTACAGAGGAGAGCGCATAAGATGCAGGAATTTCGTTCGCAGTGCCGGTGAGCACCGGAGCGCCTTGCGCGCCGGTAACGCCAGCAGCTGGAGGGCCATAGCCAAACTGATAGCGGCAGGGAAGGCCGCCGGTGTTATGCGCGGCACAGCTCGCTTCACTCAATGGGTCATAGATCGCGGGCAGACCTGTGAAGTTGCCTTGCTGTTGAGCATACGTGGGAAAGGTCATCAGCGTGGGGCTGGCGCTGGTGTAGCGGAAGCCGTTGTAGTTCCCGTAGTAGAAGAGCTTCTGCTTCCAGGCTCCGAAGGGAACCAGCGGACCGCCGAGGTTGATGCCGTACTCATTGCTGTGCTCGACGGGCTTGGTGGCAACGCCCGTGACGGGGTTGATGGCATGAGCCAAAAAGCCCCAGGAATCAAAGGCAGTATTGCGAAGGAATTCATAAATAGAGCCGTGCTGCTGAGCGCTGCCCTGCTTCACGGTGTAGTTCATGATGCCCTGACCTTCATAGATGGCCGAGTAGCCGGTGGTCTGCACCTGGAACTGGTCGATCGCGTCAACCGAGATGGCCGTCCACACATAACGGGGGTCGCCGTTGCCGCCGGCGCGCACAAAGGCAACGCCATCGACATAAACATTCGAAACGGCCCCCTTGCTGCCGGAGCCGTTGACGACGCCGGTGTTGGTGGTGGGGTTGCCGCTGGTATTGTTGCCCTGGATGCCAGGCATAAGAAATGCAAAGTCAGTGGCACGGCGTTGATCGGGAGAGCCATACGATCCCATTTCGACCGGCAGCTCTGAGTAGACTTCGTTTTCCATCGTCGAGCCGAGCGTCGCGTTGCTGGTTTCCAACTGCGGCGGCGTGTCGGTGACGGTAATCTGAACGTCAGCCCCGCCAACCGTCAGCACAGGACTGTAGGACTGCGACTCCAGCGCATTCACATGGACGTTCTTCTGGGTGAGCGTATCGAAGCCTTTGGCGGAAGTGACAACGGTATAGATGCCGGGATCCAGATTCGAGAAAACATAGTCGCCAGCCCCGGTTGAATTGCTTTTTGTCGCAATACCTGTGGCATCGTTGGTGACCACAATGACGGCATTCGGGATCGCTGCTCCGGTGTTGTCCTTTACCGTGCCGGTGATCTCGCCTTTTCCTGAAAGCTGCGCCAGAGCGCCGACGGACGCCATCATGGCTATCGCTAAAAGCGCCAGCCAGCTCCATCCCGGAAAGCTCAAAAAGCCGCCCATCGGCGTCTTTGATGCTTTCTTCCGATTCTGCATACTCAAGGCCAATAGCCTCATTCCTGCCTCCATAACGTTACGTTTCCGCTTCGATTTCAGGTTTTTCGCTCACTGCCCTGTGAATGTGCCGATAATGGTCAGACCACACACGAAGCGATACCAGTGTCCCGCACTGCATTCAATCTTGTCAATAGGGAATCGCGGCTTTTCGGAAGTATTTTGAGTACGTGTGCAAAATGTGCACTTTACCCGGTGGTAACCTCCATTTTCCCATATATAACTTATCTCTTATCTCCAATAAGTAATCACACAAGACGATATTAGGGCATCAATCAAGACCCGATATGTATGAGCAATTTTTCATTAGGAAACTTTGATCTATAGAGGATTTTTACTAGGTGAGGATAAGACGATAATTCATACAACAAATAATTTCCGTGGTACAACCACATTGAAATTCAAGGCTTCCCTCGACGCGGTCTGCAAGCCATTGTTAAAGTTACTCTGGGCGGGAGGATTTGGTCCGCGCGGCTCCCGATAGGGATTTTCGTTCCACAGGGCGCTCCATGCCCTGAGCTGCCTGCGCCATATGCAGATGCTCTTCCATAAGCCTGCGCGCCTCCATGGCATCGCGCGCGCGAATGGCACGGTAGAGTTCGCGATGCATCTGAGCCGACTCGCGCAGGTCAATCGCGCGCTCGACTGTTTTGCGGCGCTTGTCGTACATGGACGAAGTCACAGTCTCCATGAGAGCAGCCAGGATGGGGTTACCAGAGGCCTGCGAAACGATGCGGTGAAAGAGCACATCGTGAATAAGATAATCCGCAGGGCTCTCCATGGCGGCAAACATCTCGGCCACCTCCTCGGCGAGTGCGGCGTGATGCTCTTCTTTTCCGCGCTCGGCGGCAAGAACGGCCAGGTTGCCTTCAAGAATGATACGCGCCTCAAACAACTGCCAGGATTGAAAGCCATGCAGCGCGCCCATAAAACTTAAGGATGCCCTGCCGAACTCGGGCGGGCCGTCGGAGACGAAGGTTCCCACCCCGTGACGCACATTCATGACACCCATTGCCGCCAGATAACCGATGCCGGCACGCAGGCTGGCCCGGCTGATCTTGAGAGTCCGGGCAAATTCCCGTTCGGGTGGAATCTTGTCGCCAGGTTTGAGCGCGCCGCTTTCAATCAGGGTGCGGATGTGGTTGACCACTTGCATGGTCCGGTGTCGATCGGGTTCCCCCTGGCTATTGCGCGGCATGGCCTAAGTCTTTCTGAATTCTCTGAATAATACCTGACAAAAGAAGATTACCATTGAAGAGGCAGCTCTGACCCGTGAAAATTCCATCTTCCTCCGCACTTGCTTGGAGTGTAACGGTGTATACTTGAGGTCTGACCACTAGGCTGGTCAAACCGTACCACAGCTCTGCGAAGAGGAAAAATTCCGTCATGCCCATCCATGAAGACCGTCTCTTCCCCGCCGAATCCGGCGCGCGCGCGATTGCAAAGGCGCTCTATGCGCGCGTGAAGAACCTGCCCATCATAAGCCCTCATGGACATACGCAGGCTGCTTGGTTTGCCAAAAACGAGCCATTTCCCGACCCTGCAAAGTTGCTGGTGCAACCCGATCACTATGTCTACCGTATGCTCTACAGCCAGGGGGTTTCGCTGGAGGATCTTGAAATCGGCCGGCCGGAGCTGAAAGACCCGCGCAAGGTGTGGAAGATCTTTGCCCGCAACTATTATCTCTTTCGCGGAACCCCGACGCGTATCTGGATGGAGTATGTTTTCCAGGAAGTCTTCGGAATCCATCAGAGATTTTCCGAGTCAACCGCGGACCTGTTCTTCGACACGATCTCCGAAAAACTGAAGACGCCGGAGTTCTTACCGCGCGCGCTCTACGAGCGATTCAATCTTGAGGTACTGTCGACCACCGATTCGCCGCTGGACTCGCTCGCGGAGATTCAAGCGCTGCGCTCCTCGGGATGGAAGGGAAAGATTCTGCCCGCCTTCCGCCCCGATCCGGTGGTCGATCCGGAGTTTGCCGGATTCTCCGAGTCGATTCTCAAGCTCGGCGAACAGAATGGGGAAGATTCCTCGACATGGACCGGTTACCTGAACGCATTGCGCAAGGCGCGCCTGCGCTTCAAGGAACTCGGGTGCACCTCAACTGACCACGGGCACCTTACCGCGCAAACCGCCGATCTGCCCACGGCTGAGGCTGCGGAGTTATTCAATAAGGTCTTCACCGGAAAGGCCGATGCAGCGCAGCAGGTTCTCTTTCAAGCACAGATGCTAACCGAAATGGCGCAGATGAGCCTTGAAGATGGCCTGGTGATGCAGATTCATCCGGGCAGCGTGCGCAATCACAATCCCAAGGTCTATGAGAAGTACGGCCGCGATGTGGGCTGCGATATTCCTCAAGCGACCGATTACGTTCATGCGCTGCGGCCGCTGCTGAAACGCTTTGGCAACGAGAGCAAGCTCACCATTATTCTGTTTACGCTTGACGAGTCGACCTACAGCCGCGAACTGGCTCCGCTGGCCGGGCATTATCCGTGCTTGCGCCTCGGACCTGCGTGGTGGTTTCATGACAGTCCGGAAGGCATGATGCGCTTCCGCCAGCAGGTGACCGAGACGGCAGGCTTCTACAACACAGTAGGCTTCAACGACGACACCCGCGCATTTCTATCCATACCGGCACGGCACGACGTGGCGCGACGGGTGGATTGCGCCTTTCTGGCCAAGCTGGTCACTGAGCATCGATTGGATGAGGATGAGGCCTTTGAAGTGGCTCATGAACTGACCTACGGACTGGTGAAGAAGGCGTATCGCCTGTAAGGGGAGCTAGACGATGGGCAAGCTGGAAACAACCTTGAGCGAGACAGGGACTTCATCAGTCACGAAGGTCGGGAATGTACGCTGGACGATCTGCGCCATGCTCTTTGCGGCCACGACGATCAATTATATGGACCGCCAGGTTCTGGGGCTTCTTAAGCCCACTCTCATGCACAGCGCTGCGCAAGGCGGCATTGGCCTGACTGAAAAGAGCTTTGGGATCGTCATAGCGTTCTTTACCCTCTTCTATGCGCTCGGCCAACTGGGCGCGGGACGCTTCGTTGACAAAGTTGGAACGCGAATTGGTTTCATGGTCATCATGGCCCTTTGGAGCCTCTCGGCGATGAGCCATGCACTGGTCAACTCGGTGCTTCAGCTCGGCATTGCACGCTCTTTCCTTGGAATCGGTGAATCGGGCAACTTCCCCGCCGCCAACAAGACCAACGCTGAGTGGTTTCCGCAGAAAGAACGCTCCTTCTCTTTCGGCATCTTCAACTGCGGCGCCAATGTCGGCGTGATTCTAGCCACGCTCCTCGTGCCCATAGCGGTGCACACCTTCGGCTGGCACTCCGCCTTTCTGATTACCGGCTTTTTCTCGGCATCCTGGATTCTGCTGTGGTTCCTTAAATACCACAAGCCCGCCGAACATCCGACACTATCCGCCGCAGAACTCGCTTACATCAACCAAGATCCTGCGGAGAAGCCCGGTCCTTCCCTACCGTGGGTCAAATTGTTTGGCTTTCCGCAGACCTGGGCGTATGCCATCCCCAAGTTTCTCACCGATCCTATTTGGTGGTTCTATCTCTACTGGCTCCCCAGTTACTTCAGCGATAAGTTTCATCTGAGCCTTGTGGGTTTGGGATTGCCGATCTTGATTGTGTACAACGCGTCCGCCGTCGGCAGCATCTACGGCGGGTACCTGCCCGCGACATTCATTCGCATGGGGCTTTCAGCGCAGCGCGCGCGGCTGGCCGCGATGCTTCTCTGCGCCAGTCTCGTAGTCCCCGTCTTTCTGATCAACAACCTTCACGCGGACGATTTCGGAAAATGGGCCGCTATCGGATTGCTTAGCCTGGCTGCCGCCGCGCACCAGGGCTGGTCGTGCAACCTCTTCACAACGGCCTCGGATATGTTCCCGCGCAGCGCCGTGGGCTCGGCTACCGGCATCGGCACCATGGCAGGTGCGGTTGGGGGCTTTCTGTTTTCTACTTACATCGGCTACATTCTGCAACTGACGCATGGCAACTATTCAATCCTCTTCATCATCGCCGCCAGCGTTTATCTTGTCTCGCTGCTCATCAATGTCCTGCTTGCTCCGGGGCTGAAAAAAGTGGAGTTAACCGCATGAGTCTTTACTGCGCAGTTGGAAGCGTCGATACCGATCTAACTCCTCAGCAGTTGAATGATCTGCTGCTGGAGGGCCTTGCCAAGCTCGGGACTCGCAACAGAGTGCTGGCCGTTCCGCCCGATCAAACCCGCGCCCACTCGCGGGCCGGCGATCTGACGCGCTATGCATGGCAGCACTACGGCGACCGGCTCAAAGCGGTTCTGCCCGCGCTGGGAACCCATGTCGCCATGAAGCCGGAACAAATCGCCCATATGTATGGCGATATGCCGCTCGAACTCTTCAAGGTTCACAATTGGCGCACCGACATCGAAACGATGGGTGAGGTTCCATCTGAGTTTATTCGCGAACAGTCGGAAGGCAAACTGAACTATGCATGGCCAGCGCAGGTGAACAAGCTCATCTCGCAGGGCGGCTTCGATCTGATTCTCTCCATCGGCCAGGTGGTACCTCACGAAGTAATCGGCATGGCCAACTACAACAAGAACATCGTTGTGGGAACCGGCGGTCGCGACGGCATCAATCGCAGCCACTATCTGGGCGCCGTCTACGGAATGGAACGGATCCTGGGCCGCGCCGACAACCCCGTCCGCCGCGTCTTCAATTACGCTTCGGATCATTTCCTCAAGCATCTTCCAATCGTGTATGTGCAAACTGTCGTTGGACGCAGGGCAGACGGCGGATTGGCTGTACGCGGACTTTACATTGGCGATGATATCGAGTGCTTCAACCGGGCCGCCGAACTAAGTCTCAAGGTGAACTTCGAGATAGTCGTTGAACCGATCAAGAAGGCTGTCGTCTATCTCGACCCAGAGGAGTTTCACTCAACCTGGCTGGGCAACAAGGCCGTCTATCGCACTCGCATGGCGCTGGCTGACGGCGCAGAGTTAATTGTTCTCGCTCCCGGCGTCAAGGAGTTCGGCGAAGACAAGACCATCGACAAATTGATTCGTCGGTACGGTTATCGCGGCACCCCGGCCACGCTGAAGGCCGTCGAAGCCGATGCGGAGTTAGCCAACGATTTGAGCGCTGCCGCGCATCTGATTCATGGTTCTTCCGAAGGCCGCTTCAAAATTACCTGGTGCCCCGGCCACCTCAGCAAAGACGAGGTCGAAGGTGTCGGTTTTGGTTATGGAGATTTGAACGAGATGCTGGAGCGCTACGATCTTCGCAAACTGTCGCTTGGCGTCAATCAAGTTGATGGTGAAGAGATATTCTTCATCTCCAACCCTGGGCTTGGACTGTGGGCGCACCGCAGCAGACTATAACACAGGAGTTACAATGGGAGACCTCCGTTTGAAACTTGCCAAATATTCTATCGGGACCGGAGACCGGTTCGCACACCAGGCCAAGGCGCAGTTGCAAGCCTGTATCTTAGCTCTCAAAAGCGGCGTTGAAGTTGTTCCTGTATGGAACAAATCGAATCGCGAGCACACCATCATCGCCTCCGAACCAGCGACGACACGCGCCGCCGCCGATGCCGCCGTCAAGGCGCTTGGCTGGAAGCTGCCCTATTACTGCGATGCCGACCACATTACGTTGCAGACTGTCGGACGATTTCTGGGCGCCTGCGATTTTTACACGCTCGACGTAGCCGACTTCATTGGTCAACCGGCACTCGCTGCTGACATCGACCACTTCGTCAGTAAACATAAGGAACTGCTCGGACACATTCAGCTCGAAGGAGTCAGCGATAGCTTCGAGATTACGCAAGTAATTCTGCACGAGACCGCGCAAAAGTATCTTACCGCCGTGAAAAAAGCGGGCGAGGTTTATCGCACAATTCTAGCCACCAAAGGCGAAGGCAACTTCATTCCTGAAGTTTCGATGGACGAGACCGATAGCGCGCAGAGTCCGGTCGAACTGCTTATCATCCTTGCCGCCATCGCCGACGAAGGCATTCCTGTACAGACTATCGCACCCAAATTCAGCGGCCGCTTTAACAAGGGCGTGGATTATGTTGGCGATGTTGCGCAGTTCGAGCGCGAGTTTGCGCTGGATGTGGCGGCGATTGCATACGCCGTCAAACACTTTGGCCTGCCGGAAAATCTTAAGCTGAGCGTACATTCGGGCAGCGATAAGTTTTCCATTTATCCCGCGATTCACTCGACGATCAAGCGCTTCAACGCTGGTGTTCACCTGAAGACCGCGGGAACCACGTGGCTAGAGGAGTTGATCGGCTTGGCTGAAGCGGATGGGGACGCGCTTGCTCTGGCCAAGGAGATTTACGCCGAGGCATTCGCGCACAGCGAAGAACTCTGCGCGCCTTACGCCACAGTTATCGACATCGATCAAACAAAACTTCCATTACCCAGTGAAGTCAAAGGCTGGACATCCGAGCAATTTACTTCTGCACTGCGCCATGTGCCTGGAGCGGCGGCTTACAACAGCAGCCTGCGCCAGTTGCTGCACGTCGGCTTCAAGGTCGCGGCCAAGATGGGAAGCCGCTATCTTGACCTTCTCGAAGCGAATGAGGGGGTCATTGCGAAGAACGTAACGGAAAACCTCTACAATCGGCACATTGCGCCTGTCTTTTTAGGACGCAACGCCTGATTGCAGTAACTTCAGAAAAGTCTTGAACCAATACAACTAAGGAGTGAACGAGTCATGAGTCATGGATTGAATCTCCGCAAGGATGCGGAGCTGGATTTTCTGTCGCTGGGAGCATTGGTGCATCGGCTCGATCCGGGAATCATCCCCTTTCGAAAGGCGACCGAGTGCAAGATTCACGTCAGCGGCGGCGAGTTCAATGTAGCCGCCAACCTTTCCGATTGCTTTGGCCTGAAGACGGCAATCGCCAGCGCCATGTCCGATTATCCGATTGGAGATTTGATCAACGAGCGGGTTCGCGCGATGGGCGTGAAAGCATTCTACAAGCGCTTCAAGCACAATGGCGTGAACGGCCCCAACATGGCCACGGTATACAGCGATCAAGGCCACGGTATGCGTGCCCCGGTCGTCTTCTACAACCGTTGCAATGAAGCGGCAGGGCTTTTGAAGCCTGGGGACTTTGACTGGAAGGCGATCTTTGCGGGCGGTGTTCGCTGGGTACATTCTGGTGGAATCTTTGCGGCGCTCTCACCGACGACGGCTCCGCTGGCCGCTGAAATGATGAAGGAAGCCAAGGCCGCCGGCGCGATTACCTCCTTCGATCTGAACTTCCGCGAGAAGTTGTGGAATATCCATGGCGGCGCAGAAAAAGCCGTTGAGACCATCGCCAAGATTGTTGAAAACGTGGACGTGCTGGTTGGCAACGAAGAGGATCTGCAGAAGGGCTTAGGTATTCCCGGACCGGAGGTTGCAGCCAAATCGAAGCTCGATCCCAGCGTCTTCTTCGGCATGATCGACCAAGTAATCAAGAAGCATCCCAAGGTGAAGATCGTAGCGACAACACTGCGCGAGGTGCATTCGACCAATCGGCATAGCTGGAGCGCGGTTGCGTGGGTTGACGGCAAAACACACATTGCTCCGACAGCCGAGCTTGACGTGATTGATCGCGTGGGCGGCGGAGACGGCTTTGCGGCCGGCTTCATCTATGGCCTGCTGAACGGGGAAACGCCCGAAGAGGCCGTCAAGCTGGGCTGGGCTCATGGCGCGCTATTGACGACCTTCCCCGGTGACACAACTATGGCCACAGTTGATCAAGTGCGGGCCTTCGCCAAGGGCGGATCGGCGCGCATTCAGCGCTAACAGGAACCATTCACTGACTGATAATGAGGAGCGGCATGGCAAATACAAAGGTTTCCTTTGATCTGGCAGAACTGACTAAGATGTACGACTTTACCGGAAAGACGGTGGCTATTACCGGCGGAGCTGGGGTTCTGGGTAGTGAAATGGCCAGCGCACTGGCTGGCTGCGGCGCGAAGGTCGCAATCCTTGACTTGAATGAGGAGGCGGGCAAGGCGCTGATCGAAAGCATGGGAGAGCGCGGCAAGCAACTCTCATTTTTCAAGTTCAATGCGCTTGATCGCGAGAGTGTTGCTCAGGTAGCTCAGGACGTAATTAAGAGTTTCGGTAAGCTGGATTGCTTAATTAACGGCGCGGGAGGCAACAAGCCAACGGCCACCACAAGCCCGGATTTGAAATTCTTCGATCTTCCTGCGGACGCCATTCGCTGGGTCTTCGAACTGAATATCATGGGCACGATTCTACCCTCCCAGATTTTCGGAAAGATCATGGCGGAACAGGGGTACGGCACGATTCTGAATATCTCGTCGATGAATGCATTCCGTCCTCTGACCCGCATTCCCGCCTACTCTGCGGCAAAAGCCGCAGTGAGCAATTTCACGCAATGGCTGGCCGTGCACATGGCTCAGGAATACTCGCCGAAGATTCGCGTAAATGCCATCGCGCCCGGATTTTTCCTTACCAATCAAAATCGTTTTCTGTTGACCGACAAGGAGACTGGCGAATGGACCGCACGCGGGAAGACGATCGTTGGCCACACGCCGATGGGGCGCCTGGGCGAATCCGAGGATCTGTTCGGTTGTATGTTGTGGTTGCTCTCGCCTGCTTCGGCCTTCGTCACCGGAGTTGTGATTCCTGTTGATGGGGGCTTTTCCGCCTTCAGCGGCGTGTAGATAATCGGAAGTCAATCAAGACAAGAGGCTGCGTCCTTCAACGCAGCCTCTAGTATCTCAGTTACTCATGCAATCAGCGCAACGCAACCTTCGCGCCCGCCTGTTTCATTATCGCCTCCCCTGAAACAGCCTGCACAAACACCCGCTCCCCAGTTACCTCGGCGTAGCCTATCGACAAACCGGTATGAGCGGAGATCTTTACGTTGCGCAGAACCACGTCTATAACCGGAGATTCAGGCAGGCCCACAATCGCTCCAGCCGAATCGCTTCCTGCCGCAGTTAAATTTTCCAGCACTATGTCATGGAAGTGCGGAGTTAGCCGGGTAATAGGCTGCGCGGCTTCACCATCCGGTGGAAGAACCTTGGGATAGTACTCGCTGATAATCACCGCATTCTTCACGTCATTCATTTCGATGTCGCGGAAGAAGAGATGACTTACATCGTTGCCGCGGTCGCGGTTGGCTTTGACGCGAATGCCGTTATCGGTCCCCTTGAAGTGAATGCGCTCGGCACGGATATTCTGCGCGCCGCCGGCAATCTCGCTTCCGATCGACAGACCGTGCCCATGCAGGAATGTGCAATCCGTAATAGTAATGTTGCGGCTGGGCTCGTCCGGTCCGGACGAGTTGATTGCTCCCGACTTGATGGCGATGTCGTCGTCGCCCACATCGGCGAAGACATGACTAATCACGACATTCGACGAGGAGAAGGGATCGATGGCATCTGTATTAGGCGAATGGGCCGGTGCAAGAACCTTGATATTCCGAATGATTACATCGTCCGAATAGTAAGGAATCAACTGCCACATTGGCGAATTCTGGATAGTAACTCCTTCGACAAGAACGTGTTTGCAATGGTCAAAGACAACCAGCCGAGGCCGAGGATGATCCGAACCCATAACGCCCGCATTCTTGATGCTCCGTGCCATCTGCCACCAGCTCTCACCGTTGCCATCGATCACACCATCGCCGGTGATGGAAACGTTGGTTGCGTTGGTCGCGCTGATCAGTGACTGGAGTCCTGGCTCACGAAACTCAATCTTCGCCGGATAATCCGAATGATCGGCAGAACCGAGCAACGTTGCATCTTTGTCGAGTTGCAGAGTTATATTGCTCTTGAGAACAATGGGAGAGCTGAGATAGATTCCGGCCGTGAGTTGAACTGTGCCGCCACCCTTTTGTGAGCAGCTATCGATCGCATTCTGTATTGCAGCAGTATCCTTTGAAACGCCATCCCCTTTGGCTCCGAATGCGCGCGGGTTACAGTTGAAAGGCGCCGCAAACGCACAGACTGAAAGAACCAACACCGAAGGCAATGCCAGCAAACCTGACAATGGTTTGAAGAATAGCTTTGATTGAATCACTCCAGCTCCTCGCAATCAGATGATTACATTTTTCATCATACGCTAGAATCTCTCAGTGGTCCTACCACATTTGCAGTGCAATGCAATGCGCGTTAACTCGAGGACAGCATACCGACAGGCGTTACGGAAGTTGAATGAGCATGGTGTTGGGATAGTAGTGCGAAAGAATCTCTCTGAAACTTGCACCTGTGTCAGCCATACCGATCGCGCCGAGCTGGCACATTCCTACGCCATGACCGATACTATGGCCTTCCAACTTCCATTTGTCACGGTCGTCCGTAGCTGTAAAATCGCTGCCTGGAATCGCGCTCCATCCCCATTGCCGCGCCTCCATGATTCGATTGCTCTCCTCATTTCGCACTGGAGGCTTGCCGCTCTTCCTAACAAGGCTATTCCATGTGAATGGATGTTGCCTGCACCAGGCACATTGCACCGCGAAATAAGGATAGCCTTCTCCAGGCTCCATGCCCACGTCGAGGAGGCTACGCGTCTGTCCGCCACAGCGGCTGGAATACATTGCAGCCAGCGGTTTGCCGCGATAGGCAATGACGAATCCCCGCGTTGCTTGCACTGCGCTGAAGATACGGCTCGACAATGATGGCGGCGACTTGAGAAATTGACAATGCGTTGTGTCGCAAAAATCAAAGTCTGAATGCCTTGCTCCCGCGCTTAGGAATGAACGAGTGGCGACGGCCTGCGCTTTCAGCGCTTCCATCGGTGCGCGTTCGTTCATCTCAGCAGCCACAATTGACGCCACCGCCGTCTCACGGTCCATTGTGACAACAGCCAGAAGCTCTCCATTATGAGCCTGGATGCTCAAACGCCCGTTGTAAATACGATAGAATTTTCCAGGCACCGTGAGCTGAAATGCCGCAGCTTTGCCATCCCGCGCAGTAGCCGTCCAATTAGAAGCCGCGCGAGATTCGGCATCGACCCGTCCATTCTTAACACGGAAAGTCACCTTCTGGTGTCCGGGTTCACCATTAAGAATATATGCAGAATCGGCAGTTCCGGAGCGCGCGGAAATGCAAAGGACTTGCCGGCCCTCTATTTGTAACACTAAAACCTTGGGGTGAAAGAGTCCCAGCACACCGAAACGAATCTCTTGTTGCGCTGTCGCCTTATATGCAGTCAACAATTGCGCAAGCATCAGCAAAAGCAATATTCCGCCGCAATGCCACTTGCGTGAATGTTGGCAACCACTTTCGTAATACGCGAGAGAGTCATTCGTCAATGGGTGAATGGAAGCCATCATCACACTCCAGCGCCCAATGAACGGAGCATGGCGCCTGCAACCTTTGCACATTCTGCGCCGGTTATACCATGCACCCGCACCAACAGCAAAAGCCGAGGCTGAGATGCCGGATATAAGACGATCGCAAAACCGTCCGCTGCTCCCTGCGGCCGATGCGTGCAAGCTGCGGTGCCAGTTTTCGCCAGAGAAGAATTTTTGCCAACAGATGCATCCACTCCGCGCGCTGTGCCCCGTGAAGCCGATTCGAGCATTCCATTTATGATCCTGCCCTGAACGCGTAATTGTTGCTCTCGATCGATTATCAAATAGGCTCTGGACAACGTTAGCGGCGATTCAACCCATTCTGTTCCCAGTCCGATCAAGCTTTCTGCTTTAGCCTCTTGGGATGGCCCAGCCAGATCGTAACGTGCGAAGGTCTGCGCTGCGCGTTGGCGATCCAAACCGTCCGCCAGTTTCAAAAAGTATGCGTTACAGGAATCTGCAATTGCTTCTTCAAGATCAAGCGAACCGTGACCGCCAGGAAACCAACAATGACTCTTTGTACCCATACATCGCACCTTAGGAAAGGATCCATCATGTTGCTCGCCATAGGCGACAGCAAGAAATGGCTTCATCAGCGAGCCGAAGGGGATTGCTTGCTGCGGAGTCCATCGTTCGGCCAGCACACTGCCCGATGCATCCAGCAGCAAATAGGAAATACTGGCGCTGGGAAAGTTGTGTTCCAGAATTGCCTTAGCCTCCTGCGAAAAAGGCGTCTCGCGTGTGGCATAGGTCGGAACAGATAGAGGAGCAACGAGCAATAACAATCCAAACAGAACAACTTTCAGCGGACATCGCTCTCGTGTCGACAGGCAATATCGCAACAAATTCACAAAGCCCATTGGTAAATAACCGTCTGAGTAACCGTGACTCCGCGGTCTCGCTCTTCGATCCGTTCCGACTCCATCGTTGAGAGGACATTACTTAGGCTGGCCGCATTACCAGAGAAAAATGCTGGAGCCTCTCCGCCAGCGCTTCCTGATTGATCGGCCGTGTCGCGATGCCCCGCAAGATCGAGCTGGGTCACGAGCCTGCGATAGTTGCCCTGTTCGTGCGCGTGACGGAAGAATGCAGTATAGGTCACTCCTTCGCTTCCGGCCGGCGAAATAGCCCTTTGACGTCGAGCCAGTAACTGCTCCAACAAAGTGGAATCGTTGGCCAGCAGCAGTTGCTTGCCATTAATGGAGAAGTAAAGAGGCACAGAACCATCCAGCGCAAGATACTCGCCGCTGGCACTTGATCGCTTTTCCCAATGGACGCCAAGTTTACCGGCTGTAAGACCAGGCAACAGCGCATCACTCAGTGCTTGACTCACTACCTCCTCATCCCAGCCATGGGCGCTGGAAACGGCCATCGCAGTTTGTAACGATACAAAAACTCCATCGCGGGGCGCGCGCGTAGAAAACACTTCAAGCGATGCATCCACCTGTCCCGCTATAAGCATTGCGCGCAGCGGCTGAAATGGATCTGCTTGCAGGACTGCAACCGGCGCCTTATCGATCGATGTATCCAGTTGATCGGCGCTGCCAGCATCTTCCGCCCCGGCTGCCGATGGAGCGGTTGCATGCCGCTCTGCCGCTTGCTCCGGCTTTGTCTCCAGGAGATCGTCGCGCAAGGTAGTGAGAAGTTTCTCCGGGTTAGGCGAAGCCTCGGCCGCATAAAAGGCAGCGTCCTCCGGCGCCATTGCAACAATGGATTGCACATCGCCTTGAGCCGGAGCGGTCAGCGCAGTTCGGCGCAGCAACACTCGCTCTTCGCGATCGTTACCATTGCTCCGATATAGATCGCTCACTACCGAGGCATATTGTTTCATCTCGGTAATGTTCTGTTGAATCCAATAACTGCGAAAGTATGGCGATATGACAATTTTCTCCAGATTCAATACCATGCGCAGATCGCCACGAGAGCTCGGAGCTTGCTTGATGGCTTCGGCAAACCATTCCTCGTCTGACAGGCTCTGCGATGCCACTCCAGCCACGCGATCCAAAACTCCAGCGACCAAGTCTTCCCTGGTTCCAATAATCAGCCACCCATCTTTGGAAGCAAAGGCCGCAACGCGCGATGATGCTTCGTCCTTATGCACGTAAAAGACGCTCCCCGCTTCATTTCTCTGAGCAAAGCTACTTCTTTTCTGCCAAAGCGGAGAGTCCTCAATCTCCTGTTTGTCCAAGCGTGTGATGTAAACAAATTCCAAGTTCCCAATGTCATAAAGGCCAAGGCAACTCTCCTTGCCTGCGACTTTTTCCAGCAGACTACCGTCTGTGGGAAGTCCAGCAGCGGCGGAAAATTCATCTTGCGCCTGGGATAGCCGCGTGTAGAGACGAGACGTGCTAAAAACGGAGTGGTTATCGCTGACAAGCCATGCGCGTTTTTGCGGTGACGAATTCCAGTCGCGGATAAGAGAACTAAAGTCGCGCGCCTCTATCGTCAGCAGCGCGCCGCTGGGTAAAAAGGAAGGCAGATCAGGCTTGGGCTTCATCGCCTGCTCCAATGCGCCAACAGCAATAACAACACCGTAACCCGCAATCAGTATCGCAATCGAAATCCAGAGGCGTCGTTTCATTCTGCATCCTCCTCGTTCTTCGCCTTCTTACTAGGCACGAACGGATCGCCTGGCAGCAGACGCGGCCGCACAACTCGATCCTGATCCAGTTCGGCATGAATCTTCGGTGCGCGTGCCTCATTCTCTTCAACACGCGATGCTTCAGTCTCAAGACGCTGCGCTTCATTTTGGAAGGCTTGCAGTCGCGATGGGTCCAACTCTGAAGACGCCGCACTTTGCGCCAAACTCAGAGCAACTTGAGATTCGTTGCGCTTTTCCCTCGCATGAATTGCAAACCAAGTCAGTTTTGCTGCATCCTCTGGCTTCATTATTGGATATATTTGAGCCTGCTGCTGACCATCATCTCCCTGATATCCAGACGAGTCGTACTCTGTAGCCGCCCGCTGGCCATAGAAGCTGCCGTTCTGAAGAACCGGTTCTGCTGCGACCAAAGCACGTACATTCTGGCCCACAGCAAATGCGGCGGCTACGTATTGCATTCGCAAATCTGTATCACCTGGCGAAGCTGCCATCGCAACCAATAAGAGGCGCTCCCGCGAACTCTTATCAACGACACAAGCCGCAGCATTCTTACGCGCCTCAATAAAGTAAGGCTTGCTGACCTCGCTCTCACTTAGACAGCCAGTGCGGGCCAAAAGATCCAGTTCCGCGCTGCCTGTTGCGGGATTTGCCGTGTCCAAGCCTCTTAATGATTTGGCCGCCAACATCCGTTCCGCATATGTCGCCTTGGGATCAAGCGTCACTGCTTGCAGCGAAGATAGCGCCTGCTGTGACTGCGCATTCCCGGCCAGCATAGCCTGTGCAAGCCGTATCTTATAACTCGCGTTCCAGGGGAACGCTTGAGTTAGCGGCTGAAGAAACTGAATTACCTCAGATAATTTGCGATGCGATTCCAGCAGGCTGGCAGCAGAATCCATATCCGTATAAAAACTATCGCTGATCAAGGTTAGGCGCTTCAGCAATGCAACTGCGCCTGATGTGTCTCCTTCATCAAGATCGATGCCTGCAAGCCCGAGGAAGTTTGGCGCGGTCAGCTCTCGTGCATCAATAGAGCGCTCATAGACAAAGCGCATGACAATTTGCCTTGAATGCTGGCTCAATCCTTGAACATTGTTCTGCAGGTCGCTGGATGAGGGTGCGATCTCCGGCATCTTCTTCCACTGTACGATCAATTGCGGTAAGCTGCCCTCCGCATCTGAGAGGCGCAATTCAGAAGAAAGCCACTGGGATGTGTTTCGTTCTACTTCGGGAATTCGCGCAAACTCTGCGCGGGCCTCGGCAAACTTCCTTTCATCGAGTAGCGCATCAATTAAATGGGACTCCGCATGATCGAGGCTCCAGTTGGGTTCGTCAGGTTTTGCTTGCGCCTTGCGCCGTTCCAATTCCACAATTCGCGCCAGTAGCCGACTCGTCTGCCCTTTGGCAATCCAACTGCTCTGCTGAACCGTACTGAGCACGTTGGCTGAATCGCTCGCTGCCGCAGTAATCCCAATCAGCCATTCCATCGAATCGACGCGTGCGTGATAACCAGCCTGAAGCAGAGGTTCAACGCGATAGTCTCCGTTCTTCTCAAGATAAGCGCGCAGCATTGCATCGACCTCTTCGCCGATGGCTCCGTACCGCTGGTGCGCGGCAACATCCCCTGTAACCTGCGCAAAATCCTCCCAAAAGCTCTCTGGCACGTGTCGCGCATCCATCTCCGCCGCCAGCCGCTTAACGGCCAACTGCCAGGCAGCCAACGCATCGGCCTGATGCCCCTGCTTCCACTCGAGTACAGCGATAGAATCGAGGACGGCAGGCTGATCGCTCTTCAGATCAAGTGAATGCTGATAATCGGCCAGCGCGGCTTCGATCCTTCCAGTCTGGGAGGAATAATCCGCAAGTTGCGCATAAACATCCGCGCTCTCTGGTGTATGCTCCAGTTCCGACTCCAGATAGCCTTCCGCTTGCGCATCCTTTTCTTCATCCAGATATTCGCCATAGCGCGAGCCATAGTAGAACCACGCTTCGCCCGCGAGTTGCTCGTCTCGGTTCGCCGGATGAGCGATGCGTTCACCGATCGTGGCATCGCCTCCCAGCGCGCCGCCAAAACTCGCGCGGATCAGCGGAGTGTGCTCACGCAGATAAAGTCCTGTCAGCCCGATGTAGGCTTTCTTCCACACCGGTGGCAATCCAGACGACCGTGCCGCCACCCCGGAAAGCGCCAGATCGGGTTTGGCGTTGGCAATAAGATATTGCGTCACACTGTCCGCGTTAGTCTCCTGCGCTCCCTGTGAGCGAGATGCAAGATCAACCAGTTCCTGCGGCCGCGCGGCAAGCGACAATTCCAAATATCGTGAATCCTCTGCACCGATTCCCCTGGGCGCGACAATCCTGTCCAACACACGCAACTCCGCTACGGAATCGCCCTGCGTTTGGTATATCTTTGCCGCTCTTTGCAACACCGAGAGATATTGTCGATACGGAAGTGACGATGCCAGCTTCTCCAGCTTGGCGCCTATTCCATCCAGTTGCACACGCTGCCGTTGCAGTTGCAGCCACGCATCCAGCTCACCGCGATCGGGATCGCCGCTGTTTTCAGCAAACTTCCATAACAGATCGGATTCCATCTGCGTCAGCCCTGCAGCCTGAACTGCGGGCAAGTACACGACGCGCAACTCGCTTCCATCGGCCGCACCCGAAAGCTTGATTTGCAACCAAGCGGCGAACTGCGCTTTCTCTTCTGGCGTACTATACTGACCGGCCGCTTCCGCCATGGATTTCAATGCCTGCGCAAAACCAGATCTCGCTTCCTCTTTATTCTGCAGAATCCTTTGCTTGCGCCAATCCTCATCGGTGATAGCACTGAGGCCCTCCTTCGCCACCTGCTGCGCCACTGCGGAAAACGTAAGACTCTCCGCCTGCTGACGCGCGATTGCCAGACGAGTGAAGGCGGTATCGCTCAGCCGTAGACGCGCCATGATCCGAGCATAAACCGCCGCGCCTGACTGGTTCTCACTTTCCGTCAACAACTCCGCGCCAGCAGCATCCACTCCCTTTTCAGCGAAACTGCGCGCTTCGCTCAGCAGTCCCCACTGTTCCAATTGAGAAGCAACAGCGAAATTATTCGCGGCCTTAACTGGACGGCCTTCAATCCACGCCTCTTCGAGCGACTTAATCGCATCGGCATTCCGTCCCTGGCGTGCCCGCGCAGCAGCTGATTTCAATTTCCATTGCGGATCGCGATAACTCAACTTATAAAGTTGCTCATAATCGGCAACGGCATCGTCAAGCCGGTAAAGCCGCTCTTCAAGATTTGCCTTTGAATCGTATAAATCCTTCTGTTCAGGCCTGATCCGAATTGCTTTTGCAAATGCCTCAATAGCCGCGGGATAGTCTTCCAGGGCCGTTTCCAGCCGCGCAAGCACAATACTCCAGCGTGCATCATGCGGCGAAGCCACTATCGTCTTGCTATAAAAGGCAACCAGTTTGTCGCGCTGTTCATGCGCACCGGCCATCAAGGCCGCCTCTTGAACCAGATCGGCATCGTCGGGATAAGCGTTGATCAACTCGATGTACTGGTCAGCCGCATCACTCCAGTTGCCCAGCAGCTCCGCCGCCGAGATCATGCCGCGCCGCAACTGCGCAATCCGCTCGGTCATTTCCTCGCGGTCTAACGCCGCTGCTTTTACTGCGGCTAATTGCGCGCGATAAAACGCCTCCAGACCAACCTGATCGCCGGAGTGCGCATAGTTGTCGGCGAGGGCAGTCTCGATCGCCGCATCTAACGGCTTCTGGTTCAGCAAAGTCTCCAGGATATTCTTGGCGCGCGGATACTCGCTCAACTCCGTCAGCTTGCGCGCAGCCTCCAGTTGGAACTTCTGCTTGAGCTCCGGATAGGATGCCTCGGCCGATTCCAGCAACACGGTGACGGCCTGCGGTTTGCGCCCATGAGACCAATCGAAGTCCACCGTGGCACGCACCACTCCAAGCACCTTGGGGTGCTCTCGATAGATGGTATCCACCTCCTCTATCGCCGACGCTGGATCATGCTGCTGCAATAAATCCACAAGCTGATAACGCAGTTCAATGGCGTGCGACGGATCGGTGGTGAGTTCAATCTGACGCCGCAATGCCAGTTGCTCCACATCCGTCAAGCCATCGGCGCGAGATGCGGAAGTGACCGCGTCAAGCACATCGAAGGACTCCGTCCGCGCAATCACCTGCTTCAATTCCTGCTTGATGTCCCCGCTGCGATGCTCCGCATCAAGCACACTCACGCGCAGGTCGATGGCCACGCTGGAAGGAGAGGCACTGGCGGAGGAAGCCGGCTTCAACAATCCCTCCGTTTCGGCCTCGACAGATGCGCGTAGATCAGGTCTGCCAGCAAGCGTCAGTAAACGGGTGCGGCTCTCTTCGGATGGCTTCTCTGCCAGAGAGCCTGCCACATACTCTTTGATCGCGCCCGGCAGATTGTTCTGGCTCTCTTCGATCGCGCCCGCCTGATAACTGAAAAGCGCCGGATCCGCCAGCCGTTCACGCGCCGTGCGCAACTGAGCCGATGCTGAGGCAAAATCAAAATAATCCCAAAAGACAGTTGCCGATTGCAAATAGCCGTTGGCATCTCCCGGATGCACCTCCGCCATGCGCTCCCAGTAAGGAGCAGCGTCGGAGAAACGCCCGCGATCCGCATAGATGTCTCCGATACGCGCCAGCCTATCCAAATCGCCCGGCCAGGCGCTGAGCAGCCGCTTTTCGATTTCGATGGCCTTGTCTGTATCCTCGGGATGAAAGTAAGCCAGCGAACGATAGAGCGACGATGCCTGCTCTCCCAGCGTTTCATCGGATGGATACTCTGCCGCCAACGCATCGGCAGCCCCCACGCCATCTTCAAAGCGCGATTGCCACAGGCACGACTCCAGCCAGAAGCGTTCCGCCGCTGGGTTGCTCTTCGACAGTGCGCTCCAGTCTCCTTTGTCAATCTCCGGTTCCTGCTGGCGCAGCGCTTGCAGTTGCTCATCCAGCTTGCCGGTGCTACTGAGCAATTCAAACAACTGGTCGCGCAAATCCGGCGACTCCGACCAGTGCTCCATCAAGAGCTTCTCCACTTCATCCTGATGCCAGTGCGACCGGTATTCCCCTAGCAGATTGCGTACGAATGTCAGGTCGTGGGGAAATCGATCATGCGCATAGCGATTCACTTCGAGAGAAAGCGTCCAGTCCGGTGCTGGAGCCTGATTCAGATACTCTTCCAAATCTGTCCCGGAAAAAATTCCCGTGACCTTGTGCGAAAGCGCGGAGTACTCCGCCTCACGTCTCTGACGAAGATAGAAGCGAGCAAGTTTGGCATACCATTCAGTAGCAAAGCTAGTCTGTTGAAACTGCGCAATGGCCCGCTGATAAACCTCTTCTTCATTCTCATTCAAGCGGTTCTGGTCGAGAAATTGCGCCAGCTTTTCGTAAAGGCCGGGATCTTGCGGATTGCGGTCCAATTCGCCGCGGAGAACTTGCAGTGCATCGGGCAGCCGCTCCATCGCCACCAGCCGCGAAAGATAGCGGTCCAACACCTGCCCATAGTCGCCGCAACGTGCATTTTCCGCAGACTGACTGCAAACAGCCTTGCTGTATGCCGCTCCTGTCGTGCCCAGCGGAACTCCATCCGCCTTGCTTGCAAGCTCTGCCAACAAGCTCTTGTAAAGAGCGAACTCCTTCTCCGCTTGATCGGTGCGGCTATAAACGTCGGCCACAGCCAGCGCCACTTGCACACGCCGCGCATCAGAAGGAAAGTGAGCTAGAAAGGCCGTCCCCTCACGGATCACAGCATCATTCTCGCCATAGGCCGCGTAAGCATCCATCAGCTTGGCGTGGAGTTCCGCCCGTTCCGCGGAGTTGGGAAAACGCCGGTCGATCTCCTCCAGCAATTCCGCTGCTTTGGCGCGGTGAAAGTACGGCACGGCAAGCTGATCCTCGGTGGAATACTCCGAAGCCGGCTGCTGGGAATTGAACAACAGCGATAGAATTCCGTTCAGATAGCCCGGGCCGCGATCCATCGTGGCAATGCTCTTGTAGAGCGCCAAATTGCCCGCACCTACTCGCAATGGCTGCTCGGGCGCCGTCAGCAGAATACGCGTCAACCCCGACAGTCCCTTTTCTTCCGCGTCAGGAGTCTGTTTCTCCGCGGCCAGCGCATAGTAGTATCGAGCCGCCTCAGAGAAATCCTGCGCATCTTCCAGCAGACGGCCCAGAGTGTACAGCTCATCGGGGCTCCAAACGGCCCCTTGTGCGTCCTTGCGCTCACGGTACTCGGCCAGCACGGACTTGGCCGTCTCCAGTTGGCCTTCCTGTTGAAAGATGTAAAACAGCTTGGCTGCATCTTTCAGCGCATCGGCTCCGCCCGCTGGATTGGCCGCCAACCGCGCCCGCAGCTCATCCCGTGTCTTGAGCGTTTGATGACCGCTCTCCAGCAATTCGTAGTAACTCTTGACTAACTCAACAGGCCATAGCGGCTGAAAGCTGCGATCGAAGACCGCAAGTCCGTCTTTTGCCGAACCATGTCTCGCCTCGACATCCGCCTCGGCCCTCACAGGAAACTGATCGTCGCCCGGAAACGCCTTGCGATAGCGCGCAATCAATGCCGTTGCGGCGGCAAGATCCTTGCCCGCCAGATCGAAGTTCAATTCCCGCTCATAGACTGAAGTCTCCTGCGGATAGCGCACTTCCCAACTCGCATACTCTCGCGCAGCCACAACTCGCGGCAAAGCGAATTTTTCCACCACGCTCAGCGTCTGCTCCCAAGCCTTCCACGAGCGCTGCGACTCCGCCGCAGTCCAGCGTTCTTGCGGGCTTGCACCGGAATTGCCAACTACTTCAAGAGCAGCAAGTTCCTCCTGCGGCTTCAGCCGACGCTCATAAAAATCTGCCAGATCCAGATTCGCGGCTGGCTTATCGTCGGCCTTCTCGGCCCAACTTCTCCAATCCCGCTCGGCTGCCTCAAAGTCCAGAGCTTTTTCATCTTCCATCGCGCGCAGCGAATAGAGCGCCGCGCCATTCTTGCTGGTACTGATAAGAGTCGTCAACTCACCGCGCGCCTCCCCAGGTGAGCGCCGGTACAAGGCAGCGCCGCCGGGCAGCTTCATCATCCGGTAGAGCGCTCTTTCCACGCCGGAGCCAGCCTCTGCATTCTCCAGCCAGCGGGAAAGCCCGTTCCCAGCGCCCAACAGCAGTCCTGGGTTCTGCCAATAGATCAGCGAAGCCGATGCGGTCAGCGCCGCAACGCCGAATACCATGGCCCCCAATGAAATCCGGAGTCCCCACGCTCGGCAATTGCGTTCGATTTTCTTGTTGTGCTCAAGGAACCACTTCAATTCGCACCTCCGCGCTGCCCAGGTTGTGCGCCACATCTTCGGCCGTCACTGCCAGTTCATACTCGCCTGCCGGCAATCCCTGCGGCAGAGTCAACTGGCCCGTACTCATCTCCTGCTCGCGATCCCAATGCAGATTCACCGGGGCTAGCCCTTGCACGCGCGCCGTCAGGGTTCGCGTGCTCTGCGACGCGTTTACCTTCAGCGAAATCACCTCACCCGCGCGATAGCGCGTTCGCTCCAGCCGCACCTTGACTGTCGGCGGCGTCGAAGCAATCACGAAGCTCTTCGTCTCGCGATAGACTTCACCGTTCGTGTCGCGCAAAAGCAGCCGCACCGGATAGCTACCATCTTTCATGTCGTTCGGCGCAAGAAAACGCGTTTGCCACACATCCTCGTCAGTCAGATAGCGCAGCGGCTTTTCCAGACCAAATGGGAAAAGTGCAATGACAGAAACAATCGCCTTGTCGGTATGCACCCGCAAAACCGGATCACCGGGGCGAATCACACGCGGTCTCAACAATGCTCTCGGCGCAGCCAAAAACGATGTATAGGGAGTAACAAATTTATATTTTCGCGCCAGCGCAATAATCTCATTGATTGCGGCCTCGGTTTCTCCATCGCGCTCAATCTGTTCCAAAAGAGCAGCCACCCGCGCCCCAGCCCACAAACGCGGCAGTTGATCGTGCTCAAGTGCCTGCGCCGGCAAATCCGTCTTGCTCTCTGCCTTCAATCCGCGTCCGTCCTGCTGCCCATTCACGCTGAAGCTCACGTTCTTCTGCGGCTTCAAATACTGTCCCACCCAACGCGCCTCCCCGCCGTCAAAGACCGCATCTTCCAGAGAGTAGACCTTGTCTACCGCAGCCTCTGGAGCTACCGACAGCCGCAAATCGCCAATCGGCGTCCGCCCCACTTTACCCAGAAAAGCCGCCAGTTTGAAGTCGACCGCCTCGGTGGAGAGAACCTGCTCCATCACTCCGCCATTACGGCTCAGCATCTGCAAGAGAATCAGATTCGCGTCGTCGCCCACGGCAAAGACATCGGTCTTGGGGCGGCGTTCCGCAGGAATCTGCTTCCACTTTGACGTGTACCAAGCCGACAGCTTGCCGCTCTGGATCAGCCCGCGCGTGACCTCGCCATCGGTGAGCAAGACCAGAGCCGCGCCGGGCGCTGCATCCGATCCGCTGAATTGATCGAGACCTGCCTCCAGCGCCTTCTGCAGATCGGTTCCACCGCGAAGATGGCTCTGACGCAGCCAATCCATTGCCGCAGTCACATTGGCTAACTCCGCCTTCACTGGCGAAGGCTTAAAACTGTCCACTCTGGTGTTGAAGAGCAGCAGATTGAACCGATCGTTCGGTCCCAGACTCTGCAACAATTTGGCAGCAGCCGCATAGCTTCGCTCCAGCTTATCCCATTGCATTGAAAGCGACGTATCCATTAAAACAATGACTGTGCGGCCGCCCTGCCCTGGCGGAGCCGAGGCTCCTGCCGACGAGTCGAGTTGCGCCAATGCCTCAAAAAATCCAGGCTCTGATGAAGCATTCGCAGGCTGTTTCTGTTTCTCCTTTGCGAGGCTCGGAGATTGGCTTGCTGCTCCCGCTCCCGCCAACTCTTCCGATAATGAAATCACTGGATTGGGATCGCGGTAGGCGATCACTTCCAGCGCATTCCCCGTCTCGTTTTCCGTCCAGGCCGCGGCAAAGTCTTCTGCCAAATCTATGTTGGATGCTTCGACCGAGGCACGGAAGTTGTGCTCGTCCTGCTGATCGATGTGGATAGGAAGCTGATGGCCCTGGAAGGCGAAATCCTTGATCCGACCCGCCGAGTGCAGCTCGAAATGAATGGTTAGTTTAGCCACCTTCTGGCTGGCATAATCGTCAGGCTTGAGGGGAAGAAGAAAGTAACTCTTCCGCGCTGAGACGGGAATGTGTTCGTGATACTCGATCTCCAGACGCTTGGTTCCGAATGCGGGAATCGGCACGATATGCGCGCTGAAGATCGAGTTGCGGCGCGCATCGTCCTCGGTGCGCTCGCCCTGCTCCAGCAAGCCGGGATCGATGGCCTGGCTCTTCAACTCCTGATAGATCGCCTTGGCCCGCTTGCGCTCCAGAATCACGGCGGGAATTCGCACCGGTCCATCCCAAACAGCAAAATCGGAGACCGTGGTTCCGCCTGGCAAAGCGAATTGATAGTTACCCTCCTGCTGAGAGCCGGTATGGTTGGTAAAGACCTGCCGCACCCACACCCGCGCGTCGCCGTTGTCGATGTGAATCTCCACATTCATCTCGGTCAGCGAGAGAATCGCCGGATCGGGCACCTGCTTGTCCATCGGAACCAGAACACCACTATCCGCAGTTGCCGCCATCGGCATCATGAGCATTAGACCCAGCGTCCATCCCGTAACTTTCATTCCGTTCCTCTCTGCTGCCAACTTCACGTACACCGCACCTTCCCACAGTCACGTCGATTCCGGTTTACAGCTTATCTTCAGAGATCCTTACCAGCCCATTCTCGGTTCCCACGTAGACTACACCATCCCTGATCGCCAGCGCCGTCACATTTAGGGAAGGCAGTCCCGCAGTCACCGTCTTCCAGCGCGTGCCGGTCGCGTCACCCACCAGCAGCCCCTGACCCAGCGTTCCCGCTAAAACCATCCGTCCGTCGGCGACGATGGCTGTGGGATTCACCACAACACCCGTCCGCGTTGCATCGGTCGGCGTAACGCTACCATCGGTTCCCAGCCGCAAGATACCCGCGCCGTAAGTGCCCACCAGCCATTCATCGCCCACCTTAGCCAGTGCAGTAATCCAGTTATGCTTCAAGCCGGAGGTAGATGTGGTCAAGTTCCGGCGAACGGTGTCACCGGTCAGTAGCGAAAGCCCTCCCAGCGTTCCCGCCACCAGTTGGTCCCCGCTGGCGCCCAGCGCATACACGTGATTATTCACCAGCCCTTGAAATGCGTAGATGCTATGCGCGCCGCTCGCATCGAGAAATGTAATTCCAGCGGGAGTCGCCAGCGCTATGCCGCCGTCGTACAGCGCCACATCATTCACATGATCGGCAATCAGTCCCTCCGCACGCCCTAAAACCTGTTTCTGGCGGCCATCGCGGTCAAAAATCACCAGTCCATTGGCCGCGGCCACGGCTACTGCGCCTTGCCGGCTCTCTTCCACGATCCGGTTCACGCAAAAGACGTGCTCGTTCTCCACGTGCCGCACCTCTGACCCGTTGGCTGAAATCATATCCAGACCGCGGTCGAAGTAGCCCACCCAGAGACGGCTATCGGAAGCTACGAGCAGCGCGGAAATGTTTCTATCCGTCAGTTGCGCGCTACTTTCGCTCAATATCTTCCGCCATGCTCCATCTGTCTCCAGCCGCAGCAGCCCGGCGGTGGCAAGCGCGTAGCGGCTTGTTCCTACGGCCAGAAACTCCTCCACTGTGAAGGGTTTGGACTCTTGCCGGAAGAGATTGACGATTGGAGGCACAGGGAGATGATTTCTTGTCGAATGCCGATCGATGATTCCATCGGCCTTGCCACTCGGTTCCGGTGAAGAAGCGGCCAGTTCCTCGCCACGAACAAGAGCCACAATCGGCCTTCTTGCCTTCACACCATCCTCAGGTCCTGTGAGCGGAAGCCGGAAGACGCCACCCTCCATCTCACCCACAAGTAGCGAATCTCCATCGATCAGCAGCGCATGGGCGTATCTTCCTTTGGCCAGGACGCGCGCAACCTTGCCGTCGCGCACCTCCGCCACACCCATCGGAGTGCCCACATACGCGTCGCCTTCCGAAAGTGCAATCTGCTCCACTCGACGGTCCGGCATACCTTGCTCCTCACCGATCCGTGTCGTCTGCCCGCCATGCCACCAGAGAACGCCGTCGTTCAGCGTGCCCACCCATAGTTCAGCCTCAGAACCTGCCAGATAGGTGACATATACGTTGTCCGTAGTCGGATGAAATCGCTTCAAAGTCTTGCCATCGTAGATCAAAAGACCCAGCTTCGCCGTTCCCATCAGCAATCGTCCGGAACTGAGTGGAAGCAGTGCCGTGACAACCCGCGCTTCTTCGCTTTTGGCTCGAATCTGACGAAAATGCTGGCCATCAAAGGCCAAAACACCCTCGCCTAGAGTTGCAATCAAAAGCTCCGGTTGACGCGCGTCCGTGAGCACTCCGACAGCCATTTCTCCCAGCGGCGCAGCACGAAGGTCAATACCCGCGCGATAAACTCGCTCCTGCTCTCCGTTAATGGAATAGGTATAGAGTCCCGCGGGACCGGCCAGGCAGATACGCCCCTGATAAATGACTGCGCTTTTATAGATTGCCGGCGAGGAGATCGCCTCAAATCCAGGATTCGGCTCTCTGCCCAGCGCTCGCACTTCAACGCCTAGCACTTCCTTGAGCACCGCTTCTTGCGTCGAAGCCTGCAACGCGCGCTCTACACGCCAAACCACGACACAGCAGATCACGGCAAGAATAGCAGCTCCCGCGATTGCAATAACCGCCGTTCGTCGCCGTCTGAGGTTCATCGCGGTAAATTTATCCTATAGTGAGCGAACCCAACATATCGTAAGAACCCGCAGAAATGCAAATTCAACTCAGCAAGCAACTACTTCCGCGCTTTTCCAGACCGATCTCTGACCGGAATTCTCCCCACAACTCGCACGCTTAGTTCTTTAGTCCCAGCATTTGATGGGTTGGATCGAGGGTAAATCTTTGCGGTTCGTTTTGCCAGCATTTGCAGATGAATTCGTAGACGGTCAGGCCGGCTAGAGTCTTGAGTCTGCGAGCGAAGTTATATGCGGCGATGAAGTCGTCGAGGTGCCGTTTGAGCTGCGAGTGGCTATCGTAGTGGTACCGCTGCACGGTAGCTTCCTTGATGGTTCTATTCATGCGCTCGACTTGCCCGTTGGTCCAAGGATGGTTGGGCTTGGTCAGTCGGTGTTCGATGCCGTGCTGGAAGCAGACGCGGTCAAACGGATGTCCGCGCAGCAGCGCCGTAGGGCCGCGCCGGTTTTTGGGCAGGTCGGCAAACTGGATTCCGTTGTCTGTGAGCACGGTGTGGATGTGGTACGGCACAGCCGCGGCAAGCGATTCCAGAAATGCCGCGGCGGCACGCATATCGGCGCGTTCGACCAACTCCACGAAGGCGAACTTCGAAGTGCGGTCGATAGCCACGAACAAGTAGAGCTTGCCTTCGGCAGTGCGCACCTCGGCAAGATCGATGTGAAAATACCCGATCGGATAACGCTCAAACTTCTTGCTGCCAGGCTTGCTCGTACCTTCCATCTCGGGCAGGCGGCTGATGCCATGCCGCTCCAGGCATCGATGCAGCGAGGAACGAGTCAGCCTGGGAATCGTGGCCTGCAAGGAATACAAACAGTCGTCGAGAGGCAACAGTGTGTGCTTGCGGAAGGCGACGATGATCGCCTCCTGCTCCGTAGTCAAAACGGTCGAATGCGGTGATCTGGGCCCGGTCGGCAAATCAGCCGTCGAACAACGCTTCCGCCATTTGGAGACCGTCTTGGGGTTGATGCCGTGCCGCCGAGCCAGCACCCTCAGGCTCTCTTGACTATGTTGTATCGCTCGACGGATCGCCTCTGTCGTGGTGGCGCTCCGGTGTAATACCTGGCCCATAGTGCCTCCTTCCATGCCTGTGAAAAGTATGCACCATCGAATGCTGGGACTAAACACTTAGAACTTATCCGTGAATAGCGATGATCTGCTGGAGACAGACCATCGCTATTCACGGATAAGTTCTAAGGCAGCTATCCAACTGACACAAAAAGACAAGATAAGGTCAACGTCTCGATGCAGTCTTCTCAGTTCAATATTCTCTTAAAAGTGAATATGGGGCGAATGGTATCGACTGGCTGCTGTGCAGCCATCGGAACGATGGACTGACACCAACCCAGAAATAAAAAAGTAATCTGCGGCAATTGCTCCCCCATATATACTGTAGCAATCGATATCCAGAATACCGCCATGGCTGCTATCAGTGAGACGACAAATGCATGATCTTCCTGCGCCTTGGTCGTCCATAAAAGCACAGCAAGCCGCCGAAATGTTTCCACGGCGAGAAGAATAAAAAGAATATATCCGAAATGTCCATATGCAAGATGAACCAGAAGGTACTCATTGTCGATTGAAAACATTCCGGGAAGGACCGGATGGCTTAGCAGGCTCCATCCAAGCCAACCACCTTGCTGCACGATTGGTTTGTATAGTTCGTTCATTTGCAAACGATAAAGCGCACTTCCCTGCTGTTCATTAATAATGGCACCAGGACTGGAAATGCTTGCATAATGGGAATAATATCGAAATGCAGCAGTCGCTAATACTGCAATAAGAAGCGCTGCCACCACGCTGGCGGTTTTCTTGTTCCTAAAGCGTGGAATCTGAAGAATAATATAAGCTATGCCCACGGCAAGCATCGGCCCTCGAGATTGCGTAAGATAAAGGTAAAGCAATAAAAGTAATCCTGGAATGTAATACTTCTCAAGCCAGCCGATTGGCCTTCCCATATCTGCATTTGAGCGCCATTTGCCTAGATAGACAAGCCAAACATTCAATGCTGTGGTCATCCCAATGACAATTCCAGCTAACTCTGCATCATTAAAGGATGCTGCCATTCTGCCACGTCCGGCTCTGAGTTGAATTGTCGCCTGAACAATATCAAGATGAAAAATACGCTGTCCGATTACTCCATAAATGCTTTGCCCGAAGCGCCATTCGTAAAGCCCTATTGGACCTAAAAGTAGAATAAGAACGACGAAGCGGCGTACAGTCAATAACCGCAGCCCAGGTTCGATCAACATGCGCCCGATCGCATATGAAAAGCAAATAGATATAAATGCGAGAGTGGCGGAAATAATACCATCGTTCATAATACGCTCACGTAGAATCTCGCTGGCCGTAAGGCTCACGACAAATAATCCCACTAGAGTATCCATCAAAGTTGGAATTCCATTCTGTAGAAGGCGGTACATTGCAACTGCACCAATCGGTATCAATGCTGACTGAGCCGCCGATATGGGAGGCAAATGAGGTAGCCTAAAAGCGTATCCATCAGGAAGCAGCAAGAGTGCAGGGAGATAAATGGACAAAAACGCAGTCGCGATGCGCCCGCGGATCACAAGATAAAGCGAGATTAGGCCTGGCAATACGAACATCGCGCTCATGTAATTAGATTAGCCGATTTCGCAGGTTTACACGATTGTCCTATGAATAAATGTGAAAGGCGCAATCGAAAAAAGTCAATCGGCGGGTATAATGTGTATAGAGACGCTTGACCGCACTGTCCGAAATGATTCATTATTCATAGGAGTACGATAATCTTCACAAGGTCGAGGATGCGCAAGACGGTGTCAGATTTGTGTGGCGCCTGTTCATTGTTCAATGCACATCTTCTGGATATGTCGAGTTGGCTGACGTATTTACTGTTCAATGAGAGAGTGTGAATGAAGATTGTTTTCTTGCTTCCGCAAGAAGGATCGCGACCAGCGGGCGGATTTAAAGTCGTATATGAATATGCCAACCGATTGGCTAAGCGACACCACGAAGTTTGCGTAGTACATGTTGCACAGCTGTTTCCGTGCAATGTGAAACCCCGCTTTCGAGAGAGAATGCGCGTCTTTAGATATTTTTCCTACGCCCTTACAGGAAAATGGAGACCGGACCGATGGTTTGAAGTGGATCCAAAAGTTAAGCTGTCGTGGATACCATTTTTGTCGCAAATGATTCTTCCGCGTGCTGACGCCTACGTTGCAACATGGTGGACTACGGCTGATCATTTGGGTAATATGCCGTACTTACCAGGGAAAAAACTATATTTAATTCAACATTTAGAAACTTGGCTTGGCTCCGTCGAACAGGTAATGGCTACTTGGAAGGCGCCTCTGGAAAAAATTGTCATAGCGAGGTGGCTTGAAGATGTAGCTCATCAAATGGGGGAAAGATGTCACTACATTCCGAATGGACTCGACTTCACCAAATTCGGCTGCGATATTCCGCCAGAAGAGAGAAATCCTATACGTATCGCAATGTTGTTTAGCGATAGTCTGCCTTGGAAAGGATCTTTCGACGGACTTTCAGCCCTAATCACACTAAAAGAAAAGTATCCCAATCTTGAGGCTGAATTTTTCGGCATTAATGAGCGCGCGGCAGATTTGCCATCATGGATTGTCTATCATAAGACACCGTCCCAAGAGGAGTTGCGTCACATTTATAACCGAGCATCGGTATTTCTTGCTCCTAGCATTAGTGAAGGATGGGGTCTTCCGCCGTGTGAAGCTATGATGTGCGGTGCTGCCGTAGTGGCTACTGATATTGGTGGACACCGTGAGTTTTGCTCTGATGGAGAGACAGCGTTATTAGTTCCTGCGAACTCTCCTAAAGAAATTGCAGAAGCTACTGAGAAACTTATATGCAATTCCGAGTTGCGCTTAAGGCTTGCACGGCGCGCCCACCGCGATATTCAGAGATTCACATGGGATGTCGCTTGCACTGCATTTGAAAATGTACTGCAGATGCCTTTTGCTGACTGAATTACGCGAAAATGCTGACCTACACTTCATCTATGGCGAAGTGTAGGTCCAAGACAGAACATTCTGAGTAGCCGTTGAAGCACCAGTTCCACCGGTAAACCCCACATAGGCCGTATTACCTCCAACCATGGTAGGAATATTTACTGGAAATGCCTCGGTTACAGAGGCATTGGTCACAGTATCTGTCAGCGTCATTATAAGTGTAACTCCGTTATATACCATATGTACGTGCATTACGTCCCCACTATGAAAATTGATTCCAGTAGCGCTAAGATCAATCGATGGCACCGTCGGCTCAGCACCTCCTGTATACAAGCCTGTGGAATCGTTACCTTCACCAGCATTACTGTACAAATCGAACTTTACTGCCACACTATTAGCAATTCCTGCATAGCCCAACCCGCCTCCAGGATAACCGAGAGCCCAAATATTGTCGCCTTGAATCACAAAAGCCATGCCATCTGCTGTGGCATTCAACTGTTGGAAAGTGAAGTCTGTAGTAAAGCTCTGCACAGGAACCGGTGCAACATACCATGCGGAACGATTCTCTCCAGTTCCTCCGTCGGTCAATTCGAGCATTCCAGTTGTTATAGATGCGCCATAATTCAGGGATAAGTTGTTGGCCGTAAATCCTCCGCTAGGATAACTAATATAGCTGGTGCTCGTTGCGCGAATTATGTAAGCCGCAGTTGCTACAGCGCTATTGGTATATCCAGTTTTTGCAGCGATGGCTTCAATTGCCTCACTGGCACTTACCGTAATTGATCCAGTGTAAACGCTAGACGAAGTTGTTGGCGTCGTTCCATTGGTGGTGTAGTAGATGGTTGCTCCTGCCATCGAGTAGCTGATGGTCACCGATTGCGATGTGGTGTAAGTTCCAGCATTAGGCGAGAAGATAGGCGTGGGCAATATCGGGTTAATCGTGTAAGCCGCCGTCGCCACAGCACTATTGGAATATCCAGTTTTTACAGCGATAGCCTCAATTGTCTCACTGGCGTTTACTGTGATTGGCCCAGTATAAGCGCTGGAGGATGGCGTGGGCGTCGAACCGTTGGTAGTGTAATAAATTGTTACTCCTGACGTTGCATCACTGATCGTTATCGTCTGCGGTGTGGTGTAGGTTCCAGCATTAGGCGAGAAGATAGGCGTGGGCAACATCGGGTTAATCGTGTAAGCCGCCGTCGCCACAGCACTATTGGAATATCCAGTTTTTACAGCGATAGCCTCAATTGTCTCACTGGCGCTTACAGTGATTGATCCAGCATAAACGCTGGACAAGGTTGTAGGAGTCGTACCGTTGGTGGTGTAGTAAATTATTACTCCTGACGTTGCATCACTGATCGTTATCGTCTGCGGTGTGGTGTAGGTGCCGGCAGTAAGCGAGAATGTGGGAACAGACACAACCGGACTAATGCTGTAAGCAGCCGAAGCGACACCACTGTTGGTATATCCAACTTCTACAGCAATAGCCTCAATTGTCTCACTGGCGTTTACAGTGATTGGTCCAGCATAAACGCTGGACATGGTTGTCGGCGTCGTACCGTTGGTGGTGTAGTAAATTGTTACTCCTGACGTTGCATCACTGATCGTTATCGTCTGCGGTGTGGTGTAGGTGCCGGCAGTAAGCGAGAATGTGGGAACAGATGCAAACTTCCCTGCCGGACTCAAATATGACCATGACAACACATTCTGCGTCGCGCTTAGCCCCCCGGTTCCACCAGTAAAACCCACATAGCCAGTATTTCCACCAATTACATTGGGAATGTTCACTGGAAATACCTCTGTTACAGTAGTGTTTGTCACCGTATCGGTAAGTGTCATGGTCAGATTGGTCCCATCATAGAGCAAATGCGCATGCATCACATCCCCACTATGCAAATTGATTCCTGTAGAACTCAAATCCACAGCGGGTACTGTTGGAGCAGAACCATCAATATAAAGTCCTGTTGAATCAGACCCTTCGCCTGCATTATTGTACAAATCGAACTTAACGGCAATACTATTCGGAATGCCTTGGAAACCGAGTCCTCCTCCTGGATTACCTAGTGCCCAAACGTTGTTGCCCTGAATCGCAAATGTCATTCCGTCTGCAGAGGCATTCACCTGCTCAAACGAAAAGTCGGTAATAAAACTGTTCACAGGCACAGGCGTTGCGAACCAAGCAGAGCGGTTTTCTCCTGTTCCTCCGTCGGTCAGTTGCAGCATTCCGCCCGTTACTGATGTGCCATAATTCAGCGAAAGATCGCTCGTCGTGAATCCTCCAGCGGAATAATTGATGTAGTTGGTTGTTCCTGTACCAATGGTATATGTAGCCGTTGCGATAGGGCTGTTGGTATAGCCTGTCTCAATCGCAATAGCCTGGAGTGTCTCGGACGAACTCACCGTTATCGGCCCGCTATAGAGCACCGATGACGTGTTAGGCGCCGTCCCGTTCGTCGTAAAATATATAAGAGTTCCCGCAATCGCTTCGCTGATCGTCACGGTCTGTGTCGTGCTATATGCACCGCTCGCGAGTGAAAACGTTGGCGAAGGCAAGAGTGCTGCGACAGTATACGTGCCACCAGCAACAGGACTATTGTTATAGCCTGCTTCAGATGCTATTGCCTGCACAGTCTCGCTCGCAGTAACGGAGATAGGAGAATTATAGATATTAGAGGAGGTGGTTGGAGTCGTTCCATCGGTGCTGTAATAAATAGTTGAGCCTGCCACGGCTTCTGTCAAGACTACTGCTTGAGCTGTTGTATAACTACCTGGAGACGGAGACATGACTGGCGCAGGAAGAACAGGAGCAATACTATAGGTCGCAGTTCCCGTCGTGCTAGGAGCCTCACCAGGAGCAACCGCTATCGCTTCCAATGTTCCAGACGCACTCATCGCAATTGGCTTGCCATAGACCGCCGACGATGTTGTTGGAGTCGTACCGTTTGTTGTGTAATAAATCACCGCACCCGTAGAACTACTAGTGATGCTAACGGATTGCGCTGTTCCATACGCTCCACCAGGCGGATTGTAGGACGGAGTAGTCGATACCGGCAATGCATTCGATCCGATCGTATAAACCCATGTCAAGACTTTTTGGCTCGAAGTAAGTCCACCTGTCCCTCCAGTAAATCCAACATAGGCCGTATTGCCGCCTACAATAGAAGGGATGTTAACCTGCCAACTGGTGGAATATGAGTTTCCGGTCACCATATCCGAAATAGTCAATGACAAGACAGAACCGTTATATGCTAAATGAACATCCATTGTATCATCGCTGTGCAGATTGATTCCTGTTGAGCTTAGGTCGATAGCAGGAACCGTTGGACTGGCGCCGTCTGAATACAGGCCGGTTGAGTCCGGTCCTTCGCCGGCGTTGCTATACAAATCGAATTTTATAGCGATACTATTGCCAATTCCCTGATACCCCAGGCCGGATGCAGGATTCCCTAAGGAATAAACATTATTTCCCTGGATCGCAAAAGTTAGGCCGTCTGCAGCTGGATTAGATAGCTGAAAGCTAAAATCGGTCGTGAAAGCCTGTACGTTAACTGGTTGGTAATACCAAGCCGATCCCGCCTCGCTCAATGTTCCATTCGTCAGTTGCAAGCGTGAGTCGTCAAGATCTGTGCTTCCATTCAGTATAATTAGCCCCTGGGTACCAGCAAAACCTTCAGGAAAGTCAATCCCGGTCTGACCAATATTCAGCGTATATGATGCAGAAGCGACTGGGCTGCTGGAGAGTCCAGCGGCTACTGCAATCGCATTCAGCGATTCTGTAGTACTTATCGATACAGGACCACTATACAAAGTTGATGCAGTAGTTGGAAGCGTTCCGTCGGTTGTGTAGTATATCGAGGCTCCAGGAGTAGAGTCGGATATAGTTACTAATAGAGTCTGTGTGTATGTTCCGCTGCTTGGATTAAACGTCGGCATAGAAGCTTGCAAGGAGTTCACATATGTCTCAGAAGATACCGCACTCTGTAGGTAACCAGGGGCGCTCGCCATCGTCTGGATCGTCGTTGAGGTTGTGATGACAATTGGGTTTGAGTATATTAGAGACGTCACCGTTGGTGTAGAGCCGTCAAGGGTGTAGTAAATCGTTGCGTTCGGTGTTGCATCAGTGATGCTGACAGTTTGAGTTCCGCTAAAGCTCGCTGCGGAAGGGCTAACAGTAGGGCTTGCCGTCAACTGAAGTCCATTCAGGAGTCCAAATATGCTGATCTGAGATTGTGCGCCAACATATACTTTTCCATTCGCCACGGTGGGGACTGTAAACTTTACAGCAAGGCCTGGATCATCACGCGAGAAGTTCGTATTACTTGAGTATAGCGTGGATGCGTTACTTGCGCTATGAGCCTGTAAAACTGCTGGACCGCCAGTCATATAACCATCGGACTCGATCGTCCAGACAATTCCTTCCGTATTCCCATTGGCTGAGATGGTAGGGTTGGCTCCTGGATAGCCGTACTTCTCCGTCGAGCTAGCAGCGGGGCCGGTAAGTAATCCATTTACAAGCGGAAATACTTTCAAAGTGTCAAGCTGTGCCCAGTAATATATGTTTCCGTTCCAGTATGCTGGCATTGTCCAAGTGCCTACGTTCCCAACAGAATATGGAAGTTCTTGAACGACTTGATCTCCAGTAGTGCTGTATCCGCCCAGGTTATCACGATCGAGCAGAAAGACTTCTCCTGATTTGCCGGCTTGCACTAACATATTTGGATAACTACCTGTGGTCTGAGTCGGAAGTATCAGGAGCCCGCCGGCTCCCTGGTCTCCATCGTATGCATCAAGCTCAGCCTGATTGGATGGCGTAAACTCATCTTGAATCGTCGGTGCCCCGTTGGTGAGATCCAAATCCAGAATGCTGTCTCCATAATCCATGCTAGATGTGTACGGAGCACCGGCCGTGTAGTCGCCGTTTCCAGTTGCAAGGAAGATTCGTCCATAAGGATGATTGATTGGATCAGGTATGTCGCCTGCTAAACCAGCTCCGCCCATCCATATTCCCGCGCCAACTCCGTTGGGCGAAGTGCAGAATATTCCTGTCTGTTGCATTGTCTGAGCATTGAATCCTACTATCCATCCATGCCAGGGACCATTGTCACCATGTGAAGCAAATCCTACATAAACAATTCCGTTAAGCAGCAATAGTCCAGGACGCTGGTTTTCCCACTCGGGATCGAAGACGAGTGTACCACCTGAACTGCCATTTCCGGTGCCGATAACTGATGGAGAAATGACCACCGGACCGCCAAACTTCTCCGCCCCTGATGTTACGTCTAATGCGTGCAGCCGTTGGATGAAAGCGACACCCTCCAGGGTCTTGCTCACGACATATAGTGTTCCGCTTGATGGATCAATAACCGGGGTTCCTGTAATTCCAACTTCTGGAACAATATCGGTGCCCACGAGGTCCGAAGAAACGGTTGTGGCTCCTGCCGCGGCCCCATGCAATGTGCTCAACATAGAGGCGTGCCACAGCGGATTTGCGTTACTGCCCCCATTATTGTCCGCATCGAAGGCGTATACGCTGTCGTGCTCGGTCGCAACATAAACGACATTATGCGACTGCCCGCCAATCATCACTTTGGGTAGATAAAGCGGTTGTGCATAGACATATCCATCCACTGCCTGCGAAAAGAGTTTGCCAAATTGCGTCACATTCACGTCGGATGTGTTCAGGATTGTTTCGTAAAGATTTTGCCCAGTTCTCCCAATGTCATTGCGCCAGGTTGTAACACTGACCTGCGCAATCATAGCAGGACTCATGGCCACCCAAACAAATGCAATTCTGAAGAGCACTTGCGAATAAATACTCAGTCTCCCTACCCTCTGGCAGGATTTACCCAAACTCTGCATAACGACCTCATCGTTGTTGTCAATAACTTCCACAGTCTCCGATCCTCACGAAAAAGCTGCAACAGGTAAGAAACCGGATAGCTGACATTGGACAGCATCTGTTGCTAAGGTTGAACCACCATGGATCGGGGATGTGCAGCTTTTTACTGATAGCTTGAAATGACAGATGATGAAATTGTAGGCGAATAATGCGATACTTGAAAGTAGATTATGGTAATGCATGACAGTAATCAGTTGGAAGGTGAAACAAAGGTCATTTTATTGTCGGCTGCCGTTATGTTATATATACTCGAACACAATTAGCCCTGCAAGGTGTAGGTTGTCTGCCATAGCGATTGTAACCATGCAGTTATGAAAGGAGAAAGTAATGGCAATTCTGACGGCGTGCTTTTCACGGTATTTGATTGTGGTATTGTCTGTATTCGCATTCACGAATATTGGAAGTCGACTTGCAGCGCAGAATTTGCCTGTGGCCAGTCCTGTAACGATCGATAACATCGTGGTTGAGCATGATCGATATAGTTATCTTCCTAGTCATCCATCGTGGAATCCTGATGGTAAGACCCTAAGCTATATTCGTACATTTCCAGCAACGAGCGATGCACCAAATAATGCCATGACTACCGAGATTTGGGGCGTAGATATAGCAACTGGCACCCAGAAGCTACTCGTCTCGGATGCCGAGATTGCAGCCGCCTTTGGGTATAGTCACACTCATCGCGCGCTAGGGGACAAAGAGAAGATTGATGCAACGCACTGCCAGCTTCAGAACGAACTATGGGTTTCTAATAGCCATACTCTTTTGCTTACCATCAATACATCACTTGCCAGGTTTGATCTCAGCACTCATCAATCACATTTATTGATCTCCGGGAGAGTTATTCTTGACGATCCGCAGATTAGTCCGAACGGACGCTATATCACCTTTCTCAAGGATCATTCTCTGTGGCTGTTAAATGCAGTAACCGGTGCAGCTCATATCTTTGCAAAGGCTGGACGCAAAGATCTTCAAGAGGGAGAACCGGACTGGGTTTACTCACATGAATTGGGCATGACTTCTGCTTATTGGTGGTCACCAGACTCGTCTTCCATCGCCTGGATCGAAACCGATGATCGCGCCGTCAACAAATACACCCTACGCAATTTCAACGGCGATGAGCACTCGATAACCTATCCAAAACCAGGAGGTGCCATTTCCATCATTCATCTCTATGTCCGAGCGGTTTCAGGCAAGAGACCACTAGAGATTGATCTTGGTAGCGATGTCAATCAGTACATTACTCATGTGCAATGGTTGCCAGATGGAAAAGGCATTGCTATTGAGCGCCTCAGCCGCGATCAGAAGATCATTGATCTGCTTCTTGCGGATACATTAACCGGAAAGGTCCGCACAATTCTATCGGAAACGGATCCTTACTGGGTTAACTTGAGCAGCGATTTGTATTTTTTCAAAGACTCTCGGCGATTTCTATGGTCCAGTGAGCGTACCGGTTATCGCCATCTTTATCTTTATGACATATCTGGCCACTTACTCACACAGGTTACACACGGTGATTGGGAAGTATCTTCGCTGGCTAGTGTTAATGAATCAACTGGAGAAGTCTACTTTATTGCAACTGAAGCAAGCCCTCTGGAACGTCAATTGTATCGCGTCAAATTGACTGGTTCGAACTTTGCGCGCATTACGAGAGAGGCGGGAACTCATGATGTACTATGCTCGCCCTACAGCGGTGCAGTATTGGATAGCTGGTCTAGCCACACCACCGCCCCGCGCCAGCAATTAATTCGTTTCGACGGAGGCACAATTACTAGTCTGAGTAACAAGATTTCCGATGATTTGGTATCGAGTCTACCTGGTCACTTCGAGTTCATGTCCGTACAGTCGCACCTGAGCGTGAATATGAATGCTTGGATGATGAAGCCTCCAGACTTCAATCCAGCAAAGCAGTATCCAGTGATCCTTTATGTAGCCGGCGGCCCCGGTGAACAGATTGTACGCGACACTTGGGGCGGCGATCGATTTCTATGGTTTGCACTTATGGCTCAGCAGGGTTATATTGTCTTTGCCGTCGATAACCGTGGCACCACTGGACGCGGACATCTTTTCGAGGAACCGCTGCATCTGCGCTTTTCCAGTGCTGAAATGTCGGATCAGCGCGACGGAGTCCAATATTTGAGGACGATGCCTTGGGTTGATAAAAAGCGCATAGGAATTTGCGGATGGGGATACGGAGGATTTCTCGTGCTACATGGTATGCTGGACAGGCCATTGCTATTCAAAGCGGGATTTGCCGGCTCTCCAATTACAGATTGGCATCTTTATGATGCGGTATTCACTGAACGGTATCTAGGCGATCCAGTAAAGAATCAGGATGGTTGGTTATCTTCGTCTCCTCTAGATAATGCCAAGAATCTTAGCGCTCCACTTATGGTGGCACAGGCAACAACCGACGAAACAGTGCATCAGGAAAACACACTAATGCTTTTAAATGAGTTATTGGTCAAAGGTAAATATGCCGATATTCTATTATTTCCCAACCGGGAGGATCTACTCGATGATCGTGGATCGCGCCAAGTCCTTTTTCGGCGGTTGACCGACTTCTTTGTTAAGAATCTGTGAGGGGATATATGGAGGGGTTGAGGAAGCATCAGACGACTGCATTACATAAAGCGTATCCCATAATATGCCGAGGCCAGTAATCAAAGAACACACAATCCAAGCAGCACTTATTAACATAATTCCGTGAATCGTATAGTGAAAGACGGCATCTGTAGCGTGCAGTGAAATAACTTCGACGCACCAGAACAAAAAAGAGAGAACTGCACCGGAAGCGGCTATTTTTGCACCAGATCTTCTACTTAGCCTCCGGATAATCTGTACCATTACCACAGTTGTCAAAACAGCAAGAAGTCCCAATGTTACAAGCTGTAAACCTACACGTTGCGCATATAAGTTCCTCGTTACAGCTTCGCTTTCGAGCATATCGTGCAACCGCCAGCGGCAATTAAATACCATATCGAAGAAGAGTGCTGTTTCCACCGCTGCGAGCAATACTGAAAGACGTAGCCGACGCAAAGTATAGCGACTCATAAACCATGCGAAATAGCTAGCAGTAGCGGAGAATAGATACGCAATCGTTCCGGCAAACTGAGTCTCACTCATCCTTCCGTCTGATGATAACATAATAGCGGTTCCATCCTACTCTGAATCTATATTATGGAACGCTTCTGGGCTTAGATAACGGCATATTGATACCGGTGTAAGCGGGCATTCCTGCCAATTGCGCCTGCTGCACTACAAACGGTCGACTAAGTTCCATCTCTAATGTTGTTCCCGGCGGAAATACAACATCGTTTCCGCGTGTAAAGAGAGTTGTCAACACACCCACAGCCGTTCCAGCTCCGGCGCCGATCCCTGCGCCCAACCCAACATCTCCCGTTCCCATGCCCACAAGACTCCCAACCCCTGCTCCTTCTATAGTATTGTTGGAGACCCTTTGTGCATCTTTTCCTTTCGTCCCAGTTTGTTCGACGGTTCCTTCGCTGTCCTTGACTGAGGCTCCCGTTGAACCGGGTATGTTATCCAGTGAGCCGGGAATGGAAAGTTCCACCCCGTTTGGAAAGATAATCGATGTAAGATGCATCCGAAGCTGGGCGCGTCCTTTGACTTTACCAGGACGCTGAACGCTGTCGATTTTACCTTTTACGTAGACTCCGGCGGGAATAACCACTGCACCGTCCTCAACAACAGGGAAATCCGAGACAAGATAGACCGGATCGCCAGGCTGCGCAACGCGAGTACTAATTTCATGTTTCAGCGAAAGCAGTATTCTGGTTCCCGCGGGAATCGTGTAGCTCTTCAATCCGCTTTCCGCTGCTGCAGGAGCAGCAGACCCGCTTGGGGAGGAGACCGCGTCGCTGGGCTGTTGCGCCACTAGATTCTGAACCATGACACCCAGCAAAAGAAGACACAACGTATATATTCGAACCATTCAATACCTCCGATACACGCAACGATGTTTGATTGAATCAAGCACTTGCTAGGGTTATTATGCAATCCATCCAAAGATACATCCGCAAAAGATCGAAAGCGGCTTATCTCGCCTGATAGTCGACCTTCAATGCACAGGATTGCGACCCGTCATCCTTCCAGCTTGCCGTGCTGGCGAACTCAACTTCCTCCACAACGACAGTTTCCCCCGCACGATGGATGTCGACTAATTCTGGTGTCAACTTCCATTGGAAGACTTTTTTTTCGCCAGTATCAATGTCGTCCACATAGCTAAGTTCATCGGGATAGGGGTGTGAATCGCCGCTGCTGTTGAGTATCAACAAGCTGAAGGTAATGGCCACAATTGGCTTATTCGCACTGTTCTCAAACCATACTTTGATCTGTGGCTGAGATGGTTCACCCTGATGGCTATAACTCAACTCAACTCGATCGATGACGACTGGGCAATTGCGATCAGTGCTTTCCGCTTCCGCTCGTGATGCACTACAAGCGAAATAAAACGCCAACGACAGCGATGCGGCAATTGTTTTCATCGACATAAGTCACATTTGAATCGTTCGCTTTGGCGAGTCCGAAAAAACAATTCGGATAGCACAACAGATCCACGACGAGAGCTTCACCTTGTGTCTTCAAGGGAATGTGCGCACTTTCTTCATATTCGATGCGAGGGAGAACGGAACGCTTCAAATCCTCTGTCCAATCGTTGGAAAATGGCATTGGGCTCAGGAAGAAACGTTCATTACGAAATTGGCTAAGATGCTGCAATGACAAGAGTAAACAGGTATTTTCATTTTTCGAAGATTTCCGTGGTCATATTTCGCTCGTTCTTGCGCTGTTTTGCGCTTGACATGACCGCTACCCAAATGACGCAAATGACCGACTTTCTCTTCGCAGCAGCAATCAGATTTTTCTTCGGTTGATAGTTCTCGGAAGCGCTCGAAGCTGAGTGTCAATAAGTTGACCGACAGTGCATTTGGAGAACTTTCATGCATCTATATATAATACTTAAACTTGATGGCTATTAATATGCGTCTTCCGCTTAGGATTCATGCTTTAGATTCGATCCGAGAATCCTCTGTGACCTGCATCACTGCCTCTGGTTACGCAGCGGCAGAATATGCAGGCAAGGATACAAAGAACCTGCAGGTTCAAGGCGAAGCCAGTCGGCGAGACTGCGGTAGCAGAAGTTTGTCGTCCACATAATGGAGGACAGATTTCTTGCGGGAATGTAAAGCGTATAGATGCCGGAAGAACGGCTCCGTTTTACTCTATTGCTCAGGTATGCACGCTCGCTAGCAGTCTTCGCTCCCACGAATGCGGAATGCAAGAGAATCCAGCAAGACCGCATATTTGCAATAACACTTTTGTTTGGAATATGCCAAACAATGACTCAATTGAAGATTTGCCTCTCTGCGATTGCCACGGTAGACGGTCTGAATACTCTCAGAGCTTATGCCTGGGACCGCCGTCGCAAAGTTAACAGTCAATTGCAGAAGGAGTTTGTTATGAACATCAGATTCGCAGTTTTACTTTCGAGTATTATGGCTATCCTTTGTGGCACTACATCAGCACAAACACTATCACTCAATGACGGATCAATCATACAAAGTAATACAAATCGTATTGGGGTAAACATAGGGGCAATCGACTACTGGGACAACGGACAGATTCTTAAGAATCTGATTGGCTCAAGCAATCCTGGTTTTGAACCCTTGCTTGATCAGCAGATATGGGCCCTTGGAACTTCCGGAACCTCGACTACTTTTTCGATACCAGACCAATACGATGGCGTTCCGCCAAACTACTGGGCGGGCGGAACGTTTACTGTAGTTGAGACCCAATCGGGCGGCGCTGAACTTGGCTGCACTGGATCGATAGCGACAAATACGGGTCCAAATTACCCAGTTACAGGAGTGACGACCTGGGTATCGCCAGTTGTCACAGTATCTTCGCCATGCAATGCTCCATTTAGTGTTGGCGACATCGTGGTTATGAGCAAATCTATGTACCCAACGCCAGAGTCGTGGTGGGAGAAGGGAGGACAAGGAGGTACGTCCGGGACGGTGACTGGCGGCGCACAACTACTCTCTGATACAACCGACCTATGCGACACGTGCGGAGTTCAAGCACTCACCATGGATGCTACCATAAGCGGATCTAGCGCAACAGCGGCATGGAACTTTGACAGCTGTTATAAAGATGATATCTTTGTCTTGATGAATGGAACATACCAGCTCTCTTTTTGGGCAAAGCTGGCTGCAGGCAACCCGATTGTAACCGCAACGGCCAGTCGAGGTTCACAAGGCGGATTTAACTGCGGATCCTATTCTCCAAAACTGACCACATCCTGGGCTCAGTACACATGGGTATGCTCAGCGGAGGAGTCGTCAGCTACACAGCCAGGTATCGCTCAGGTTGCATTGAACGTTACTGGAGGATCCATCGATCTTGATAATGTGAGTTTTGAAAAGACCTCGACGGATCCGAGCAACATTACTGTACTTCGCGATGAAGTTATTCAGGCATTACAGAACTACTATGGCCCAGCAAACAATAACAATCCCGGAATGTTTCGCTATTGGGTTAATCAGAATGCAGAAAATATGAGTAATTGGACACAACCCGATTACGCACATGCACCTACCAGCGGTGGAACGGGATACTTTGTCGGTCCTGGCGGAGCGGGGGCAGTAAGTCTTTCACTCGAGGATTATCTAGTAATCTGCCAACTTCTCAAGGCGGAGCCTTACCTTGAGGTTCCGGTGACGCTATCTACTGCGGATGCAGAGAATCTGATTGAGTTTCTTGCTAGTCCGTCAAACACCACATATGGAGCACGCCGTGCTGCTCTTGGTCAGTCAGCCCCATGGACAAGTGCCTTTAATATTATTCATTTATCCTTTTGCAATGAATGCTGGAATGGACAATCTTTTGACGGTCAGGCGCTACCGGACCGAAGCAGTCAGCCGAATAGCGAGTATTACTATGACTACAGTGTGCGAGCAAGAGATATTTTCGCAGCAATGCGTGCAGATAACTATTACTCTCCCTCTTCTTTTGACTTAGTGATGAATGCCCAGACTGCAATCAACTATTCGATGGATGCAGCTATTCAGAGGGCTCATCCTGATTCTATCGAGATCGAAGACTACACATATGGAACAGTGAACAGTTTTTCTACAGACTCAGCTCTATGGCAGCCGGCAATGGTCGATCCTTGGGAAAAAGTGACCAATCCCTCCGATATCAGGAACTTTTATCAATCCGTACATGACTACCAGTCGCAGAAATCCTGCGGAGCATCTGGAACGGCTACCTGCAAAGTTAACATCTATGAGTGGGGACAAGGTACGATTAATGGCAGTATCGACCAGACGCATTTGGACTACATCAATGCAGGTGCCGGCGAGGGAGTCGTGATGGCTCTGCAGCCGTTGCTGAATATGCAGTACTATGGTATCCGTCCTCAATCATTTTTCTCTTTGACTGAGTTTAGAAATGGCGCTGCCAATGGAATGACCTCAAAACTTTGGGGGAATGTAATTGACATGGGAGGCGCTACAAACAGCGTGCGACCGGAATATCTCGGCATTTCTTTGGTTAACCAATCGATTATTGGACCGATGTATTCCTGCCCGATCGCCAATAATCAGACATATAACTTTGCTGGCTCCCCAAATGGTAATTCTCCTATGCCGGCGATGAATAACGTTCCATATCTTTACGCATTTTGTTTTGAGAACGGGACCAAGCGATCTTTTGTATTGATCAATACTGACCTTTCAAGTAGCCATACAATCAGCTTTTCTGGGACGAATCCGCCTTTAGGAACAGTCGTCCAGAGACAGTATGCACCTGGTGCGCTAGACGATATGAATGAAGCGCTGTCAGGTACTGCGACGAATCAAACTCCTGCTAGTGTTGCAATCGAGACGTCTTCGCTTTCGAGTCCAAGCACAATTACTCTGCCGCCATTTTCCGTTACTGCACTAGACTACACTACAACGGGATTGACAACCGTAGCGACACCTACATTCAGCCCATCCGCTGGATCGTACTCCATCCCACAGCAAGTAACGATCAGCGACGCAACTGCAGGAAGTATTATCTACTATACTTCCGATGGTACCACTCCCACAACTTCGTCCAGTGTTTACAGTAGTCCAATCATAGTCAACGCAAATGAAACGTTGCACGCAATCGCGGTAGAGACAGACTATGCTAACAGTCCCGTGGCGACGTCTTCATATACCATTGCATTATCGTTGCCCGCGCCTGCATTCTCGCTTGCTTCCGGCACCTACTCGTCGTCGCAGACGGTGACCATCAGCGACTCGACGGCGGGAGCAACCATCTACTACACCACCAACGGAACTACGCCAACGACCTCATCGGCGACCTACTCGGGCGCGCTCACAGTGGGCGCGACAGAGACCGTAGAAGCGATAGCGGTAGAGGCCGGGTACACTAATAGTCCGGTAACAACCGTGACATACACCATTGCTTCGGCTGTACCCGCACCTGCATTCTCGCTTGCTTCCGGCACCTACTCGTCGTCGCAGACGGTGACCATCAGCGACTCGACGGCGGGAGCAACCATCTACTACACCACCAACGGAACTACGCCA
>JBAVDS010000012.1:0-5317 GCA_049587335.1 Occallatibacter sp. | reverse complement strand
CTTCCAAACTCAACTTCTCTGCCTGGTGCACGCTGACGTTCACTTCCCAGCATGACTAACCCTTCAGGCTCATCTTGTGTTGGAATCAGCTCCCCGCTTCAGGCTCATCTTGTATTGGACAAGAGTGTCCGTTCCACGCCACCCAGAATTCTGCTACACTGATGGAAGCGTACTCAAGGGGTAAAACGCGCCAGGCCGCGCCCCACCGATGCGCTCTGCAACCCTAGTTCGGGGAGTGGCTCAGCCTGGTAGAGCACCTGGTTCGGGACCAGGGGGTCGGAGGTTCAAATCCTCTCTCCCCGACCATCAAGTCTCATATAATCATTCGATTAAAATACTTCTAATTCCGGGATGAATCGAAACTTGGGTCCATTTGGTTCCAAATGGCTTTTCCACTTTCCCCACCGCTCGACTTACATCGGGCAGAAGTGAACAGCTACTGCCTAGAAAATTCATTCGCTGTGTTCGTCAGTCATAAACTCTAGTTCCGGCTTTCCCGCGCAGTTGTAGTGTGGTTGTAATCCGGAGCTGGGAGACCACGAATACAAGGCGCGTAGCGCAGCTGGCTGCACCGCGGGTGCTCAATCCGCAACTTCAAATCCCGCGAGCTGCAGCGCTTTCTTGTCGAAGGTCAACGTGTTATCGCAGCCGGCCCAGGCCCCCAAGGCTCCGATCAGCGCATCGGCAAAGCCACCCCATCCCCGCCGGAGCGAAATCATCGCCGTGAAGACCTGCTGCTCGTTTTGAACCATCAGCGTATCGGCCTGCAGCATACGCTCGACGGTATTGGCGATCTCCCCGTCCTCCAGCTCGTAGACGCTGCCCAGAACCCATACAATCTCGGCCATTGTGATAAGGCTGATGAAGCCGGGCCGCTCCTGCGAAAAACGCCGCTCGATGAGCACGGTTGCTTTTGGCGATTGGATCGGGTCGTCCTGCGTGAGGTAGCGGATGAGGATATTGGTATCAAGCCCGTTCATCTGAAACTCACCGCAGCTTGCCGCGCATGGATCCTTTGGAGGCACCGGCTGCGGCGGCTTTCTGCATTTCGTTCAGGGTGGCAGGCCGTCCGAGCCGCGATGAGACGATGCCCCGCAAAACCGATGTGGGCAGCTTGGGCAAAATTACCACGCTGCCGTCCGGATGCACGAAGAATTTGACCCGGTCTCCCGGTTTCAGATGCAGATGATCCCGAATCGGCTTGGGAATGGTCGCCTGCCCTTTGATGCTCAGTGCTGTCTCCATGCGACGCCCCTTTACTTTCTAAGAAAAGTAATACCATCCGGCCGGGACAATGTCAATTTCACGGACGGTTTCTCTCGAAATCACCGCAGGGGGGACGGAAGCCTCTAGTGGGAGGGTTCAGCGGAAGTGAGCTGGCTGCCAGTTTGCGTGAACTCGAAATGCAGAAGCCATTCGCGGGATGCGTTTTGGCTATCGATCCCGGCTGGTTTGAACTTCCATCGCCGCGCAGCTTCGAGCGCACGGTTGGCGAAGTAGGCGCTCGGCGAAGATTCGATCTCAGCATTGGAGACGTTGCCGCTGGAATCGACAGCGATCCGGATACCGACGTGGATTCTTCCCTGAATGGTATCCAACGCCTTTTGAGGAACATCGGGCATGACCTGCGCGACGATGCCATCCTGCGCGGCAGTGGTATTGGCACCACTGGCCGGGCGAGTCGCAGGTTGTGGCGCTGGAACAGGGACGGCAGGCAGAGTCGTTGCAGGCTGTGCGATGGCAGGCTGAGTGACAACGGGCGCCGGAGGCTGGCTCTCCTCCGGCGGTGTTCCGTGATGCGCGAAAGCAATCACGGCAATCAGAACGATGGCAGCGGCAGCCAGCGCCATCCAGCCCTGCTTTCCAGCAAGGGCAGAGCGAGGCGGGAGAGAGCGCTCCGGTTCGAGACGGGCCTTGATCTCGTTGATTGTGCAGCGGCGGGCCGGATCGATGCGCAGAGACTCGCGGGCAATTCCGGCAAAGGGTTCGGGCATGGATTCCGGCACCAGCGGTTCACTCTGGCTGGTGCGATCCCAAAGAGGCGGGTGCTGGGTCATGGCTTCAACAAGGGTAACGCCGAGCGACCATATCTCCGCGGCTTTGGTATCTTTAGCCTCTTCGGGCGCGTCATAGATTGACGAGGCGTGAGGCTCGCTGCCGGAGTTGGCGGCGACATGAAGGTTGTCCCAGGAGAGCTTCAACTGGTCGTTCACGGCCATGATATTCGAGGGCCTGACACGGCCGTGCACGACTCCCTTGGCGTGAAGATAGGCGAGGACATCGAGCAGCGGGAGCAGCATCTCCCAGGCTTCGGCAGCGGTCAGAGGCCGATGGGGAAGAATCTCCGCGAGCTGCTCTTCGGCGTATTCGGTGACGGCATAGAATACCTGAACGGAGTCAACCTCACATCGACCGGTGTAGAAGAGGCGCATCAGATGCGGGTGCGAGAGCGGCATTCTGGCCATCCACTCGGCAATCTGCGCGTCGGCGTCACGGCCATCGGCGGGAATGAGCTTGATTGCGGCCTTGCGGGATCGATCCTCCTCGACTTCCGTGAGGAAGACAGCGCTGCCGTCCAAGCCGCCCAGCCATTCGAGGAGGGTGAACCTGCCATCAATGACACGGCCAGTCCAATCCCGGCGAATTGTCTCTGTCTCCATAACTTCCATCATTCTATCCGAGGCTGACGGGGGGCAGGTGCGGGAAGGCCCGCTGAGGGCAGCGGAGGGTTGCAACGCCATATACACTGATTGCAGTCCAGCGATGAAAGATTCCATACCCGTCTCGAAGGAAAACTACCTCAAGGCGATCCTCGAAGCCGAGGCCGAGGGGCGCGAGGTGATTCCCGCGCTGCTGGCGCACTGGCTGGAGGTCTCGCCGCCGGCGGTCACCATGGGGCTCAAGCGGCTGAAGCGCGACGGCTACGTTGAAGCGGGTGCGGACGGCATTGTGCGGCTCACGGCTGCGGGACGCGAGATTGCCTATCGCACCGCTCTGCGCCATCATCTGATCGAACGGATGCTGAGCGAAGTCTTTGGCATGGAGTGGCACGAGATCCACGAGGAGGCCGAGCGGCTGGAGCACGCCGTCTCACCAGCATTCGAGGCCAAGCTCGCGGAGAAGCTGGGAGCGAGCGGCGCCTGTCCGCACGGCAACCATGTGCTGCCGGAGAGCGTGGCTCTTCGCAAAGAACGCGGCGAGGTTCCGCTCTCCGAGGCGCAGACAGGGAGCCGCTACATTGTGGTGAGTCTGCACGAGCGCGACCCTAAATTGCTGCTTTTTTTGCACAGTAATGGCATCGGCCCCGGGCAAAGCCTGCGGGTTGTCAGCCAGAATTACGATCAAACCGTTTCGATTGAACTACATGAGGATAAAGTTATTCTTGGCCGCCTGGCCGCCGAGGCGGTCTGGCTGCGTCCAGAGCGTGGCTAATAATTCAATCTAAGAAAAAACGTTAACCATAGTTAACTAGCTTATGGCATACTCTTTGATATGAGCACAACGCTCCTGAATCCATTGCCGCTTCCCATCGATCCCGAGCACCAGGTGCCGTCGCTGCCTGAGGTTCATGCGTCTGTGCGCATCTCGCGCTCGCCGTATTTCTGGCGGCGGCTGCTGGGCTTTTTGGGGCCGGGATTTCTGATCTCTGTCGGCTACATGGATCCAGGCAACTGGGCCACCGATATTGCCGGCGGGGCGCGCTTCGGCTATACGTTGCTATTTGTCATTATGGCCTCAAACCTGATGGCGATTCTGCTGCAAAGCCTCTCGATCAAAGTGGGCGTGGCCACGGAGCGCGACCTGGCGCAGCTTTGCCATCAGAACTACGGACCCAAAGTGAGCTATGGGCTATGGATCTTTGCCGAGATCGCCATCGCCGCCTGCGATCTGGCCGAGGTAATTGGCTCGGCGATTGCGCTGGAACTGCTCTTCCATATTCCGCTCTTCTGGGGCGTGCTCATCACCGGCTCCGACGTACTGCTGATTCTGCTCTTGCAGCGCTGGGGATTCCGCTATGTAGAGGCGCTGGTGATGGCGCTGATCGGCACCATCACCGCGTTGTTTCTGGTGCAGGTCCTGCTCTCCCATCCCAATCACTGGCTGGCGCTGAAGTGTCTCTTCCTGCCCTCGGCATCGCTGTTCACGAACTACGATATGCTTTACATCGCGATCGGAATCCTGGGCGCGACGGTGATGCCGCACAATCTTTACCTGCACTCCTCGATTGTGCAGAGCCGCAAATATGAACGCACGCCGGCGGGCAAGCGCGAGGCCATCTCAATGGCCAATATCGACTCCGCGCTGGCGCTCACCGTGGCCTTGTTTGTGAATGCAGCGATTCTAATTGTGGCGGCGGCGGTCTTTTTTCGCAGCGGCCACTTCGAGGTTGCCGCCATTCAGGATGCCTACAAGCTGCTCAGCCCGCTGCTGGGCGTGACCGGCGCAAGCACGCTCTTCGCCATTGCACTACTGGCCAGCGGTCAGAACTCCTCCATTACCGGAACACTGGCCGGTCAGGTGGTGATGGAAGGCTTCATTCACTTGAAGGTCTCCCCCTGGCTCCGGCGGCTGATTACTCGTTCGTTAGCGATTATTCCCACCATCATCGTAGTTGCCGTGACCGGCGAACAGGGCACGGAAAAACTACTGATTCTCAGCCAGGTGATTCTCTCACTGCAACTGAGCTTCGCGGTCATTCCGCTGGTGCTTTTTACCGGAAACCGGAGATTGATGGGCGAGTTTGTGAATGGCCGCTGGCTGCAAGCACTCTCCTGGTTCGTCGCAGTGCTGATCGCCGGACTGAATGGCTGGCTGCTGGTCCTGATGGCGCGGTAATGCGGATTTTTGGAACTTTCACCGTAGCAGTCGTGCTTTTATCGTGTTTTAAGGCTTGTTGGCATTGTTTGAAGCGTAGGAATGCGGACTATTCCTACTCGCCCCGCCCCACGCACAACGGCGCATCCTTTGATGGGATGCGCCGTTGTGCGGGATAGCCGCCGGGAGGCGGCTGCCCGTTTTGGTGCTGCCAGTTATGGTGCTGCCGTGCGGGTCTTCTGCCGATGCTTTTCCGGCAGGGGTTTGCGGGGCTGCGGCTTCACGGCGCTTTCGTCAACCGGCGCAGTGGCAGTGACGTCGGCGCTGAAGTCGGCGCCGGCCGGGACCAGATAGTTTTGCGCGCTCTGGCCGTCGGCGGCGCTGGTGGCCGCGCTGACGCGCGATGCGTCAACGCCTTTTTCCGTCACCAGATAATCCTTGGTGTTGACGGCGCGCTCGGCGGCGAGATCATCCACATGAGCGTGGCGATGCGCAGCGAGCT
>JBAVDS010000011.1:0-15527 GCA_049587335.1 Occallatibacter sp. | reverse complement strand
GAGAGATCATGATCAACCACATCATCTTGACTGTGAGCGATGTTGAACGCTCAGTGGCATTCTACGACGCGGCTCTGAAGCCCTTGAATATCCGCTTCTTCCTTCCCTACAAAGGCGAGCATGGTCATGCCGACCTGTGGGGAATCGGAGATGGAAAGAGAGCATTCTTCTGGCTCAAGCAAGGGAAGCCCGATCCAGGTTCAATCCATTGGGGCTTCGACGCCGAGACAAACGCTCAAGTCGATGAGTTTTATCAAGCGGCAATAGCGGTTGGAGCGAAGGACAACATTTCACCGCGGGCCCGACTCGAATACTATCCGGGATATTACGCGGCGGATGTACTGGATCCCGACGGGTACTCGTTCGAAGTGGTTCATAAGAGTTGACCGATCCCGCCAACCTTCATCCAAAGGGAGGATTGGTTACCCGGAAACCGGCTCGTGTTCAGCGACCCGCACAATCATTGCAACTTGATCTTGCCTGTAATCTCTTGAGTGGATTTTCGCGAAACCTCTGCCTGTTCGGCATAGCGGCGCCAGTTGGCCACGGCCGTCTTAACTTTTGCCAGGATCTCTTGCGCGTTCTTTATCCCATGCTGTTTGCCTAATGCCTGAAGTTGAGCTATGCCTGGACTCCTTCCCTCGCCCATGACGAGCATGCTTTGCTCGCCGCCAGGGCCATAGGAAAAGACCAAGTCATAGGCAGGCGCGAACATCCACTCGTTTCTTGCGCGCAGCAAGAACGAAAAATTCTTCACATGATCGTCGCGGTTATGAGCGAGAACGTTGAAGCAGGCCAGTGCATAAACCTTTTCTGATTCCCGGATGTTTCTGGTCAAAGCCTGTGTCACGCGTAGAACCATGTCGTAGTCGAGGCTGGGAGTGCGATGATCGGCATGGATCAAGCCGCCAAGACTGTGCATGTGGATGCGGGCATCTCCGTCCCGGTCAAAGCGCTTTGTGCCGAAGTATTTGTTCCTTTTCGTACGGAAAAGATGAGTCTCAGGCATCTCGACGCCAGCATCGCCTGCCATCAGGCTATAGGCGTATTCGATAGCTCCCGCGTCCCGCGCGTCTTGGGAAGACGGAAACTTGATCATCCAGTGCGCGAAGCCCGGTTGCAATTCCTGCTGGCCGTGGATGATCCGTTTCTTGTCGGCGCTCACTTGCGCCACGATCTTGGGCCGGGCGCCTGAAGAGGAGCCATTGAGCCGCAACAAATCTTCAAACACCTCCTCATTCTCTCCGGCCAGAACGGTGGCCGATTCCTCAGCAAGTTTGTCGAGCGCGAGCGGAACATCGCCAGCGGTTTGCTGGCTCAACTCGGGCTCATAGCTGAGAGCGCCCATGCCATGCCGTCCCACATAGGCCAGCCGGTCGAGCGGATTCAGTTGTCCGCGATGGATACCATTTCGTTCCACCGTTCGGTCGAGCAAAAGACGGCCCCATCCATCCGGCAGACTGTCATTGAATACGCCGAACAGGCCGTCGAAGATCGCAGTGTCAGCTATGGATACGCCGGGCCTGAGGGGAAGTTTGATGGGCGAAATCTCGATGCCTGACGCAAGGAATGCGGCGTCATATTCGAAAAGGATCTGCCTGTCCTTGAACGCGAGGCGGCCAACCTTGCGGCGCCCTGCTTTGCTGCTTTGGTCGCGTGCGTCCAGATAAACAGTCAGCAACTCTGTCGGACTATATGCCATGGCTGCGCCCTTTTCTGCCCGTTGCTCCGCGCCGCCGCGCCGGAGCGGCCAGCAGGGCATCGAGCGATTGAGTGGCTGAGTTGAGTGGGCTTTCTGCGGCCAGTTTGTCGAAATCGTCCAGACAATTGAGCACCAAGGCCAGATTCAGAAGCGAGTCCAGCGCGATCAATCCTTCGCGCTCAAATCGCTTCAGCGAACTGAAGGTCACGCCCGAGCGCGCCGCCAGTTCTCTCTGCGTCAGGTTTAGGTCAAGACGCCGGGCCTTGAACCGCCCTGCAATTCCCGTCTGCACCTCTTGCATGGTTCTGAAATATACAGCCAATATGTTGCCTCTTTGTCTACATTATAAGACAATAAGCGCAATATATTAACCATATTTCTTAAGAATAATGCCCCGTCTCCTTGTCGCTGAGGTAAGCTCTAGCTGCGCTCAGAATGGCTGGCGCCACAGCATCAATCTCATTGTCGCGCATCAGACGCAGCGGCACTCTGTCTCCCAGTTCCGGATTCACGCCCGTCAGCCATGCCTGCACTACGGTTGGCGAATCGTGTTCGCTTAACCCGCGCGCCACCTGAAAGGCGAACCGCAGGCGACTCTCAGCATTGCCGTATATCTCGCCGCCGGCAATCCAGCGATCGACAGCCCGCGCGTCCTTGACGCCGCCAATATACGCGGTGAGTTTCCGCCCAACGATCTCAACCAGCTTCTCGACCACCTTCGATGCGGGAAGCCGAAGCGCCTCCCGGTGGGCAAACAGGTCGGGCCTGGGAAGCAATGGTGTGTCCATGGCGGACCTCCTGGTTGAGCTTTCTCAGAATAGTGATGGGTGGCGTATCCTGTCGGGTCCACTATGCCGCTCTGGCTAACTCGATTTCCATAGTGGGTGCGAAGGGCTGAGCCGATACCGAGCCGGAATGTGGCCCCATCGGCGGCTGCGGCACCAATTCAGCCAGCGGCCAGACGGAGATATTGCCACAAAGGGCGCAACATCCTCCGCTTGAGTTCGAGACCGAGGCGCAACTCTCGCAGTAGACGGCTTCGACAATCGGGATACTGACGAGGCTGCGCCGAGGACACAGAATGCTGATCTCTCCCATGATTTCCTCCCGGTGCAAAGCCGCCCGCTAGGCGACCTGCTCGCTGGCCGCGGATTCGAGTTCCTCGACCAGTTGCTTCAGCGCCGCCAGGCTCGGCAGATCGGTGACCGATGCGATCTTGAAGCGCTCCGCCGCGGCGAAGAACCGCGCCTCGCCGGCCATTTCGGCCAGTCGGCGCAGCCGCTCAAAGCCGCGCCCTGCGGCCTGCATCTTCTCGATGGCCTGTTTCTGCCGCTCCGCGTTGGGGATGGTCCGCGCGTCGGCGCTGTGCCCGGCTCGGCGCAGAATCTCCGCGTAGATCAGCTCGCCCAGCGTCCCGCGAAAACCCTCGATCTCGGCCGTCAGCCGTTGATCGACCGGGCCGCGCGTGTCGCCGGCCAGGCCATTCGCCTGAGCCGTGGTCATGCCCGGCGGCAGCGCCCACTCGGGCAGGGTGGGGATTGCCATCGGCTCACCACGGAGATTCAGCCGCACGCGGGTCTCGCCGAAGCGGTAGAGATAGCGGCCCAACCCAAAACAGCTACAGGCACGCTTGAAGGCTTGGGCGTCTGCCGCCGTGACGGCGTTTTCGCGGTCGGCCCACTCCTCGCCGGTGCCGGTGTGACTGCCCAGCCGCGTAATCGTTACGGCGGTAGCGACCAGCACCTTGCTGGTGACGATCGACTTGCCCCGCTCCATGCGGCACAGCGACGGAACGGTAGAGATCGTGTACTCGCGCGTCCAGCCTGAAGGTGTGAAGAGTTCGTTGAGCCGGTCCGTGTAGGCGCGCGGATCGGCAAAGGGCAGAATGACGCCGCTCCGGCCATCTGCGGAGGTGCGCATCACGCGCCACTTGATCAACGCCGGATCGAACGGCGCTTCGAGCTGCGCGAAGAGCTTCTCGCGCTCGGCTTCTGTGAACTTTGCTGCGGCCATACCTACCTCCTTTGGCTGTGAGCTTCGTTGCCAGACCAAATCATTGATAATGCTCCAGCACGCCCCGTATGATTGAGGCCATAGATTCTTGTGCACAGGTTCATTGCATTTTCCGTGCTTGGACTATATTTCCAATTTCCAAATTGGAAATATGAGGCTACAATGGCCATATGCAAGGACAAGATGTTGCGCTTCTCCTCAAACTCGCCATCCTGGATGGGCCGCAGGTGCCCTCGAAAAACCTGGCGGAGAGCCTATTCATCTCTCCTTCCGAGGTATCGAAGGCTCTGAAGCGCTGTGCGGATTCGGGCTTGCTCTACCTGTCCAGCGGAGAGAAAAGGGTCAACCGATCTGCGCTCATGGAGTTCCTGGCGCATGGATTGAGGTTTGTCTTTCCACCCGCAAAGGGACCTCTCGTTCGAGGCGTTCCAACGGCCGCTGCGGCGGAGCCGCTCAAATCGCGCTTACTGGAGGATGGCGAGCCTCCCGCGGTTTGGCCGTATGCAGGAGGAAAGGTTCGAGGAATGTCCCTTGCCCCGCTTTACAAGGGTGCGCCCAAAGCCGCATTGCTCGATCCAAAGTTCTATGGCGTTCTCGCTCTCTGCGATGCAATTCGCAGCGGAAGAACGCGGGAACGAAACCTTGCGGTCGAACTTCTCGGAAAGGAGATCAATGCCTGATCCGAATCTGCCTCTGTTGGAAGATGCAGTCCGCAAACTCGCACCTTTTCTTGACGAGATTGTCTTTGTCGGTGGAGTGACGCTCGGGACATTGATTACCGACAAGGCCGCCGCTCCAATTCGCGGAACGAACGATGTCGATGTAATCGCCGAAATTGTCACGTATGCCGATTACATCGCGTTCTCAGAACGTCTTCGCAAGGTCCACTTCACGGAGGACGAAGGGGAACACGCTCTCACATGCCGCTGGCACAACGGCGGCCTGACGTTGGATGTACTGGCGCTCAGCGAAGAGGTACTCGGGTTCACGAACATCTGGTATGAGCCTGCGCTCAAACATGCGTTCACAGTGACTCTGCCCAGCGGACAATCGATCCGGGTGATCACCGCACCGTTCTTCCTTGGAACAAAGATGGAAGCATTCCGGGGACGAGGCAAGATGGACTTTCAGGCCAGCCACGATCTTGAAGATTTTGTTGCTGTCATCGAGGGACGGGAGACGCTGCTACAGGAGATCGCCGGGGCTCCACTCTCGCTTCGGCGGTATCTTGCGGATGCCGCGAAGATGCTGCTTGCCGAATCAAGATTTCTTGACGTCCTTCCTGGATTTGTCCTGGACAACGAACGGGTTCCACTCATCGAAGGACGCCTCGCATCCATCGCAGCCAATATTCCCTGAGACAGCAGAAATATGGATTGCTCTTGTCTCAGGCGCATCCTGCGCCTGGATCAAAACGGTACTTCCTCCTGCGTGATCTCCGGCTCCTCGCTGAACTCGGACGGCACGAAGTCTTGCCCGCTGACATAGTGCTCCACATCATCGCTGCCGTCATTGGGCGGGGGCGACAGAAGGCTTACTTCCTTTACGACGATCTCCGAGCGATACCGGCGCTGTCCGGTCTGCCGGTCGTCCCATGAGCGCGTTCGCAGCGCGCCCTCGACATAGAGTCGGGATTATGGTGAGGACGGAATTATGCGCAGTTGAACCATGCTTGACTTGAGTGCCGATAAATATTTTAAATTTCCTCCGCATAATTTCGCGCTATTGCGGGTTACAACTAGCATGGAGCGACACGTAATCAACGGCACTCGACAAATCCAAAGCCAGAAATTCGATTTGGCTGAGCACGAGGAATGCGAAAACATCTTGCGAGCGAGCAGAGCAAAGCTGGAAACGGCTGCCTACAACGCAAGTGTCGTCAACAGATATGTGGCTGCTCAACACCACTTTCTTGAGTACCTTCATCGGCAACACATAGCACTTGAAGCGGTCGAGCCAAGGCATTTTGATTCGTTTGTGAGCGTGATGCTCCAGAAATACCGTCGCAGACATCAACATTTGCCCAATAATATGGCGGCATGGAAAAGCCAATACACCTCTGCTGTCTTTCCCTTGCTTCGCAGGTTTCAGATAAGCTGGTCACAAAATTCCGCAGCTGATAGCCGCCTAAATAATGCAGACAATGATCTGCTTGCCGGATACAGTCGGTGGCTGATAGGAGTATGCGGATTATCCAAGGAAACGCTTGCAAAAAACTATCGGGCAGCACGATTGTTTGTTCAATGGCGACGCGATCAGGCACACGTGTGCCCGCTGTCACGCATCAACATTGCAGAGATTGATGCCTTCTTTGCGTGGCGAATGCAAGGGCTGAGGAGAGCTACTCGAAGCGGCGTGTGCCATTGCATGAGGAGCTTTCTGCGTTATCTGTGCGTATCGATAAATGTTAACGCAGATTTGTCCAACCAAATATCGGGACCAATAATGTACGACAATGCGGACATTCCACGAGGGTTTTCAGAGGACCAGATCGCAGCCATGCTGAAGTGCGCGCGACAAGACAAAAGTCCGAAGGGGCTACGGGATTACGCAATGCTCACAATGCTCGCGACATATGGACTGCGCGGAGGCGAAGTCGTGAAGCTGTCGCTGCAGGACATTGACTGGGAGCAAGAACGAATACGCGTCATTCGTTCCAAGTCCCAAGCGGAGTCGTTTCTTCCTTTGCTCCAGTCAGTCGGTGAAGCGCTAATCGATTATCTGAAACGCGGACGTCCCGCGACGACTTCTCGAAGGATATTTCTCCGGTCCCGTGCTCCGTCGGAATCGTTCTTTACGGCAAGTGGCCTGGACGGCATCATCAATTGCCGTCTGAAGGAGGCACAGATCAAAGTGAATGGCCGACATGGGGCACACGCCTTTCGTTTTGCTCGAGCACTCAGTCTGCTGCGTGCTTCGGTGCCACTGAAGCCTATTGCGGACATTCTTGGCCACAGGACTGCATCTTCAACCCAGATGTACATAAAGCTGCAGATGGAAGATCTACGCGCAATCAGTTTGGATCTTCCCAAGGATGGGTCTCATGTCAACATGGCCAGATGATAATGAGCGACTGCTGATTGATTATCTTCGACACCTCCCCGCCTCTTCCAAGCAGGCGGAATATCGCATGGTAATCCGTCGCTTTGCTTCCTTCATCTCAGAACATTGCCCACTGAATATTGAAGCGGTCCAGACCTGGCTGCTTGCACGCCGCAAGGAAGTATCGCTTGAAACAACGCTCAAACATGCTCAATGGATCGATCGCTATCTGAGCTGGCTTGCCGCTCATGAGTTTATAGCTGTCAACCCATTTGGTGAATTGCGCAATATTCTTGGCTGTCGGAGAACAGCCCCACTGGCCAGGGCACTATTGAGCGAAAAGGCGGCAGACGAATTGCAAGCACTTCGTGCGCTACCGCCCTATGGCAGTCATTTGGGCTTGCTTATGCGTGACCATATAGCGCGCATGCGTACACTGGGTTACCGGTACAGCCATGAGTGCTGCTACAGGCAGTTTGACAGGTTCTTGCAAAGACGTCCCGAAGCCGAGAAAGAAACGCTCGCTACCCTGATACGTGAGTATGCCGCTCAGGCACGGTCTGCGTACGCCAAGTTGCAGCGTTTTCAACTCGGTCGGATTCTCGCCACAGCCTTGAATCGCGCTGGACAGAATACGGAGCTACCGAAGGTGGACCGCGTTTTGGCGCATGAGAAAAAGAACAAACAATGCAGACCATATATCTACAGCCCAGAGCAGATCCACAGCCTGCTTGAGGCGGCACGAACATTTCCGTCGCCTTGCGCCACGTTCCGTCCTGCAACCCTCTATGCGATGGTGGTTCTTGCCTACTGTGCCGGGCTCCGTGTTGGAGAAATTGCTCGGCTCACGATGGGAGATCTGGACCTCGACAAGGGTGCCATTGAGATTCGCAATACGAAGTTTTTCAAGTCCCGGCGCCTGCCAATTTCAATGGATGCTCTTTCGGCGTTAAAGAATTATGTCAGCGCTCGCCGCATGAGAGGCTTTCCTGACATTCCAGAAAGCCCGCTATTCTGGAACGAAAGAAGACCGTATAGCTATATTACGACGGAGGCATTGCTCCGCGAAGTTATTCGCCACGCCGGTCTGAGGAAGGGCAACGGGCGCGGTGGCCCACGCGTCCACGACCTGCGGCATACGTTTGTTGTTCACCGCATGAGCGAATGGTACCGGCAGGGGATCAATCCGCAAGATCGCTTGCCATATCTTGCCGCATACCTTGGGCATCGCGACATCAATTCTTCGGTCATCTACATTACGATCACCCATGATCTCCTGCAGCAAGCAAGTGATCGCGTTCGTAGTGCACGAGGCGATGTAATAAGTGCGATTCAGGAGGGAGGTCAGTGATGAGGAAAACGCCATCAACTCTTGCTGCGCTACTCCACGGGTTTTTTCTGGAGTGGTTGGGAAATCAGCGAAACGTATCCGAGAAAACAGTAATCGCATATCGTGATACTTGGAAACTGTTTCTTCGATTTGTAGCGAAACGCCATGAAACTCTGGTTGCCCGGTTGCATTTGGAAGATCTGACGGAAGACATGGTCCTCGCATTTCTGCAACATCTCGAACAAGATCGTCGCTCCTGCATCGCGACAAGAAATTGCAGGCTGGCAGCATTGCGAAGCTTTTACTCATACGTTGCAGACCGCGACCCCATGGCAGCTCAACAATGCGCCGCAGTGCGGCGTGTGCCATTTAAGCGCGGCCCCAAACGGGCAATGGCCTATTTGGATGGCAGCGAGGTTGCGGCAATAATTTCCCAAGCAAAAGCGTCTCTCCGTAACGGCCAGCGAGATCACGTGCTGCTTTCACTCTTGTACAACACCGGCGCTCGCATACAGGAGGTATTGGACCTACGAGTTAGAGACTGCCATTTGGCGTTGCCTGCTTATGTTCGCTTGCTGGGAAAAGGCCGGAAAGAAAGAATCTCACCTTTATGGCCCGAGACCTCAAAGCTCCTTGCCAGTTTCGTTCAGCACAACCAGCGCAGTGCAGAGGACTATTTGTTTCTGAATCGCTACAGAACCAAATTGACTGCTTCTGGTTTCCGATTCCGTCTGCGGAAATATGTGAGCGATGCTGCAGCCAAGCTGCCATCTCTCCTGCAAAAGAAAATCACTCCGCATACCTTTCGGCACACCATTGCTGTTCATTTGGTGGCATCCGGCGTTGACATCACTGTCATAAAAAGCTGGCTCGGCCACGCCCATCTCGACACAACAAGCATCTATGCTGAAGCAAACATTGAGACAAAACGAAAGGCATTGGAACAATCTGTTCCGAAATCACAGAGGAGCAAGCTGCCAAGATGGAAGCGAGATGACGATCTGCTGGCTTGGCTTGACTCTTTGTAGCCGAATTATGCGGAGCAAATGACGACAGATTTCTCGATTTTCCCAGACAAATCCCAACATCCTTTTCATATGATCGTCCTCACCAAAATCGCGGTTGTATGTCGAGGGTGCGCTGCGGACGCGCTCCTGGGACGACCGGCAGACCGGCCAGCGCCGCTATCGCTCGGAGATCGTCGTCACTGAGATCAGTCTCCTGTCTCCCCCGCCCGAGGGCGGCAGCGACGACGTGGAGCACTACGTCAGCGGCCAGGGCTTCGTGTCGCCCGAGTTCAGCCAGGAACCGGAGATCAGCTCGCAGGAAGTGCCTTACTAGGCAACAAAGCTGAAGCGATCAAGGATGACGTAATGAGTTGATCAAGGCTGCGAGACAGTGAAGTGGATGTCCGTAGCCGGGTTTGTCTCATACCGCTTTTCACCCCTGCGCGGGCGGGATTCAGTATCGCCCGCGCCACTCGTGCTTATGGTGTACTCACCCGGCGGAAGATCGTAAAGCTTTGCTAAATCGACGGGGCTAACGATGCATGTGTGCGGAGGAAGAGCCGAAATAACCGACAAGTTGCAGGAATGAAACACGATGTGTTTCGAAGAATCAGTCTCGCTGTGTTCCGCAGAAGCTATTTGCAGCTTATCCAAAATGCGATGACCATATGCGTCATAGAGAACATAACCGCCAGCCTTGTGACTAGCCGATCCTAAGCATCCACCCAACTCTAACGGGAAGTCGGTGGAGTTGGCAGTCCAGAGATATAGAGGAACTGAATCGCCCGGAAGAAATTGGTGTCGCTCCATCGATATCGCATATTCGGGGTCTTTCGCACCTTCGATAAGGTAAGGCGATCCATGAGCTAGGAACTCGGGCATATTGCACTCGGCAGGGACAGCGGACTTGGGAATTGACTCACTCGCATGAGCGAGGTCGGCCTGATGCGAATTGAGCGGGTCGCCGTCGTACGAACCCTGTCGCCAGGCACTGATATCGATTGAGACGCAATCCTGCCCGCCAAATGGTACTTCCACAGATTGAGCGATGTCGTTCGGCTGCGGCCCTGTACTGGCAGAGGGCACAAGCGAAGTGGCGTCGCGATTGAAACTCAATTCGAGCTTTGGCGTGAATGAACAGTAGCCCGTACCCCAACCTGTTGACGCGACCAGCAGGTGTGCTGCCTCGCCTTGGTTTAGATCAATCCTGCCGTTGGGGCGTGGTATGAAAAACTCGTTTTCACAATTGGGACATGCTAATGGCAAGAAAGGTTGGTAGTTACCCTTCTCGTCGAGTCCGCGCATCCGAGGTACGCCGGCAAGCGAACACGGCTGTTCGGAAGTATTGGTCGCATTGTATGCGCGGACCGTCTTCAGCGGCGTCGAGGTGACAGGAGGCAGCGAGTCGACTCGCAATTGCGCCGGGGTGCAGGCTGGCAAAGGGTCTAGAACGGCAACCTGTTTCGGAAGAGACGGATCGCGCGCGACAAGATCGACCCGCGCCCGCGCGTAATGCGGCGCGGGTTTCTTACCGCCACCCCAACCTATCGGCGCAATCACATCGTACTCGAAAGCTCCGGTGTGCTCTGGCATAAATCCAAGGTTTCCGTCACTCATAAAAAGTCCCATCACTCCAGCATCGTGATATCGGGGCACGGTTGGCACCCCGGCGCCTTTTTCTGGCGCTGTGTCATCGCACTGCTGTAATTCAATGACGGTGCTTCCGTCCGACTCGCGCTTCCGGAGTTGGCTGAAGGCGCATCCACCTGACACAAGCCTTGGAAAATTCAGTTTGAGCGCAAACAAGCGATCACCTAGCATCACGCGCTTAGCCCGTGCGCTGAGAGACAGCAAGGGCGAAGTGGTGGCAATCTCTGTTGAAGGTATGGAGACCGGCTCTGTTATTCCGCGCAACCCGTTAGGGCCGTACCAATCGATCCAACTCTGTGGAATAGGTGAGTTGCTACTGTATTTGCCGAGACGATAGCCGGTTACAGCAAGCGGGCCACAAGCCCGTATCCAGAGATTGCGGATTTCGATTCCTGGCTCGTTCCGTAGTTGCCACTGGAAAGAAATGCCGAGGCGAATGCCGGAGTACATGTCACAACTTTGTTCCGGAGCAACACGTGAGGTCCAAACAAAGAGAACATGTGCCCAAGCGCCGGAAGCGAGTACTTGCGGATGGGATTCCGTCAGGTGTCCAGGATCGCCGGTTTGCAACGTCGTATAGTAGGGCTGGTTATTGGCATTAGAACTCGGAAGCAAGAATATATGCGTGGGCTCGATAGGCGGGAGGGTGCAGGCAGACGGACTTATGTTCTGGAACTCGAGAACAAATAAGTGGACACCGTATGTGAAACTCGGCGAACCCGGTAGGGCGGAAACATCCAACATGGCAGGTGAGCATACTTGTTCAGTCTTTGCTTGCGCCTGCGCACAGATGGTTCGCGCAATGCCCAAGCAACAGAAAAATACGCACATCACCGTCAAGCTCTTGCGCATATTGCCCTCTCACGTACTCCATCGTTAAGTACAGCCTGTCCGCTGCGAACGGGTGATATGCACAAGTGTACTCATTCTAGGTGCAGACGTAGTTTTTTCCATTCCATTTGAGTTGTCAATATCCTGAGCGTCCTTCGGGCGCTCTTAGCTTTATTGGCCTGAAGTTCGGGCTCCTAGCCAGAGGAGGTGAGGTATGGCCGCAACGAAGTTCACGGAAGCCGAGCGCGAGAAGCTCTTCGCGCAACTCGAAGCGCCGTTCGATCCGGCGCAGATCAAGTGGCGCGTGATGCGCACCTTCGACTATGGCCGGAGCGGAGTCATCCTGCCCTTTGCCGATCCGCGCGCCTACACGGACCGGCTCAACGAACTCTTCACGCCGTCCGGCTGGACGCGCGAGTACACGATCTCGACCGTGCCGTCGCTCTGCCGCATGGAACGGGGCAAGGCGATCGTGACCAGCAAGGTGCTGGTGGCAACGACCGTAACGATCACGCGGCTGGGCAGCCACACCGGCACCGGCGAGGAGTGGGCCGACCGTGAAAATGCGGTTACTTCGGCGGACGCCCAGGCCTTTAAGCGGGCGTGCACCTGTTTTGGACTGGGCCGCTACCTCTACCGCTTCGGGGAGACTCGTGTGCGGCTGAACTCCCGCGGCGAGCCGATGGCGATTCCCACGCTGCCTGAGTGGGCGCTGCCGCCGGGCATGACCCTGGCGCAGGCGAGCGGACTGTCCGGCGACACGCGCGGTCCGGTCGGGCTACATCTGGTCAGGGGGCTGACGGCCGAGATTGAGGGTTTTCGCGCAACGCTGGGCGAGCCGATCTACGCTGAGATTCTGCGCCGGGCCGGGCACAGCGCCGACGCGCGGACCATCCCCAACGCGGATCGGCAGAAGCAGACCATCGAGAAGATGCAGGCCGCGGCGCGCGGCTTCGAGCGGCTGCGCCAACTGGCCGAACTGGCGGGCGACGCACAGTTCTTCGCCGTGGCGGAGCGCTTCAAGATCGCTTCGGTTACCGAACTGCCGAGCTTGGCGGCGTTGAAGCAACTGATCGGGGATCTCGAATCGCTGGCCAACCAGCAGGTCGCCTAACGCGCGGTCTGGTTCCAGGCATTGCGCCGGGAGGAAATCATGGGAGAGATCAGCATTCTGCGTCCGCGGCGCAGCCTCGTCAGCATTCCGGTCGTCGAAGCCGTCTACTGCGAGAGTTGCGCCTCGGTCTCGAACTCAAGCGGAGGATGTTGCGCCCTGTGTGGCAACATCTCCGTTTGGCCGCTGGCCGAACTGGTGCCGCAGCCGCCGATGGGGCCACACTCCGGTTCGGTCTCGGCGCGGAGCTTTGCACCCACCATGCAAATCGAATTGGCCAGGGCGGCGTAACTGCCCCGACAGGCTACGCCGCCCATCACAATTTCGGGAGGTTGAAACAGGAGGTCCGCCATGGACACACCTTCGCTTTCCAGGCCCGACCTGTTCGCCCATCGGGAGGCGCTTCGGCTTCCCGCGTCAAAGGTCGTCGAGAGGCTGGTTGAGATCGTTGGGCGGAAACTGACCGCGTATATCGGTGGCGTCAAGGACGCGCGCGCTGTCGATCGCTGGATCGCTGGCGGCGAGATCTACGGCGACGCTGAGAACCGGCTGCGATTTGCCTTTCAGGTTGCGCGCACTTTGAGTGAGCACGATTCGCCGACTGTTGTGCAGGCTTGGCTGATGGGTGTGAATCCGGAACTGGAAGACCGGGTGCCACTGCGCCTGATGCGTGAGAACGAGATTGATGCGGTAGCGCCGGCCATTCTGAGCGCAGCCAGAGCCTACCTCATCGACAAGTGACGGGTATTTTCTTCTTGAATTATATGGTTAATATGTTGCCCGTTATTCTATATAATAGAGACAAAGAGGCAACAAGTTGGCTGTATATCTCAAGACGGTGCAAGAGGTTCAGGCCGGAATTGCCGGGCGGTTCAAGGCCCGGCGTCTGGCCATGAACCTGACACAAAGCGAACTGGCGGCGCGCTCGGGAGTGACCTTCAGTTCGCTGAAGCGATTTGAGCGCGAAGGATTGATCGCGCTGGACTCGCTTCTGAATTTGGCCTTGGTGCTGAACTGCCTCGACGATTTCGACAAGCTGGCCGCGGAAAGCCAGCCAACCCCAGCCGCGCAATCGCTCGACGCCCTGCTGGCCACGCCGGCGCGGCGGAAGAGAGCGACGGGGAGAAAAGGAGGCAGCCATGGCCTATAGCCCGACAGAGTTGTTGACGGTTTATCTGGACGCACGCGGCTCAAGCAGCAAAGCAGAACGCCGCAAAGTTGGCCGCCTCGCGTTCAAGGACAGGCAGATCCTTTTCGAGTACGACGCCTCGTTTATCACCTCGGGCATCGAGATTTCGCCGATCAAACTTCCGCTCAAGCCCGGCGTATCCACTGCCGACACCACGATCTTCGACGGCCTGTTTGGCGTATTCAATGACAGCCTGCCGGATGGATGGGGCCGGCTTCTGCTCGACCGCACGGTGGAAAAGCATGGCGTCCATCGCGGCCAGTTGAACCCGCTCGACCGGCTTGCCTACGTGGGGCGGCTCGGCATGGGCGCTCTCAGCTACGAGCCGGAACTGAGCCAGCAAACCGCCGACGATGCTCCGCTGGCGCTCGACAAACTTGCCGAGGAATCAGCCACCGTTCTGGCCGGAGAGAATGAAGAGGTCTTCGAAGATTTGCTGCGGCTCAATGGCTCTTCCTCCGGTGCTCGGCCCAAGATCGTGGCACAGGTGAGCGCCGACAGGAAAAGGATCATTCACGGCCAGCAGGAGTTGCAACAGGGCTTCGCGCATTGGATGATCAAGTTTCCGTCTTCGCAGGACGCGCGGGACGCAGGAGCGATTGAATACGCCTACAGTTTGATGGCTGTTGATGCCGGAGTCCAGATGCCTGAGACGCATCTCTTCCGTACGAAGAGAAACAAATACTTCGGCACGAAGCGATTTGACCGGGACATTGATGCCCGCATCCATATGCACAGTCTTGGCGGCCTGATCCATGCCGATCACCGTACTCCCAGCCTTGACTACGAGATGGTTCTACGCGTGACGATGGCGTTGACCAGAAATATTCAGGAAGCGGAAAAGGTCTATGCGCTGGCTTGCTTCAACGTGCTTGCTCATAACCGCGACGATCATGTGAAGAACTTTTCGTTCCTGCTGAATGCAAGAAATGAGTGGATCTTCGCGCCTGCCTATGACCTTACCTTTTCCTATGGCCCGGGCGGAGAGCAAAGCATGCTCGTCATGGGAGAGGGTAAGAATCCCGGTGCGGCTCAACTTCAGGCGTTGGGCAAACAGCACGGGATAAAAAGCGCGCCGGAGATTCTGGCAAAGGTAAAAGCGGCCGTGGCCGCCTGGCGCCGCTACGCCGAACAGGCAGAGGTTTCGCGAAAATCCACCCAAGAGATTACAGGCAAGATCAAGTTGCAATGATTGTGCGGGTCGCTGAACACGAGCCGGTTCCCGGGTAACAGATCCACCCTTTGGATGAAGGTTGGCGGGATCGGTCAACTCTTATGAACCACTTCGAATGAGTACCCGTCCGGATCCAGTACATCCGCCGCGTAATAGCCTGGATAATATTCGAGTCGGGCCCGCGGGGATATGTTGTCCGTGGCTCCAGCCGCCATTGCAGCCTGATAAAACTCGTCTACTTGAGTGTTTGTCTCGGCGTCGAAGCCCCAATGGATCGAGCCAGGATCAGGTTTCCCTTGCTTGAGCCAGAAGAATGCTCTCTTTCCATCTCCGATTCCCCACAGGTCGGCGTGACCATGCTCGCCTTTGTAGGGAAGGAAGAAGCGGATATTCAAGGGCTTCAGAGCCGCGTCGTAGAATGCCACTGAGCGTTCAACATCGCTCACAGTCAAGATGATGTGGTTGATCATGATCTCTC
>JBAVDS010000010.1:0-112856 GCA_049587335.1 Occallatibacter sp. | reverse complement strand
AAGCTGCAAACCGCTGCCGAGCAGCACATGACCGAACTCAACGGCGCTCCGGAACGCGTCGCAGCCTTCTTCAGAGATCCCAGAGTCGCGTATGCCGCTTAACAGTATTTGAGGGCCGGATCAATAGGGAGGTAACGAATGAAGAAAGAAGGCGAGAATTTGGTTCTTACCGCAGTGGCGATGATGTGTCTTGCCATTCTCTTCATTTATTCATGGCGTCATTCGGGGGCACCTGCGTATTTGCCAAGCGGGGTTCGAATTATTAGTCCTACCGTTCCGCTGGGGGCTGCTCTTCTGTTATCCATCGTTTCTCTGGTTCATCAAATAAGGGCCAAGCGATAAATCGTTTCTTCACAGAACACCTATTCAATGAGGGATTCAAGGTCTAGATTTTAGGGTCTTGGAATCCACGAACTCAAACCAAGCATAGACTGAAACGCACATGACCAAGATTTCCATCACTGCTGAAGACCACGTCTTCGTTCTCACTGGCGCGGGGATCAGTGCGGAGAGCGGACTGCCGACCTTTCGCGCATCGGATGGATTATGGGCCGGGCACAGCGTCGAGGATGTCTGCACACCGGAGGCGTGGGCGCGAAATCCGTCACTGGTGTGGGAGTTCTACTCGGCGCGGCGGAAGGCGGGCGCTGAAGCTCAACCCAATGCGGGGCACATTGCGCTTGCGGAGTTGGAAGAACGGCTTGGCGAAGGATTTTTTCTCTGCACGCAGAATGTGGACGATCTGCATGAGCGGGCTGGCACGCGACGGCTGGTGCATATGCACGGCGAGTTGGCTAAGGCCCGCTGCGAGCGTGAGTGCGGCCATGCGCCGGTCGAGGATCGCGCGATCTATCACTCGCTGGACGAGGTAGGACGCTGCACGTGCGGCGGAAGGCTGCGCCCGCATATCGTTTTCTTTGGCGAGATTCCGCTGAAGATGGAGGAGATTCAGCAGGAGATCGAGCGGGCGACGCTGATGGTGGTGGTGGGAACCTCCGGCTCGGTTTATCCAGCGGCGAACTTTGTGCATTGGGCGCGGCAACATGGAGCGCGCACCGTCTACATCGGTCCGGAGCCGCCGCTGAATGCCGCAGCCTTTACGCATATCGTCGCGGGTAAAGCCGGAGAGGTTTTGCCCGGTCTGTTTGCTGTGAGCGGTATGGCGGGATGAGCGGGGCGTCGAAGCTGATGAATCAGTGCGACACCCCGTCAATGCTGCCTATTTCTTTTCCGGCACTGCGATCGGTTCGGGAAATACGAGCGGATGGACGGCCATGGCCTGCTCGGCTTCGCGGTCGAGCTGCGCTCGTTTAGGAACCTCGACCAAATCCTGATCGTGTGCTGCGCGATGGACTTCACTCAATGAATTCTGGAAGGCTCTTGCTGTGCTTGCCATTTGGTTTTCTCCATGGGGGTTGTCTGCGGTACATCGGCAGGACGAAGGCCGCATAGTTCGATTCAAATCCTGTGCTTGCCGATTCCCTGCTCGCGGCAAGTACGGACAGAATGATGAAAAGATGGGCGCTCGATTGATCGCATCCTCTGCGACGAATCGAGCGCCCATCTTAACCTTGACGAGAAAAACTCTTAGCGCATCTTGATGAACTCAATGCGGCGATGCATGGCGAACACGGGAAGCTGCGCCAGTTCTGGAAAAATGCTGCCGGTGTATTCAGAATGAGGATCTTCAGACGATTCTTGAGGTTGAGTTCTTCAAGAATTCTCTCATCGATACTTATCCTATCCGCTTCGCAGAAATAATCTGCAAATTGTTTTTGCGTCAGATTCAGAAGTGAAAAAGATAGCGCAGCCCGGCTGAGATCTGGCGCGGATCGTTGTAGTGGAAGCCGCCGATAGTGAGCGAGGTATCCTCCAGAACGCGGTGATTGGTGACGTTGAGGATGCTGCCGGAGAGCTTCCAGCGATCGTTCAAGCTATGCCCGGCTGAAATGTCAAAGGTGGTGTGCACGGGCAGGTAAGGACCTTGATAGGGACCTTGACCGCTGTCCGCCAGAGCGTTTGAGAAACCAGAGCCGTAGTAGACGTTGGTGGAGAACCACGACCTCGCGGGCAGCTTGGCAGTGAAGCCGGTGTTCAGCGTTTGGCGCTGATCGTGGTCGACGGGTGTGTAGCTGAAGCCGGGCGGATAGCAGACCGGATCGTTTAGGAGCGAACAGGTTAAGCCGCCTTTGATGGGGCCGCGCTGCTCGGCGATTTGATTTGAGTAGGTCAAGTGGAATTGACCGAAATGGGCAAGTTCGGGCGAGCGCAGTGCCAGTTCCCAGGCGCGGACCAGTGCACCATCGACGGCGATGGCGAAGTACATATTGGATTCGCCGAGGTTGGAGTGATCGAGGAAGTTGTTGACGCGATTCTTGACGTTGGCCACATCGAGGAGCCAGCCTTTATAGGGGATCTGGATGCCGAATTGGTGCTCCTCGTCACGCTCGCTGGGGATGGGCGTGAAGGTGTTTTCGCCGCTTGGCTGCTGAGCGGCGTAGGAGAGCACCGAACTGGAGACGGTCTCGAGCGGCGCGGGCTGAAAGAAATGTCCGTAAAAGCCGCGCAGAACCCAATGCAGGCGGGGAATTTCGACAGTGGCGCCGATACGGGGATAGATGGCGGATTCGTTGAGCCAGGCGCGATAGATGGAGAAGCGCTCGCCGCCGAGCAGGGTCATGTACTTGCCGAGGCGAAGGTGATCGGCGAGATAGAACTCGACAAGTCCGGCGTCGGTGTTGCCGGGCTGGTTGGGTTCGGAAAGAGCCGAACCGTCATTGACCTGGACGCCGAAGAGATCGTCTTCTTTTTGATAGAAGGAATAGACTCCGGCGGAGAAGCTATTCGGTCCGGCTTCGGCGCGGGCGTCGGCCTGGACGCCGCCATAATTGGAGCTTTGATGCCAAGTGGTTGAGACGGGGGTATCGGTTGGCAGCGAATCGTAGTTGGCCTGGTTGAAGTGATAGAAGGGTGCGGCGGAAATCAGCGCTCTGGGCGAGATCGTATGCACCCAGTTGGCGATCACGAAGCTGTCGCGCTCGGTCTGGGCATCGCGCAGTCCACTGGAGTTGTAACCCAAGGGGGGCTGCTGCTCCCAGTCGCTTGAGTCGGGGTCATAGGGAATATCGAAATAATCCTGGCGGAATTGGGCGTTCAGGCGCAGTTGATCTTTTGGGGTCTGGTTGCGGATCAGTGAGAGAAAGCCGCTCTGGGAGTTGGTTGCGTCGTGGTAGATGGCGGCAATCGGCGGGGCCAGGCCGTAATTGGAGCGGGAGCCGTTGAGGCTTGCATACCACGCGGTTGCGGCGGAGTGGTTGCCGAGCGAGAGCTGGGTCTCGCCGGTGTATAGATTGCCAGCGGAGAGCAGCAGCTCGCCTTCGCGATCGCGCTCGAAGCCGTTGCGGGGCAGAACATTGAAGACTCCGTAGGTGCGGTCGCCCACATCGGCCTGATAGCTGCCGCGCTGGATCTCCAGTGAGCCGATGTCCTTGGGATCGATCTGCGGACCGACGTTCGAGGCAATTTTGGTATTTGGAATCGATATTCCATCTACGAGCCAACTGGTCTGATGGCCGCCGCGCATATGCAGCATATCGTGGGTCATGTAGGCGCCGGGAACGTAGTCGGTGATCATCTCCATGCCGATGGTGCGACTGGCGCCGGGGGTTTCGTCAATTTCGGCACGGGTGATGAGCGTGGTGGGCGTGGCTGAATCCGTCGCGGAGAGATCGCCTGCCAGCCCCTTGACTGTGACGTTCTGCGTGAACTGGGCGATCGGAAGCGCGATGTGCAGGACAGGATTGGTGCCCGATGCGATGGTGATGGTTTGAGTGAGGGATTCGAAGCCAGTAGCTTCAACTGTCAGCCGATAAACGCCAATGGGCGCTTCGGGCAGCGTAAACTCACCATCTCCGCCAGTTTCTATGCTTATCACGAATGAAGACTCTGCTGCGTGCAAGTCGATATGCGCACCGGCAATGGGACGATGCTGGGGATCATGAACCACACCATGCACGGTGGCGAAGACATTGGCCCATGCAGAAATGGTTGCAAAGAGAGATAAAGCAACTACGAAAACGATATTGCGCATGAATATACCAACCTCCGAAGAAACACGGCTGACGCAGAGATCCCTCTCGAGCGCAAGAAGGCCGAGCGAGAAACAATTGATGGGGCAGATGAACCGAATTTTTAGCCGAGTGGAATGAAGGATGGAGGTGAGCGGCCTGCGCGATTGCATAGAGGAGCCGGACGGACAGCGCCGCTGGATGCAGTGAAGAGGAGCGGATGGGAAAGCGGAATGGGTTGTCTGGATGGCGCGTCGGCCAGAGCGTCAATCGATGCGGTTACCGGTACGGCATTTCCGGGATAGCAGGGACAAGTCAGTGGCGCATTGAAGACGTGTTGGCCAGAGGCTGCAGCCATGATCCGCGCATACATCGCGCAGTGGTGCTTACCGTGGCGCCGGCAGCATGGCGGTAAGCGCTCATCTCCGCCAGCGGCCAAAGCAGCCGTCAAGGGAGCGGAGACAATAAGCAGCATGAGGAAGAGGGAAAGCCCGCGCCGCATAGAGAAGTGATGCGAGAGAGAGGCGTTTTGATGCAGATTTGGCACAGGATGTGGCGAGGTCGGGTATGATCGGGTTATCGCAGTTTTCATTCACACACAAAGGAATTACACGTGACCGAATCGAATCTTTCCACACAATCCAGGGAATCAGCAGGTCAGCGGCCGCTGCGCATCGCACTTTTTGGATTTGGAACCGTTGCCAGTTCCGTGGCGCGGATTTTGACGGAGTCGCAGCCCCAGGGACTGGAGTTGACGCACGTGTACGTGCGCAGCATAGCCAAGCGGCGGGTGGATTGGGTGGCGCCGGGCGTGGTGTGGAGCGAGAATGCCGAAGCTGTTCTGGCCTCGGATGCGGATGTCATTGTTGAACTGGCGGGCGGACTCAACCCGGCCGGAGATTGGGTGCGCAAGGCGCTTCAGGCCGGCAAGAGCGTGGTGACGGCCAACAAGAAGCTGATTGCCTTTCAGGGGCCAGAGCTGGAGCGGCTGGCGGCGGCATCCGGGAGCCACTTGAAGTATGGAGCCGCGGTCGCGGGTGGGATTCCGGTGATTCCTGGGCTGGAACAAGGGCTGGCAGGAGACCGTATCGAACGGATCGAAGGCATTTTGAACGGCACCTGCAACTTCATTCTCAGCCGTATGGAGGAGGGCGCCGAATATGCAACTGTGCTGGCTGAGGCGCAGGCTAAAGGGTATGCCGAGGCCGATCCGACCGAGGATGTGGGCGGCTTTGACGCGCGCGCCAAGCTGGCGATTCTGATGCGGCTGGCGCTCAGAATTGCCGTGAACCCTGAGGAGATTGCGCCGCGATCGATCACCCAGGTCTCGTCTGTGGACTTCAGTTATGCGCGCGATCTGGGCTGCACCATCCGGCAGATTGCACGGGCAAGCCGGATTGACGGAGAAGTGGCTGCGACGGTGGGTCCGACGCTGGTGGCCGCGCGCTCTCCGCTGGCATGGTCGCGGGGCACGGAAAACATGGTGATTCTCACCGGACATTACGGCGGCGATGTGGTCTTTTCCGGGCATGGAGCTGGAGGAGATCCGACGGCGGTCGCGGTGGTGAGCGATCTATTGGCGCTGGCGCACGGCTCACGCCGCGTCGAGCTGCCTTCAGAGCCGGCAAAGGTGAGCATGGAGTTCGAGATTGCTCATTACATCCGTTTTCTGGTGGACGACCGGCCCGGGATCGTGGCAGAGATTACCGGTGCGCTGGCCAAAGAGAAGATCAACATCCGCGCCATCGTGCAGAAGCCGGGCTATCCCCATCATGCGCTACCCTTCGTCGTGACTGTCGAGCCATGCACTGCGTCTGCGCTGCGGCGCGCTCTGGAAGGCATTCGCGGCAAGGATTACCTGCTGGAAGAGCCGCTGGATTTGCAGATGCTGGAGTAGAGATGCACTCCACTGGAGTAGCGATGCGCTCCAGCCGATGGGGATTTTTTGTTGTATGCACTTGATTTAGCGGGATTGTAACCTCCTATTCATCTTGGCGCGATAGCCTGTATCAGGTGACAGTTCCAGTGTCGGAAATTCGCATCTCTCAAGCTCAACTCTTACCAGAATCCGGTCCTGCTGACGAAAAAGAATCAGCGGCGGCATCACCGAAGGTTTCGGCGATTCGCTCTTATCTGCTTTCGCGGGGCAACTCGGCGCTCACCGACCGCGGTTTTCATTGGCTGATGGTGCTGAGCGCGCTGAGCATCTTTGGCATCGTAGTGTTGATCGCCTGGGAATTGGTGGTGCGCTCGAAGCTGGCCTGGAAGCTCATCGGACTGGACTTCTTCTACAAAGCATTTGTCAATAGCTACACCGGCAAGCCGATGTACTGGGACCCGGTGAACGGGCACTTCAGCGCGCTGCCGTTTCTTTACGGCACACTGGTTTCGTCGTTTCTGGCGCTGCTCATTGCGGTTCCGCTGGCGATTGGCGTGGCGGTTTTTCTCACCGAGATGTGTCCGCGCGGCCTGCGCGCGCCGTTGGCCTTCCTTACCGAACTTCTAGCGGCAATTCCCAGCGTCATCTACGGGCTTTGGGCGGTCTTCGTCCTGGTGCCGCTGATGCGCGTGTACGTGAATCCCTGGCTGATCAAGCTGCTGGGCTGGACAGGCTTTTTTGGCGACGACAATCCCACCGGACTGGGCTTTCTGACGGCTGGCGTGATTCTGGCAATCATGATTCTGCCCATCATCTCCTCACTGACGCGAGAGGTTATGACGGCGGTTCCTGGATCGCAGCGTGAAGCGGTCTTGGCGCTGGGAGCAACGCGCTGGGAGATGATCCGCATGGGCGTGCTGCGAAATGCGCGCATCGGAATTGTGGGTGCGGTGATTCTGGGGCTGGGACGCGCGCTGGGCGAGACCATGGCGGTCACCATGGTGATCGGCAACAGCCTGGATATTAAACGCTCGCTGCTCTCGAATGGAAATACCATGGCCTCGGCAATCGCCAATCAGTTTGCCGAGGCTTCGAGCGATCTGCATTTGAGTGCACTGATGGAGCTGGGTCTGGCGCTGTTTATCGTGACAATCATCGTCAATGCGCTGGCGCAGTTGCTGGTGTGGGCGGTAACGCGTGGAGCGCCTTCCTCGGCGCACTAAAAGCAGGGACTAGAGGCCAGGGGCGAAGGAAGTTGCTTAGGAGACAGGACACTGAGAAACGAACACCAGTTGCGGGCGAAGATACGAACTCTGATTGACGGCGCGGCCACTGGCTTGGCCATGTTCGCAACAGTGCTGGTGGTGGCGCCGCTGGTGGCCATCTTCGTTTATCTCATTTATAAAGGCGCAAGCTCGCTGAGCCTGGATTTCTTTATCAAGGTTCCCAAGCCGGTGGGTGAATCGGGCGGCGGCATGGCCAATGCCATCGTGGGTTCGGGAATTTTATTGGGAGTGGGAAGCCTGATCGGAATTCCTATCGGCATTGCTGGAGGAATCTTTCTGGCCGAGTTTGGGCGCGGCACCAAGCTGGCAAATGCCGTGCGCTTTACGGCCGACGTGCTGAATGGCGTTCCTTCGATCGTGATGGGCATTGCGATCTATTCGCTGATCGTGGTGCCGCAAGGGCATTTTTCCGCATTTTCCGGCGGAGTAGCGCTGGGAATCATGATGATTCCCACAGTCTGCCGCACCACCGAAGAGATGCTTCTGATGGTGCCGAATACGGTGCGCGAGGCAGCATTAGCTCTGGGCGTGCCCAACTGGCGGTCGGTGCTGGCGATTACGGTCAAGACGGCTTCTCCCGGCATCATCACAGGCTGTATGCTGGCCTTTGCGCGCGTAGCGGGGGAGACAGCGCCCTTGATATTTACGGCCTTCGGCAATGTGGATTGGAGCCAAAAGCTGAGTGAACCGATTGCCGCCCTCCCCTTGCAGATTTACGTATACGCGATCTCTCCGTATGATGAGTGGCACCGGCTGGCCTGGGCAGGAGCGCTGGTCTTGATCGTGCTGATTGTGCTGGCCGTTTCGCTGGTGCGCTTCGTGACCAGCCGCGGCGTAATGAAAGGGGCAAGTTAGTGGGCGTCGGCATCGAAGTGACCAACCTGAATGCGTGGTACGGCACCAATCACACGTTGCAGGAAATCAATCTGGACATCCCCGCCAATCATGCGACGGCCTTGATCGGCCCATCGGGCTGCGGGAAGAGCACTTTTGTGCGCTGTATCAATCGTATGCATGAGACCAATCCCATTGCGCGGGTCACGGGAACGATTCTGATCGGCGGGCTGGACATCTATGCCGACGCCAAACCAGTCGAGATCCGCCGCCGCGTGGGCATGGTCTTCCAGCGGCCCAATCCCTTTCCCACCATGTCGATCTACGACAATGTGGCTGCGGGGCTGAAGCTGAACGGCTACAGCAACCGGCACGTGTTGGATGAGGTCGTCGAGAAATCGTTGAGAAATTCGGCGCTGTGGGACGAGGTGAAGGACGATCTGAAAAAGAAATCCGGCGCCAGCCTCTCCGGCGGCCAGCAGCAGCGCTTGTGCATTGCGCGCGCGCTGGCGGTTGACCCGGAGGTGCTGCTGATGGACGAGCCGGCCTCGGCGCTGGACCCGGTCTCGACCTCCAAAATCGAAGACCTGATCTTCCAGCTCAAATCGCAGTACACTATTGTGATTGTCACTCACAATATGCAGCAGGCCGCGCGCGTCGCCGAGAAGACCGGTTTCTTTTTGAATGGCAGGATGGTGGAGTTCGACTCGACCCACAAGATCTTCACCAATCCCAGCGACAAACGCACCGAGGATTACATCACAGGCAGGTTTGGATGACGCGCATACGCTTTCAACAGAGTTTGGATGAACTGAAGGAGCAACTGCTGGTGATGGCCGGATTGGCCGAGCAGGCGATCCAGCGCGCGACCGAAGCCTACCGTGTACACGATCTTTCGATCTGCGATCTGGTCAGCCGCAGCGAGCTTGCCATCAACCGTCTGGAGCGGGAGATCGATCAGGCGGCACTCGATCTGCTGGCGATGGAGCAGCCGATGGCCATCGATCTCAGATTCATCTTGAGTGTCATCAAGATCAATGCGGATCTGGAGCGGGTGGGCGATGCGGCCAAAGCGATCAGCGAGCGGGTGCGCAGCATGGAGCAGATGGCAGCCGTGGAGTTGCCCGTCGATATTCCACGCATGGCGGCGCTGGCCTCAGAGATGGTTCGCAAGAGCCTGCAATCGTTTATTGAAGGCGACGCCGATCTGGCGCGTACGGTGCTCACCATGGACGACGCCGTGGATGCGATGAATCGCGCAGCTTATAAGGCGCTGACCCGTGTGATGGAGGAGCAAAGCCATCTGGCGCCGCAGGCGCTCAATGCGCTGATGATCTCACGGGCGCTGGAGCGCGTGGCCGATCACGCGACCAATATCGCCGAGGATGTGATCTTCTGGGTGCAAGGAGACGACGTACGCCACCGCAAGAGCCTGAAGACAGCGCCCGACCCGCACACCATGGGGTGAAGGCACCGGCTGCTGAAGAACGCGCTTCCAGGAAGGCAACAGCTTCCGTGCCGCATCTTTGGAGTGGGAGCGATTCGCGCTACAATCAAAGGAGTGTCGGGGCGTAGCGCAGCCTGGTAGCGCATCTGCTTTGGGAGCAGAGGGTCGGGGGTTCGAATCCCTCCGCCCCGACCATTATAATCAATCACTTAGGCGAGATGAATTTGTGCGTGAAGTTCATTTGCGCACATCAGTATGGTCAATTGAAACGAGTTTCACAGCGCCAAGAAGCTGTCCTACGCGTTCATCCGCGCCTTCTCAGCTCCAACTCCACCACGCGCATCATCTCGGCCTCGGGGGCGGGTTTGCCGGTCCAGATTTCGAATTGGCGCGCGCCTTGCTGGACGAACATCTCCAGGCCGGTGATGACCGGAATGCCGCGCTGTTTAGCCAGCTTGAGGAGCGGCGTCTCTAACGGGTTGTAGACCATGTCGAAGATCAGGCTTGCATTCAGTTCGTTCTCGGCGATGGGCAGCGGCGTCTTGTTTCCGGCCATGCCGCAGGGTGTGGAGTTGATGAGCACATCGAATTTGCTCTTGGCTAAGAGTTCGTGCTTGAGCGCCTTGGCCTTGGCTTGGCGGGCGAGCTTGACGGCGTTTTCGTGGGTACGGTTGACGATGAAGACTTCTGCGCCCTGATCGACAAGGCCAAAGACCGCCGCGCGGGCCGCGCCTCCCGCACCCAGAATGGCAATGCGCGCACCTTTCAGCTTGAGCCGTTTTTCCAGTGGGCGAACCACGCCGTCTACGTCAGTGTTGAAGCCGACGATCTTGCCATCGGTTCCGACGCGCAGGGTGTTGCAGGCTCCGATGCGGTGCGTGAGAGGTGCCGGCTTTGCCACCACAGGATTGGCAAGATAGGGGAGGATCTCCTCTTTGAGAGGCATGGTGACAGCGAGGCCGGCCAGAGGTAGCGCACGCACCAGAGTAAGCAGGTCGGCGATCTTCTGGGTTTTGAGGGGCAGCAGGACAGCATTGACATTTTCGCGGCGGAAGGCGGTGTTCTGCATCAGCGGCGAAAGCGAGTGAGCGATGGGATTGCCCGCGACGCCGAAGAGGCGCGTAGCCTGGTCGAGTTGCTCGACGCGATAAAGATCACGCAGAGTGCGAACGGTAGCCTGGCCGGGCGCGGTGGCCAGTTTGGCGTCGGAATCCAGGCCATTGGAGAAGGCGGCAAAGGTAAATGCGGCGCCGGCGCGCAGTCCGAGGACCCGGCTGACCAGCCCCTCCTCCCCCATCGCAACTCCGACGACACGCGCAGAGAGCGAGCGCTGCTCGATGAGCTGAAGAACGGCCAGATTGTCGGCAAGCGAGCGGGCCGTGGAGACAATCTTGACAAAATCCGGGCGAAAACTCTCGATACGCCGGGCCGCTTCCTCCAGGTTTTTGGTGCGTGAGAAGTCGTGAAAGCTGATGAGAAGAGCCGAGTCGGCAGCTCGCAGAGTGGCACGGAAGTGATCGAACTGGCGGACCGTGGCCTCCTCTGCTGACTCGACTTCCAGATCGACTATCTGGCAGCCCGCCTCCGCCGCAGCGATCAGCACCTCCATCTCCGATTTAAGTGATTGCGTGAAGTTTCCCCCAAAGTTCTTGCGGCGGCAGGTGGCAATGGCAGTCAGGTCGCGGTGAGCAGCAAGGAATTTCTTCACCGAGGGCAAAGCGAGAGCGGGCTTGGGCAGCGAGTCGAAGCGGAGTTCGATGAACTTGGAGTCGGCGAGCGCCGCCTCGGCCCGTTCGATCAACTCGGCGGGGGAGGCAGCCTGAATGGCCACGCAGAGCTTGCCCAGGCGCAGCCGGGTGGCAGAGGGCGCAGGCGCGGAAGAAGGCGTACCGGGGTCGAAATCAGCCATGTGTGTCAATTGACGCATCTTATAGTGGTTTTGATCCAGATGCAACTGGAAAGCGCTGGCCGGGGGGTGGGCAGCTATGATGTGTCTAACGAGTGCGGGATTTGCGGCTGTTGAAAACGCATCTCGATAAGGAGAATCCCTTTGTACCTGGCAAGCGAAGATCGCTATCAGACGATGCAATACCGGCGCGCAGGCCGGAGCGGCATACAACTGCCGGCCATCTCCCTGGGGCTGTGGCACAACTTCGGAGGTTCAGATGTCTTTGAAAATGGCCGTGCGATGGTGCGCAGAGCCTTCGACCTGGGCATTACCCATTTCGATTTGGCGAACAACTATGGACCTCCTTACGGCAGCGCGGAAGCGAATTTTGGAGAGATCATGCGGCTGGATCTCAGGCCTTATCGCGATGAGCTATTGATCAGCACCAAGGCCGGCTACGATATGTGGCTTGGGCCGTATGGCAACTGGGGATCACGCAAGTATCTGCTGGCGAGTCTGGACCAGAGTCTGAAGCGGATGGGTCTGGAATACGTGGATATTTTCTACTCGCACCGCCCCGACCCGGAAACTCCGGTGGAAGAGACGATGCGGGCGCTCGATCATGCGGTGCGCAGCGGCAAGGCGCTCTATGCAGGCCTCTCAAATTACAGTGCGGCTCAGGCTGCGGCGGCAGTAAAGATTTTGCGCGAACTGGGCACGCCTTGCCTGATCCATCAGCCGAAGTACTCAATGTTTGTGCGCACACCGGAGAAGGGCCTGCTGGATGTGCTGGGCCAGGAGGGCGTGGGCGCGATCGCCTTTTGTCCGCTGGCGCAGGGACTGTTAACGAACCGCTATTTGCAGGGAATTCCTGAAGGATCGCGCGCCACCAGGGAGAAGTTCCTCAAGAGCAGCGACATCAGCGAAGAACGGCTGGGGCAGATCCGGGCGTTGAATGAATTGGCGACCCAGCGCGGCCAATCGCTGGCGCAGATGGCGTTGGCGTGGGTACTGCGCGATAGACGCATGACTTCGGCGCTGATTGGAGCCAGCCGTGTGGAGCAGATCGAGCAGAACGCAGCCGCGCTGAGCAATCTCAGCTTTGCAGAGGAGGAACTGGCGCGGATCGATGCGATTCTGGGGCAGGCTGGCTGAATGTCAGCAATGCGCCCTCTGATCTTCAGCGCCAAGATCCCGTAGTACCAAAGCTCCAAATCAGGTAGGAGGCAGGGTCACCCCTGCCGTCCTCCCACACCACCGGACGTGCGCTTCCGCATCCGGCGGTTCATGAAACAGGCGAGAAGCGCTGCTGAATTTCCAGCACCGAAACCAGCCCTATTCAGAGCTACGTCACGGCCTTCCGTGCAAGGACTGGACTTTGCGTCTATGCGCCCGCTCACCCGCTGTGCAGCCTCTATCCGCTTCCTGTTCGTCAAGCCAACGCTTTGCCTGCGGCTTCTTCCAGATTCCGCCTCACGGCGGACATCCTTGCCGGGTGTGTAGAGGATTTGCAGCTCCTAGTAAGTGCGCCATGCCGGGCGCACGCAAAAAAGGTGTGGATTTTTCCTTGCGGAATGACCCACACCTTTTCACCTGCACACAAACTTCCGCTTTACGCGGTGCCAGCCAAAACCGGCTCGGAGGAGTGGCTGTCTACGGCCTCTGTGGTGAGGCTCAGAAGCGACTTCACTACATCCGCAGCGCTATAGGATGTGCGGCCAGGAGCGAGGAACTGCGCTACCGTGTTCAAGTCGTCTCCGATGGTGACCAGAGGGGGCTCGACCGAACCGTCCTTGCGTGTCTGAGCGTAGCCGATATTGGCCATGAGCGCATTGCAGAGGCACTTGCGTCCAACCGTCTCTTCGACCTTGCCGCCCTTGGCTACGAAGTTGGCCACCGGCTCGGCGCAGCAGCGGTAGCCAATCTTGCCGTTTGGCTGAATGTAAGACTCCCGCAGCAGTCCGATGTCGCAGACCCTTGTCCGCGCCTCGGCAACGGCCGGATCGGAGTACGAGCCTTGCAGGATCGCCACCTTGAAGGGGAAGCCGGTGGGTGAGGCCAGCGGATCGGTAAAGACGACACCAGAGCCGGAGACAGCCTGAGCCAGAAGCTCGTTCTTGAGATCGGGTCTCATGCCGGACTCTTCACTGAAAGCAAATGCCGTACCCACCTGCACACCCGCGGCGCCCTGATCGAGTGCGCTCTTCAGGCTCTTCGCATTTCCATAACCGCCCGCAAGCCAGAAGGGAACGCCGAGCGCGCGCAGTCCCGCAATATCGACCTGGTCGCGCTCACCATAAACCGGTTCGCCGGCTTCGTTCAACTGTAGCTTGCCGCGCGGGGGGGCGTTGTGGCCACCGGCTGTGGGACTCTCGATGACCAGTCCGTCAACCCGTCCGGAGGCGCGGCGCAGCATGGTGATAGCCAGAGTATTGGAACTGACGATGGCGAGAAACTTTGGCCGGTCGATCTGAGGCGATTGGCCCTGAACATAATCGGCGGGATCGAAGTTCATCGCCGTGTCGGAACCCTGCGCCGCGCCGGTGACCGCCAGATGGTACTGGGCGGGACGCAGGCCAGCCAGGGCATCCAGAACGCCGGGAATGTGCAGCGGAATGCCCGCACCCATCAAGACATAGCCGACGCCGGCCAGCATGGCGCCGAAGATCGACGCAAGGTGCGGCATCTGCACCTTCTCAAGAAAATTGATGCCGACGGGATTCTTGTGCCCTTCGCGGGCAAGATAGACCTCGACAAAGTTGCTCACGATGCACAACTCGACGACCTTGCGAATGTCGCGGCGCTGGTGCATCGGCGGCAGCGCATAGGGCACCGTGGCGGCCTTACCGCCGGGGATATAGTACTCATCCCAGATGCGCTGGGCCATCTCCGGAAAGGGGAAGGCATCCAGGCCGCGGCGAACATTACCGCCGGGATCACCCTCATTCAGCCTCCGGACAAAAAGCGAATCCAGCGCCGTACCGGAGACTACGCCAAGCTGACCGAGTTTGGAGACGGCGTTAGCCAGACGCCAATTGGATACGCCAACACCCATCCCGCCCTGAATGATCTTGGGAAACTGCATCATTTCTGGATTCTTTCACAGATTCAGATGAAACCCAATCTTTTATTCCAGATTCATGACACGAAGGGAACTCTTGAAGCATAATTCCGGAGAAAATGTACCAAATTGATCTATATTTCCATGTGTTTGCAGGCAAAGACGCAGCCGCCGGAAGGATGGCCGATTCCCTCCGGCTGACCGGGACTTCAAATCTCCACCGCTAAACTTTGGAGTCGTAGGCGTCTTCAATGCGCGGGAAAAAGGCAAAGCAGCCGAAGATGAGCAGATTCCAGCCAATCATCAAAACGATCGCCAGGCGCATCGCATCGGAGAGCGGAGCTTCAGCCGCGCCAATATATCGTGCCGACAACGCGATCATCATCTTGACCACCGTCGCCCCGGCTTGGAACATGATGGCCCAGCGGATGATCGAGATCCAGAACTTGTCCAGATTCCACATCTTCCACGCGCTGAAGAGATACACCACTCCGACCAGCAAAAACATGAATGGCAGCACTTTGACGAGTGAGTTCATCGAACAGCCATCTGGTGTCTCCTGGCAGATCAGCAGCGAGCGCGGCAGCAAACTAAGCAGCAACGTCGACCGGGCAATGAGGAATGTGGCTATGCTCGATTGCGGATCGCTCCAGGGAACCAGCGCGAGCAGCAGGAAAAACACGGCCCGGCATAGGGCAAAGGCGGCCATCAGTTGGACAAATAGCGGCAGATCGGAGCTGCTGGTTCCCTTTGATAGATGCTGGTGTTCGGGCGGAATCTCAAGTGGGGTGGGAACAATTCCATGCATCCGTCGCGGTTTGGTTTCTTGCTGCTGCGTCGCCATTCTTTCACTCCATCGATCTTCGGCCAGTACAAATACCAGCGCCTGCAAACCGGCTCCGGGCAGCGTGGAATTTGCAAGCCAAAAATGTTGATACCGGGATTCGCTGGAAGTGTACCACGAAGGCTTTGCCAGTCAACCTACAATTTGTCGCGCAGAAAGCTGATGACATGATCGGCCTGAACGACGCCCACCAGGCGTCCCAGCGCGTCCACCACGCCCAGGGCGCGGAGATTGTACTTGTCAAAGAGTTCGGCCAGCTCGTTTTGACGAAGGTTGACGGGGCAGGAGAGCACGCGAGGCTCGGCAAGCACGGAAAGATGCGTCTCGGGCTGGGCCAATACCAGGCGGGCCAGCGGAATCGATGCGCGCAGCATACGCTTCTCGTCAACCAGGAAGATCTCGGTCACACTCTCCGGATCGCCGTCAAAGCCGCGCAGCGCATCGACGGCCTGGGCCACGGTGGAGTCCTTGCCGAGGGCGATAAAGTCGGTGGTCATGCAGCCAGCCGCCGAGTCCTCATCGAACTCCAGCAGCTCCTCAACCTCCTGCCGCTCTTCCGGCTCCATCTCTTCCAGGATGGCGTCGGATTGCTCTTCGGGAAGCTCGGCCAGCAGATCGGCGGCGGCGCCCGGATCCATCTCTTCGACGATGTCGGCAATCTTCTCTTCGTCGAGCTTTTCGAGGAGGGATTTTTGCAGCTTGGGTTCGACCTCCTCCAGCGTCTCGGCGGCGACCTCTTCGTCGAGCGAAGTGAAGACGGCTTCACGCTCGGCCGGGGCCAGATCTTCCAGAATGTCGGCCAGATCGGAGGGGTGCATCTCGGCCAGCCGCTCATACTCGATGCGCAGCTTCACGCGGCGGGCGGGATCCACCTCGATGACATCGACAAACTCCCAGGGAATGCCGTGGGCGGCGAATTTGCGGGAGAGCTTTTCCAACTGGGCACGGGGCAGAAGTCCGCTGAAGACCCGGCGAAAGGCTCCGCGCAAACCCACTTCAACCTCGGCGACGCGCAACAGATGCGCAGCGCCCTGGCCCATCCATTCCAGATCGACATCATTGACGCGGACCACCTTGCGTCCGTGAATATCGATAATCTGGCGGTCGATCAGGTCCTGTTGCAGATAGAGGTAGTTGCCCTGATCTTCAAGCGGAACCATGGCCCCTGCCGAGCGCAATTCGAGCGTGCCGGCGGGGGTCTCCATCACCTCGTGCGAGGGAACAATGCAGAGGCCGGCGCGGGTCTTCAATACCAGTCCCGCCACCTTGCCCGCGTCTTCGCCGGTGGCCACGGCGATGTCCTTCAGCTTACCGCGCAAGTGCCCCTGGGCATCGGTCACCGGAGTGCCGAGCAGGGCCGTCAGACTGACGCGTGCTGTGGTGCGCGAAGGCATGAGGAGAGTGTATCGCTTCAGGGGCGGGGCACGCCTGGGACGTGCTCGGCGTTGTTATGTCAATGATTGACATTCAATTCTCCTGACGATACGCTTTTTATAACGGATTCGGCTTTCAGGCCAGAGGAGATTCTCATGGATCAGATGAATGTCTCGATCACCGACCACCTTGCCAGCTACGTGCGCGCCAGGGTCAAGAGCGGACGCTACAACAATGCCAGCGAGGTGGTGCGCGAGGCTCTGCGCCGCATGGAAGAAGCCGATGAGCGCGCCCTGCGCATCGCCGCTCTCACTATCGAGGATGTGCTGACCGATTTGACAGCGCTGCAAACGGATCGCATCCGCAGACGGGTTCTGGAAGGCATCGCCGAAATTGAGCGCGGGGAATATACAGAGTATGAAGGACGTGAAGGCTTGACCAAACTCTCTGCCGGAATTAAGGCCAGGGGACGCGAGTTGCTTGCGAAAGCTGAAGCGAAATAATGCTATTCCATGTAACAAAACAGGCCGAAAGAGAATTGGATCAGATCTTCGTCTACTGGGCTCGGCGCACCAACCTTGATATTGCCGACAGGCTCATTGATTCCATCGAGGAACGGTTTGTCCTGTTGGGCGACTATCCGGATGTGGGCAGGAAATGCGACGAAATTGCGTCCGGTGTCCTTCGTTTTCTGGCTGGCGATTATCTGATCTACTACCGCAAGAAGCGGAGCATCATTCAAATTCTCCACGTCTTCCATGTTGCGCGCGATCAGGGCCGCGCAATCAAAAACAACTGACTGCGATTGGCCGTATGTGCGGGGTGCCCCATGTATTCCGCGCACTTTGCGGAATGGGTAAGAATCCACGAACCCTGTGCGATCGGAAGAGCAAGCCGTTGGCCGCATCGCAAGCGCGCCTTGACACAGTTCCTTGTCAACCTTGAAACTTCCTTATTAGGCTGCTGTGGAGCGCAAGGGGGCGAATCGCCGCCTATGCGCCGGAAGAGGCGGATTGAATACCAGGTGAACGAACCGAAGACAGGACGGCTGAGTCTTACGCTGAAGTCGACGATGGAGAGCGTCGCCGAACTGGAGGCTGTGGCGGAGAAGCTGGCCACCGAGGCCGGTCTGAACGAGGATGAGTGCTTTCATGTGGCGATGGCCGTTCATGAGGGCGCCGTGAACGCCGTTCTTCATGGCAACGAATACGATCCGTCTAAACAAGTCTCTGCCAGCTTTGAAAATACCGGCGCAGCGCTGGTCATTATCCTCTCCGACCAGGGCAAAGGACTGGACCCGGATTCCCTTCCCGATCCTTTGGCCCCGGAAAATCTCTTGCGCGGCGCCGGACGCGGCATCTTCCTCATCCGCTCCTTCATGGATGAGGTCCGCTTTCGCCGCTTGAGTCCTGGAACCGAGATCACCATGATCAAGCGTCTGGTTCCTCCGGAGCAGCCTGGGAAATCACCTCAGGGAACCGCGCCATTGCTATAATCGTACTAACATCAAGGAGGACTCTTCATGGCATTAACAATTGCATCCCGCGAAGTGGACGGTGTTGTCATTCTGGACCTGAGCGGACGGATCACATTGGGCGAGGGCAGTGTGCAGTTGCGCGATGCCGTTCGCGGCCTCATCAGCAAAGGACAAAAGAGCATTTTGCTGAACATGGCAGAGGTGAACTACATTGACAGCTCCGGTTTGGGCGAGTTGGTCAGCGCGTTTACTTCAGCCAAGAATCAGCAGGCTGACGTCAAGCTGCTCAAACTGACCAAGAAGGTTCACGATCTGCTGCAGTTGACCAAGCTGTACACCGTCTTCGACATCAAGGACGACGAAGCCAGCGCTATCGCCTCCTTCAAGTAAGGGCGGCAGCAACCGGGCCTTCGCGCTCATCCGGAACAAAAACATTTGATGCGCCCACGAATGAGGCCATTCCGCAACTCGGAATGGCCTCATTCGTTTAGGGCCTGTTAACGCTACCTCAGGCCCTAGCTTGCCCACTTCAGAAACCAGCCGGAAGACCTTCGAGGCTCAGGCCAGTGCAGGAAGCGCTTCGGGAATTGGGATTGACGGCACGGCAGCCGGCAGGTGAATGGCCGACGTCTGTTGCGCGTGTGAATGCGTGCAGCAGGTAAGCCGCTGCATGAAGTGATAGGGCGGCCACGGACCTGAGAGCTGCATCTGGTACTCCCGCATCGCGGTGCTGGTGGTGGAGAATTTGCTCAGGTAGCGCTCCACACACTTGCGGTCGATCAGATGAGCGATGTCCAGCATCATCTTGCCGTTCTCGGTCAGCCGGCAGCTTACCTCTTCATCCAGAGGCATGAAGAGACGGTGCATCTGGAAGCTGAGGGCGCGGGCGCGGGTCTGGCGTTCGCGCTGGCGGGCGGCATTCTCGCGCAGGTTGGTGAAGTACTCGCGGCTCACTCCATCGGACGGCTGATGCTTTTCCGCTGAGTGAGCACCGCAGTCGTCCACAAAGACCTTGAGATGCATCTCGGTCTTCCCCCGCAGTTTTTCAATATGGCTGAGAAACTGACGCTGATTGGAGCGAATGGAACGGCGCAGGCTATCGTCGTCGTTGAAGACGGTTCCAAAACGAAAGGGCAGAACCGTCGATTGCTGAAAGCAGCCGGCTACCACTCGTGCGTGGTCCACTCCGGATTTCTGGTTGAGAGCGTCAGCGGGGTTATGCTCGCTGACGACGATGGCAAGATCGCAGGCTGGATAAAGAAAAACCTGGCTGCCGCTGACTCCGAAGAGCGAATCCATCGGAATAGGTTTGCGATGACGGGCCAATTCAGGAAATGCTTGTCTTTCACCGATGCAATAGGCATACCATGCCATAACGAGACACTCCGTCTGCGTGCGCCGGATAGCGCCACTCGTTGGTAAAGCTCTGTGAATGTGGAAACAACTGCATAGAAGGCATCTGGCCGGGGGGAGTTCAAGCTTACCCGGATGAACTGTTGCAGATACTAGTCCTCCGTAAGCACAACTGGCAACATCCCACATCACGAACTATGTAAAAAGTAAGCAAAATCGCTCAGATTCATATTTACATACGCAAAACTCCACTTGACACCATAAACATCAAGCCATTTATGACTCATCTTATCCACTATCTGCCCAAAATCTGCCTGAATTGGGGTCTCTTCCGTTCCTGCGGCAGCCTCGCTCCGCCACTTATAAAATGAGACCGGGCGCCACGATCACTGCCGTGCCCGGCTCTCTTCGGGTATTCTCTTCGACAGGAGAAGCACATGAGATTGGTTTTTTCCCGGCCACTGCGCAACCTGCAGCGCAACATCCTGGCCGGCATTATCACCATCGGCCCGCTGTTTGTGACGTACTTGATCTTCAGCTTTTTGCTGGGTACTCTGGCCAAGGCCGGCCTGCCGGTAGTGCAACTCTTCGCGGCCTTTTTCCCGCGCGGCTGGCTCACCCAGCCGTTGTTGCAATCGATCCTGGCGATTCTGCTCACACTTGTGATGCTCTATGTGGTCGGACGGGTCAGCTCACTGGTCATCGGCCGCCAGGCCTTCAATCTCTTCGAAGCCACGCTGGAGCGGTTGCCGGTGGTCGCCAAGATCTATACATCGGTGCGCCAGTTGCTGGACACGATGATGGCCAAGAAGGAATCCAGCCAGCGCGTGGTTCTGGTGGACTTTCCCATCTCCGGACAGAAGTCGATCGGGTTTCTGACTCGAACCATGACTGATTCGACGACCGGCGAAGAGCTGGCCGCTGTTCTCTTGCCCAACGCCATCAATCCGACCTCGGCGTTTTTGCAGATTCTTCCGCTTGCCAAGGTAACCGACACAGACCTGACGATGGAACAAGCGATGAGCATGATTATGACCGGCGGCGCGGTGGGACCGGAGAGCATCCGGTTCTCTCAGCCGACGCTTGCGGCGGGCAAGGATCTCAGGCCGCCTGCGCCCTCGGCTTGACCTTGCGGAGAGATTTGTTCTTCGCGGCGATCCAGATGTCGTGCTTATTTTGCAGGTTGAGCCAAAGTTGAGCTGAGGTTCCGAAGTAGGCCCCGAGGCGCATCGCGGTATCTGCCGTGATGCCTCGCTTGCCGAGGACAATATCGTTCACCCGAGGCGCGGAGACATGCAGATCTTTGGCAAGCCGGTAGCTGGAGAGGCCGAGCGGCTCCATGAACTCCGTCTTGAGAATATCGCCGGGATGAATCGAGTAGCCAAACGGTATTTTCTCCATGGGATCTCCTAGTGGTAATCGACGATTTCAACATCGTCGGCCTTCCCTTCGCTCCACACGAAGCAAAGCCGGAACTGATTGTTGATGCGAATGCTATGTTGGCCTTTCCGGTTTCCTGCAAGAGGCTCCAAGCGGTTCCCCGGCGGAGACCAAAGATCTTCCAAACGCTCTGCGGAATCAAGCTGAGCGATCTTCTTCAGCGCCGAGGAACGTAGGTTAGCGGGAATACGCCGGCTCTTTCCGGTGTCCCACAATAGCTCCGTATCGGCGTCCGCGAAGCTTCTGATCACAGAAAAAGCATAACGCCATTCGTTATGAATGGCAAGCGTTATTAGGTAGCATCCTGACTCGCCTGCTCTTCCACCGCCAGCGTCTCTTCCGCGTGTTCGCTCTCCGCGGCCACCTTGCGCAGGCTGACGTGCTCAAAGCGCGCCCAGATGAGGCCGATGGGAGCAATGCTGAGAAATGTAAACAGCAGCAGCGTGGCGGCGCAGGCGGTGGCCGGTTCAGCCGCCACACCGAAGAACTCTGACATTGCCGCCGCCACCAGGCCGATCTGCGTGAACCAGCCAATGATCGGAAGTTGCAGGCTGCTGGCCAGCATACTGGAGGCCATCAGCAGCATACACTTGGCCAGCGTCAGTCCCGCCAGTTGCGGGCTGGCGATGAAGGCTGTGGTGATCTCAAGATAGGCCAGAGAGATCAGCCCCCACATCGCCAATGAAATCGCCATCGTGACTCCAAAATCGGAGAAGCTGCGCAGCGTGTCCAGGCCGGCGCGAAAGGTGCGAATCTTATCGCCAATCCCGCGGCCCAGATCCTTGGAGACCACGCCGAAGATGTCTTCGAGAAATGTGGCAACCACTCCGCCCGCGAGGCGCACGACAACCAGAAAAAGTGCGCCGCCGACGGTAGTAAACAATCCGCCGTAGGCTACCTTCCTCACAATTTCAGGATGTGGAAGAGCGCCCGCCGGAGCCAGCAGGATGACGGAACAGAAGATCAAAGCCATTGAGCCTGCATCGAAGAGCCGTTCGACGATGTAAACGGCGATCTGATTGCTGATCGGCAGGCCGGTCTTCTTCGCAACCAGATAGGGACGCACCGGGTCGGCGATGCGGCCGATCAGCGCGACGGCGGTGAAGCCGATCACCTGCGTTCCCAGCAGCGAGAACGGTCCTACTTTCTTGATATGGCGCAACAGAAAGGCCCAGCGCACGGCGCGAATGACGTAGCAGATATAAATGCAGGCGAGTGCGATCAGAATCTTGCGCCAGTCGGCCTGGGCCAACTGCGCGCCAAAGAGGCGAAAGTCGAAGTGCATCCTGTCGCGTTCCCGCACAATGAGCGCAATGAGAGCCGTCAGCACTACCAGGCCCACGATCAACTGTTTCTTCTTCAAGAGTTCTCCGTTTCGCGACAGTATCTTTCTATTCTATCGGGCGAATGGAGTGGGAAATATGTTTTTTGTGTTAGCGGCTCTGGTGCGCGAAGACTGCGGCGAGAGCTTCTTCCGGATCGGGCCGGACGCGAAAATCGGCGTGCGCCTCGGAGAAAAGGAGCTTCCGGTCTCTTGAGATGACATAGGTTGCTGGTAAGGGTAAGCGCCAGCTTGCGTCGCCATTGACAAAGGGAATGTTGATGAGGATAGAGAGATAGTGATCGCGCAGGTATTCGGGAACGGTGTAGACCAGGCCGAATTTTTCTGCGAGCGAGCAGGCAGGATCGCTGAGCACGGGAAAGGGAAGCTGGTGCTGATCGGCCATGAAGTCGTTCTGCTTTTCAGTCTGCGGGCCGATGGCCACCATCAGCACGCCACGCTCGCGCAGCGTGCCGTACAAGTCGCGCCATGCTTCCAACTCGGTGACACAGTAAGGGCACCAGCGCCCGCGAAAGAAGTTGATAATCAGCGGGCCGAGAGCCAGCATATCCTGCGAGCGGATGATGCGGCCCGTTGCATCGCGCAAGGCAAACTCCGGAGCCAGAGAACCGACGGGGAGAATCCGCTCTTCGATGCCAGTCGCAAATAGCTCCTCCACGGAGCGCTCACTGATGGCCAGCCGCGCGGCGGGCACAAGCTCACGCGTCTTCGCGGTAATCTCGTCGAGTTGGTCCTGAAGGGTGGTCATGGGTTCAGATAAAAACCGCGAAGTGGTACTCCTTCTTGCCATTCTCATCGACTATCAATGAAAGATGATGCTGGTTCTGTACCTTAGCCTTCATCACTTGCAACTCTGAAGAAGACATTGGACTTCGACTGCAAATAATCAAGCCTGCAATCTTTTCCGAAAATGGCGGATACGTCTTCCAAAATGAGAGCGTAGCGACGATCTGATCCTTGGCATGATAAATATCCTTTCCTTTCAACTCAACGATCACATCGACCACGCCCGGTTTCGATACGATAAAATCAGCTCTGCGTGTATCGCCCACAATCAAGCATCCATCGATTCGCACTTTCTTGATGGGAGCATTTTCCGGGTTAAGAAAGATAGCCTTTCGCCCGTTCTCTTCGACTTTTGTCCTCGAATCACAAACGGTCTGAATACAATCTTCTTGGAGCGGATTAGGCTTCGACATAGCCGATCCTCAAGAGTTCATCGAATTGGCTGCCGATCTCACTGGAAACTCCATCCAAATAATTGCCGTTAATCAACCCGGTCTCCTCGTCCATGATGGATTCTAGCTTGCCGTCGTGAATGCAATACGCCTTGAAATCGCTGGGCTTTATCCAGTAACGCTCGTCGATGAGTTTTGCAACATCATCTTTCGCATCTGGTTTGGCCGCCGACACTTGCCACGCTTCGAGCAAGTTGTTAAAAGACGAAAGAATGTAGGGGCTGTGGGTAGTGATTACCCAGGAGAAATCGGTTCGGGTCTCTCGGCTGAGCCAAGAAAACAGGCGGATCAGATCGTATTGTGTACTAGGGAATACATTGGCTTCTGGTTCCTCTAAGTAAACAAGACTCTTGCTTAAAATGATCTTGTTCGGCATGCCAGGAAGGTTATCGTGCCGTGGGAAAAGAATTCTGTCTCGTTGGTCGGTAATCCGCTGCCCTAGAACGTTAAACATAGGCAAAATAGCCTGAGTTCCCGAGGATAAGAGTGGTAACGGAATCGATTTTCCGTCTAGATGCCTGATAAATCTTGCAGAGCCATATTTGCCCTCTATATGTCCTCCAGCGATCCTGACCATTTCGCGCAACATCTCACTAAGAGCACGAACTCCCACTTCACCCAACAGGCCGCTTGGCCCGCTCGTATTTCCCCAAGAAATTTCCAGCGAGAATTCCTTGATTATTGGGTCGATGTCTGGATTGTTGACCACATTGAATCCCAATGACTGATTCGCAAAAAACGCTCGTCCATCGGGGATGTAAATGTGGCGGTCGACATATGGATCGGCAACGTCCGACTCTGTGATAAGTAATAGGAGTTGAGCCCTAACTTGCTCCGCAATCCGTAGCCGGGAATCTGGACCGCTGCTTTGATTGTCCCCGATCAGCGCTGACAAACTCGCAAACTTTTCCTGGAAACTCGATGAGAATTCTGCTTGAATGTCCCTGGATTTTTCGTTCAGAAAGACTCGAGCAGAAAAGCGGTGAGACTCGAACGACACAGAGGCATCCTTTTTGTCGTACCAAGTTTCTAGTGAAAACCACCTCAAAAACTCAACGCAGGTCTCACGTTTGAACACATCAAACTTACTTTCATCGAGCGGTTTCGGCCCTAAGATCGCACGTAGAGCTAGTTCGATGGTCTGTTTTGTCAGGAAGTAGCTCAGTCTGCACAACAGGCTCTTGCCGCTGGATTGCGGGCCGATGAGGACGGTGATCTTGCCGAACTCCAGCTCGGCTTCTTTAATGACCGAGAAGTTTTTGACTGTCAGCTTGCGCATCGCGTCCTCCTTTGTATTAAAAACCTTCCCTCAGGGGCTAAAGCCCAAACCTATTTTCGCAACTCATGCGACACGACTGAAGTCGTGCCCTGTTACAAAGCCGGTTTACATGTCGCCAAAGTACAACCGCAGGTCCTTCGACTCCGCTGAAGAACGCTCCGCTCAGGATGACAGATCAAATACAAAGATCAAACACCAAACAATTACCGCCCAAACCGCTGTTTGCCGCCCATGCCCATTGCGCCTAATCCGCCGCGCATCATTTTGCTGGCCATGCCGCCTTTGCCCATCTGCTTGAACATCTTGGCCATCTGCGCGTATTGGCGGAGGAGATTGTTAACGTCCTGCACTTGTGTGCCGCTGCCTGCTGCGATGCGCTTGCGGCGGGTGCCCGATATGATTTCGTGGTTGCGGCGCTCCTTGGGTGTCATCGAGTTGATGATTGCTTCGAGGCGCGTGAACTGCTTTTCATCCACATTTTTTGCGGCCTGCTGCATTCCGGCGAAGGGGCCGACCGAGGGCAGCATCTTGAGGATCGACTCCATCGAGCCGAGTTTGGAAATCTGGCGCAACTGGTCGCGGAAGTCTTCCAGCGTGAAGCCGTCACCGAGCAGCGCCTTCTTGGCGAACTCCTCTGATTTTTTGCGGTCCAGCGTGGATTCGGCCTTCTCGATCAAGGACATCATGTCGCCCATGCCGAGGATGCGGCCGACGATGCGGTCAGGGTGAAATGGCTCGAAGGCATCGGGCTTCTCGCCGACACCGATGAACTTGATGGGCTGGCCGGTGACGTGGCGGATGGAGAGCGCCGCGCCTCCGCGTGCATCGCCGTCCATCTTGGTGAGCACGACACCGGTGAGGCCGAGGCGCTTGTGAAAGTCCTGTGCCGAGTTGACCGCGTCCTGGCCGGTCATGGCGTCGGCGATAAACAAAATCTCCGAAGGATTGAGGAGCTTTTTGAGCTGCTCCATCTCGCCCATCAGCTCTTCATCGATATGCAGGCGTCCGGCGGTATCGACGATGAGCACGTCGCAGCCCATGTTGCGGGCCTCGCGGCGGGCCTCCTGTGCGAGGCGTGCGACGAGCGCTGAACCAGCGGCCTCGCCTTTCTGATCGCCCTCGTAGAGCTTGGCCTCGATGGATTTGGCAACGACTTTGAGCTGTTCACGGGCAGCGGGGCGGTAAACGTCCACCGAGACGAGCATGGGGCGATGTCCGCCCTTCTTGAGCCATGCGGCCAGCTTGCCGGCGGTGGTGGTTTTGCCGGAGCCTTGCAGGCCGGCCATCAGAATCACCGAGGGAGGCTGCGAAGCAAATTTGAAGCGGGCCGTGTCCTTGCCCAGCATCGCGATCAGCTCGTCGCGCACAATCTTGATGACCTGCTCGGAGGGCGAGAGCGCGGTGAGGACTTCCGTGCCGATGGCTTTCACGCGAATCTGCTCGATCAGATCGCGGACAACGTTCAGATTGACGTCGGCCTCAAGCAGGGCCACGCGGATCTCTCGCAGGGCTTCGGTGATGTTTTCTTCGGTAAGCGTGCCCTGGCCGCGGAGGCTCTTGAAGGCGCGCTGGAGTTTGTCGGTCAGATTCTCAAACATAGTCAGCTTCAAGTGTATCGCGCCACCACCTGCGCCACCTAGAGTGGGACGAACTACTCGATTATCAGTCGCTGGAGGCTCGCAAATTCTCACGTCCCCAAATGCAGCTAGGCACCAGGAACACCCGGAACTCAATGGCTACCGCTATAGTGCTACCGGCGGTGGAGCGGACGGCGCTTATGCGCCTGGATGTCTCTGGACTCGGTTCGAAAATCCTAGATTTCGGAGAGGAAGCTGACGGATGCCAGTCGAATTAGCGACTGGAAAGTTGCACGATATAATCCATCTAGCGTGGATAGCGCTCTCAGATGTAGCCGATGGCCTGAGAGGGCAGGAAAGGGGTCGAAAGGTGTATTTTTCGCCTACGAGAGTTGTAAGGAAAACACTGAAAAAACTCGATATTGCTATAACAACAGAGAAGCGACTGCAGAAGCTAAAAGACTCTGGCCGGGCCGCCGATATTGTTGGCTTGCTGCTGGAATTGCCGGGGCGGCATAAGGAACAGCTCTTGAAATATTTCCGTTCGGCACGGGGTCAACTCGGCCAGGATCTGTTTGCTTTGTCTGAGTTGGAGTTCAAACGGGATGGATTTTTTGTGGAGTTCGGAGCGACAGACGGTTTTCATTCAAGCAATACATATCTTTTGGAAAAGGAATTTGGGTGGCGTGGAATTGTTGCGGAACCTGCACGGGGTTGGCACAAGGATCTGAGGCGCAATCGAAACTGTTTTATCGAGACGGATTGCGTCTGGAGCAAATCGAATGTTGAACTGACCTTTATCGAGGCGACTAACGGCGAGTTCTCGACTATCGACGTATATAAGTCATCGGATATTCATAGTCTCGCAAGGAGAAATGGGAACCAATATAAGGTCAATACCATATCTCTTTCAGATCTGCTTGAAAAATACAATGCGCCCAGAGAGATCGATTTTCTTTCAATCGACACCGAAGGTAGTGAGTTCGATATTCTGAAAGACTTCGATTTCAATCAATACAAATTCGGAGTGATTACGTGCGAACATAACTTTACACCGCGAAGAGAGCAAGTATTTTCGCTGCTTACTAAGAACGGGTATCTTCGAAAACATGAGGGATTCTCGAATGTTGACGATTGGTATGTGAACGCGGGAATGGTTTAGAGCAATATTGTTTCGCATACTAACGATCGATCCGCATAGAGAAACAATACTGACGTAAGGTTTACCGGATTCGAAGGGGGACGGGCGGGCACATGGAAGAGCAAGAGCGGTTGTACAAGTTGCTTGAGGGGCATAAATGTTTTCTTGCCACCGTCTTTCCTGGCAAGCGGGACCAGTTTCATCTGCTGGCGGAGACACAGGCGCCGGAGTGGCTTTTTATCACATGTTCCGACTCGCGAGTCGTACCGGATCTGATCTTGCAGACACAGCCGGGCGATCTTTTCATCACGCGCAACGCCGGCAATGTAGTGCCCGTGACTAGCAATGACGTGGACGGCGTGACGGCGACGATCGAGTATGCCGTCGAGGTGCTGCGAGTGAAACATGCCATCCTCTGCGGCCACTCCGATTGCGGAGCGCTGAAGGCGGCGCTGGACCACACGAGCATTGAAAGCCTGCCCAAGGCTCGGCGCTGGCTGAGCCATGTCGAGGCAGCCTTCAGCTATCGCCAGCCGCTCAATCCTGCGGACGGCGACAGCGCGGAACTGGCCTCGCTGATTCGCGGCAACGTGGTTGCTCAGTTATTGAATTTGCGCGCACAGCCGTCGGTGGCGCGAGCAGTCGATGAGGGGCGGCTTACGGTTCATGGCTGGTACTACGATATTTTGAGCGGGCGGATCGAGCAGTTTGACGAGGATTCCGGAGGCTTCCTGCCTCTGGTGAGTGCTCTGTAGTGCCTGCAATTCAAGAAAACTGCGGCCTGCATTCACATCGCGGATCGAACGGATTTTCTCTGGCTGGGGTCGAGTTCGGCTTCGGCGGCGTGCTGGTCGGATTGGCGATCCATCCATTCGTCCAGACGGCTGCGCTTGAAGCGCCAGCGGTTGCCGAGCTTGAAGGCAGGGACAAAGCCTTCGGAGGCGTACTTATACAGCGTGTCGGGCGAGATGCCGAGATACTCCGAGGCTTGGCGAATATCCATGACTTCGCGGACCTCTGGAACGAGCAGGTTGGAACGAACGGCATTGCTACGCATACGGACTCCGAACGGCGAACTTCCCCAGAGAAGATTCCGGCAGATTAACCGGTACTCTCATGTATATAACGCGGTTTCGTACGAGAATTCAAGGATTTTCAGGGATTTGCAGGAATTTCATCGAATCGCCGGATTACGGATTGGATGGTTTGGTCAAGCAGACGCGGCTGAAATCTCAGCCCGTTGTGCTTTTGCCGAGGGCCTATACAACTGCTTGCGTTGTTGTTCCGGATGGTGCGCTCGGGGATCGAGATAGTTTTCCGCACACGGAACTGTAGGCCTTCGACGTCCTTCCGGAGTCCCTGAAAAATCACTCCAGTCCGGTCTAGTTTTGGTCGTCGCGGCGATGCAACGTGGGCTTGTCGTCGTCGCTGGAGGTACTGCTGGGGTTGGAAGTGCCGGTGGAGTCGCCGGTGCTGGTGCCGGGCTTGCGCAGCGAGGGCTTTTTGCCATTCTTCGAGTCGGTGAGCCGACGCTTGTTTTCGATGCGCGCCAGACGCGCCTTGACGTCGTCAAACTCCGAGGTGGTCACCGTATACTCGTCGCGCGGAGGAAGGATGCGGGCAATCTCCTCCTGCGTATGCAGGATCCGCTCCGGGGTCTGGGGGTGGTCGCTGAAGGCTTTGGCAACAATGCCGGGCTTGCGTTTTTCGAGCGCCTGAATCTTTTCAAAGAAGCTGATAAAGGCCTGCGGATCGTAGCCGGCGCGATACATATATTGGACACCGAGGTAGTCGGCCTGCGCCTCGAAGTCGCGGGAGAACATCATGAAGGCCGCGGGAATGCCGATCTGAGAGCCTTCATAGATGCCGTAGCCGGTCCAGCCACCCACGAAAATCTCCACCGGAATCATGCCAATCTCTGCGTAATTCAGCCGCGTCATTTCGCGGGCCGCATGGTGAGCACAAACGTGCGCCGTCTCGTGGGCCATCACGCCGGCCAACTCCGCTTCCTCGTCGGCATTCAGAATCAGGCCGGAGTTGACGAAGAAGAAGCCTCCGGGCAACGCAAAGGCGTTGATCTCATCGGAATCGATGACCTTGATGGAAAAAGGCACCTTGCAGTCGGAGTTCTTGACAATGTTCTGGCCGATGCGATTCACGTATTCCGTCACCACGGGATCGGTGATGAATTTGGTGCTCTTCTCGATCTCCGCGGCGTACTCCCTTCCCATCTTGATCTCTGAGTCGGTCGAGTACCAGTTCCCTGCCCCGCGGCCGCCGATGTTCCGGTTTCCCACGGCGCTTACGTCGTCGATCGATCCGGCCTTCACATTGATCTTCTCGCTGCCCGGCTCGATCACCTTATCGGGATTCACAGTGGTAGCCGCGGAATCTCCTCCCACCGGAGTGGTTCCGGGCGCGGGCTTCTCTGTGGGGTTGGTGGCGGGCGGCGGCGCAACAGGCGTATCGCCACCCACTGGCGCCGCTCCAGAAGCAGGTTGGGCGGCTGGTGCGCTCGATGGCGGAGTCGTAGGCGTGGGAGCGCTGGCCTGGGAGGGAGTGGCCTGGTTAGGGTCCTGGGTCGTGCTGGAGGGCTGCGAATTGGAGGGAGTGGATTGTGCCCAGGCAATCGCAGCCAGCGAGAGCGCCAGAACGGTCAGCAACGCTGATTTGGAAGCTATCCGACGAGAACTCATGACCTCACCTCCGGCCCCATTGCATTCTCTCAGCTTGGGGAAGTGCCGGGCTGAGCGGCGCGGCTCTCAGGGAGCGGGGCCGCATCCCTGCTCTATTTAGACGCTACTCGATACCGGTTTGGCAACAAGAAGGCGAAGAATTTCCCGTCGGGATCATGACAAAAAGGCCCAGACAGCACAACGCCCCATCCTTGCGGATGGAGCGTTTGCCGAATGAGGGGAGGTGTCCGCCGGGACGGTCATTCCCCGATAGCTCAATCGTAGTATTCGAGGCCCAGGTGGGTGATGAGGTCAGCGCCCATGATGTGGCGCAGGGTGTTTTTCAGCTTCATCGACTGGATAAAGAGATCGTGCTCCGGATAAAGCCCCGGCGCCGATTGCGGCGACTTCAGATAGAAGCTGAGCCACTCCTGGATACCGATGGAGCGCAGCTCCGGGCTGCGCTTGGCCAGGTCGAGAAAGAGCACCAGATCAAGCGCCACCGGCGCGGCCAGAATCGAATCGCGGCAGAGGAAGTTTACCTTGATCTGCATCGGATAACCCAGCCAACCAAAGATGTCGATGTTGTCCCACGCTTCCTTGTCGTCGCCGCGCGGAGGATAGTAGTTGATGCGGATCTTGTGGTAGATGTCCTTGTAGAGGTCGGGGTAAAGCTCCGGCTGGAAGATGTATTCCAGCGAGCCGAGCTTCGACTCTTCCTTGCTCTTGAACGATTGCGGATCGTCCAGAACCTCGCCGTCGCGGTTGCCCAGGATATTCGTCGAGAACCAGCCGGAGACGCCGATCATGCGCGCCTTCAGAGCCGGAGCCAGAATCGTCTTCATGAAGGTCTGGCCGGTTTTGAAGTCCTTGCCGCAGATCGGCGCGGCGTGCTTCTTCGACAGCTCGACCATCGCCGGAAAGTCCACCGTCAGCCCCGGTGCGCCGTTGGCAAAGGGCACGCCTTCGATCATCGCCGCATAGGCATAGATCTGCGAAGGTGCAATGCCGATATCGTTGTTATCCAGACCTTTTTCGAAGGCCTCGATCGACTGATGCACAGCCGTTGGCTCCAAGAATATCTCCGTGGATGCAGCCCAGATCACCACTACACGGTCCACAGTCTTCTTGAAGGCCTGAATGTCGGCCCGGACTTGATCGGCCAGATCGCGTTTATTCTTGCCCTTCTTGATGTGGGTGCCATTCAGGCGCTTCACATAATACTGGTCGAAGACGGCCGGCAGCGGCTTGATCGTTTCCAGGTAGGGCTTCAATTGCGCCAGCGTCTTTTCGTCCAGCACCTTGGCGTGCGCTGCCGCTTCGTAAACGTTGTCCTCGAAGATGTCCCAGCCGGTAAAGACGACATCGTTCAGATCGGCCAGCGGCACAAAGTTCTTGATCAGCGGCGATTTATTGTCCGTACGCTTGCCCAGGCGAATCGTTCCCATCTGCGTCAGCGATCCAATTGGCTTGGCCAATCCCTTGCGGACGGCCTCGACTCCAGCGATCATCGTGGTGGCCACGGCGCCCAGGCCGACCACCATCACTCCCAGCTTTCCCGTGGCGGGCGCAACTTTGCTTGCTGTCTTCTGGCCGCCTTGCTCTTCAGTTCCCATCATTTCTCCTAACCGATTTTTGATTGCACCGGGTTTCCGGGCCGTTCAAAGTTCATTCAGGCAACCGTGACAGTGTACGCCCTGCCACGTGCCCTAGTCTCATTGCCGTCTCATTCTGTAATAAGTCACTTTGACTACTACAACCTGCCTTTTGCTTCAAGCCGCTTCCACCCGTCCGCCGCGCCTCACGTGCGACCAGACAAACCACACAATCGCTGCCACCAGCACCAGTTCCACAGCCAGATGGAAGCGATGAAAAGCCGCGTGAAAACGAGGATCCGTATGCCAAGCCTCTCCCAGCTTCATGCCGGCAAAAGCCAGTGCGAAGCACCAGGGCCAGGAACCCACAAAAGTATAAATGTGAAAACGCAGTTGTGGCATCCGGGCAATTCCCGCGGGAAATGCAATGAACGTCCGCACCACAGGAAGCAGCCGCGCCAAGAGTACCGTAATCGAGCCGTAACGGTTGAAAAACTCCGTCATGCGATCCAGATCGTGGTGGCTCATCAGCACCCACTTGCCATAGCGCTCCACCAGCGGCCGCCCGCCCTTGGCGCCAATCCAATAGGCGACCACCGATCCCAGATTGCAGCCGATGGCGCCAGCCGTCGCCACCAGAACCAGACCCAGCCATGAATCGCCGCCGCCAAAGCGCCCGAAGTAAACCAGCGAACCGGCAAAGGGCAGAATGATCTCCGAAGGCAGCGGAATGCAGGCCGATTCAATCCCCATCAGCGCAATAATGCCGGCGTAACCGCCCAAGTCGATCACATGGGTGACAAACTGCACCAAAAAAGCAATGATCTTTTCGTTCATGCGTTCTCAGTATATAGCGCGGGGCGGGCAAGTGGTCTGACCTCGTAACAGCCAGTAACGCCGCCACGGACAAATCTTATGGTTCGCGCTTCAATCGCGCGGCCAAAAGTGCGTCTCCGAGCAATCGCGCAATCTCTGGGCTGCGCTCTCGGCCGTGATGTCCCGCTGCGGCATTCCCAGCATCTCAAAGCCCACCATAAATTTGCGGACCGTAGCCGAGCGCAGCAGAGGTGGATAGAAGTGCGCGTGAAAGTGCCACTCCGGATGCTCGCCGCCATCAGTCGGCGTCTGGTGGAATCCCATCGTATAGGGAAAGCTGGTCTCGAAGAGGTTGTCAAAGCGCGTGGTCAGGCGTTTCAAAGCGTCGGCCAATGCATCTCTCTCGCTCTCGCTCAGCTCCGGCAGCGCTCCCAGATGCCGGCGGCTGACCAATAGAGCCTCGAAGGGCCATGTGGCCCACCAGGGAACGATCGCCGCAAAATGCTCATTCTCGAAAATAATTCGACCCTGGGCAGCCGCTTCCGCCTCTTCGGCGGCAAGGTAGTCGCACAAAAGACAGTGGCCGGTGCGGGACAGATGGTCGCGCTGGGCAACGGTCTCAGCTGCCGGCTCGTCGGGCACAAAATCTGTGGACCAGATCTGGCCGTGGGGATGCGGGTTGCTGGCGCCCATCATCGCTCCGCGGTTTTCAAAGATCTGCACGTACTCGATCCAATCGAGGGCGGCCAGTTCCTTGTACTCGCGCGTCCAGGCATCGACCACGCGGCGAATCTCCGGCTGCGTCATGCGCGCCAGTGTGAGGCTGTGGTCGGGATGGAAGCAGAGTACCTTGCAGAGACCACGCGCCGGCTTGGCCACCAGCAGCGGCGAGGCCGGCTGCGCGGCGACGTCGCCGGACTCCGGCAGCAGCGCAGCATAATCGTTGACGAAGGAGAAGATTCCATCGTAAGCCGGGTTGGCAGCCCCGCCCGCCCGCTGATTGCCAGGACAGAGATAACATTGCGGATCATATGCCACGCCGCTCGGCGCGGCCTTCTGACCAACTTCGCCCTGCCAGGGGCGCTGTGTGCGATGAGGCGAGACCAAAACCCAGGCTTGACGCAGGGGATTCCACCTGCGATGCGGAAACTGCCACTCTTTGTCCACGATTTCTCCTGACTCCGATTTTATCGCGGCGGTCCCGCTTGCGGCAGGCCCTAACTCCGCCAGCTCTTATCCTTCGCCGTGCAAAGCGGCTCCAGATTGCATCGGTCGCATTTAGGTTTGCGGGCGAGGCAGAGTTGGCGGCCATGATGGATGATCTGATGAGAAAAATCGATCCAGCGATTTTGCGGAATCACGCGCATCAACTCCTGCTCGACCTTCTGCGGCGTCTCGGCTTTGGCCAGCCCCAGCCGGCGCGCAATGCGGAAGACGTGCGTATCGACGACCACTCCTTCGGCTTTGTTGAAGGCAACGCCCAGAACGACATTGGCCGTCTTGCGAGCCGCGCCGGGAATCGTAATCAGCTCAGCCAATGTCTGCGGAACCTGACCATTGAAGTCCGCGACGATCTTGCGGGCCGCGCCTTGAATCGACTTGGCTTTGTTGTGAAAAAATCCTGTCGTGCGGATCAGCGCTTCGAGTTGCGGTAACGTGGCTTTGGCCATCTTTTGCGGGGTTGGAAAGCGGCGAAACAGCTCCGGCGTCACCAGATTCACGCGCACGTCGGTGCACTGCGCGGAGAGGATAGTGGCGACTAATAGCTCCCAGGACGAGTGATGCGTGAGCGCGCACTCGGCGCGGGGATAGGCTTCGTCGAGAGCTGCAAGAATGGCGGCGATGCGGTCGGGGGCTAAAAGACCGTGGGCCGGTTTGGATAGTTTCTTCGCGGCGGATTTGCGAGATGGCTTTGTCTCTGGCATAGCTTGCCTATATTCTTCCGCGCCAATAACCGGGACGGCGCTTGGCGTGGGCCACGGCAATGATTTGAATCTTGCGGGGCAACTCACGAAAGACTACAAAGTAGGGAAAGCGATGAAGCATTACCCGGCGCGTCTCCCTCAGATAGGGCGCGCACATTCGAGGTGATCGCCGCAAAAAGCTGAAAGTTTCTCTCAGTTCGGTGTCGAAGGCCAACGCGGCTGACTCGCTCCGTGACCAGTACCACTCAAACGCTTCGTCTGCCTCCACCTCAGCATTGGGGTGAATTTGTACGGGTTTCATCCGTGCTGCCTGGCCAGTATCCTCGCGTCCATGCGGGCGAGAACATCTTCCAGCGGAAGCATCTCAACGGCCCCGGAATCGATCTCGGCGACCCGCCGCTCGACCTCTGCCTTCCAGGCCGCATCAATCTCCTCATCGTTTGAGCCGTCTCCGGGGTTGAGCAACTCCCCAAGCAGCCAATCGAGTTCGCCGGGAGGAAGGCGGCGCACATCTTCGAGAACTTCTGCGGCAGAGCGATTCATAGATAGATTGTAGCGCGATATCGGGTATAAAACACCCCTACAATTTTTGTAGGTTACTTTTCGCCAATTCCCGACCAAACTTCCTGCTCCGCCGCCTCAACCGCCAGCGTTCAAACCATCCAGGGTGCCTCGCAGGGTTGAGCGCCATCCGTACAAGCTTGTCATTTAGCTCTGTGAAACGGCCAGTAAATTCTTGTTCATCGCTAGTCTGTGTCGCGTAGTTTGTGACGACAGTATTCCATTCAACGAGAATACCCCCATAATCAAGCTCCTCTGCGATGAAGATACGGTCCCGAAGAACACGGAATGAATCAGCCTTTATTACATCGTTTCTTGGATCATCTTCGTTTTCCTAAATGTGATGCCATTCGGACCACGCCGAATGGCATCGCGCGAATCCGAGTAATCCTCCCTATCGACCTGGATAATTGCCTTATACGCGGCAACGGTCGCGCTCAGGACCGCCTGATAATCCTCATAGCGTTTATCCCGGAACCATTGCTCTCGTTGCCATGAGCGCGACAGGTAATGGCCGACCAAGATGCCAACGAGTGGGGCAATGACGCCCCAAAAAACCAATGCTAGCGTCAATCCGTGCGACAACCTCGCGTCCATTTGGCATCTCCTTAGGATCGAGACTACGTTGTGCTTACCTGATCGAAACGCATCTCCGGTCACTGTTCACGCGAGCAGCCGTGCTCTCTTGCCTTGCGCCTTAAAGAGCTTAACGGCTTGCTTGTCAAAGCTGACAAACTCTTCAGCACCCAGCCAGTGGCCTTCGTAAGCGATGACGCCGTCGGCGAAGTCTCCGCCCTTATCGAGGACCGCCAATCCTGCCTCGACCGCCGGACGGTTCGTCACGACGTTCCCGCTGTCTATCAGTGCGCGAATAGAGTGAGCCACCTTCGCAGTGGGCATTTTGTAACCGTTCCGCATGACCCAAACGAATTCGCAGAGGGCCATCACGGGGATGGCAACCAGGTCTGCTGTCCGCAGTGCATGAATCGCAGGCAGAGTTTGTATTGGATCGTCGCACACCGCAGCTCGCAGCAGAAGATTGGTGTCTGCGGTGATCTTCATCGCTTGCCTGCCCAAGCATCTTCAGTAATCTTCTTGATTTGCGCAATGGTCAGCTTTGGCCCATCCTTCTGCTCAAGGCTTCCGAAAAAGCGCTCGATCGAGCCTGTTCGCGCAGTGGGCTGGAGCACGAGCCGGCCGTCAGGCAGTTTATCGGCTTCGATCTTCTGCCCCGGAACGGCATTCATATGCCGCAGCAACTCCTGCTTCAGCGTGATCTGGCCCTTGGCAGTAATCGTAAGAGTGGTCATCGATTTACCCTCTGGCTCAATGGTAAGGCAAATCTTCCTTACCGTCTACAGCTTTCCATCCAGCCAGCCCACCAATTTCTCAATTGGCAGCCGCACGCTGATGAAAAACTGTCCAAAGAGCGCATAGACCGCGCTGACCTCATCGAAGCGCATCTCGTAAATCAGCTTTTTGAAGACGACTGGATCGTCTGCGAAGAGATCGACGCCCCACTCCCAGTCGTCCATGCCAATCGACCCGGAGATGATCTGCTTGACCACATCGCCGTAGCGGCGTCCGATCAGCCCGTGCTCGTGCATCATGCGCTGGCGTTCGGCGAAGGGCACGGTGTACCAGTTGACCTCTTCGCCGCGTTTACGGTCCATCGGATAGAAGCAGAGGTACTTCGATTCGGGCACGGATGGGAAGAGGCGCGGGGCCATGGCGGCGGAGGAACGGGCAAGCGCTTCCTTGATCTCTGCCGTCCACTCCTGTGTGAACTCGGCAAGTCCCTTGGCGGAGGCGGCCTCGTAGGTTTTGCGTGTGGATTCGTAGAGGCCGAGTTCGACGACCGATACATAGGAGTGGCGCAGCTCCAGAAAGTCGTAGAGCCGCGTCTGCGCCAGATCGAGTTCAACCTGATTCAGCGCCTCCAGCGATTCGCGGAAGTGGATCAGCACCAGGTCGCCTTTGTGGCCCAGTTGCGAGAAGAGCGCAGTTTGCACAGGCGTGCCTGCCTCCTTGCCTTCCAGACGGTTGAGGACTGCAACGGCTTCAGCGGCAATCTCAGCACGTTCACCCTCCGCACGGGAGCGCCAGGACTTCCAGTCGAAGCGGAAAAACTGGTGAAGCAGAAATGAGCCTTCGAGCGTAAGCGGGACAGGGGGAAAGCTGGCCACGGGAAATATCTCCTTCGATTCCCCTCATGGTAGCAGGCCGCCTGCGGTGAGGCCGAGCCGCCAAACCAGTCGAGTTCCACATTTTTATCAGCAGAAACGATCGCAGAGGCCGGAAAAACCTCCAATTCGTCTGGAAGTTGCCGGACAGTCTTCATCAAAGCGGGCTGGAGAGGATAATCTAAGAGACGGTAGTCTACGAGGGTAGCCCATCCGGGCACCTTCGGCGCGAAGGGCGAACTCCCGCAAGCGCCAGAGTAGACCAAGCCACGCATCGAGGAGAGTCCCAAATTGAAGAGGAAGTTCTTGCTTTCGATTCTGGCCGCCGTTTCGGCCGTATTTCTGCCCCTGGCGGCCACAAGCCAGATTGCCCCAGACCGTCCGCCCAGCCCGCCCAAGGCAGTTCCGGCCTACAAATATGAGATTGCCGCCGGCTATGGCTACACCAGCATCAATCAAATCAATCAATCGCGCTACGGATTGCAGGGCGTGAATCTTTCAGTGACGCGCGATTGGGGCAGGTACTTCGGAGTGACCGCCGATGGAGCCTTCTACAACTACGCGCTTCTGCAAAACAGCAGCGATCCGAATCCCGGAAGCCCATCGGTCGATCTGGTTCTCTTTGGCCCGGTGCTGCACGCTCATCTCGTCGGAAAAGTCGATTGCTTGTTTCATGTACTGCTCGGCGGTGCGCACACCGGAGGCGAGAGCGCCTCTCCGTCGATCTCCTTTGCGGGAGGAGCGGGAGGCGGCCTGGAGTACAAACTTAACCAGCATTTTGCATTGCGCGCGACCGGTGACGACATCGCCTCTTCATTTCTGGCCAACGACAATACCGCAGTCTGCTCGGCGGGCGATGGCTGCTCTCCGCATGAGCGCCGGAATTCACGAGCTGCATTCAGCCTGGTGTACAAGTTCTAAGGACGTAACGGAATCGGACGGATGTGCTGCACGGGCATCCGTCCTTCGACGGACGGCTGAACAAGAGAGACAGGATTCATGAAACCGCAACTTCAAAAGCTGACCTTTTTCGAGAAGACGGGCTATGCCTTTGGCGATGCAGCCTCCAATCTCTTTTGGATGACCTTCATCTACTTTCAGAGCAAGTTCTATACCGATGTCTTCTTCTATACCCCCGATTCCAAACTGGAAGACACGCTGCTGAAGAAGCTGGCAATTCTGCTTCTGCTCACGCGCGTCTTCGATATGGGCTTCGACTTGTTCATGGGCGTCTGTGGCGACAGAACCAGAACGCGCTGGGGCAAATTCCGGCCCTACCTGCTCTGGTTCGCCATCCCCTTCGGCATCATCAGCACGCTGACCTTCACCACTCCCGGCTTCAGCCCCAACGGCAAGCTGATCTATGCCTACATCACGCTCTGCCTGATGATGATGGTCTACTCGGCGATCAACATTCCCTACTCGGCGCTGATGGGCGTCATCTCGCCCGATTCGCAGGAGCGCACCAGCGCAGCGTCGTATCGATTTGCCTTTGCCTTTGGAGCGGGGATGATCGTTCAGTATTCGACGCTCTATCTGGTGGAATACTTCGGGCATGTCAGGCAGGGGATGAGCGGAGTGGCGCTGGCCGCGGCAGAGGCGCACGGCTATCAATTGACGATGGGCCTCTATGCCATTGCAGCCACAGCGCTCTTCTTCCTCACCTTCGCGCTGACCAAAGAACGCATCCAGCCGGCTCCGCAGAAGAGTTCGCTAGGCCGCGACCTGGGCGATCTGGTCACCAATATACCCTGGCTGATCCTCTTCTTTACAGGAACGCTGACGGTCTGCTCGGTAGCCATTCGCAGCGGCGCCATCCTTTATTACTTCCAGTATTATGTGGGCAATGAAAAGCTGGCCGCCTCGTTCATGGTTGCCGGCACGCTGCTCTCGCTGCTGGGATCAATCGCCATTCAACACGTCACGAAGTTTGCCGGCAGAAAGGCCACTTACATCGGCCTGGCCGTGCTGGGTTCCGTCTTCCTGGCCGTTTCGTTTTGGGTGAGACCTGAGCAGATTGTTCTGATCTTCGTCTTCCAGGTGCTCTATAGCGCCGTCACCGGGCCAACCTCCGCGGTGCTATGGGCGATGTTCGCCGACTCGGCCGACTACTCCGAGTGGCGCACGGGACGGCGCGCCACGGGCCTTGTTTTCTCAGCGGCGGGCATGTCCAACAAACTCGGCTGGGCCATCGGCGGACCGGTTGCCGTTTGGCTGCTGGCGAACTTCGGCTATCAGGCCGGCGTCGCGCAGACGCCGCACGCGCTGCACGGTATCCTGCTGCTCTTTACCGTCATTCCCGCAACGGGCTTCCTGCTCACCGGACTGGGCATGATCTTCTATCCGCTCAACGAAGCAAGGATGAAGAAGATGCAGGGCGAGTTGCAGGCGCGGCAGGCGCGGGACGCGTCCATTCAATCTGCTTGACTGAATGGCGCAGTAAAACCGGAAATCAAAGCGGCTTTGTCTCAGGAGACGACTTCTAACCTGTCCTGAGCTTCTCGAAGGGCACCGCAAACGATCCAATATCATTCGCTGGGTTTAGCCCCGAAGGGATTTTTTCAACATCATTGGAGAATAAGCAGGTCATGCAATTCGGATACTTTGACGACGTCAACAAAGAATATGTCATCACTCGTCCCGATACTCCCAAGTCGTGGAGCAATTATCTCGGTTCGACGGAATATGGCGCTATCATCACCAATAACGCCGGCGGATACAGCTTCTATAAGTCGGCTGCCCTGGGGCGTTTCATGCGCCTGCGCTTCAACGCGGTCCCCATGGATCAGCCCGGCCGCTATATCTATCTGCACGATCACGAAAGCAAGGATTACTGGTCCGCTTCATGGCAGCCGGTGGGCAAGCCGCTCGATCAATACAAATCGGAGTGCCGCCATGGCAGCGCCTATACGGTGATTTCCTCCGAGTACAGCGGCATTGCGGCGGAGACAACCTACTTTGTTCCGCTGGGAAAGAGCTTCGAGTGCTGGCACGTGAAGCTCACCAACCGGAGCGAAAGGCCTCGCCAGTTGAGCGCCTTCACGTATGTGGAGTTTGCTGGAAACTGGGATGCCTGGAACGATCTGATCAATCTGCAATACACGCAGCACACCGTGAAGATGGAGGTCGAGGACGGCATCATCGACCACGGAACCAATGTCAATATCCCATCCATGCCCGACGATTTTGCCGAGAAGGATCAGGGACGTCATACATTTCTGACAGTGGTTGGAGCGGAAATCGTTGGCTATGATACCGACCGCACCGCCTTCATCGGAGGGTATCGCGGCTACGGCAACCCTGAAGTGGTGGAGCGGGGAGAATGCAAAAACTCGCTCGCCGTCAGTGACAACGCCTGCGGATCGCTTCAGGCCCGGATCAGTCTCGCGCCCGGCGAGACCAAAGAGTTTCTTGTCCTGATGGGCATTGGGCGAGGCCGCGACGAAGGAAAAGCGGCGCGGACAGAGTTTGCCGGCATGACGAAGGTCAGGGATGAAGTTGCCACGCTCAAGAGCTACTGGCACGAGCGCATCGACGGACTGACGGTGGAAACGCCCGACGCCGAATTGAACAGCACGCTGAATATGTGGGGGCCGTTCAACTGCCTGATGACATATGCCTGGTCGCGCGCGGCGAGCTTGATCTATGCGGGCGAACGCGACGGCCTCGGTTACCGCGACACCGTTCAGGATATGCTCGGCGTGATGCACACCATCCCCGAAGAGGCCGGCAAGCGGTTGGAGTTGATGATTACCGGGCAGGTATCGACAGGCGGAGCGATGCCGGTGGTGCGTCAATTCGATCATCACCCCGGTCACGAAGCGCTTCCGCGGGATGAGGAGTACCGCTCCGACGACTGCCTCTGGCTCTTCAATGCGATCCCGGCTTATGTCAAAGAGACCGGAGATCTTGCTTTCTATCGCAAGCTCTTGCCCTATGCCGACAAAGGCCAGGAGACCGTTCTCGGCCATATGAAGCGCGCCATACAGTTCAATGCGGAGCGATCCGGAGCGCATGGACTTCCCTGCGGCTTGTCTGCCGATTGGAATGATTGCATTCGTCTCGGGGAGCGGGGAGAATCGATCTTCGTCGCCTTTCAACTGCGCTACGCGCTGCGCGTTTATCTGGAGATATGCCAGCTCTTGAATGTCTCAGAAGAAGAGCTGTGGGCAAAGAACGAGCTGGCCAAGCTGGATAGTCGCCTGGAAACGGATGCTTGGGACGGAGAATGGTACTTGCGCGCCTATCGCGCCGACGGCTTCAAATACGGCTCCAAAGAGAGCGAAGAAGGCAATATCTTTCTCAATCCGCAGTCCTGGGCTTTGATCAGCGGCCATGCCAACCCGGAGAGAGCCGCGCAGGCCATGCAATCGGCGCGCGAGCGTCTGGCGACGGAGTTCGGACTGATGATCTGTGCCCCCCCTTACATCAAGACGAACTTCCGCGTGATGCGGGCCGCGATGTTCAATGTGGGCGTGAAGGAGAACGGCAGTATCTTCACTCACACGCAGGGATGGGCGGTAATCGCGGAGACGCTGCTCGGCCACGGCGATCTGGCCTATGAGTACTTCAGGGCTTATCTGCCCGCCGCATATAACACCCGCGCGGAGATCCGCCAGATCGAACCCTACGTTTACTGCCAGTTTACGCACAGCAAATATAGTCCGCGCTTCGGCGCTTCGCGCGTGCCCTGGCTGAGCGGCTCGGCTGCATGGTCCTACTATGCCGCCACACAATATATTCTCGGAGTTCAGCCGGAGTATGGCGGCCTCAAGATCGATCCCTGCATTCCCTCCGCATGGAAGGGCTTCAAGATGACGCGCCGCTTTCGCGGCAAGAAATTGACACTGGAAGTCAGAAATCCCGCTGGCGCGCAAAAGGGCGTGAAGAAGCTGCTTCTCAATGGTGAGCGGATCGAAGGAAATCTGATTCCAGCAGAAAAGTTGCTGGCCGAGAATCTGGTCGAAGTCGAGATGGGGTAAGGCGCAGCGAATCCTGCCGCTACCGCTGCGGCTCAATGTTATAGAGGAAGTAGGCTCGCAGTTCCAGATAAGGTCCGTGGAATTCCCTGGGCAGCGGAGGATAATTCGATCCGGTCAGAGCACCCCATGCGGCGCGATCCAGAGCCACATCGCCCGAGCGGCCCTCCAGCACCAGGCTGCCATCCATCAGCCGCCCGCTAGGCAGCACCTTGAAGCGAATCGCCACCATTCCCGTCTTCAGAATCGGAGGATTGACCTCGTCGGGAATCAGCGGATCCCAGGTCCGCTCCGTCTCATGGTGCCAGCGTGCAATCCAGCTGTTGAAGTCCACGCCCTGCGTGTCGGAGAGCACATCGATTCCGCCCGTACCCGCGCCTGGATGCATCGCCAATCTGCCGCTTGGGAGCTGACTGGTATCTCCCATACCGGGGTTGCGCGATCCCTTCAACGCATCGCGGAGCTGGTCGGCTGGATTCGTCGACCCCAGAGCAAAGTTGGGGCGCGCGGGAACCGCAGCCGGACGCGGCACCTCCGTCTGCGCTTGCTGAACCGGGGGCGTGGGTGTTGGAGCGGGTGTCGGCGTGACCGGCTGAGGCGCGGGCGCGGGTTGCGGCGGAGTCTCCTTGTTCATCTCGTCCAGAGTTTGCTTATCGATCACCGGCGGCTTGACGGGAGCCGGCTTGATCTCGACTTTGGGCTTCAATTTAGGCGAATCGAAATAGGTAAACTCCTTGTCATCCTGGATCGAGTTGCTCCGATCCACCACCACTGGCGCCTTGAAGACATACTTGGGAAGCAGCATGATCGCGGCAAAGAGCAGCGCATGAACCAGAAGCGCGATCCAAACACCCTCGCGCAAACGCGCCCAGCGCCGCTCGTCCTCCAGATCGCTGATCATCTGCAGCAGTTCGTGGGTATCGTAATCCACCCATCGGGAACCGCTGTAATCCGAGGAAGAGACGGCAACCTGGCTCGGCGGCGCGCTCAGAGCCGGAGCTTCGACTGCGCGGCTCTCTGGCGCAGAAGCCGTCTCTGCAGGCTCGTTGAGCTCGTTCACTTCGGTTGGCGCTGGGTCGATGGGCATTCGTTCCTGAGGAGCCTTCCTTGAGCGCACACGCGTACGCCGCTCCGCTTCGATTCCTTTCTCTCTATTCTCTCATCCCAGACAAATCCCTGCCCACTGCTCCGGCCCGTACAATGGACTCAGAGAGTAAGACGGATTTGCGCAGGGAAAGGGACCGTTTTGAAAGTAGTTTTTCGTACTTTATTGGCTAAATGCAATCTGGTTCTTTTGCCCTTTCTGGCCAAGTTCGGCATCTGGGGCCTGGGCGCGCTGGCTCTGCTCGATTCCTCCACCATTCCCGTTCCCATGGACGCGTTTCTCGCCGTCTCCGTCTGGGCCAACAAGGGCCACTTCTGGCTCTATTGCCTCGCCGGGGCCATCGGCTCGGCGATCGGCGGCCTGCTGCCCTATGGCTTGGGAAGAGCCGGTGGCGAACTCTTCCTGCTCAAGCGCATCAATCGCGAGCGCTTCGAGCAGTTGCGCGCCCGCTTTGAGAAGCAGGAGTTCCTGGCCATGATGATCCCCTCCATGCTGCCGCCGCCCACGCCCTGGAAGGCCTTCGTCTTTGCCGCCGGCGTCTTCGAGATGCGCGTCGCTCCTTTCATGCTCTCCGTCTTCTGCGGCAGAATGGTGCGCTGGCTGATACTCTCCGCACTCGTCATCAAGCTGGGTCCGGGCGCCGTCGAACTCGTCGCTCACCACGGAATCGCCCTGGTGGCCATCGTCGGCGGCCTGGCTGTGATTGGCTTTGCTGTGTGGTGGTGGCGGAAAAAAAGCAGTGGCAAGCTGGAAGAATAGCGCCAGCCGTGCATCGGAAGAACCAAACCCTGCGGACTCCGCCTCGTCTGAGCGGTTTTTCGCTCGCAACACCATCCGCCTGAGGTAGTGTTAACAGGCCCTAGTGCTTGTCAAGATTCCGCAGGCCGGCGATCCTGAGCAGACGTCAATTGGGGCTACGAAAAAGAAGTGCATGGTCGAGGTTGAACCGGGCCAAGAACTTTTCTGCCCGATCCGTCGTACCATGAAGCGTGGCTCAACGCGAACTCTACATTGATCGGCTGCGCACCGTGATGACCGCACTGGTGGTACTGCATCACACAGCAATTGTCTACGGCGGGTCGGGGGGATGGTTCTGGACGGAGTTGAAACCCTCCGGGAGTCCTTCAAGCCAGCTGTTAACTCTGCTTTGCGCAACGGATCAGGCCTATTTCATGGGCATTTTCTTCCTGCTGGCCGGGTACTTTACGCCTCCGTCGCTGGAGAAGAAGGGCTATGGACGATTTCTGGCTGACCGATTTCTGCGGCTCGGAGTGCCGCTGCTGGCTTTCGGACTTTTTCTCGGTCCGCTGACGGCGGCGATTGTGGACTGGGCCGAGGGCAATGGCTTCCGGGGGACGTGGGTGTGGCTGTGGCAGCACCATCACTTCATCAATGGGCCGCTGTGGTTTGCGCAGGCGCTGCTGATTTTTTCGCTCGTCTATTGCGCATGGGGGCGGGTGTTTGGGGCGGAACTGGCCGGCGCAGCGCGAACGGCGAAGCAGCTTCCCACGGCTCAGCTATGGTTGCTATGGGCTGTAGGCGTGGGGGCGGGTTCCGTTGCAGTCCGGCAGGTTGTGCCGACAGGCGAAAGCGTCTTCGGACTTCAGATCGGCTTCTTTTCGAGCTACATTGCTCTCTTTGCGCTGGGCGTTGCTGCGTGGAGATATCGTTGGCTTGAGGGCTTGAACTGGCAGTGTGCCCGGCCCTGGGTGATCGCTCTTCCACTTGTGTGGCTTTCGATGCCGGTAGCGATTCTCGTGGCGTCTCATCTGAATGGCCTTGGGCATTCCAATTTTGCGGGCGGGCTGGGGTGGACGGCGATTTTCTATGCCTTCTGGGAGCCGTTTGTGGCCTGCGGCGCGATTGCGCTGCTGCTCCTGGTTTTCCGGCAGCGCCTGAATCAGCACTCGAAGTTGTGGGATTGGCTGGGACGGCGGGCCTACGCGGTGTACATCATTCATCCGATCATCGTGGTATGCATAACGCTGTCCATGCATGGCTGGCTGGCACCGCCACTGGTGAAGTTCGCGCTTGCCGGAGCGATCGAGCTTACGGTGGTGTGGCTTGTGGCTGATCCGCTGGTTCGTTTGCCATTGGTGCGGCGAATCGTTTGACGAGTTACCGGGAGGTTCCTCCGATTATGAGCGTTCGGCACTGTTGGCGACCAATGTGAGCGCATTAGCAAGTCAACCCTGAAACTGCCAGCCTTCCTACCCGAACGGGTGGGTATTATGCTAGCCACTCTAGGGAGGCGGAAGTGCTTGGACTGCGTCTACGCTTTGATAAGAGTGCTTCAGTAATTCCTTCGCAGCAGCACTCAGCTACAGGATGAACGTTAGTATTCCTCGCGCAAAGCTCACAGATTCCGCCGCAAGCCACATTGCTACTAGAATCCCCACGCAACGGTCCTTTAAGGAGACGGCAAAATGAATGATGAGCCCAAACACACTGCAAAGTTACCCGTGAGAGTGCAGCTGCCGAAGGGACAACTCCTGATCGATGGGCAATGGCGCGACTCCGCAGACGGAGCCACCATGCTGACCACAGACCCGACGACAGAGGCGGTCATCACACAAGTTGCGAGGGCCACGCCTGCTGATGCCGAAGCTGCGGTGCTCGCGGCGTCCAGAGCCTTTGAGGAAGGTCCGTGGGGCCATATGCACCACGAGGAGCGTGCGAAGATTCTGTTTCGCATGGCAGATCTGATGGACGAACGCGCTGAGGAATTCGCATTGCGTGAAGCCATGGATATGGGCATGCCGTACAGTGACTTTTTGCGGATCATTATGCCTCACTGTTCGGGCCTCTTCCGCTTTTTTGGCGGTCTCGCAATGCAGATGAACGGGAGCTACCGAACATCTTACGAGCCTAACATTCGTATCCTGACACGGCGGGAGCCTTTGGGTGTTGTGGCCGCAATCACTCCCTGGAACTTTCCGCTTGCACTCACTTGCAGCAAGATTGCCCCAGCGCTGGCGGCAGGCAACACTGTTGTACATAAGCCAGCCTCGGACACACCGCTCACCGCACTACTTCTGGCCCAGACCGCACTGGACGCAGGCGTACCGCCCGGTGCCTTCAATCTCGTGACAGGGCCAGGTGGTTCGATCGGCGACGTGCTCGTCAAACACCCCTTGGTCGAGAAGATCGCATTCACGGGATCCACTGTGGTAGGCCAGCAACTCGCTCGCAACGGCGCGGAAACGATGAAGCACATGACGATGGAACTCGGAGGCAAGTCCCCCAACATCGTCTTCGCCGACGCCAATATTGACGCGGCGGTTCAAACAGCGTTTTGGGCAATCTTCTGGAATAAGGGAGAGGTCTGCGTCGCTGGCTCTCGCCTACTGGTTGAGAGGCCAGTCTATGACGAGGTCGTCGAGAAACTGAGTCGCCTAGCGAAAGATTCGGTCTTGGGAGATCCGCTAGATCCAGCGACACAGATTGGGCCAATTGCGACGAAGTCTGAGTACGACAAGATACTCACCTATGTTCAGGCAGGCAAGGATTCGAGCGCCCGGCTGACAGCCGGTGGCGGGACACGCAAGATCAATGGGAGAGGCCTTTTCATCGAGGCGACCGTGTTCGCGGACGCAACAAATGACCTGAAGATCTCCCGCGAAGAGATATTCGGACCTGTTCTGCCGGTCATTCCCTTCAAAGATGAGGAAGAAGCGATCCGGCTTGCGAATGACACAAGCTATGGATTGGCGTCGGGAATCCAGACTGGCAATCTCGGCAGGGGGTTGCGTATTGCAGACAAAATCAAGGCAGGAACAGTCTGGCTGAACACCTGGCACAAATACCATCCCAACGCGCCGTTTGGCGGATACAAGATGTCCGGTTATGGCCGTGAACAAGGTGCCGAAGCCCTGGAGAGTTACACACACTACAAAACCGTTTGGGCCAATCTGGAGTAGCCGATGAATCGCCTGAAAAGTCTGCGCGAGTATATCGACGCGCTCACCGCAATTGGTGAGTCGATAGAGATAAAGGCTCCTGTCGATCTTAACCTGGAGATCGGAGCCATCTGTCGCCGTTGTTATGAGACTGGCGCACCGGCACCTCTGTTTACGAATATCCCCGGCGCGATGCAGGGTTCCAGAGTCCTCGGCGCGCCAGTTGGAGTGAGTTTGCAACCCGGCCTGTATCTGGCGCGCATTGCGGTATCACTTGGGCTTGAGCCGAAAGCAAACGCGAAGGAGATCATCGACGCCATTGCATCTGCACGTGACCGAAAAGCTGTTCCACCCAAGCTGGTTTCGGCGGGACCATGCAAGGAAAACATCATATTGGGCGACAAGATCAACTTGCTCGAGCTTCCAGCCCCTCTGCTTCATGGTGGAGACGGCGGACGATTCCTCAACACGATGGGAATCATCGTCGCTCAGACTCCGGATAAGAAATGGACGAACTGGTCGATTGCACGAATCATGCTGGTGGATGAAAGGAGAATGGCCGGCATTGTTGCGCCTACGCAACACATAGGCATGGTGCGCAAGACGTGGTCCGATATCGGAAAGGATATGCCATTTGTTCTCGCTATCGGAACTGAACCTTTTATCCCATTTGTCGGAGGTATGCCTCTGCCGGCGTATGTCAACGAGGCTGATTTTGTCGGAGCCTACTTTAATGAGCCCGTCGAGGTTGTCCAGTGCGAAACAGTGGACCTGCAGGTGCCCGCGACATCCGAGATTGTCGTTGAAGGTTATCTTTCACTGACCGAGACCGCTCCTGAAGGCCCAATGGGAGAGTACGCCGGATACCTCTGGACAACCGGGCCAACGCCGAAACCGGTCTATCACGCAACCGCTCTCACTTATCGGAACAATCCTATCTTGCCGGTTTCTGTCGCTGGAGAACCGCCGGAGGAGAACCACACCGTTTGGGGAGTTCCAAATGCAGCCGAGATTCTCTGGACACTCCGCAAGAAAGACCTGCCGGTCTTCAGCGTCTGGTCTCCCTTCGAGAGCGCCAATCACCTTTACGCAATCAGTCTTCCCTTCGATTGGAGAACAAGATTCAACGGTGGCTCCGAACACATTTGCCGAACAATTGGCGAAGCTCTCTTCGACACCAAGGCTGGGATGGGAACCCCGAAGTATCTCATCGTTGAGCAGGACGTTGACGTAAGCAACCTGAAAGAACTCTTCTGGGCCTTTATGACAAGAAACTACCCCGGCGAAAAAGGCGAGGTTGTATTCCATGGAGAGTCAACAAACCCATTAGTTGCCTTTCTGGATAGCGGCGAGAAAACGTCGATGCATACAACCAAGGTCATCTATAATTGCCTGCCTCCGGATGAATGGGCCGGCAGGGTGCCAAAGCGCAGTTCTTTCAAAGGCGTTTACCCCGCCGATCTTCAGGCCAGGGTACTCAAGAACTGGAGGGAATATGGTTTCAGATGAACACGGAGAAGCGGAAAGCTGGGCAAAGAAGTTCTACCAGGAGCAGATTACTCTTCTTCAAGCAAACCAAATTGACGAGTTGATTGAACGTCACTACCACTCGGATGCGACTTTGATTTCGTTTCAGGAAATAGCTCGCGGCCATGACAGCCTCAGGAATTACTTCAAGCGAAGTATGCAGGCACTCGGCAAACTCGATGTCACTTCAATTGACGACTTTTCAGAAACCGCGGATGCGCTCTTTTTCGAACTGACAGTTCACACTAGGCTCGGGGATTCAATCGTAGATGAGGCTTTTGTTGTTCGAGAAGGGAAAGTTACCCATCACTTCATTACATTCAGATGAGGCGAAGTTCCCTCCAGTTATTTGAGCCTTTCGGGCTTGGGAAATATCTATAACCATGAGTCAGTATTTGGAACCACGCTGGGCGCAGGTTTTTCCATTGTATTTCTCTTGGATGGAGCAATTTCATGAAATTCGACTGGCATTTACGAGACGGAATTGCGAGTCCGGCAAACTTTGCACTGCTTCTGGCAGTACTCTTTGGTTTTCCTCTGATCTTGCAATGGACCGGGGCTCTCGCAATTGCCGATGCGAGCCCTCAAGGCCCTGGGCACACTTCGGCGTTACTCAGATTTTGCATAGTCTTGACACTTTACTTGTGGACACTATTCGCCATCGCGCTTACTGGTATTCGACGACGTGGCGCGATTACACTGCGGCAGATAGTCGGCGCACAATGGCGCGGCCGCTTTACCATCGTTGTTCATTTTGGAGTTTCTGTTCTCGTTTTTTTCGTAATGGCTTTCATTGGGAACGTTTCAAGCGTACTCCTCGGCCCTTTCCAGCATGACAGCAAAATATTTCAGTCTTTGGTCGCCCGGACTCCCGTTGAGGCGCTGGCATTTCTCGTGCTTTCGCTCAGCGCGGGGTTCGTTGAAGAATTCGTCTTCCGCGGATACGTCCAGAGGCAGTGTCAGGCTCTCTTCAACGATGCGGTTTTTGCTTCCTCGGCTCAGATTGCCATCTTTGCTTTCGGACACCTATACCAAGGCTGGCTTCGACTGATCCCTGTCATTCTCATCGCAATTGTCCTAACTCTTACCGCGCTGTGGCGCAAAAGCCTGATACCAGGAATGGTCGCCCATGGCTTCGGGGACAGCCTTGTTTCATTCATGTACTTCTTCAAGCATTTGTGATTTTCTAACCTTGATTTGGATTTCTCTCTGATTTATTTGCACTCCCGAACAAAATGCGGGCCAATGACTTTTTGAATTTGCTTAATTGTCCAGCGATCCTATCAAGAGGAGGAAGAGATGAAGATTGGTATCATCGGTACCGGAAAAATGGGAACAGGCCTCGCCAAGTACTGGGCGAAAGGAGGGCATGAACTGATGTTCAGCTTCTCCCACGATGAAGCGAAACTGCGCGCTACGGCCGCTTCAATCGGTGTAGGCACCCGAGTTGGCAGTCCTGCAGAGGCCGCCGAATTTGGCGACGTGGTCTTGCTCGCAACTCCTTATTCGGCCTCTGCTCAGGCTTTACGCGAGGCAGGTCCGCTCAGAGGAAAAGTGCTTTTCAGTTGCGTAAATGCCCTGAAGCCAGATTTGAGCGGAATGGCCGTCGGCACCACCACTTCAGGCGCAGAAGAGCTGTCCAAACTTGTTCCGGAAGCTCGCTTTGTCGAAGCCTTGCCGCCGTTCGCCGAGATTCTACATACCAGGTTCGCTGCAAATGAACGCGCCGCCGGTACTACTTTTTACTGCGGGAACGATCCGGATGCGAAGTCCACTGTCGCGGAACTCCTGCGTGAGATCGGTGTCGACCCAATCGATGCCGGACCACTGACAAATGCTCGATTTTTGGAGCCTGCAATGATGTTGCTCATCCAATTAGCCTACCCCCTTGGGATGGGACCGATCGGGCTGAAGCTCATTTTGGCAGAAGAGTAATCATGGTTGGCTAGCCTCCGAGTGCACGGGAGATCCCAAGCGCCAAAAAATACTTGCAATACATTACACCTTATGGTGTAATGTATTCATGGACGAGCTTAGCGATGTGTTCACTGCCATTTCTCACCCAACCCGGCGCGCAATTATCGGTCAACTTGCAGCCGGCCCGGCGAGGTTTACGGATATTGCAAAGCCCTTCGACACCGCTCTGAACTCGGTGACGAAGCACTTGAAACTCCTGGAAAGGGCAGGACTGATCCGGCGCGAGAAGCAGGGGCGGGAGGTCTTCATTTCCTTCCAGGCGGAGCCACTTCGGCAGGTAGCAGGTTGGGTGCATGAGTACGAGCGGTTCTGGAACACGCAACTCGACCAATTTGAGCAGTATTTCAAGGACAAGAAAGAGAAGAAGGGGATCAAGGAGAAGAAGAAATGATTGAATCGAAGAAGACTATTGAAGTGAAGGATGAACGAACAATCCTTGCACCTGCCGCGAAGGTGTTTGATGCTTGGCTAGATCCCAAGCCCCCGGGCAATCCTGGTATGCAGCTAAAGAAGTTGTGTCTGATCACAAAGTAGACAGCCTCTTCTTTTTGAGCCTCATGGGGACGTCCCATTAAGAGCAATTCACCGACTTATAGCAGCGGGCGAATTCAACCTACCTGGGTGTCTGTGCATCCACTACTTCTACAAAGCCAATATCGAGGCCCGAAATTTAAATGATGCTGCCCTGATGCTCTGGCACAAAAAAGAGGAACAGATGGAACAACGAGTCAAAGAGTTTTTCTTGCAGTACGAGAGAGTAAATTCATCTTCTGATGTATTGGGAATCAGCGCGCTATACGCGGATACGTTCATGTTCGGCGGTCCCAATGGCGTCCAGGCGGTCAGTAAGGGGGATTTTCTCAAAGTCATTCCCAAAAGGAAGGCTTACTTCTCTTCAATGGGGCTCTCTGAAACTCAACTTAAGTCCGTTGAAGCAAACCCTATAGATTCCATATATTTGCTCGCAAAGGTGGCATGGAAAATGAAGCTACAGAATTCATCCGGCAGCAGAACTCTGCACACATTTGCAACTTACATTCTGATGCGCGGGAGCGAAGACGCGCTGTCAATCGTCTTTCAAATCGATCATCAGGATTTGGCGAACGTTATTAAGGAACTTCAAAACACTGAACAGTTCATTCGGGGCGGGGCTACTCCGGGAGATAGCTTGATGGATGCATGAGTACGAGCGGTTCTGAAACGAGCGTCTCGATCAGTCAGTTTGAGCAGCATTTCAAAAAGCAGAAACGAGACAAGGAAAAGGAGTGGAAGAACAAATGACGGAACCAAAGAGGACCATTGAAGTGAAGGTGGAACGGACAATCCCTGCGCCTGCCGAGGAGGTTTTCGATGCGTGGCTGGATCCAAAGATCCCAGGCAATCCATGGAGCATGGCTGAAAAGCTCATTTTGAATCCAGAGGTAGATGGGTTCTTTTACTGACTCATCCAGGGAACATCCCATTACGGACGCTTCACTGCGATAGATCGCCCGAGCCGGCTCCAGCATACATGGATGTCTCGCAATACTTTGGGAGAAGAGTCAACGGTCAGCGTGACCTTCCAGCCAAAGGGCGAAGACACCTTGATGACGCTTGTACATTCCGGCCTGCCTGACACCGACGGTGGCAGAGGGCATGACAAGGGTTGGAAATTCTTTCTCGAAAATTTCTCGAAGCAGTTTACGGATGACTCGCACTAGCAAGCGCTAGTTCAGCTAGTTGCAGCAATGGATCGACAATTAACCAACTTCAACCAGGACACAAAGGAGACGACACATGATCGGACAAGACTATTCTGCATCGATCACAGCGAACCTCACGGCTGAGGCAACAGCCGAACGCATCAGTCATGTAGCCGACTGGTGGACCGCCAGCTTCTCTGGAGCCTCGGAGAAGGTTGGCGACACATTCTCAGTTCGATGGGGCGAGACATTTGTGGATTTCGCGGTAGTGGAGTTTGTTCCCGCCAAAAAAATTGTTTGGCGGGTGACCGATTGCAATCTGCCGTTTGTTGAAGACCGAAAGGAGTGGAAAAATACCGAAGTCATTTTCGATATTTCGACAGTCGGCGCAGAAACGACTGTGACGATGACGCACTCTGGACTGCAACCCGGGGTCGAATGCTACGAAACTTGCAAGGCAGGATGGAATTTCTTCATCACGGAAAGCCTCCAGCAATTGCTAACTCTGAACCAAGGCATGCCAGACAGAGTTGGAAAACGGGAAAGTGCGCAGGAAGCCGGCGCGGTAGCCCAATGATCTCCGATAGAGGCACTCATCTATCGCCTCTTAAATTGCCTCGTGAACCGCTAAATCTGAACGTAAACTGGAGAGAAACCAATGTCCTATTCCATTTACCCACTTGTACACCGATCAGCCTGAGTAGATTGGTCGCTTTTACCAACGGCTGCAAAACGTGACTTTTCAAGGAGGACTGGATGGCGAATCGTGAGATTTGGCATGAACTGCTAGTGAACACATCACCGGAGCAACTCTACGAGGCCGTTGCAAAGGCGGAGGGACTAGCGCACTGGTGGACCATTGGTGCCCGCGGAGAATCAGCGGTCGGCAAGCACCTCGAATTCTGGTTCGATGATTTCTGCGCATCCATAGCCGCGATCACAATGCTTATACCCGGAGAAGTTGTACGCTGGCATATCACCGGTGGCGCAGCCGCTGACTGGCTCGATACCGATGTCGAGTTCAAGATCTTTCTCGACCAGGACCGAACCTTTCTTCACTTTCGCCACTCCAATTGGAAAGAGGATGCAAAGCAGTTTCCCCATTGCTCCATGGGATGGGCAGTCTTCCTTCTCAGTTTGAAAGAGTTTGTTGAAACCGGAAAGGGACGTCCGTACCCTTATGATATGCCAGTGAATATGTGGGTGCCACCAACCCAACTGTCCTGAACTGGAGTCCCGTCTCCTGTTTCCAAGTGGAAATATCTTGGACATGAGTCCGCATCGGTCCACAAGCTTGAGGAGTTCATTGCGGGCAACCAAACCGAGAGCAATTACAGTAACAAATTGAAAAGGAGAAATCATGGCAAAGGTGATATTTGGAAATCACTCGTCGGTCATCGTGCCGCGGCAGGACCGGGAGAGCATTCAGAAGTTTTATTGCAATGTTCTCGGCGGCACGATTAACTGCCCTTCGAGAAGTTATTCGGACATTTCTTCGGAGCCGCATGCAGCCATGCGCTGTAGGAAAAAATTGCGCTCCATCTGGCTGCGGGCCAATGCGGACGCCGCGCGGAAGCGATCACGTGCGACGGATTGCCGCCCCACCCGCAGTTCGAACTCGCCAAGTGCGGCAAAATAGAACGGATATGCAATAAGCCGATCCTTATTGCCGATATTGGCCATTTCTTCCAGCCCGCGCTCCGGACCTTCATGTTGGGCAACGGCGATGGCCCGATTGAGTGCCACTATGGGCGAACGACGAATCACCAGCAGCTTGTCATAAAGCGAAACAATTGTTTTCCAGTCTGTTTCCTCGGCCCGATCTGCTCGGATATGCATCGAAGCGATTGCGGCCTCAATATGATACTCGCTGAGAGTCGAGCCTTCTGCAGAGAGTTCAAGCAACGACATCCCTTCGCGTACTAGCTGCTGATCCCACTTCGACCGATCTTGCTCGAAGAGGGTTTGCAATTGGCCGGAAGCGTCTACCCGCCCAGGCATTCGCGCTGCATCAAGGCTCATGAGCGCAGCGAGAGCATAGGTCGCCGGGACTATTCCTTGCGGATGCGTGAGCAAAATTGAGGTGAGACGCATCGCCTCGCGGCAGAGTTCTTCACGGATCGTGGCCGTCGGAGAAGAACCGTGGTAGCCCTCGTTGAATAACAGATAAAGAGCGCGATGAACGGCGGGCAAACGCTGCGATGTCTCTACAGCCGATGCGACATCGATGAGCTTCTTGGATGTTGCGAGAACCTGCTTTGATCGCGTGATCCGCTTTTCAATCGTGGAATGCGGACTGACAAAAGCCTCAGCAATCTCGCTCACGCTGAAGCCGCACAAAATGTGAAGAATCAGCGCGACCTGAGCCTCCTCTTTGAGCCGCGGATGGCAGCAGGAAAACATCATGCGTAACTGATCGTCTTTAATCGCCTTTGGCTCAAATACCTCCTCGACGGTGGGTACGATTGTCCATTCCGAGTCCAGCAGGCGTCCAAATTCGGGTGCAAATGTCATTGCCGTACGCTGACGCCGCAAGACATCGAGCGCCCGGTTTTTTGCGGTTGCCATCAGCCATGCCGCGGGATTCTCAGGTACGCCACGGAAACTCCACGTCTCCAGCGCTCGGCAGAAGGCGTCTTGAACAACGTCCTCTGCCAGCGCCAGATTGTGCACTCCAAAGATCCGCGTAAGGACAGAGACCATTCGTCCTGCCTCACGGCGAAAAAGATGTTCAGTGTTCTCCACCTATACCCTATGCACCGGCCGCACTTCCACCGATCCTCCAACCTCAAAGATGGGGCATCCCTTGGCTAATTCAGTGGCGTGATTGAGATCGCTGGCTTCAACCAGAATGTAGCCGCCGACAACATCCTTGGCCTCAGCATATGGACCGTCGACAACTACTCTTTCTTTGCCTTTGACAACCTTGCCTGTATGTTCCAGCGGATGTCCAGGTTCCTTAAGGCAGCCAGCGCTGTCAAGTTGCTTGAACCAAACAACCCATTTTTCCATCGTCTTCTGCATCTGCTCGGCGGACGGAGATGTTTCTCTCCCCCGAAAGAGAAAAGTGAACTCGCTCATTGCAATTCCTCCTGATTTCAAATGACTTCGCCAAGGATAACTCTCCGCTTCGAACGATCTTGGCCTATCGTTCAAAGTGTGCCATGCCTTAGCAGTCACCGGCTAGTCGCAAAAGCTCGCTGATGTGGAACCGAGAGAGGCCGCACAAGGAAGCCGAGCTTCATCGTGAGAAAATAGCTGACCGCACTAAGCGGCCAAGTACTTCGCGAACGGGTCAAAGTAGAAGACCGGCCAATTGCTTGCAAGGTGCTCATGCCAGGAAGGGTACATCGGCGACTTCCCCTCGGGATAGGCTTCGTGGTCAACCGTGAGCCTGGTGCCTCCGCCCTCCGGTGTCAAAGTGAACCGTACCAGTGAGTAGACGCCCGGCGCCCAGTCGCTGCCGCGCCAGGCCTGGACTACGCGCTTGCCTGGGACCAATTCGATCTGACGCCCTTCAATGTAGCCGCCAAAGATCGAGAAGGCTTCTCCAGCGCCTGCGCCAATATTGGCAGGGCGCGCGGAAGCCGCAGCGAATTTCTCACCACTGGTTAATAGTTCGTAGACCCTCTCTGGTTCTGCCGGAAGTAGCTTTTCCTGATGAATTGCCATGTAGATTCTCCTTTTGTTCGGTGTGATATTGGGTCTTTCAACTCAATAACGCATGAACGGCTGCTTAGCGGACACTTTTTTTGCGAAAGGCAAAAAATTACCTGAGCGGCCTTTCTGGCATGTCGAAATCGTTTCTGCAGGATCGTCATGGTAGTGAGCGACGAAATTGATCGTTCTAATTCACCAGGAGGACAACTATCATGCAAACTGCAAATGTCACTGAGAGAAACACTGCGAATGCGAAGAAGCTCATTGAAGAAGTCATCAACACCGGCAAGCTTGAGCTGTGCGATCGCTACCTGGCGGCTGACCGGATCGACTACATGGACTATGGGATTCCGCCCGAAATGGCCAATGGACATGAGGGATTCAAGAGAGTGCTCGGTGGCTTTGTCGAGGCATTCCCCGATCTCCATCTTGCAGTTCAATTCACGGTCGCCGACGATGACCGTATCGTGCTTTACGTTTCTACAACGGGAACCAACCGAGGTCCGTTTATGGGCGCGCCACCCACGGGAAAGCAGTTCAAAGTCAATGGCACCGACATCTTTCGCTTCAACGATGAAGGCAAGGTCTCCGCACATTGGGGTGTCTTTGACACCTTCGGAATGCTGGCGCAGCTCGGTCTCCTTCCGCCGCCGGGACAATCTTGAATCGTTGAAGCAATTCAGATCGCTATGCCATTTGCATTGCTTGCAAACCGAGTCCGTCCGGTCAAGAGCGGACTCGGTTTCAAGGCCGTTCAAACTATTTCCGCTACTTTTCGCTTCAGATACTCGCGCATCGCTGAATCCTCACAGAGGCCAATGGCACGCGTGTAAGCCACCTTGGCTTCATTGAAGCGCTGCATACGTTTCAGCAGATGTGCGGTAAGTGCCCAGTAAGGCTGGTACGTATCGACTGACTGTGCAGGGATTTCTTCAAGCAGCGCCCACCCATTTTCCGCACTGCTGCTTTCGGCTACGGCTGCCGCGTGGCCTACCAATGCGCCAATCGTCGGCGCAATACGAACAAGGCCCGCATACATCATTGCGATCGATTCCCAATCGGTATGACCAGTCTGCGCACGTTGCGCGTGCACCGACTGGATTGCGGCTTCAAGCTGAAAATGTCCGATGCGTCCAAATTGCGCGGCACTAGCCAGCAATCGCTCTGCTTCCTCGATCATTGCGCCCGACCAACGCGTAACATCCTGCTCTGAGAGTGGAATGTACGTGCCGCTCTCTGAACGGCGCGCCTCGCGACGTGCTTCGCAATGCAACATCAACGCCAGGAGGCCATGAACTTCTGGTTCGCCTGGCATGAGTTGCAAGAGCAGCGTACCCAAATCAATTGCTTCTTTAGCCAATCCTTTGCGCCGCTGATCGGCACCGGCAACATCATCCCAACCGCTACCGTAGGCGGCATAGATTGCTTCAAGCACGGCATCAAGCCGACTGGGCAGATCACTTGCATTGGGTAATTCGAATCGCAGACCCGCCACGCGAATCTTGGTCTTGGCGCGGCTCAAACGCTGTCCCATGGCGGAGGGCTTTACCAGAAATGCCGATGCAATGCGCGCGGCATCAAGCCCCAGTACAACCTGAAGCATCAATGGTGTTCTGGAACTCGGATCGATAGCCGGGTGAGCACAAACAAAAAGTAGTTTGAGTCGTTCGTCGGGAAATATCTCGGACGAGTCTGCCATTTGCTGAGCGACGTCTGTGATTGCGATCAGAGCAGGCGTCGCCTCTTCATGCACTTGGCGATGCCGCGCGAGATCAATCAATTTGCGGCGAGCGGCCACGAGAAGCCAAGCTTCCGGCCTATCCGGAACACCCGTGCGAGGCCAGGTCTCAAGGGCAGCGCGAAAGGCGTCGGCGAGCGCATCCTCGGCAGCAGCCACATCGCGGGATCGAGCCGAAAGAAACGCAAGCAGGCGGCCCCACGAATCGCGGGCCACCTTCTCGACTGCCTCATGCGTCTCCGTCATGCTTCGGCAGGTCCAGTCATGGCGGGCCGTATCTCAACTCCGCCTCCAGGGCCGGCCGGATAGCGAGCAGCCCAGTCAAGCGCTGTGTCAAGGTCGGGAACGTCGATCAGGAAATAACCGCCGAGTTGCTCTTTCGTTTCGGCAAATGGCCCGTCCTGCACTAGACGCTTGCCATCGAGAATTCGCAGCGTGGTAGCAGTATCCGGAGGTTCAAGCCCCGCGCCGCCAGCAAAGATGCCTGCCTCTCGAACCGCTTTCAAGTAAGGCATGAAACTCCCCCAGAAGGCGTCTCTCGTCTTCGGATCAGTCCGCGAGTCAAATTCCATTTTGTTCAGGTAGAACATCAGCATGTACTTCATAAGATCCCTCCAGGTTCAATTTGACGCCTTTTTCGGCGTCTGAAAGGATGACGTACGCGGACGCTTCACTTCGACATTGCTTTGATTATTATTCTATGAGCCGGAATGATCACGTCAAGCCTTCGCCGCACTCTGGAGCGAGTCGTTTCTTATTGCATCAGCGGCGCATGGAACATAGCCTCAAAGCCTCCAATGTCAAGGCGTTGTTTGGCATCGAGAAGCTCCCGATCGACAATCGCATTCACTACCTGCTCGACCCGGCGCCACCCGAGCTGTTCGCGACGCAAATCGCTCCGGTCCTGATAGACCGCAGGGGCGCGTTATTGAGAGATATATTTGGCGGGAATGTTCAGAACCCGAGCAAGTTGAAACTCCGGGTGATCGCTATGGGCGAGGGACAACGCCTGCTGAAATGACTGTCGGGCTTCGTCGGTGCGATGTAGTTGGAGGAAGAGGTTTCCCAGCAGGGCATGGGCTTCGGCCGAGCCAGGATTCAGCTTGATAGCGAGGTGCGCTTCACTCAGGGCTTCGCCCCATTGCTGCTTGCCGGCAAATTGTTGCGCCTGACTCATGTGCGTGAAGGCGGACAACTCTGGCACGGCGAACTGTCCGCGGAAGACCAGGACGCTGTTGGCGATAATGGCATCTGGACGGCGATGAAGGAACTGCGCATAAGGGTTCAGGTCGCCAGGACCCCAGTAATCCCCATCGGCCTCGGAGCCGCTAACGAGAATGGTGCCTGTGATGGATGGCGGAACGAGCGGCAGCGGTGAGCCGAACATATGTTTGAGGCCCTCCGGCAGCGGCTTGCAGGAAATGTGGTAGTAAGCCGGATCTACGTTCCAGCCATAGTGAGCAAACCAGCAGTCGTGGATTCCGTTTGCATCCAGATAATTCTTGGTCGCGCGCAGGCCCTGTCCCCAATCGGCATTGGAATCCGTAAGCAGCCGGAAGGTATTTTGGGGGCCTCCCCAGGCTTCGTTGGCATAAGTCAGATAGTTGGGAAAGACATGCGCCGAGGAAGCTACATGGAAGAGCAACAAAGACGCGGCGGCATAGATTCCCCATGGCTGTTTGCGGCCCAGCGCAACCGCGGTGGCAGCCGCGATGAGGATAAAGAATGGGAAAACAGGAAGGATATGACGAATGCCGATATCCATGGTTGAAGCGAGGCTGGCGGCTAGGTACAGCAGGGAGGGGACCAGCAGGTACACCATTACCCGACGTTTGCCGCCCTGCCGCAACACCTTGAGAAACGGAGCGAGCATCAGGAGCGCAAGCATACCAAGTGTCGCCTTGATGAGAATGGCAACTGGAAAGTAGAACCAATGACCGGTGGTGTAATCTTGTCCGAGCAGGAACATGGGATCGCGCTTAGACGAGTCGATGATGTCGACGATGCCGAACAGATAAGCCTCAGGCAGCAGATGCAGTGAACCGATTTTTGGGATCACCGCCTCGACCCACGGTTTGTGGCTTGAAGCGGCGAACTGCACAAGTGTGGGAGTCATGGCCAAGGCGCCGGGACGGGCTTGATAGCGGAAGCCATAAAACGCCCAAAGCATGGTATAAGCAATCAGAGCAATCAACACCGAAGAGCCAGCCATGCGCGGCACGCTGTTCGATTTGCCGCTATTCAATGTGGCGGGCGAAGTCCTGAAAAACAATTCCAGGCTTGCCAAGACAAGAAAGACTGGCACGAGAAAGATTGCGGAGTGCTTGGCTGCCAGAGCCAGTCCGAATGCGATGCCACAAGCGATCAGTCGTTGCGCCGTGGGATGGCTTTGCCAGCGATAGAAAGCAAAGACCGCGCCAAAGATACAGCAGGTCGCCGCCACATCCGTGGTGATCATCGCACCATGCGCCAGCAATGTCGGCTCGAATACCAGAATCAAAAGTGCCAGAAGGCCGGTAGTGCGATCGAACATCTCACACCCTGCCGCTAACACCAGCAGCGCGAGAACAAACGCGAATGCGGAGATGGCGAGGCGGGCATGCCAGAGCATGGCGTCGGCGTCGTGCGTGTAGAGAAATACATTGCCGCTGTCGAAGTTCTCGCCCTTGAAGTAGAAGGCGTTTGAAGGCGGAGGACAGGGAATGCCCAAAACCGGCAGCGCCGCGATGAGTTTGGCGAATGGAGGATGTTCGGGATTACTCCCGAAGTCGCCATATTGCCAGTAGCGAGCGCCGGCCAACAGATGGTTTGCCTCGTCCGGTGTTTGCGACTGCTGGAATGCGGGAACGAAGAGTTCAACCGCCAGAATCAGCAGAAGGCCAGCAACTGCTGCCCACCAGAAACCTTGCGCACGCGACCGTATGCATCTCGCCACGACAGTGAGCGGAGAGATATTTCGCTGTACGACATCCATGGGCTTCTCTTTCGACGAGGAATGGTTTCTGAACTGAATACAGAATGCCAACAGCTCATGCAGGTCGTCAACAATGTCCGAACTTATCCCACCAAACAATGCACTCTTTACCGATTGGATTCCGACAGTTAGAACCGCTGCGCTGCACTCTTCTCTGTTGACTTGTGAGCGAAACTTCTCTCATACGCGTTCGGCCCAAGCCACCAAGGATCTGCAATAAGATGATGGCGAGAACAGACTACCCGAATGGGTAGTCAAATTCCTATCCGCTCTGGGGGTAGACGCTCTCCATGGCACTCAACTACGATCTGACTTGGCCTTTGTCGACTAGTGCATCGCGATGGATTCTCCAACAATGTGTAACCTTTTGACTCGAGGTGGACAATGACCGAATCACCATCAGGAAAGCCGGAGTCTCAGCCGGAAATCAAAGTCTCGCTCGATGGCCCCTATGTGGTCTCGAACGTTGCGGAATTCAGGAATTGGCTGGGTGAAGAACTTGCCCTGACACAACAGATGGCGCTTTGCCGTTGCGGCCAATCCTCCACAAAGCCGTATTGCGACGGTACTCATGCCAAATCGGGTTTCTCCGGAGCCAAAGACCCGAAGCGAGTGCCTGACAAGCGCGATGCTTACGAGGGGCAGCAGATCGAGATCTTCGATAATCGCGGCGTCTGTGCTCACTCGGGATTCTGCACTGACCGGCTGCCGTCGGTATTTCATGTCGGGCAGGAGCCGTTCATCACACCCAGCGGTGGAAGGCTGGACGAAATCATCCAAGCGGTCCGGGCATGTCCGTCGGGAGCACTCAGTTATGCAATCGATGGTATTGAGGCTCGCAACCAGATCGATCAGTCTCGAACGCCTTCGATCGAAGTTTCCAAAGATGGTCCATACAGGGTGACGGGCGGCGTCCGGCTCGTCGACGAACTTGGAAACGATGTGACCCGTGCCGAAGGTTCTTCGCGCGAGCACTACAGCCTGTGCCGATGCGGGCACTCTCAGAACAAACCGTTTTGTAGTGGAATGCATTGGTATGTGAGGTTCGCGGACCCCGTACCGTCTCCGGAACATGAGCCTACGCTCTTCGAGTGGGCAGGCGGATTTCCCGCTCTACTGCGCATGACGCGGATTTTCTACAGCAAGTATGTTCCGCAAGACCCGCTGGTTGGCCCGCTCTTTGCGAATATGTCTCCAGATCATCCGGAGCGCGTGGCGGCGTGGTTAAGCGAGGTCTTCGGTGGACCGAAGTTCTACTCCGAGCGATATGGCGGCTATTCGCGCATGATCTCGCAGCACGTCGGCAAACGCATCACCGAGGAGCAACGGGCGCGGTGGGTAAAGATGCTGTGTCAGAGCGCCGACGACGCCATGCTTCCCAATGACCCTGAATTTCGCGCGGCATTTGTTGCCTATCTCGAATGGGGTTCGCGCATAGGCAAGGAAAACTCTCAGCAGAATGCTGTGCCCCCGCCGAATATGCCAGTTCCCCGCTGGTGGTGGGTCTGCAATGCGACCCCAGGCTCCAGGGTCTCAGCGCTTGCTCCACAGGAGGAGATCCAACAGACCGTTGCAATTCCCGCCCCGGACGAACCGGTGACTTTTACTCGGCACATCAAGCCGCACTTCCGAAAGATGGATCGGGAGTCGATGAGTTTTGTTTTTGATCTCTGGTCCCATCGCGATGTCAGCAAGTATGCGCCAGAGATATTGAAGCGGCTAGACAATGGGACGATGCCCTGTGACGGAGCCTGGCCTAAAGAGAAAGTCGACCTCTTCCGGCGATGGATTAACTCGGGAATGGCGGATTCAGAATAGGTGCGAAACGCAAGAACCGCTGCACTATGAGACCGTCGATGTAACTTGAATTCATCAGAGGATTGCCTCTCTCCCGAGAATCCGAGGCTATCGTCAATGCTGATGACTCGCACCTGAAATGACCAGTTCCCAATTGTCTTTGCACTGATTATTCGTGAGCGCTATGTGAAGGACAGGTATTTGGAATGCAGACGTGCCTTCTGAAGCAATCTCCAATTGTCCGGGAGCCAGTTGAACAGCTCGCTTTTACGAATCTGGGGTAGATTTGTCTGCGACTGCGTGACATAAAGCTGCGGGTCTGCATCGTGCCGGCGGCGAGTGTTGGTTAGGCTGGCCAGGATTCTCGCCGTCCTCTAATCGCGTGGATTGCCGACGAAAAGGCTGTTCTTGCGATTGAGAACGACGCGCTTCATTTCGCGTTCCGAGGCGTTGTTGTCGATACATAAGCGTGTGGTTGCAACCATGAGCGAGGGGGCAGGTAGCCCATAGAATAAGCGAGAGCCTGTTCCCTCGTATCACTTTCTCCATGGCACACAGGCGGATTGCGTGAGGAGGACGGCGATATGGCAATAATGGCCAAACCGATCTGGAGGAATAGGCAGCAGCAACGGCCCGTTTCTTCCGTGATCAGCGTCCATAAACTTGGACTCAAAGTAGTTGGGATGGTCGAAGCCGGATGACTTCCATCTGCTGATTGATAAATTAGGCCAGATTCTCTGTTCTGTCACCACATCCGAATTCTTTCTGAGAATGTGTAAGAAAGTCTCACCGTCAACGACTACCTTATACAGGAGAGAATCCGAACGATGCCCGGTCAGGATGATCAATACAAGGAAGCCGTCCTCGCGCATGGACCCGCGCTCGACCGTCTCGCACGGGCCTATGAAGCAGATTCAGAAGATCGCCGCGACCTGCTCCAGGAGATTCACCTTGCCTTGTGGCGCAGCTTTGTGACCTTTGATGACCGGTGTTCGCTACGCACGTGGGTCTATCGCGTGGCGCATAATGCGGCGGCTTCGCATATCCTGCGTAGCCGCAGAATGAAGTCGAAGACACTCGTCAGCCTTGAAGAGATCGAAGAACAGGGTGGAATTGCGGCCAAAGGCGATGCCAATCATTCAGTCGAGCAAAGCCTGCTGCTGGAGCAGCTCTTCACGTTGATTCAACGCCTCAATCCGCTCGACAGGCAAGTGATTCTGCTTTACCTCGAAGGAATGGATGCTGCTTTCATCGCAGAAGTGACCGGCATCTCTTCCGGCTATGTGGCCACAAAGATTCACAGAATCAAGGCGATTCTCGCCAACCATTTCCGCAATGGAGGAAGCCATGACAAACCATGAATCTACGAACGAATTGCGCAAACTGTGGCAAAACCAACCCGTAGCGCCATTCCAGATGTCGCCCGATGAATTGCGCCTGAGGATGCAACAGCAATACAAGCAGTACAGGACTTGGCGCTACCCGCTCGTGCCAGTTGTCACTCTGATTGCGTGTTCTTTTTTGGGGATCGTCCTTTTTCACTCAGAGGACACCTTTGTACGAGTCGGCTTTTGCCTGTTGATTCTCGGTTGCGCATATGCCTTTCTTAAGGAACGGCGCTACGCGATGGACAGGAAGAGATCATTCGCCAAGGCAGAATCGTTGGGCAATACTGGTTCCCTGAAGTTCTATCGCTCCGAGCTCCAGCTTCAACTGAACCAATACCGCGGCACCTGGTGGGCCAGCGCCGCCGGTCTACCGGCATTCGTCCTCATACTGGTTGGATGGTGGCACGCAACACCCGCACGCCTTCTCGACAAGGGACATTTGATCTTGTTGTGTGTGTTCATCGCCGCTTATCTTGTGTTGATCGCCCTGAACGCGCTTGATGTTTCGCGAGAGGCCCGACGGTGCCGGCGCAAAATCGACGCCCTCGACGCCATCGAACGAGATCCCGAGTAGCCCGCCTCGTCTTTCCTTCGGCCGGGAACAACTTTGCCATGAATCCTGTTGCACCTGTAACAAAAACTTTCATCTGACCTCTCCTTTTCTACCCGACCGATTCTGGGCTGTGATCCGAACTCAAACCAAATATCTCACGAAAATCACCCCAATGCGATTATGCGACTTCTTTCCCTTTGCGGGAGCTTAATGCGCGGCGCACTCTACTCGTTCGATGGTAAGCCCACACGGCATAGCTGGCATCTGCTAGCAGAACAATACAGAACGGGATGTGAACGATTGTTGCCAACGCCGTGAATCCGGCGAGAGGCAACCATGGCGAACTTGATCGCCATGCCTTTATCCTTGATTTTGTTTCCAGGAATTCCAGAATGAACAGGAACACAATAAATGTTATGATTCCGATGCATATCGATCCCATATGGACCTGCCAAGCCGGAAATCTGTTCATCTGCTGCCACCCCGCGTCATTTGCGTCGCCACAAATGCTCTCTACGGTGATGAACGCACAAGCACCACCAAATAATGCCACAAACAGTGTTGTCGGATTGTGATTATTCTCGTGGCTCGATTGTTTCTTCCTTTGTCCCATTTGCATCACCAGCAAAGCGGTCAGCCCTTACCTTCTAATGGTCAGGACCGGGCATTCCGCACCCACTCTGATCCGATAAGGCTCCACGTGTTCTCATCTCTATGCCGAAATGTGAAGTCTTTTGATGTTCTCAATCATGGATTTGCTCCTGTCTGGTAGTTGAGTGCAGCGAGAGCCAACCGGTATTGGTATTGCGCATCTGTGTTGCCAATTGCTGCATCCGTTTGCTGAAACTGGGCCTGGCTCAGTTCCACGATCGAGCTGAGTCCCAGTCGATAGCGTGTTTGTGCCAGCGAAAGCGCCAGATTGGCCTCTTTAAGAAGCTCGTCTGTCACGGCGACACGCTGATATGCAGTGTTTGCCGCAAGCCAGGCAGTGCGAATATCCCGGACAATACTGTCACGCAGATCGCGGCTCTGCTCCGAGACCGCCTGCGCACGAATGGATGCTTCCTTTGCCTGGGCCGAGTAGAGGAAGCCATTGAAGATCGGAATACTCATATTCACGCCGATGCCGCCCCACCAGTTCGTAAGAAAGTATGCAGAGGGACGGATAGGCACACTGCCCACAGTCCCGGCGGCACTAATGGTCGGCAGCATCTGGTCGCGCTGTGCATGACTGAACTTTACAGCCGCTTGTTGACTATAGTGGAGTGCCTGAAGGTCTGGACGCTGCCCAAGAGCCAGTTGCGTGAGTTGATCGGCATCGGGAGGAGGAGGCTGCATCGCCGTCTGATCGTCTTCCAGAGCATAAGCAACTTGTTTATCAAGGCCCAATACTGCATCCAATGCCGCCATCGTAGATTCGGCGTTGTTTTGCGCATCCAACATCAACAACTTCGCTTGCGATAAGTTGACATCTGCGAAGCTCAGGTCAAGGGTGGATTTGAGCTTGTTCTTTGTCAACTCGCTTACCTGCGTCTCGGTTGTTTGGCGTGTTGCGACGTTCTGTTCAGCGACTTTCAACAGCGCTTGCGCCTGTAACGCATTGAAGAATGCCTGGTCGGTGGCGATGACAATATCTTCTGTCGTGGCAAGCGCATTTGCGTTCCGCGCTTTTTCCTGCAGCTTTGAAGACGCCATAAGATTTCCGGTCTTTCCAAAGTCCGTAATCAGTTGAGTGAAGCCTCCGCCGGCCCCTGCATGCTCAAACAGGCGCGAGGCTGTGAGCGAACCCGCGGAGATACGCGAGCCATCCTCCGCATCCTCGGCTGTGATGGCGGCAGTTGCAGTGGGAAGCAGCGCCGCTCTAGTCTCGCGCATCACCTGATGCTGAGCCAGAGCAAGCAGACGCCCAACGCTGATACGAGGGTTGTTTTTGATGGCCATCTGTTCGGCGTCGATGAGCGTGAGGCGCTGGCTGGAGCTTGCCGTTTGAGTGCCAACAGGCGTAGCTGGAGCCTGAATCGCGGCACTCAATATCGCTTGACCAATCGGCCTAGTCTCTGCCAGAGATGTGAGAAGAGCTTGCGGCGCATCAGGAAGTTGGATCTGGATAGCTCCTGTCTGCGCAACTAGAGTGGATGATATGGCCAACGCCAATAGTCCGAAGTTTGCCGGCTGAAATGTGTGCCTCTTTTCCTGTTTCATCATCCTCTACACCTCTCCCTCGACAATGATTCTCTTCTGCTCTCTGCCGTGAACAATCAGATACACGGCAGGAACGAGGAAGACAGTTACGACAACAGATACAGCAAGGCCACCGATGATGGCACGAGCCAACGGAGCATATTGCTCACTGCCGGCCTCCATGCCAAGAGCCATTGGAATCATACCGAGCAGCGTTGCCAGAGATGTCATCAGAATTGGCCGCAACCGTATCTTGCACGACTGGACTACTGCTTCAGCTACAGTCATGCCTTCCTTTTGAAGGTGCCCTGCAAAATCTACGATCAAAATACTGTTCGATACAACGATGCCCGTCATCATCAGCACGCCCATAAGTGACATGATGTTCATCGTGTTATGGGTTAACAGAAGAATGAGCAGCACTCCGGACAGCCCAGGCGGAATGGCCATGAGAATGATGAATGGGTCGACGAATGACGCGAATTGCGCCATCAGAATGAGATAGACCAGCAGAATGGATAAAATCAGACCGATGGCGAATCTCTTGAACGACTCGTTCATGCTTACCACGCTGCCGCGCACCGTCACCCGGACATTTCCCGGAACCTTGATTCCCGCGATTACATCGTTGACTGAGCGGTCGACTGCTTGCAAGGCCTCGGTAGATGGCATCACGTACACGTCGATGACGCGACGAAGTTTATAGTGATCCACTTCCGTCGGAGTGTTGATTTCCGTGATGTCCGCCACGGACCGCAATGGAGTGTAGTCCGCCTGACTTGCGCCCCTCAATGGAATCTGCTTGAAGTCGTCCATGCTCATATGCCCGATCTTGTTGTCGGAGTACTGAACTGTCAGCATGTAGTTGTTGCCTGTGTTTGGGTCGATCCAATAACTCGGCGCTATCATTCCGTTAGAGGTCAATGCCGTAATAACGTTGTCAACTACCTCCTTCGGCGACAGGCCGATCAAACTGGCGCGTTCCCTGTCAATGTTCAATTCAAGGCCGGGAAACCTGAGATTCTGAGGAATGAGAACGTCGCTGACATTCTTGAGCCCCTTAACCTTTGCAGCAATCTGGCTTGCGATCGCAAACGACTGGTCCAGGTCATTTCCACTCACCTGAATGTCAATAGGCGCGGGCAACCCCTGATTGATTACCGAGTCCACCAGCCCACCCGCCTGGAAGTATGTAGACAGCATGGGCATATCCTCGGAAAGCCTCTGACGGACCCGCCTCATATACTCGTAGCTCCCTAGCTTGTTACCCTCCTTCAGGCTGACCTGGACGAATGCCGTGTTCATGGATGAGTTACTGGTGTAGATGGCGGATAGATCGGGTGTAATGCCGATGTTTGACACGATCATGTCGAGATCCTGTGCGGGGATCGTCTGACGGATTTCGTTTTCCACGCGCGCAATGTATTCATTGCTCAACTCAATGCGAGTGCCGCTTGGACATTTAATGTTAATGACGAACTGACCGGGGTCTGTGCGAGGAAAATACGATCTTCCGAGGAGCGGTAAGAGGGCAAAGCTCAGTAACACCATACCGAGAATGCCAAGAGTCGTTGCGACTGGTCTCAGTATCGAGCGGTTTACAGCAAAGACATATTTTTTGAGCATTTGTTGGAAGCGGCCGTTGAATCCTCTGATAATCCGTTGAAAGAAGTTGAGGTTTGCCGGTCTGTGATAATCGATGTGCCTTTCCTCATCGATCTCTTGCTCTTCAGAGGCATCCGCTTTGTGTGGCTGGATAAACCGCGCGCAATACAGTGGAACGACAGTCATTGCGACTATATAGGAGGCGAAGAGCGAAAAGACAACAGATAGGGCAAGTGCGGTGAACAAGTACCGGCTTACACCATAAAGAAGCGCAACGGGAAAGAAGACAATCGCAGTGGTGAAAGTGGCGGCCAATACTGCCATTTGCACTTCTTTGCCGCCGGCTTCCGCTGCGAGTTCAGGCGACTCTCCCATTTCAAGATGCCGAAATATGTTCTCAAGCACGACAACCGAGTTATCAATGAGGCGGGAGAAGGCGAGCGCCAACCCCGCCAGAACCATGGTGTTGATCGAGCCGCCGCCCATGCGAATGCAGATAAAGGCCGCTAGCGCGGACAGTGGTATGGACAGAAGGACAGCGAAGGTAGCGCGTATACTCCCGAGGAAGAGCAGGATCATCAACGCCGTCAAAACAAGGCCTATTCCGCCTTCGCTGCCAAGATTCTTCAACGCCGTCTTCACAAAGACCGATTGATCGAAGACTACGGCAGTTTTGAGAGAAGATGGAATTTCAACCAGATCCTTGATAGCCTCTTTCATGCCGTTCACGATCGTGATTGTGTTGCTGTCTCCGCCTTGCTTCAGAACGGGGACATAAACCGACCGTTGACCGTCGATGCGAACAATGTTGGTCTGGATGGTTCCGGAGTCCTCCGCTTTGCCCACGTCCCCCACGAGCACCGAAGCATTGCCTACGGACTTGAGTGGAAGATCATTGATTAGTTCAGGAGTTGGAACCTGGCTATTTGCGTAGATGTTGTAGTCCTTCGGCCCTATCCGCACATCGCCCGCAGGCAGAATCAGGTTCGAATCGTTTACGGATCTTACGACATCCATCAGGCTGAGGTTATGCGCCTCAAGTTTCATGGGATCCACATAGACCATGATCTGCCTGTATCGCCCGCCAAACGGCTGTGGCACCGAAGCTCCCGGTACGCTGGCGATTTGATTGCGCACCTGAAACTGCGCCAGGTCCTTGAGATTGGTCTCGTTCAGGCCCTCACCCTTCAACGTGACCAGGCAGACAGGTTGATTCGAAGCATCCATGCCAAGAACCACAGGCGGCAACGTGCCAGGGGGGAGTCGTCGCAAGTCAGCCATAGCCAGATTGGCGATGTTGCTTAACGCTGCATTTGCATCCGTTCCTGGCTTGAAGTAAATCTTGATCAGGCTTACGCCAGTCAGCGATCGGGACTCGATGTGGTCGATGTTGCTGCCGAGGGTGAAGAATCTCTCAAACGTGTCTGTGATGTCAGCTTCTATCTGCTGCGGGGGCATTCCAGAATAAAATGTCGCAACTACAACTACTGGCATATCGATTTGCGGAAATAGATCCACGGGCATCGATGCGATGCTGACCACGCCCACGACTACAATGACCAGGCAGCCCATAATGATGAAGAAGGGGTATTTGAGTGAGAAGTTAGGCATTACTTATCGCCTCCTGACTGCTCTTGACTCACGTCTGCCATGGGAAGATCTTCAAGTCTCGGTCTAACAACTTCACCCGGCTGGTAATTGAACTGGCCACCGGTAATGACTTTGTCCCCCTCATTCAAGCCACTTTTTACCTCAACCAACGTGGTGCCCTGCATACCAAGACCAACATTCCGCGCCTCAACGCGACCAACGTTGTCAACAACCAGAACAGATGCTTGATTGCCATTTCTTATGACCGCCTGCACTGGAATGAGCAGTACATTGTTCTTGCGTTCCAGCTCCAGGGTTGTGTTTGCATACATACCGGGCGTGAGTGAGAGATCGTTGTTCTCGACATCGACTTCCGTCTCCATGGTCCCCGTCGCTAAGCTGACATCTCGCGTGAACCGAACCACTTTGCCCACGAGGGTACGGTGGATGGCATCGACCGTTACGTTCACTTCAGCGCCTTCATGGATATACGACACGGCGTCTTCCGGTACTGGTAGACGGAGGCGAAGCAGGCTGCTTTGCGAAAGTTTTACAAGAGGAAGAGATTGGGTGTCGGACGCAGTGCCGGCCTGGATCAACGCGCCGGTATCAGCGTACCGCCAGACAATGATCCCGCTCAGCGGCGCAGTCACATGCGTGTAGTCGTTGAGATCCTGCACGCGCTCTCGATCGGCGTCTGCTACATCCGCTCCCTGCCTTGCCCCAGATAGGGTTGCCTTGGCAGCATCAATCTGAGCAGCCGTCGATAGATCTTTTGACTGGGCGTTGTCCAGTTCCTGCTGTGCAATCAGCCCAGGTTGCGCAGTGGAGGCTTGTAACAAGCGGAGGTAATCGGCGTGAACCGCGCTGTGCTCGGACTCGGCGCGCGCGACCTCATGCTGCGCACGGGCGATCTCGTCCTTGCTGCGGCCAAACTGCGACTCGGTACCTTTCAACTGAGCGTTCAGCTCTGGAACTTCCAGGACCGCAAGAGTCTGGCCGGCTTGTACCTTATCGCCGATATCTACATAGATGTGCTTGATGTAGCCAGATACCTTGGCATGAACGTCTACAACCTGGTAAGGCTGGAACTGCCCGGCAAGTTTCAAGGTATGCACAATCGTGCCGCGTGTTACCGCGACCACTGTTGCGGAGGGAATCTCTGCGGCAATCGTTGCTGAATGCCGATCCTTGAAATTGTATGCAATGATGCCAGCCAGAACAGGGAGTGCAATTCCCGCGGCGACGATCATGGAGGTTCGCTTTCGCATAACTCGAATGCACCTCTAAATGGAGTTGTAATTGCCTGGTTACGAGGACAGGACACGTTTTCCGATGTAGAACATGGCTTGTTGCACTCGATCACAGAGCTTGATCGAATACTTCAGAAGTGGCGATGAAGGGATGTCTAGGCGAGAACGGGAGGGGGACGAACGAAGAGGGTGTTCAAGACAGCGCGGTGTAGATGGAATAACCCATTAGCCCGCTTCTCCAATCTTCTTGATACTGGCGGGTTCAGCATGCTGATTGCCAGAAACAGAATTAAGAAAACGGCTGTAGACGCGGTATAGATCACACTGGTGGATGTTTTCGTCCGAATTACCAGGGGGTGTTCCACAGTGCTGGATTGCTCATCTCTGGATAGAAGTTTGGCCTTTGGAATTTGATGGGAAGAAGTCTGAGGTGGGTCATAGAGGGAAAGCTTGTATTCCAACCCCCATGCAAATACGCAAAATGCCAAGCCCAGGAACGCAAGTATCCCAAGGAAACCTAATGGCCGATCTTTGCTCCAACGATACAAGGTCACCGCAACCCAAATTGAGTTCTGGACATATCCTCTAACGCGCGCATATGCTTCCCCTGAACAATCCTTAGACGATTAGATAACACAAAGGTGCCGAAAAGTTGCAGGAAACTTTCTTATCTGCCATATGAAAAGCCAATCGGAGTGATTGGGACCAGAAAATGGACTGACTGGACACTGTCGATGTTGAGCGTGTCAGCATCGCTTCATGAAACTAAGGAGGTAGCCTCGGCGCGCAGGAATACATCCGCAGAGCGCTCCCCCTAGAAGATCCACTAGAAGAATCTGCAAGAGATGAAAATCACGCAAGCCATTCATAAATAGACGTTTGGTTACTGCGTGGGGGTATGTTCTCGGTCCACGAAGCTGTGAGCAAGTCTGGACCGCGTGGGTTAAACTCACTTCGGAGGAGCACGATGAAAATCGGTTTGGTTCGGCGATCAGGGATCACTGCTCTTTTTGTCTTCGCTTTTTTTCTCTCTCGGTGCAGTTCTGAGCGCAGTTTACTCCGGCACCTGCGGGAAGCGCGTTTTCCATTCCAGATGCTCAGTTGCTGAAGCCGGAGGCGTTGGTCCAACTGCTGCAAACGACAAGCAAAGTCAACCCCTGATCTTGCAAGTTGGCACGCATACCTACACCTACGATGCAGCCAATCAGTTGATCAGCGTGGTGCAGAATAATTCTCCCTACTCTGCGCCACAGAACACCAACTCCTACGTTCCGCCACACATACCGTTCGTGGCTGGACGAGACCGGAGCGCCTATGAAGGTGCAGCAAGAACTGATGCGGCACGCTTCAATCCAGACGACGATGAACGTCTATGGACAGGCCATGTCGAGCTCGAAGCGGGAGGCCAACAGCAAGATCGTGGAAATGGTACTCAGGCCAGCACGGATGAGCGCCTGAAAACGCGAAATTTGCTAATGGGAGTCAGTGGGAGTGGATTTTGATTAGCGATCAGTCAAAAATCATCTGTATGTTATTGATTTGATTGGTTGCGGGGGCTGGATTTGAACCAGCGACCTTTGGGTTATGAGTGGCGTAACTAACGTATTATCAACGAGTTAGACAGCGCGGTTGGGGGCTTCATAGAGTGCTAAGTAGTTGAAAATACGTTTGCGGTATTTTTATTTGGGGTTGAAATGGGGTTGAAAAACGACGGCGTGAGCGGCTTGTTGCGTTGAATTCGCGCCTGATCTAGGTTTTTAATTTCTATTAAGTGTGCGTTATGGACGCGCAATTATCAAAATACATGAACTAAATAGAGGTTTATATGTGGTATGATATGTGCGTCATGAGCGCACAGAGATTTTCACTGCTAAACCGGTTCCTGCTTGCCCTGCCAGAGGGATTCCTGGCAGACAGCGCCTGGCTTCAGGCGCAGGGCCTCTCGCGTTCGTCGATACGGGACTACGTGGACCGGGGGTGGCTCGAAAAGATAGCCTCCAGGGTTTATCGGCGCCCCAGGCAAGTGGCCAACGACCCGCTCCGTTGGGATGTCGTTGTCCTTTCACTTCAGCAGGTGATGCACAAAGCCCTTCATGTGGGTGGCCGAACGTCAGTCGAACTCGCAGGCTACGCCCATTATCTGGAAGCTGGCGAAACCTCCACGGTATATCTGTATGGTCAGGGGGCGCCGTCCTGGCTGACGGCGCTTCCATCTTCGGCTCGATTTGAACTCCGTCCGGACCGTCTATTTGCAGGCTCTGGAACAGGGGTTGAGATGAGGCGCTTCGATCTGCGTTCCGGCGAGGCGTCCGCCCCCACCAGGGACGCCGAACGAAAAAGCCCCTGGGAGTGGTCGTTGATGATGTCCGTTCCAGAGCGAGCGATCCTGGAGATGATGGATGAACTTCCTCAGCAGGAGAGCTTTCACCAGGTCGATGCCGTCATGGAAGGCATGGCCAATCTTCGTCCGCAACTGCTGGGAAGACTCCTGCAGGAATGCAAGAGTGTGAAAGTGAAGCGGCTCTTTCTCTGGTACGCGGACAGGCACAAGCACTCCTGGCTGAAGCATCTGGATCGGTCGGCGATCGATCTCGGTCGCGGAAAGCGTCAACTGGTTCCCGCGGGCCGCTTTGACGCCCGCTACCAGATCACGCTGCCAGCGGAATTGTTTGTAAAAGGAGACGATCACGATGCCCAGTGAGGTTTTTGAAGCACAAGCCGCGCTGCTGGTGCGCGCGCTGCCCTACGTGGCGGCGGAGACCTGCTTTGCCCTGAAGGGTGGCACGGCAATCAATCTCTTTGTCCGAAATCTTCCTCGGCTCTCCGTGGATATCGATCTGGTTTACCTGCCCATCGAGGACCGCGAAACCTCGCTTCTTGGAATGCGATCCGCGCTTGTGCGCATTGCCCAAAGCGTGCGCAAAGCGATGCCCGGCAGCGTAGTCACTGAAAATGCCGCCGCTGACGGAACCAGGCTCGTAATTCGTCAGCGGTCGGCACAGATCAAGATTGAAGTCACTCCGGTCCTCCGAGGGACGGTTCATCCGGTTGATTTGAGGACTGTGCATCCAGCCGCCGAAGAGCGATTTGGGTTTGCCGAAATTCAGGTGGTTTCATTTGCCGATCTCTATGCCGGCAAGATGGTTGCGGCGCTTGATCGTCAACATCCGCGGGACTTGTTTGACGTGCAATACCTGTTCGCAAATGAAGGCATCAACGACTCCCTCTTTCAGACTTTTCTCGCCTACATCCTCAGCCACAATCGCCCGGCGCACGAAGTCCTGCAGCCGCGATTGAAGGATATTCGGCAGGCATTCGAGCAGGAATTCATTGGCATGACCACCGATGAGACATCCCTCGACGCCCTGGTTGCTGCGCGAGAGCAACTCGTTTCGGAGATCCGCTCCCGCCTGAATGAGCGTTTTATGCGGTTCCTGCTCTCGTTTCATGAATTGAAACCTGACTGGGAGTTGCTCGGATTGCTGGACGTTGCCAACCTTCCGGCAATCCGCTGGAAGCTGATGAATCTTGCATTGCTACAAGCCAAACAACCGGAGAAATATCGAGTGCTGATTCATGATCTTGAAGCGATGTTGAGGGGTATGCCCAGGACGTCGCTGTGATTACCCAGGATAAGCCCCAAAAATATTTTTCGCGCTTGTCGCTAAAACCGCCTCAATTTCGACACTAGTTCTAGGAAGCAATTGATGCCTCATCAGACGCCACACGTCATTGGGGTGCAATCGCCATTCTTTGTCGAAGCTGTGACGTTATTGCTCTTTTGGTGGAGGCGGCGGGAGTCGAACCCGAAATCAGTATTGAAAACACTCAACTTACTGATTCTGTGAATGCCAGGTTTTCAGGAAAGGCATCGATCGCCAAATCTGCTGTACAAACACTGTACGAATTCTTCCTGGAATTCCCAGAACGCCAATCTTCGAACTTCCCCTCTGAGCCAAGGAGCAGAGTTCTGAAGCGCTCTTGCCATAGTTATACATCAGTCGATACGGACCGGCAGTTGAATTGTGCGGTTGTACCGCGATTCTGAACCGGATGTTTACTTCCCTCAGCACCGAATCTCCGCTCCTCCAGGCCATTCTACCGAGTCTGAAATTTCAAGAAATCCTTGCCAATGCCCGGTGGGAGGGTAGGCGTTGCGTAGCTCGCAGGGAGTCGGTCCACCCGGCTGCCTTGCGCACGGAAGTGCTGCACGACGAAGTGCGTTACGCCCTCCCCGAGCAGTTCCTCTTTCAATTTGAGTAATTCGTCCATGCCTAAGAGCGCGGGATGCAGTGTGGTCCGCACCTCGTAGAGAACAGAACTCGCAATCAGGGCTTTCAGACTAGCAAAGGTCTTTTCGCCGCTGTGCTCAACTCCGGTGACGCGAGAGTACGCAGCAAGTGGTGCCTTGACGTCGAAGCCGACCCAGTCGAGCTTTGGGAGCAAAGCCGCGAAACGTTCCGGCATCATCCCGGTTGTATGCAACCCGACGCGGAAACCAAGGTTGCGAACTTCCGCAACCGCATCGATGATTGCAGGTTGCATGAGCGGTTCACCGCCTGAGAAGACGACTGCATCCAGGAGTTTGGTGCGGCTGCGAAGAAAATCGAGAATCGAAGACCAGGAGATCAGTTGGTCTGATTGCAACGAACGCAGCCCGGGGTTGTGGCAATACGGACAGTCCCAGGCGCACCCCTGGCAGAAGACAGTGGCGACGAGTTCACCCGGCCAATCGCAAGTGGAGAGGCGCGTCAGCCCGCCGACTTTCAGGTCAGTCGCACTTCTGTTCAACGAAGCACTTCCGCTCGTGATATTCGCCCTGCTTGCCGCGATTGAAGGATGAGAGCGGACGGTGGTATCCCATCACTCGCGTCCAAACCTCGCAGGGCTGGCGTTCGGAATCGTTCAAAAGGGAGACTTCGACTTCATCTTGGGGGGCGAGTGCTGTCTGCATGAGTTCTCCTACTCCGGTTCGATTGGGTTCAGGCCTGTTTGGCCAGTTGTTTGCGGGCAATCAGATCGGCGTCGCACTTCGGGCAGAAGACATGCTCGCCGTCGAGATAGCCGTGTTTGGGGCAGATGGAAAACGTGGGAGTGATAGTGATATACGGCAAACGGAAGTTCTCAAGAGCGCGTCGAACCAGTTTTTTGCATGCTTCGGAGGAAGAAACCCGCTCGCCCATGTAGAGATGAAGCACTGTTCCGCCGGTGTATTTCTTCTGCAACTCCTCTTGCAATTGGAGAGCCTCAAAAGCGTCGTCGGTGTAACCGACAGGCAACTGGCTGGAGTTGGTATAGAAAGGCTCCTCGGCCGTGCCTGCCTGCAGGATGTCGGGAAAGCGCTTCTTGTCCTCGCGGGCGAAGCGGTACGTGGTGCCTTCGGCCGGCGTAGCCTCAAGGTTGTACATGTGGCCGGTCTCTGACTGAAACGCAACGATGCGTGAGCGCACGTGATCGAGGAAGCGAATGGCAAGTGCCCGGCCGTGTTCGGTGGTGATATCGTCCGCGTCCGCCGAGAAGTTGCGAATCATCTCATTCAATCCGTTGACGCCGATGGTCGAGAAGAAATTCCGCAACGTACCGAGGTAGCGCTTGGTATACGGAAAGAGCCCGTTGTCCATGTGGCGCTGAATCTCTTTCCGTTTGATCTCAAGGCTCGTCTTGGCAACCCCCAAAAGTTCGTCGAGTCGTGCCAGCAACCCGGCCTCGTCGCCGCGGTGCAGGTACCCAAGCCGCGCGCAGTTGATTGTCACAACGCCCACCGACCCGGTCTGTTCGGCCGAGCCGAACAGGCCGTTGCCGCGCTTCAAAAGTTCGCCGAGATCCAATTGCAGGCGGCAGCACATGGAGCGAACCATATTCGGCTTCAGCTCGGAATTCACGAAATTCTGGAAGTACGGCAGCCCGTACTTGGCTGTCATCTGGAAGAGAAGATCGGTGTTCTCGCTCTCCCAGGGAAACTCGGGCGTAATGTTGTAGGTCGGTATCGGAAAGGTGAAGACGCGCCCCTTGGCATCGCCGGCGGTCATCACTTCGATGTAGGCGCGATTGATCATGTCCATCTCCGGCTGAAGATCGCCGTAGGTGAAGGACATGGTCTCGCCGCCGATGACGGGCCGCTGCTCGCGTAGATCCTCGGGACAGGTCCAATCGAAGGTCAGGTTTGTGAAGGGGGTCTGTGTCCCCCAACGCGATGGCACATTGAGGTTGTAGATCAGCTCCTGTATTCCCTGGCGCACATCCTCATACGAGAGATTGTCTTTGCGGATATACGGCGCCATGTAGGTGTCAAACGAGCTGAACGCCTGGGCTCCGGCCCACTCGTTTTGCAGTGTGCCGAGAAAATTGACGATCTGGCCGACCGCGCTGGAAAGATGCTTCGGCGGACCAGCTTCGACTTTGCCCGGAACGCCATTGAGGCCTTCGAGCAGAAGAGTGCGAAGCGACCAACCAGCGCAATAGCCTGCCAACATGTCCAAGTCGTGGATATGGATGTCGCCCTCGCGATGGGCGCGGCCGATCTCGGGCGAATACACGTGCGAGAGCCAGTAGTTGGCTACCACTTTCCCGCTGACATTCAGTATTAACCCGCCGAGCGAGTAGCCCTGATTCGCATTTGCGTTGACCCGCCAATCGGCACGATCGAGATACTCATTGATCGAAGAAGCGACATCGACGATGGTGCGCTGATCGCGCCGCAGCCGGGAACGCTGCTCGCGATAGACGATGTAAGCGCGGGCGGTCGAGAAGTGGTTGGCGGAGATCAAGACCTGCTCAACGATGTCCTGAATCTGCTCGATGTGCGGGGAGCGGTCGTTGAAGCGGTGCGCAATGACCTTCAGTGCCTGGATGGTGAGCAACTCGGCTTCGCCGGCATCGAATGCTCCGGTAGCCTTACCGGCCCGTTCAATGGCGGAGCGGATTTTCTCGCCGTCGAAGGGAACCGTGACGCCGCTGCGCTTGAGGACGGACAAGGGTGATTGAATGACTGCGTTCGACATCGAAGCTCCCTCAAACGGACCAGCGATGCCAAGCAAAGGACGCTGTGCGAGGAAGGAGATGGCGGAACGCCAAAAGACCTGGCAAGCGACCCGCCGGTGCACCCCGCCCGTGGACGTTCTTGTGATTACGGCAGGTTTCCTGGCTCGCGAGTCGCGGCAGCTACCCAGCCTTCCCACCCCGTCAAGGAGCAGTGGCATAAGCGGATAGCGGCTCTTCGCTTACAGTTGCGGGGGCAGCGTTGGCTTCCACCAACTTCCCTCTTAGCCCCAGATGTTGGGTATCTGGAGAACCGTAACACTACTGAATGTAGCCAATTTGCAACTCTATGTCAATCTTTCTTTGCAGGGCGAGTGGGAAACTGCGGACGGGCAAGCAGTAGCCAAGAGTGGTCGGATCAAACTGTTCAACAGTAAAACGGGAACGCTCAAACAGAGTGTCTTTCCCGCATGCAAGAGCCCCGGCCAAAGGCCGAGGCTCTGTAGTGTCGGTTTGCGGTTAGGCCAACTCAACGCGCAGCTTTTTGGCTGCGGAAACCAGGTTGGTCAGGGCAGGAATCACTTCGCTCCACTGCCGTGTTTTCAGACCGCAATCCGGATTTATCCACAACCGTTCGGAAGGAATACGCTCGGCAGCTTTCCGGATCAGATTGATGACGTGTTCCTCGCTGGGAATGTTGGGTGAATGAATGTCATAGACACCCGGCCCGATTTCATTCGGATATTTGAAGTCGTTGAAGGCTTCCAGCAACTCCATATCCGAGCGCGAGGTTTCGATGGTGATCGCATCGGCATCCATCCCGGCAATCGAGGCAATGATGTCGTTGAACTCGGAGTAGCACATGTGGGTGTGGATCTGGGTTTCATCGGCTACGCCATTAGCGGTGATGCGGAACGATTCCACCGCCCAGTCCAGATACTGCTTCCACTGAGACTTGCGCAGCGGCAGACCTTCGCGCAGTGCTGCCTCATCAATCTGGATGATGCGTACACCAGCCTTCTCCAGATCAAGAACCTCCTGCCGCATGGCCAGCGCCAACTGCTGGCACGAGACGGAACGCGGCTGGTCATCGCGCACAAATGACCAGTTCAAAATGGTGACAGGACCGGTCAGCATACCTTTCATGGGCTTTTGGGTCAGCGATTGCGCATAGGTGATCCACTCCACCGTCATGGCCTTTGGGCGGCTGATGTCGCCAAAGAGAATGGGCGGCTTGACGCAACGCGAACCGTAAGACTGCACCCAGCCGAATCGGCTGAATGCGTAGCCATCCAACTGCTCGCCGAAGTACTCCACCATGTCGTTGCGCTCGGCCTCACCATGCACGAAGACGTCGAGGCCGAGCGCTTCCTGCTCACGCACGCAGCGCGCGATTTCGTTCTGCATGGCGGTTTTGTAGGTGGCTGCATCGACCTGGCCGCTCTTGAACTGGCTGCGCGCCTGACGGATTGCGGCAGTCTGCGGAAACGAACCAATTGTCGTGGTGGGGAACTTGGGCAGTTTCAGGTGTGCGGCCTGCTTCGGCGCGCGTTCCGCATATGGACTTTTGCGCTTGCCCAAATCTGCGTTTACTTCAGCCAGCGCTGCCTGCACGGCGGGTTTGTTGACTCGCGGCGACTGGCGGCGAGACTGAATCGCTGCCTGATTCTCGGCCAACTCGTTTTTCACCGCATCTCGGCCCTGATTCAATGCCTTTGCCAGAACCGCAATCTCCTGGAGTTTCTCAACCGCAAAGGCCAGCCACGATTTGATCTCGGCATCCAACTTCTGTTCGCTTGCAAGGGTTACCGGAACATGCAGCAGCGAGCACGAGGGCGCGATCCACAGGCGATCTCCAAGTTGTTTTGCAATCGGTTCCAGCCAGTTGAGCGTCTCATTCAGATCACTCTTCCAGATGTTGCGGCCATTCACCACTCCCAGAGACAGGATCTTGTCATCCGAAAGCTGTTCGACAACTGGCAGTACATCTTCACGGCCATAGACTGCATCCAGGTGCAAACCCGCAACAGGCAGACTGGCGGCCAGGTCGCGATTCTCAAGCAACTGGCCAAAGTATGAGGCAACCAGGAGCTTTACCCGGCTGCCCTGTAGATAGTCATAAGCAGTGCGGAATGCTTGCTGCCACTCAGCGCTGAGTTCAGTGACCAGCAGAGGCTCATCAACCTGCACCCATTCGACTCCAGCTTTTGCAAACTCCTGCAACAGTGCCGCGAAAACCGGCAACAAACGCGGCAAAAGAACCAGCCGGTCTGAGCTGTCTTTCGCTTTGCCAAGTCCAAGATAGGTGACCGGTCCGATGATGACAGGCTTTGCCTTTACGCCTTGCGCGCAGGCTTCATCCAATTGTTCGAGCAGGCGGCTGGCATCCAGCTTGAACGCGGTCTGCGCAGTAAATTCAGGAACGATGTAGTGATAGTTGGTATCGAACCACTTGGTCATTTCGCCAGCAGCAACCGAACCTGTGCAATGAGGATGAAAGTCAGCAGGCTGGGCTGTGCGTCCGCGAGCGATGCGGAAATAGTTGTCGAGTGGATCGCCGCCGTAATTGCGAATTCGCTCAGGAAGATTGTCCAGCGTAAAGCTCATATCCAGGACCTGGTCGTAAAACGAGAAGTCGCCCACCGGCGCCAGATCGAGAGTGGACTGATCCTGCCAATGGCGTTGGCGCAGTTCGGCGCCTTTGGCCTTGAGGTCGGCAAGTGTGATTTGATCTTTCCAGTAAGACTCCTGAGCAAACTTCAGTTCGCGCTGAGCGCCAATGCGGGGAAAGCCGAGATTGTGGGTCGTAGCCATGAATGTGCATCCTGCAGAAACAAAATTTTGTTCTATCGTAGGGAGCTTGATCTATGAATACAAATGGTAATATTTCATAAACCGATTACTATTTCTCATGGAGAGATTCATGGCTGTACTGGACCGTGTTCACCTGGAGATTGTTCGAGCAGTAGATCAGAAGGGCTCCCTTACGGCTGCCGCAGGAGAACTACATCTTACGCAATCAGCATTGAGCCATACGGTTCGCAAGCTCGAAGACCGACTCGGGACTCCCATTTGGCATCGTGAGGGACGCAGTCTGCGTCCAACCCAGGCAGGGGAATATCTTCTGGCTGTTGCTGAAAGGGTGCTCTCGCAGTTCGAGTTTGCCGAGGTGCAACTCAAGCAATTCGCTCAGGGAGAACGCGGTTCGCTGCGTTTTGGAATGGAGTGCAATCCCTGCTATCAGTGGCTGCTCAAGGTGGTTCCTCCCTATCTGGCATCCTGGCCGCGTGTCGATGTCGATGTGATTCAGAAGTTTCAATTCGGAGGCATAGGCGCGCTCTTTGGTCACGAGATCGATATGCTTGTCACACCTGATCCGCTTTTCAAGGCCGGACTCGTCTTTGAGCCTGTTTTCGATTACGAGCAGGTTCTGGTCGTCGGTCTGGGTCATCCATTCCGCAAGGAGAAGTGGATCTCGCCTCAGCAACTTTCCGATCAAATTTTAATCACGTATCCGATCACCACCGACCGGCTCGACATTTATACAAAGTTTCTTACGCCTGCCGGCGCCAGTCCCAAACGTCACAAACTCATTGAAACTACGGACATCATGTTGCAAATGATCGCGAGTGGCCGTGGCGTGGGAGCCTTACCCCGCTGGCTGGTTGAAGAAGAAGCCGCACGTTTCGATGTTGCGCCAGTTCGATTAGGGTCTAACGGCATCGCCAAACAAATTCATCTGGGATATAGAGAAGCAGATGCGGGCATTGACTATCTTCAGGCCTTCGTTGAACTCGCCAAGTTGCACCAGTCGAACAGGGGATAAGATGCAGCCTGCGAAATATCAGTGGAATATTCTCTTGCCGCCGGATGGCTTGACCAAAGTGATGCTTCATTCCTGCTGTGCGCCATGCAGGCTTCCAATTTGGATTTCACGGTCCTCTTCTATAACCCCTATATCCCGCGCACATACCCAGCGCGATCACGCATTGATTAATTCGACCAGTGGATAGTCGCCAATGAATGTAACCAGATTTCTTGCGGCGAAGCGTTGCGATATGCGAAAGATATTCTCATTCGGCAAACCAAGGGCATTTGCCAGCAATATGCGGTTCACGCCTCCATGAGAGACGATCGCGAACGTCTCTCCGCGATGCCTGGCGTAGAGTGCGCGGGCCGCTTCGATCACACGGACCTGCATCTGTTTCAAGCTCTCTCCATTGGGAAACTGCGTTTCGGTGGGGTGCTCCATCCACTGGCGATAGGTTTCCGGATACAATTGGGCGATTTCATCGTAGGATCTGCCTTCGAAATCTCCGAAGTCGATCTCGCGAAATCCATCTTCGCAAGCGACGGCATATCCCGAGGCTCTGGCAAGGATGGCAGCACTCTCCAGCGCGCGCTGGCGCGGGCTGGAATAGATGGCGCAAAGCGGTTCCTCCTTGATCAGGTCGGCAACCGCCTGCACCTGCCTCCGCCCATCCGCGGAAAGTTCCACATCGAGATGGCCATAACAGCGGCCACGGGTTTCAGGGCACGGTTCTCCGTGGCGGATGAGCCAGATTCGCGTAATCGGTTCCATATCTCGATCTCCACCTATCGAAGTGCAACGCCGAGCAATAGGACGACGGCCTCGCTGATCTGCTCCGAGGCTCCCAGCGTGTCGCCGGTGACGCCGCCAATCCTGCGTCGGCAATATAGACCGAAGCGCATCGCAGATAGAGCCGCCGCGCCCCAGCAAACGGCGCCACGCCATCTCCCAAGCGGCAATACGATCGCCGCGCAGAAGATCGTTGCCCAGATGAGTTCCGTTTTGCCGACATGACGGGAGACCGCTTCAGAAGAACGCGCGTAAGGTTGCCAGTGTGAGAGAAGAACGATGCACCACCGTCCAATGACGGGAGCAAGAATGAGATAGACGGAGCAGCGGTTGGCCGCAACCGCAGCGCTGATCGTAACGGCCTTCAGCCCGAGGAGAAGAATCAGCGCGGTTGCCCCGTAGCTGCCGATGGCGTGATCGCGCATGATGCGCAGGCAATCGTCGCGCGTCTTTCCGCCGCCGAGGCCGTCCGCCGCATCGGCAAGACCGTCATGGTGGAGCGCACCGGTGATGAGCGCTTCCGCCGTCAGGATAAGCAGCGCCACGACTGCGGATGGAAAGTACGGCGTCAGGCCTCGTGACAGGGCGAGAGAGATGAGACCGAGCAAGGCGCCCACCACGGGAAACCAGAGAGCGGCCCTCCCCACTTCTTCTGTGGTAAATGCAAGGCGGATCGGGATGCGGGTACAGAACGCAATACTGGCTAGAAGGGATTTCATTTTGTGCTTTCAGTCTCTTTGTCCGACACGGCAGCCGATTCAAATGTAGCCATGCCATTGAAGGCTGCAACCGCCCCCTCGACCAGCTTCATCGCCAACGCGACTCCGGTTCCTTCGCCGAGACGCAGATCGAGTTGCAGAAGCGGCTTCTGGCCAATCTGCTGCAAGAGCGCTCGATGTCCTGGCTCAGTAGAAGCATGAGCTGCGAACAAATAGTCTTTTGCTTCCGGCCTCATCCGCACGGCAAGCGCTGCCGCGGAGGTTGCGATCAGGCCATCTGTGAGAACGGGACGGTGGTTGGCCGCGGCTCCCAGACAGAATCCACACATGGCGGCGATCTCGAATCCGCCAAGTCTTCTCAGAACCTCAAGCGGATCTCCTGCGTGCTCGGCGTGCAGCGCGAGTCCCCGCTCGACCGCTGAAATCTTCCGGCGCAGACAATCGTCGTCGGCACCGGTTCCGCGTCCCACTACTTCTTTCGCTGGTAGCCCTGTCAGTGCGGCCGTAACCGCGCTTGCCGAAGTCGTGTTCCCGATGCCGAACTCGCCGAACCCAAGAAGCTCGCACCCATCGTTCACGGCATCGTTCGCCATCTCGATGCCCACGCGAAGAGCAGCGTATAGCTCCTGGCTCGTCATTGCCGGGCCTGTGCAGAAGTTCGCGGTCCCGCGCGCCACGTTTCGCCTTGCCAGCTCTGGATGATCAGGCAGAGGGCCAATCACACCGACATCGACAATTCTGAGGCCTATGTTCCCCACTCGAGCGAGGCAGTTGATAGCCGCTCCGCCTTGAAGGCAGTTCAATACCATCTGCGTGGTAACCGCTTGTGGATAAGGATTCACACCCTCGGCGCATACGCCGTGGTCTCCAGCAAAGACCACGATGCGCGCCTTAGGCACGGAAGGCATCTGGCCGCCGAAGATAGCAAAACAGCGATTCGCCACCTCTTCCAGCCGGCCAAGGCTGCCCTCGGGCTTGGTGAGATGACGCTGCCGCTCGGCGGCCTGTTCCAACAGGCGCGAATCAATCGGCTCAATCCGCCGCAACGTTTCAAGAATGACTAATTCGTTTGAAGCCTTGGACTCTTCCACAGCTTTCGTAGTCCCTCCACAAGAAGTCTGTTATCGCGCGCCGTGCGTACTGCGACGCGGATATAGCGGCCCTTCTCAAGGCCGATGAATGAATCGCAACTGCGCACCAGAATGAGATGATGGCGAATCAAATACTCGCGTGTCGCCGAACTGTCCGGCCAATCCTCCCGCAGACGAATCAGAAGGAAGTTCGCCGCAGACGGAATGACATGCGCGCCAAGACCCCGCAGAGACTGGGCAAGTTTCGCCCGCTCCTTCTGATTTGCGACCAGGCTTTTCTCAGTATATGGCTGATCGCGAATAGCCTTTTCAAGCGCATATGCCGCCAAGGTCGTTACTGGCCATGTGGGCAGGAATCGAGCGATGGCACGCAGGGTTTCAGGCAGCCCGACCGCATATCCTACTCGCAGCGCGGGACAGCCAAAGAACTTCGTCAGTGATCTGATGACCACGATGCCAGGCGTTGTCGAGGCATATGATATAGCCGTCTGACCAGGCATATAGTCGATAAACGCTTCATCAATCAGGAAAAAGGCCCCGGCTGCGCGCACATGCTTCGCCAAGCCAATCACGGATTTTCGGCTCAAGGATGTTCCGGTGGGGTTGTGCGGGTTGTTAAGGATGGCGCAATCGCACGCGCTTTCGCGGAGTCGTTCGACATAGTCCTTTTCGACTACCAAGAAATTGCTTTTCCAATCAAGCTGAAAGCTTTCAACCTGCGCATCGGCAGTCGCACAAGCCCGCGCATATTCGCTGAAAGCTGGCATCGGAATCATGCAGCGAGCGGGCCGGATAGCACGCAGAGTTGCGCCAATCAAGGCATCCGCGCCTTCGCCAATCAGAATTGCATCGGGAGAAATCTTCTCCCTCTCGGCCAGGGCAATGCGAAGCTCCCGGTAAGAGGGTTCAGGATACGCCGAGATGAAGCTCAGGTTTTCCGCTGCTCGTCTCAGTTGCCCCAACGCTCGGGACGGGAGTCCCCGAGGATTGATATTGGCGCTGAAGTCCAGCAAGGAATTGGCGGCAACACCGTAATCGGCCGCGACCTTCGAGACATTTCCGCCGTGAACTTCCACTTCATGCATTGGGCGTGTCCTTGTTCCTTCGCAGATCGCTCCAAAGGCAGCACGCGAAGGCCGCGGCGAAGGTCAGTGCCGACGCGATGGCCACCACCCGGATCGCTGCTCGCGCCCTTTCACAATCGGCGCGCCTGCCAACTTCGTTCAAGATGCATCCGTGGGAAGGAGTCCCATCATAGAAATTTGTGCCCCCAAGTTGCACATCGAGCGCACCTGCCATGGCTGCTTCCACTTGTCCAGCGTTGGGACTTGCGTGATGAGCCCCTTCGGCTTGCCAAGTCCTGCGCGCCGGTCCAAGTTCGCCGGCCAGCGGAGCAGCCAAAACAATCGACGCAGCTGCAATGCGCGCTGGCAGCAGATTGCACACGTCATCCATCCTGGCAGCGAATCGGCCAAAGTAGGTATACGGAGGTTCGCGATGTCCAATCATCGAATCGAGAGTGTTTACCGCCTTATAGGCCAGTGCGGCCGGAACACCGCCCAGAGCCAGATAAAACATGGGAGCCACGATCCCGTCGCAAGTGCTTTCGGCCAGGGTCTCGATGACGGCACGTGCGATTTCACTCTCCGTCAGATTCGCCGTGTCCCGCCCCACGATCCGACTCAGCCGTGCACGAGCGAGTCCCAGTTCCCCGGCGTCGAGAGCATTCAAGACATTACTTGCCTCGTCGAGCAGATTTCTTGTTGCCAGTGTTGTCGCGGCCAGGAATACCTCGCATAGAACGTTTGTTCCGGAAACGGCGCGTCCAAGCAATGCGGTCGTTCCAACGACGGCCGTCGAAAGCGCTGCGCCTTTCGCCCACTCACACGCAGGGTTGCAGTGGCGTGACAAGAACTGCTTGTGGCCCCTGTCGATCACAGAGCCGATCAGGCGAACTGGATGAGGCAACGCCTCGGGATCACCGACAATCCAGTCGAGTGCATAGGCCGCCGCCAGCTTCCAGGCTTTGATCATTGCATCTCCTCGAACCGCTTGGGATCGAGGCCCAGCCAACCGGCGATCTGGCCGATGTCCAAGGATTGCATCACATGTTCGGCGAGGCGATCCAGGCGTTGATCCCTGTCGCGGGCAACGTAGGCATAATCTGCCGGTCTCCATAGTCCACAGGCCACTCGCGCGGTGTCCAGGAATGTGTGGCGGAACTGATCATCGTCAAAAAGGCCGTGAATGTAGGTGCCGAAGATTCGTCCGTTTGAGCTGACTGCGCCATCCTCATTCGAGTTTTGCTCGCTCTCGCGCTGGATGACGGCAAATCTTCCCGGATTGTCTCCGTAACAAGTTTCACCAAGGTGAATCTCGTAGCCATGAAAAGAATCGGCAATTACGGGTTGGCCAAATACTGCGGCATGGCATGTGCCGGTTATCCGTCGAGTTGTCTTCTCCGTATCGAGAGTCGTGCGAATCGGAAGAAGCCCCAGACCTTTGCTCGAAGCTGGGAGACCGTTGCTCTCCATCCCTTGCGGATCTTCAATGGATTGTCCGAGCATTTGAAAACCGCCGCAGATGCCGATCAGCGGTTTTCCTTGTTGGGTGGCCTCGCGGAGGGCGCGATCGAATCCACAACGCCGCAGCCAGTCCAGATCCTGAAGCGTCTGCTTGCTGCCTGGAAGTATTACAACATCCGCAGCTGCGACATCTTCCGGTCGCTCCACGTAGGCAAGAGAAACAGATGGCTCAGCGGCGAGCGGGTCGAAGTCAGTGAAATTGGCGAGATGTGGGAACGCCACCACGCCGATGCGGATGAGCCGGCTGGAACAGGAATCGTCATTTTGTAGCTTCCACTGCTTTGCAACAGTGCGGCGGTCTTCCAGGCTGACGCCGTCTTCCTCGTCCAGATCAAGATTGTGCAAATAGGGAATAACACCCACACACGGAATGGCCATTCGTGGAGCCATCATGCGAATTCCCGGTTCCAGCAGCGATTGATCGCCACGGAATTTATTGATCGCAAAACCGCGAATCATCCGCCGGTCATGCTCTTCCAGGAGTTCCATTGTTCCGAACAGCGAAGCGAATACACCCCCACGATCGATGTCTCCGATCAAGAGACAGACAGCGTTGGCCGCGTGAGCCATGCGCATGTTCACAATGTCGTGCTCGCGAAGATTGATTTCCGCGGGAGAACCGGCTCCCTCGATTACGATGATTTCGTGTTCTGCAGCGAGTTTGCGGTAGCTCTCCAGCACGCATGGAAACAGGTCTTCAACGCGCTTCGTATGATAATCAGCGGCGCTTACCTGTCCCCACACTTTTCCAAGTACAACGATCTGAGAAGACGCATCCGAGGAGGGCTTGATCAGCACCGGGTTCATCTCCGCGCAGGCAGCCACCCTGCAGGCTTCCGCCTGAAGAGCCTGAGCGCGTCCGATCTCACGTCCGTCAGGAGTCGCCGCGGAGTTCAGCGACATGTTCTGCGCCTTGAACGGAGCAACGCGATAGCCGGCATTCGAGAAGATGCGGCCGAGAGCTGCTGTGAGGATCGATTTGCCGACATGGGAGCCTGTACCCAGCACCATCAGGGCGGGAGTACGGTGACCGTGCTCGCTGTTCATAGAGCGGAATACCTCTGCCGTCTGCGCAGCAGGAACAGGAACACGGGGCCGCCCAGCAATGCCGTGACCGCGCCTACCGGCAATTCCGTCGAGCCGAGCGCGGTGCGCGCAACCGTGTCGGCGGCAACCAGAAAGGATGCGCCGAGCAGCAGTGAACCAGGAAGCACGATGCGAAGATCTTCACCAAACAGGAGCCGAATGGCGTGAGGCACAATGAGGCCAACAAAACCAACCGAACCGCCTACCGCGACGGTGACCGCGACCAGCAACGAACAGAGCAGATGAATCACCAACTCGCTGCGCTTCACGTTCACTCCGAGCGTGGTGGCTGTATCCTCGTCAATGGCGAGCAAATGAAGTTTATCGGCCATCGCCAACAATGCGATCCAGGAAGGGATGAGAAACAGCGCCATGTGCCGGATGGTTGCAAATCCAACGACATCGAGGCTTCCCGCCGTCCATCGCAGAATCTGGTGGGCGCGATTCGGGTCGGCAAGAAATTGAATCGTAATCACCGCGGCCGAAGCGATCAGGTTGACGGCAACTCCGGCGAGAAGCAGCGCGCCTGGAAGAATCGAACGTCCGGCGTGCGCGATTTGGTACACAAGGAAAACCGCGAGAAGAGAACCAAGAAATGCCGAGAGGAAGAGAAACGGTATTCCTGCGAAGAGCCGGTCGATGCCGAACGCGATGGCGATGCTGGCGCCCACGGCGCCACCGCCGGAAACTCCCAGAATGAAGGGGTCGGCCAAAGGATTGCGAAAAAGCGCTTGCAATGCGGCCCCGACAATCGCCAGTGAACCTCCGATCATCGCCGCCATGACGACACGCGGAAATCGAAGTTCGAAGAACAGCGTGTGCATCGTCGGATCGGAATACACGCGGGAAAAGTCAATCGATTCGGTCCCGATGCAAGCTGCGCCGATTGCGACCAGGGCGAGAATAAACGAAAGCAGCAGCACGACCCGCAAGAGTCGAACAGCGATGGATTTCGATTTTCCCGCAAGAACAGTGGCTATTCGCACCATACGAGCGTTCTTCCTTCCACGGTTTTTGTGCGAATGCTTGGGTCTTCATACACGCGGGCAAGCGCAAGATCGTTGAGCACTCTTTCCGGACGATCATCCACCACCAGACGGCCGTCGCTTAGCGCCAGAACCCTGTCAAAAGCGCCATCGATCAAGTGCAAATCGTGCGTGACCACGCAAATGGACAGGTCGAGGTTGTCCCGCAGACGCGTCAGCGTGCGCATCAGCGCCACGCGATGCCGCAGATCGAGTGAGGCAGAGGGCTCATCGAGCAGGAGACATTCAGGCTTTTGCGCCAGTGCCCGAGCTACTGCCACCAACTGCTGTTCGCCAGTCGAAAGTGCGGTGACGGGACGCTCGGCAAGATGCGATGCTTCTACCAGCGCGAGAGCCTCCATGGCGATCTCGCAGTCTTCTCTATTCTCCAAGCGGAATGGCAGCCTGTGTGGACTTCGTCCCGTCAGAACAACTTCCAGCGCAGTGAAGGGAAACACCATCGACCAGGATTGAGGAACGTATGCCAGCCGCCTGGCGATCTCCCGCCTGGGCGTCTTTTCAAAGCTACGGCCGCGAAACAACACCTCGCCCGATGCCGGTTTGAGGACGCCTGCCAGTAATCGAATCAGCGTGGACTTTCCGCCGCCGTTGGGGCCGATAATGGCGCACAGGGCTCCCGGCAGGATCGCAACCGAGAAGCCATCGATAAGGGGCTTGGAGTGAGGATATACGAATCTCAACTCTCGCGCTTCGAGGATCGGCGCCGTCATGGAGTCTCCAATTCGCGGAGCGGGATCTCCGGATGCAGAATGTGCGCCAGCAGAACAACCGTTTTGGCGACCCGTTGCGAGTTGTGCGGAATAAAATCCTCGGTCAACTCGTAGACTTTATGATTCTTCACAGCCTTCAATGCCGGAAGCTCTTCCCAATCGGAGTGCGCGTTATGTGCGTCTTTGGCCAGAGAGCCCGGCCGCAACTCCAGTACGATGTCGGCATTGAGGGCGACCAGAGTTTCTTTGTTGATTTTGCTGTAGCCGCTTTGCGTTGGAGGAGCCACGACATGCCCACCAGCCATCTCGACGAGATCCGCCAGATAGCTTCCCTGTGTTGCAATATAAAGGTCGCGCAGGCTCCCAGGAGCGCGGTCAACGGCGATGACCACGGTTGGCCTCAATGTGCCGGAGGTTCGCTTGCGCACTTTATCCAGCGCAGTCTGCGTTGAGCGAATCAGCTCTTGCGCTTCGTGCTCTTTGCCAACCGCCCGCCCAACTTCGCCGATCGCCGTGAACACGTCGGCAACAGTCTGGCTTCTGGTTTTGACGGAGTTTATCCCAAGTTTACGCAGGTTGAATTCAAGGGTTGGTGTCTGACCCTCCGTCAAGACCACCAGATCCGGATGAAGGCTGACGATACGTTCAAGATTGGGGTCAGACCAGCCGCCCACGTGAGTTCTTGTCATCGCTTCCGGCGGATAGGTGCAGAAGTCGGTTACGCCAACAACTCGATCGAAGACGCCGAGTCCGTAAAGAATCTCAGTAAGAGTTGGAGAAACAGAGACGATCCTCTGCGGCGGCGCAGCGAACGCCGCGACCGCCCACAGAAGAATCGAAAGGAACCATACTTGAGGCTTTCGATGCATTAGAAGTCAAATTGCAAGCCACTCATCGCTGTTGCCCCTGGCGTACGGTAGCCGCTTTCGTAATACGCCTGGTTGAATGCATTGTTGACGTTGACGAAGAGGCGAACAGCGCGCGATTCCCCGAGCGAGCGACGGTAGTCGGCGCCGAGTTGCCCTTTGCGCTGGCCCGGGAACCGGAAAGCTTGGCTCGAGTAGGTTGCTGAGTTGTACACCGGGTCCAGATAATTGCTGGTGAGCACCGTTCCGAAGACGACGGAGAATGACGGCGTAAGCTGTCCTGTCACCAGCAGCGAAAACTGATGATCGGGGATTCGGAAGGTTTGATAGATGTGAGCAACCGAGGGTGTGGTTTCTCGCGCGTTATTGAAGGTGTAGGAGGCGCGCACATTCAGCTTTCGTACAGGCGTGATGGCAAAACTGGATTCGACGCCGCGCGCGATTCCACCGTTCGTGTTTGTGTAGCCGATGTATCGGCCATACGGATCGGTTGAAGAAAGTGACTCGCTGAAGAAAATCACTTTGCGCAGCCGGGTGTAGAAATAGGTCGCCGACGCCTCGGCGCGCCCATTCCAGAATTTCTGATCGATTCCACCGTCGCCAGCGATTGTCCGTTCGGGCTGAAGCTCTGGATCTCCATAGTTCGAGTATCCGTAATAGCTGTCGTAGTACGTGCCGAAACGCTCATAGAGAGAAGGCGCGCGGTATCCGGTTCCGACATGGGCGCGCAGTTTGGTGCCAGACTGGCGGAACAGATATGCGGAGGAAGCGTCCCAAGTATTCGAAGTCGGTGGCGAGTTCAGTTTCAATCCTGCATAGGGGCTCCCGCTCGCCGGCACAAAGGTAGGCTGGCCCAGATTGAAGAACTGACTCCGATAGGATGCAGCCAATTGAAGACGCCCGTCCAGCAGGTAAACCTGATCTTGTGCGAAGAACGCGTTGTAGCGCTGCGAGACATTGGTACTGTAGTTGTCGGCCGCACTCGGCATGGTCGTGTTTTCCTGGTAGTTCTCATTCTCGAACTCATAACCCGCGTTGATCAGCTGATGCTTCCCCAGCCGCCAATCGAGCCGTCCCGATGCAGTATGAATGAGACCGTCGTAGAGATCGATTTCCTTGCCGCCATACGGCTGGTAGCCAATGCCGGCAGGGCCGTTCGTGAAGTTACGATGTGTATAGAGCCCCTGGTAGTTTGCTGCCAAAGATAGAGAATCGCTGGGATGAGAACTCACGGTCAGTGCGCCGGAGTAGATGCGGGCCGCACGAGTGGAGTCGGGATCATCATAGTCGGGGATGAAGTTCGCATTACCAAGGCTCAGCGACTTGATGGGCGTTCCATTCTCATACAAGCGCAACTGCGAAGCTGAGAGTGCTACAGCATTCGTGACTCCGGTGCTTGACGCTGAGGGGAGCGCGGAAGGGCTCTGCGCCATGAGCCCGTACGAATCGAGCACAAAGAGCCTGCCTGCGATGTGAGTCTGGCTACCGGGGGCATAATCGAATCTTCCCTGAGCGCCGCTGGTCCTGTCCGGCAAGCTTCCATCAAGGCCGTGAACAACATTGAGATGAGCGATACCTGCGCTATATCCCAGTTTGCTGTTCAGTGCCGAACCAGAGATCCCGGCGCGGCCTCGAAAGGTAGTCATGGACCCACCTTCCAAGAGAACAGAACCGCGCGTCTTTCCACCTACAGTGCCGGTAATAACGTTGATGACGCCGCCCGTAGCATCCGTGCCGTAGAGGGACGAGCCTGTGCCGCGAAGAACCTCAATCCGGTCGGTATCCGTCAGAAGCAGATCCTGAAAAATCGAGGAAGCATCCGAGGTGATCGCGGACGCATCTCGCAAACGGAATCCATCCACCAATACGGCCGTATCCTGGTCGCGAAGTCCACGAGTCTTGATCGAGACGAGTCCGCCAGGACCACCTTGTTCCTGGACCCGCAAGCCTGGCACGTAATTCAGGGAATCGGCAACCGTATTCGTGTCCAGATTTTCAATGGTTTCGGAGTCCACCACGGAAACCGATTTTGCGGTCTCATCGGAGGTCTGCGCCGTACCGGATGCCGTGACGGAGACGCTTGTCGTTACCGCGAGCAGGCGTAGTTGCAGGTCCACGTTTGCTTGTGGGCCGGCTGTAGTATCGACGACACGAGCTAGAGAGGATTCCATTCCATTTGCAGTTACTGAAAGCAGGTATCTGCCCTGGGAAAGGTGGTCGAATTCGTAATGCCCGCGCTGGTCGCTGATCGCCAGCACTCGGGTGGTGTTGTCTTGCGATATCAGACTTACTGACGCGCCTGCAACTACGGCTCCATCTGGGTCCTTGACTACACCGCCGATACTAATGCTTCCTTGCGCCCAGGCTATCGCGCTGGTCAGTGCAAACAAGCACACGCTGTTTTTTACAATTGACGTCCATTTCATTCGGGTCTCTCCGGGAACATGGGAATTCCGCTCGTGAGCGGCTTGATTTGAATCGGAATACCGGCAATCGTCAGCAAGACACGGTCGGCGGCAGCGGCGATGCGCTGGTTGGCCAAACCTTGCAGGTCACGGAAGATGCGCCCAACCTTTGTGGCGGGAACAATTCCATTGCCCACTTCATTGGCTACGACAACCAGATGAATGCCGGCTGCCGCGCCGACGATTTCATCGAGTTGCGTGAGCACTTTGTCTTCAATGTCTTTTGACGATTGGCGGCGATAGTGAAAGAGCGAATTGCTCAGCCACACGGTGAGGCAGTCCAAAAGCTGAACGTCATACTCCTGCCGTAATTTGCGCAGGAGTTGTGCGATTGCCAATGGCTCTTCGAAGGTATCCCAATGCGCCGGTCGATCTTGGCGATGCCGCGCAATGCGGGCACGCATCTCTTCGTCATTGGCCTTGGCGGTTGCTATGTACGCAACCTTGGGCGAATGAAGACAAAGAGATTCTGCGAACCTGCTTTTGCCGCTACGGGCGCCGCCAATCACTAAAGTAAGCATCGTCGAGGAGTCCACGCCTCAAAGTACAAAGGTGCGCAACGCCTCAATAGATTGGAAGGAAGGAGGACCGAAAAGGAGGAGAGTTAAAGCTCGAAACCGTCCTCGATTCGCCTTCCGCCTTTCACCGAAGCGGGGCGCATATTCACTTTCGAGGCAGGTTTCCTGACTTGCAGGTCATCGACCGTCGCAGCCTTCCCATCCCTTTTGGAACAGTGGCATCAGTTGCGACGAACTCGCTGCTTACAGTGGCGGGACCGTGCGGGATTCTCACCCGCTTCCCTTTTCTTTGCTGAAGTACTCAGCAAACACCCCAAAGTGTTTTCATGGTACCATGCCAACCCACGGCCATTGGCCGCCTCTCTACGGCCCTCATCGTCGATAACACTCGTATCAGCAATTGCTTGCGTGACATCGAGAAGCAGAAAAGTAGACACCAATCGTCGGTCGCGATTGGCGCATATCCACAATCATCCTGTTCTGCTGGCAGCTCGCGATCATGAAATCCAAATCGCCGCCTGATCTCACATTTAGTTGGTTTGCCGTCAGTCTCCGCAATCCGTCCGCCTGCTGCTCACAGTCCACTGGGAACAGAATCGCACCCCATGGCGCTTTGCTTTCCGCCATCAGCGCAGCAAGAACTTCGGAGTTCGAAGTGATCAGCACAGCACGCATTTCCTGGCAAAGCCGAACAATGTCGGCCAGGGAGAGTTTGCCCGCCGGGTCCATCTCCTCCACCTTCATGACTTCGGCAGAGAGTGCTTTCACAGATGAGCATGATGCCTCGACAGCACGATCGATCACAACGCATTTTGCGCAACGCTGAATCAGCCCACGCACGGAGATGACCTTAGGAGGCCGATGCCAATGACTCATTTCATTCCTTTCCCAAGTCCGGCTCCGCCACTAGAAATCCTCGTTGAACGCGACTTCTCCTGGCACAGATACCTGATAAGCGGAGACTCGGCGCTCGAAGAAGTTCGTCAGTTCCTGCACATCCTGAAGCTCCATGAATGGAAACGGATTGGAACAGCGGAATGCGGGCTCGATCCCTAGCCGCCGCAAGCGCGAGTCGGCCACAAAGCCAAGATATTGGCGCATCTCTCGAATCGAGAGCCCGGCAACGCCGCCCGAAAGCAGATCCTCGGCAAACTGGGCTTCGGCATCGATTGCATCGGCGAGCATCTGTACGATCTGCTTCTCGAATTCGGCATCCCACAAATCCGGCTCCTGGCTGCGTACGATTCGAACCACCTCATAGGCAAAGTCGATGTGGCAGCTCTCGTCGCGAAAGACCCAGTTGGTGCCCGCGGCCAGACCATGCAGGAGACCTTTTGAGCGGAAGAAGTAGACATAGGCGAAGGCCCCGAAGAAGAACAGGCCCTCGATGCAGGATGCGAAGCAAATGAGATTGAGCAGAAACTCGCGGCGCTGCGCGCGCGTTTCAATCCGGTCTAGTTCCTGGATGGAGTCAATCCACTTCATGCAAAACTCGGCCTTCTTCGCAATCGACGGGATATTCTCCACTGCGGCAAAGGCCGCGGCGCGCTCATCCGCATCGGGGACGTAGTTGTCGAGCAGGGTCAGGTAGAACTGCACGTGCACGGCCTCTTCGAAGAGCTGGCGCGACAGGTAGAGCCGCGCCTCGGGCGAGTTGATGTGTTTGTAAAGATTCAGAACCAGGTTGTTCGATACGATGCTGTCGCCGGTCGCGAAAAAGGCCACTAAGCGCTGGATGGCATGCGTCTCGGCCGGCGTGAACTTCTGTTTCAGGTCGGACAAGTCGGTCTGGAAGTCGATCTCATCGACGGTCCAGGTGTTCTTGATCCCGTCCTTGTACATTTCATAGAAGACCGGATAGCGCATTGGACGAAGAGTAAGGCAAAGGCCTGGATCGAGGATTCTTTCCGGCAATTCAACTGATGAGGTATTCAGCAAAGACTTCTCGGCGGGAGGCATGGCTTCTCATTTCTGGACTGTTGGCAGTCCATGCAGCGGAACTATTGGCAGGCTTCGCAGGATCCCGGATTTTCCAGCGAGCAAGCGATGGCTTCGGCAGGAGCTACCGGAGCTTTCGCGGTTCGACCCGCGTGGGAAACGGTGGTCATAGCGATCTTCGTTGCCGGCCGGGAACGAAGGTAGTAGGTCGTCTTCAGGCCCTTCTTCCATGCGTACATATACATGGAACTCAGCTTTCCGATATTGGGGGACTCGGCGAACAGGTTGAGGGACTGCGATTGATCGATGTACGCGTTGCGAGCGGCTGCCATATCGATGAGCGCACGCATCGGCAATTCCCACACCGTGCGGTAGAGTTGGCGAAGGTCTTCAGGAAGCTCTTCAATTCCCTGGACCGATCCTTCGGCAGTCTTCAATCGGACTCGCATGGAATCGTTCCATAGATTGAGCCTCTTCAGGTCATCGACGAGATAGCGATTTACTTGGAGGAACTCTCCCGAGAGCGTCTCACGCTTGAAGAGATTGGAAATCTGCGGTTCGATGCATTCGTAGCAACCGGTGATGGAGGCAATCGTCGCCGTCGGCGCAATCGCGATCAACAATGAGTTGCGCAGGCCGCTCTTGAGAATTCGGTTGCGCAACAGCTCCCATCTGGCCGTATCCGGAGGAACCACACCCCAGAGATCGAATTGGAACTTGCCCTGATCAAGCCGTGTCTCCGCGAAGCTTTCATGAGGTCCGAGTTCCTCAGCCAGACGGCACGACGCTTCGAGCGCGGCGTAGTAGACCTCCTCCTGAATCCGCGTAGAGAGTTCCAGAGCCTCAGGTGAGTCGAAGCGCAGGCGCAACTGGAAAAACACATCCTGCAATCCCATTAGTCCCAGCCCGACCGGACGCCAGCGGGCATTGGATCTCGCAGCTTTTTCGATGGGATAGTAGTTGATATCGACAACTCGGTCGAGCATCGGCACAGCGATTGCGACTGTCTCGGTCAACTTGGCAAAGTCAAAGCGCGATGTCCCATCCTCAACACGGGTCACATGTCGCGCAAGATTGATCGAGCCAAGATTGCAGACCGCGGTCTGGTCCGTTGCACTCACCTCGGTGATTTCGGTGCACAGATTCGATAGATGAACCACGTTGCCCAACTTGCCCGTCTGGTTGCACTTCAGGTTCGTCGCATCCTTGAAGGTCATCCATCCATTGCCGGTCTCGGCTAGCGTGCGCATCATGCGGGCGTAGAGATCGCGCGCCTTGATCTGCGATTTGTAGAGCTTTTTCGCCTCGGCCTCTTCATAGGCCCGGTCAAATTCCTCACCGTAGAGATCGGGAAAACTTGGCACATCCTTCGGATCGAAAAGCGACCAATGCGCGTCCGCCTCCACGCGGCGCATGAACAGATCGGGAATCCAGTTGGCTAGATTCAGGTTGTACGTTCGGCGTGCCGCATCGCCGGTGTTGTCGCGCAACTCAAGAAATTGCTGGATATCCGCATGCCATGGCTCAAGGTAGACGCAGCACGCGCCCTTGCGCTTGCCGCCCTGATTGACGGCAGTGACCGAGCTGTCCAATGTCCGCAGCCAGGGAACAATGCCGTTGGAGAGTCCATTGGTGGCACGAATCAGTGAGCCCTCGGATCGTACCCGATGGAAGGCCAGTCCGATGCCGCCAGAAAATTTCGACAATAGAGCCACATCCTTGTAGGTGTCATAGATGCTGTCCAGAGAATCCTCCGGAGAGTCGTGCAAGTAGCAGGAAGACATCTGCGCATGGCGCGTACCGGAGTTGAACAGCGTCGGTGACGACGGCAGATAGGATAGTGACGAGATCAGCCGGTAAAACTCAATTGCTTCCTGCGGCGTCTTCGCCAGGCCGCAGGCCACGCGCAGGAAGAACTGCTGTGGCGTCTCGATGACCCGGCGCGACTCAGGGTCGCGCAGCAAGTAGCGGTCGTAGACCGTCCGCAGGCCAAAATACTCGAACCGACCGGAGTTCTCGTCGTCAATGGCATCATTCAATTTCCGCTTGTAGAAGCGGACGAAGTCCATGGTGGCCTGACTGATGAGCCCGCTTGCAAAGCCATATTCCACGGACTGCGAAAACGAGTAGATATTGAACAACGAGACCTCTTTGACGATAGTGCCCATCAGCAGACGGGCCGCGAGGCGCGAGTACTGTGGCTCCTCGGCGATGAGCGAGGCGGCAGTATCGATGGAGATGGTGTCGAGTTCCCGCGTGCTGGCGCCGTCATAGAGTCCCCCGATGGTCTTTGAGGCAACGCGAATGACATCGACATGTTGCAGGCCGTGTGCGCAGCGCTGAACAGCGCGAACGATCTTGTTCACGTCGACCGGCTCGAGTGCGCCGTTTCGCTTGCGAACATGCATGGTGGGGGATAATTCCGGCTCGGGGAAGCCTGGCAAGACCGGCGAATGGGATGCGGGAGCGGCCATGGAGAAACTCCTTGGCCTCGGAAGAAGAAATGCGAGTCGCCAGCTTGTCATGCGCCGGGTGTGGGACGCATGGGGAAACGCTGCCACCTCGCCCCCCCCTCGGAGGCGTAAGCGAATGTCTCTGTGGCAGGTCTTCGGACTTGCAGGCTGCCTACTGGCCCAGCTTCCCAACCGTTTTTCGGTCAGTGCCATGGTGGGCGTTCGTTCCTGCTTACCGCTGCGGGGCAGCTCCGGATTCACACCGGATTCCCATCTTAGCTTTGCGTCAACACGCAAAAAACCACAAAGTGAAACCACTATATCTTGGATACATGCCGGGCGCAAGGCGTACCCGTTGCGGTTACTGTGGAAATCCGCATCTATTCCGCCCAAGCGCCTGGTGAGGCGCTCCTCCCCGCTCCCGTTGGCATGAATGCCAGCCTCACTGTGAGAAATTAGACTCAGGTCTAGCAAAGCCTGGACATTTTTCATGGGTGAATCCTTCGAGTCACCGGATGTCTTAGTTGGGAGAGAACGAAATGACGCACACGGAGAAATGGGACCACAGATTCATGGAGATGGCGCGGTTGGTGGCAAGTTGGAGCAAAGATCCCAGTTCCCAGGTCGGTGCGGTCATCGCGCGGGGCAAGTTTGTGGTCTCGGTTGGCTTCAACGGATTTCCACAAGGAATTGCCGACAGCGCGGAGCGGTTGGAAAACCGCGAGATCAAGTATCCGACAATCCTTCACGCGGAGGTCAACGCGGTTCTTTCAGCCCGTCAGGATATTCGCGGCTGCACACTTTACGTGACTCCCTACATGCCGTGCCCACAATGCGCGGCGGTGATCGTTCAGTCCGGCATTGCGCGCATCGTCTTCACGCCCAGCGATAACGAGCGCTGGGGCCGTCCACCGCTTTCGGAGGCTATGTTCGCCGAAGCGGGCATCGAGACGACGTTGCTCTCCTCCGGGCAGAGCGTTGCCGCGCTTCCGGAGCGCGGTTCCGAGTGAGAATAGGCATGGTTGCTTGGTTTCGGCTATTTCTCTGGACGATCCCGCAACTGCGAGGCATTCCCATAAAGCGCGCTTTCGGTTTAGTCCCCCGCCGAAAGATCTGCGGCATTGATATTTCCCTCCAGCGCAACCTCGTCGAATCGCTTCCACTTGTAAATTGCAAGCGAAAGGATCCAACTGGCCGCGAACAGCGCAATGATGCAGTAGCCGAGCATACCGAAGTTGTCGTTGAGCTTGCGCACTATCTCCCAGAAGAAACCACTCAGACCGAACTGTCCGGCAAGCAATCCAAGCGCCTCGATGCCACCCACAGCGAAGGCCACAAACACAGAAACCGAGGTAATGGTGAGGTTGTAATAGAGTTTTCGGATGGGCTTGACGAACGCCCAACCGTAAGCACCAAGCATCAGGATATTGTCCGTGGTGTCGATCAACGACATGCCTGCCGCGAAAAGAACAGGGAAGACCATGATCGACCAGATGGGAAGGCCATTCGACGCTTGCGATGCAGAGATACCGAGCAATCCGATCTCGGTGGCCGTATCGAAACCCAGCCCGAAAAGAATGCCGAGGGGATACATTTGCCAACTCGAGCGGATCAGGGCGAACACCGGGCGGAAAATGCGGGCAAGGAAGCCTCCTCCCGCAAGCAACAGGTCGAGATCCTCCTCGACGTAAGGCAGTCCCCTGCGCACACGCGAGAATGCCTTGTAGACCGAGCGCAATACCAAAAGGTTGGCGAACGCTATCCCAAAAAGAAAAAGCGTGGAGACCAGTGTGCCGACAACACTGCCGACGTTTTTGATGGCTTCAATCCGGTTCTGAAGGAAAACAGTTGCCAGAGCGATGGCCGCCGATCCAATGACCACAATCGTCGAGTGCCCCAGCGAGAACATGAATCCAATCGCAACTGGGCGCTTGCCGTCCTGCATCAGCTTGCGGGTTACGTTGTCGATGGCAGCGATATGGTCGGCATCGACGGCGTGGCGCAGGCCAAAACTATAGGCCAGGAAAGCCGTCCCCAACAGCAGCGGAAAATGGCGAAAGGCCATGAACGCCCAGAGCCAGGCAGCCCCATTGAAGGCAAGCAGAACCATATAGATGCCAACGATTCTGCTCTTGACGCCGGTACCGGCAGTTCGGACGTTGCGGGACATTGACTACCTCATGTGGGACGGATTCCATATGAAGAAGACACGAGTGGCGCCGCTCCCTCAATCACATAATCATGCTACCATTCTCAGGATCGTGCTACAGTCTCTTATGTGAACTTGCCGTGGAGTTCCCATCAGGAGGGCGCCATGCATGAGAATTATGCCTTTCAAAACGCGCTGGTTAGAGGTTCAACCCAGGCGCATCAGCGAGCAGATTCCACGGTAACGATTTCCATGAAGGAAGCCAGCGACCTGCTGCGCGGATTTCAGGCCGAAAACGCCCCGTTGCAGGCGATCTTGACTTCTCCTTGTGGACCAGGTTCACTGCTGCGTGGACGCCTCCGCCCGTCGCTTGATGGCAGGTTCTGGTGTGTTCGTTCCGAACTCGAAACGACAGGCTCGGCCTTGTCGTTTGACCTTTTTGCGACAACTCAGCGAAGATTTGGGGACATGGTCTCCATGCCAGCCGATGCGGCATTTCCATTCCGTCTCCGCTACGAATCGGCCATTCGTTTTGATTTCGAAGACGGCTCTCGGTTAATCCTCTTCGGGTTGGAGGATACAATGCAGGAATCGATCGAGGAGTTGGGGCTGTAAAACGAATCGGGGCGAACCAGTCTACTGCCCTTCTGCCGGCGTCACTACATACACATATTCCAGTTTCTCCTTACCTGTGTTGAGCACATCGTGATGCGTTTGTGGCGGGATGTACACGATGGCCGGCGCCGTAAACATGAGTTTCTTTCCGTCGTCCAGCAGTGCTTCTCCTTGGCCATGCAGGACGACAAGTGTTTCCTCGTTCTTCGCTGTGGAGTGACGGCCCACCTTCTGCCCCGGCGCCAGGCGCACGAATCCACTCCGCATGCCCGCAGTTTGCGGGACTCCCCGCAGCAATGGGCAATCTCCGTTTGCGCAGTCCAGCGGGACTGCGAAAGCTTCGCGCTGTGCCGGTTGTGAAACCGCAACAGGCGTCCCTTGCAGAGCGGTCGTAGCGATGCACATTAGCAAAATGCATGTTCGTCCACGCATCAACATTTCTCCTCTCAGAAACGTATACGATTCTAAAAAACGTATGTGATGACCGTCACGACAAATCATGCTACGTTTTCTATAATCGTAGCAACCAAAGTCCATGCCTTCGGATTTGTCGCGTTTAGCTCCGGTTGGGCTTTGGAACCCAGTCTGCTGATCTGTCCTACGCAAGGTGCTAGATTTTTCAATTCTATTAAGGAGCCAGTACTCATGTTCGCTCACCGACTCGCGTCGCTCGCCATCCTCACCGCGACTGTGACGCTATCCGCGCAACAACCGGCAGCAAACGGATCCTCACCTGGGGCACAGGTTCGCCCTGCTACTGCGAAGAATCAGGCAAACCGGTTTCAGCTATCGGGAACGATCGTGGACGCCTCCGGCGCAGTGATTGCCGGGGCAGACGTGCATGTTCTGAGCCAGGACGGTACTGTACAAAGGACCGTGCATTCGGGCGCGGACGGCTCTTTCGTCTTTTCTGGACTCGCGGCAGGCAATTACCGGGTCGCGGTAATGAATCCGGGGTTCGAAACGAAAGAAATCCCCATCACCATCGGGACCGCCGAAGCGCCGGCTCCGCTGCGGATCTCTCTGGCAGTGGGCACGGTCAATACGACTGTCAGCGTGCAAGGCCGCGCCGATGACCTGATCGGCATCGCCACCTCCGCCGGTGATGTGACGGTAGGCGCGGAAGAACTCCAGAACCGTCCCATCCTTCGTTCAGGTGAGGTGTTGGAGACGCTGCCCGGCTTGATCATCACCCAGCACGCCGGCGGCGGCAAGGCCAACCAGTACTTTATGCGCGGCTTCAATCTCGACCACGGCACCGACTTCGCGGTCTTCCTCGACGGGATGCCGCTGAACCTGCCCTCGCACGCGCACGGCGAAGGCTACTCGGACATGAATACCGTCATTCCTGAGTTCGTTCAGCGCGTGGATGCGCAGAAGGGCCCGTATTACGCCGAAGTTGGCGACTTTGGCTCGGCGGGCAATGCCCAGGTCGTGATGTTCAAGACACTGCCCAAAAACTTCGTCCAAGTGGATGGCGGCATGTACCAGTTTGCGCGGTTCGTCTTCGGCGTTTCGCGCAAGCTGGGCGCTGGCAATCTTCTTTACGGCGGGGAGGCCTATCACGATGGGGGCCCCTGGATTCATTCCGACAACTTCTACAAGTTCAACGGCCTGATGACCTACAGCCAGGGAACAGACGACAACGGCTTCAGCATCACGGCCCGTGGCTACGCAGGAACGCGCTGGAACTCGAGCGATCAATTGCCTTATACGGCCTTCACCACCACGACGCCCGCAGGGCAATTCGGCAGCTATACCGGTTTCTTCGGCACTCTGGACTCGACCGACGGCGGCCACTCGCACCGTTACAGCCTGCAGAGCGAATGGCATCGCCGGGGCGCAAACTCGAAGACCGAGATCATGGGCTACGGCTTCTACTACGACATGAATCTCTTCTCCGACTTCACCTACTACCTGGTCGATCCCTATAAGGGCGATCAATTCGAACAGCAGGACCGGCGCTGGGTGGCAGGATTCGATCTGCGCCATACGATCTTCGGCGAGTGGTATGGCCGCAAGGTTGAAACCACCTTCGGCATGCAACTGCGCAACGACTGGATTCACAATGGCCTCTTCCGGAGCTCGGATCGCGTGCGCACGGACAAGACCTACTACTCGGTGAACTATCTGGATGAGCCTTCATCGCTGGACCAGATTGCTGTCCTGCCCGCGGCGACGGATCTGAATAAGTTCACGGAGACGATTGGCAGCCCCTGGATCTCCAGCAAGATTCAGTGGGCGGCCAAATTCCGCTCCGTTTTGGCGGTGCGCGGCGATTACGGCAAGGGAATTCTGACGAGTCTGAGCAACCCCACCAATCCCAACTATCCGAACGACCCGTATACGGCCGGCGTGAATCCGAATACCGGCCAGTCGACCAGCAGATTTCTGCCCAGTCCCAAAGCCACTATGATCTTCGGCCCATGGGCGAATACTGAGTTCTACGTGCAGGGTGGATTCAGCTACCATACCAACGACGTGCGCGGCGCAACGCAGTTGTATGAGCCGGTTTCGCCGGATAGTCCTTACTACAATACTCCTGTTTACGATTCGCTGACGCCCAACAAAATCCCCTTCCTGGTTCCGACCAAGGGCGCGGAAGTGGGCGTACGCACTTCGGCAGTCCCGCATCTGCAAAGCACCGTTGAGATCTGGTATCTTCACAGCAATTCTGAACTTCTGCAGGACGGCGACACGGGAGGCACAAGCCCCTCTCAGCAGCCGAGCAACCGCTACGGCATCGAAGTTGGCAACTTCTATACGCCTTCGGAACATTGGGTCTTGGATGCGGACTTTGCCGATTCCCGCGCTCTCTTTACTGAGGACGACCCGGACGATTCGACGTTTTACTCTTACAATTCAACAACAAGTTCGTACCAGCTTTGCGCGAAAAACTCAAACTGCTATGGTGTGGGGCTTGGGCCGAACCCATACCAGCAAAATCAGTACGGAAAGGAAGTGCCGGAGGCCGTTCGCTGGGTGGTTGCGGCCGGCGCCACGGCAAAGGATTACAAGGGCTTTTCGTCGAGCCTGCGTCTGCGTTACTTTGGACCCCGGCCGCTGACCTCCGACGCTATCTATACTTCCCCCTCGACGGCGCTGGTCAATTTCTCCTCCACATACAAATTCAACAAGAACTGGAGTGTAGTAGGCGAAGTGCTGAATGTCTTCAATCGCCGCGATCACGACGTGGACTACGCCTATGTGTCGCAGATTGCGCCGGCCGCCAAGCTTGGGCTGCCGGCGGCGCCGCCCACAACGTTGGCAGGACAGGAGGCGGTTGGAGCAGCAGTGAATGCAAACGCGGCATTCACGCGTGTGATGCATCCAGTCGAGCCGTTACAGGCGCGATTCACCTTGCGTTATAGCTTCGGCCGCTGAAGCAAACTCGTTGCCGCCGGGGCTTTCCTGAGCTTGGCCGGTTTGCAATGATCCGCAGTTGTTTTCGATGAAATGGCCGGGGAGACTGCTCCCCGGCCATTTCTGCTACGCGAAACATCCTGCTAGCCGGAAGTCAACGCGTCTTTCCATGTTTGTGCGTGTGTTTGCGTGCCGGTTTCTTCCCGGTATCAAGTGCGTGTGCCGGTACGGTTTTTACAAGCCGTCCATGCTGGACACCCTTGAGGCCGATAAGGCGGTCCGCGAACTTCTCCACCTCAATCGACCGGCCGTGGACGATCAAGACTTCGAGGCAAGAGTCGTGGTCAAGATGCGCATGACTCGTGGACACGACCAGATCGTGGTGCTCGTGCTGCAGCTCGGTCAGTTTTTCGCCAACGCCGTGCGCATGATGATCGTAGATAAGAGTGACGGTTCCGACCACCGTTGCATCCGGAGCAGCCGTTTGCTCTGCTACGAGCCTGTCCCGGACCATGTCGCGGAAGGCCTCGGAACGGTTTGTGTAGCCACTTCGTTCAATGGAGCGGTCGAACCGCTCAAGCAGGTCAGAATCGATGGCAATACCGATGCGGCTGAGAGCACTCATGCTTGCTCCATTCAAATGGTTCATTCTTCGATATCTAGATTATCCTGAATCCGAGATTGATCTGTCAGGACTGTTTGTCGTGCCGCGGTTCCATTTTGATGCATTGGTTAATATGTCTGGAATCAACAGCATAGAGATTAGCGAGCCAATATACGACCATTTCAGTCCACATTGTGACACTTGTCACAGCGCGGGACTTGATTGCGATGCTATCTTGAAAATGGTTTTCATGTTCATCGTGCTTTGGTCCTGCTCTTTTCGATCCGCCAGAGACTTGGCAATCCAATGCCGATGATTTGGAGGGTTCGTGCGCAATTTGCATTCATTCAAGATATCGATGCCCGTACTCGGTCCGCGTAGCTTCACAGTGCCCTTGGTTCCAAGCGGCCCAGAAAAGGGGCGCTTTGGACATTGCTTCATTCTGCTTCTGCTCGGCTTGTTCGCCGGCAACTTCGCCTGGGCGGGAGATGTGCTGCGCTTCTCCGGTGTAGTTCAAGATCCTGCCGGCTCCATGGTCGTTGGCGCTCTCGTGACCGCGAGCAATCCCGATACTGGTGTCACGCGAACCGTGCATAGCGATAATGCCGGGTTCTACGAGTTCCTACTGCCTGCCGGAGTGTACCAACTCGATGTGGAGGCGTCAGGATTCCAGCACTTCCTTCAGAAAGGATTGGTGCTCGGCCCTACTGCGTCGCTCCGCGCAGACGCCACGCTCCAGATCGAAAACCGTTCCGACAGCGTTCTCGTCAGCGTCTCGGAGAACCTTTTGGAAAGCAGCAGCACGCAGGTCGGGGAGGGAATCTCTCAGGAGAAAATGACGACCGTGCCGTTGAATGGCCGCAGCTACACCGATCTTTTGGCGCTCCAGGCCGGTGTCGTTCAGGCCAGTTCGGCCCAACCAAACGCGGTCGTCATGTCGGGTTGCACCAGTACGCCTCCGTCCGGCGATCTGAATCCAGGGAATATGTCGGTGAGCGGCCAGCGGGAGACGGCGAACGGCTTTAGCGTGAACGGCAGTTCGGTCGAAGAGGATTTCAATAATGCAGCGGGCATCATTCCGAATCTCGATTCGATCTCTGAGTTTCGCGTATTGACCAGCGGTTTCGATGCTGAATACGGCAACTTCAGCGGCGGGCAGGTGCTGGTGACGACCAAGACAGGCACAAACCGCTGGCATGGCAGCGCCTTCGAGTTCGCCCGCAACACAGTCTTCGACGCGGCGAACTATCTAAGTTCGGAAAAAGCCGCCTACGATCGTCACCAGTATGGTGGCACACTCGGCGGCGCCATCAAAAAGGACAAGTTGTTCTTTTTTACGGATTATCAGGGAACCAAGATGACCCAGGGAGTCGAGACTGGCCGGATCGCGGTGCCCACACTTGCCAATCGATCCGGAGATCTGAGCGATGCCGCTACAGCCTTGACCGGCTCTGTCAGCGGGGATTATCTGGCCACTCTGCTGAGCCAGCGCCTGGGTAAACAGGTTGTCAGCGGGGAGCCGTACTACACCGCTTCATGCATCGGCAGCAACGATTGCGTCTTTCCCGGTGCGGTCATTCCGCAGTTCGCCTGGTCTGCGCCGGCCAAGGCGCTCTTGCGCTATATCCCTAGCCCGAATTTCGGCACGAACACGTTCTCGACCTCGGCTCAAAATCAGGTTCTCGACGACAATAAAGAGGCGCTGCGTCTGGATTGGACGACACACCTTGGCGCATTTTCGGCCTACGGATTTCGCGACGACTACACTCTGGACAATCCCTATCCGACCAGCCAGGGCGGAGCCTCGGTTCCCGGCTTCAACGCCATTTCGCGGGGCCGCGCGCAACTCGTGAATCTCGGCTGGACCCGCACATGGAACGCTACGACGGTCAACGAGTTGCATGTGAGCTTCCTGCGCGACTCCAACCGCATCGGTCAGCCGGTGGGCGGCGTTGGCCCATCGCTTTCGTCGCAAGGTTTCGTCGAGGGCGCGGGTACGCTGGGCATCGTTCCCCTCAATCCCGCGGCCGAGGGCATCGAGAACGTTTCATTCAACGACTTCACGATTGGCGTGGACATTACAGGAGAACGGCAGGTCAACAACACCTGGCAAGTAACCGAGAGCCTTTCCAAGGTTCTCGGGCGGCACACTCTGAAAACCGGCGTCAATGTCCATCTCGATCAGGTGAACATCAACTCGAACTCGATCAACAACGGCGCCTTCGTATTCCAAGGCTCGGAGACAGGGCTGGATTTTGCGGACTTCCTGATCGGTGTTGCCAGCACCTATGAACAAGGTGATGCTGCCGGCTTTTATATCCGCAACAGGTACGCGGGAGCCTTCGCTCAAGACACGTGGCAGACCCGCAGCAATCTGACGTTGAATTACGGCGTTCGCTGGGACATGCTGCCGCCGTGGAGCGAGAAGTTCAACCAGTTGCAGACATTCGTGCTGGGGCAGCAGTCGGAGGTATATCCTGGCGCTCCGCAGGGCATGGTCTTCCCCGGCGACAAGGGCGTAGGCTCGACACTTTCGCCAACCCACTGGGTGAATTTCTCGCCGCGCGTGGGCGTGGCCTGGTCCCCGAACTTCAACAACAGCTTGCTCGGCCGCGTCTTCGGCGTTTCTGGAAAGAGCAGCATCCACGCGGGATTCGGCGTCTTCTACACAGCCATCGAGGGCCTGAGCGCCGGCATCATGAGCGCGTGCCCGCCCTATGGTTACGACTACGATTCGACCGGCGGCAGGCCGCTCTTCGACCAGCCGTTTGTCTCGGCCTCGACCGGACAGTCCTACGGCCAGCCCTTCCCTTCGCCGATCCCCGCTTACGGCGCGTCGCGCAGCCATCCGGACACTTCGGTCGAGTGGTCGAAGTTCCTGCCTATCACCGGCGATCCGGCCTTTTACTATCGCAACCAGTCCCCCTACACGGAAAGCTACACATTGACCGTGCAGAGAGAGTTGGCTTCGGGCACGGTATTGGAACTGGGCTATATTGGCGCCGAGGCGCATCATCTGCTCGCGCTCATTCCAGCCAACCCCGGCGACGCCGCCAAGTGTCTGAGCGTTGGAGCTTCCTCTCTTGTCACACCGGGAACCAATATCTGCGGACCATTCAACGAAGGCGGTACGTTTACCCGTGTCGACGGCTCTACCGTGCAGGCCCGAGGCCCTTTCGGGCCGTTGTTTGACGGCATCACCTATCAAAAGACGATCGGCTCCAGCCATTACAACGCACTCGAAACGACGCTGAAGCACCACACGCGCTTTGCCGAGCTGATGGCCGCCTACACATTCGCCAAGTCGATCGACAACTCGTCAAGCTTATCGGAAGAGATCAACCCGATTGATCCGGCGAGGAGCCGGGCTATCTCTGCCTTCGACGTGAAGCACAACCTGGTGGTGAGCTACAACGTCCCTCTGCCCGTTGCAGAACTGACCGGCCGGAAGAACAATTGGACGAACGGGTGGGTTTTGGCAGGGATCACCCGCTTTAGCACCGGCATGCCGGTTACGCTCTTCAACAACGACGACACTTCGCTGATCGGCTCCATGCCGAACGGCATCAACAACAATGGGGTCGATACACCCAACTTCACTCGTGGCGATCTGAAGATCAACCACAATCCGCGGAATGGCCAACTCGCTTTCAATACTTCGCTCATCGCGATCCCGGAAGTGGGCGGCATGGGCAATGCGCGTCGTCGCTTCTTCTATGGGCCAGGCGCGGAAAATTTTGATGCTTCGCTCGAAAAGAAGCTGACTTTTGGAGAAGGCCGCGAGGTGCAACTCCGCGCGGAAGCCTTCAACGTCTTCAATCATGCGCAATTCTTCGGCCCGGCCGCGGTACAAGGCAACCCGGATTCAAGTAATTTTGGAAAGATTGTAAATGCAAACGATCCACGCCAGATGCAGTTTGCGGTCAAATTCTCTTTCTGATTCTTAGCCCATCGCTACGATTGCTGATCGTGCTGCCTGGACTGGCATTTCCGGCAGAGTCCATAAATCTGAAATGTATGGCTGGTGGCGGCATAGTGGAATTTGCGCCCAACGGCTTGCTGCACGGCTTCGATTTCAGGCGCGAAAAACTCCACCGACTCGCCGCAGGATGTGCAAACCATATGGTGGTGGCTGCGCCGGTTGAGCAGTTGCTCATAGCGGGAAATACCGTCTCGGAAGGAGACCTCGGAGGCGAGTCCACACTCGGTGAAGAGCTTGAGCGCGCGATAGACGGTTGTGAAGCCGATCTTCGAATCCTGTTTTTCAACCAGGCGGTGCAGTTCCTCAGTGGAAATGTGGTCGCGCACGCCGAGAAAAACCTGAAGAACGGTGTCCCGTTGCGCACTTTGCTTCAGTCCCATTCGGATGAGATGCTGACGCAACAGGCAACGAGCCTTCTCAAGTTGCTGGTCGTGTTGTTCCTGGTGATCAATGCGTTTTTTGAGCATCGCCTGGATATTCTTCTCCAGAAAGTGAGAAAGTTCCGTGTTTTCACTGTAAACCACCGCAGGACACAGCGACGCTCTTTTGCTGAAAATGAAGAAACACACAGTGCCGGAGCGCGGCCAAAGCTACCCTGTCCAGTTTATAGAAACGAATGACCTTCACAATTCGATTCTTTCCTGGAGGGCTATCATGCGCGGAGGTCTGTCGTTGACGTACCGGCTCGTTCCGCCGGAGAACCAGCGACCTACTTGGGAGCGGGATTACTGGGCGATCCGCGAGATGTTCTACCGGTAGCCGCCTGAATTTGAAGAGTTGTTTAGCGCCTTGCGGGTGCTTGAAGACGAGATCAATTCGATTCGGCAAGGTGGGAATTTGTCGCAGGTGGCAGAGTCTTAATGGGTATATAGGAAGGGGGAGGATCGATCCTGAAATCAACACAATCGGTGTCTATTTAGAGGCTTCGCGCTGCTTCTTCTTTTGACGCAGTTCCATCAGCAAGCGCGTACACTCCGCACATTTGAAAACATGCAGATCGTTGAGAGCGGCTAGCGTTACATTGCCGGGATCGTCGACCAAACTCTTCAAGACTTCTGGCTCTGGACATCCCTTGCGCTCTGGGTTGGGGTAGTGAGCGAGAACGTGCTCCTGAAGTTTCTCAAACAGAAGCGTGTCGTTGTCGTCGTCGAGGGGTGATGAATGATTCTCAGCCACGGCTTCCTTTCCAACTGCGCACAACATTGCAACAATTAAGTCTCATGAATTTCATCCTCCAGTTTCTTGCGGATTCTGTCGAGCGCCCTTTTGCACCGAAGACGTACAGCGGCGTCCGAGGTTCCGAGAACCGCGGCTACTTCGCTCCATCGAGATCGGCTATATCTGAGTAAAAGTGCGATACGAACGTCAGGCGGTATGTCGTGCAAGATTCTATCCAAGTCTATCGCGGAATCAACCAACGTATGTGGATTTTGAGCAGAGCCGAGGGGCATTTCCTGGTCAATGCCGACGTAGACCAAGCGCTTGTTTGCGCTCCGCCTGCGCCTAACCTCTTGCAAGAACAAACGTTCCAGCAGTGACGCCACATCTTCAGGGCCTTGCGGAGGACCCGTTTGGAGGCGGCGAACTGCCCCCTCAATGGCGACCTCCATAATCTCCGGCGCCGAAGATTCATCACCCAATTGAGTGTGAGCGGCATGATGCGCTCGTCGCCAAATGTTCCCAATGGCAGCGTGCATGGTTTGCTCAATCCATTTCTGCTCAGGCGGGAACTTCGCGTTCCAGCATAGATCAGAGGGAGTAAGGTTTTGCATCTCGACCATCTTTCAGCAGGGATTTCCGTCATCCCGAACCAGATACCGGAAGGAGCGGATGCCGGATGGGTTACAAATCAAAGCCCAGACGTAAACAGCAGCCGAGCTTTCCGACGTATCACCCAAAGCAATCCCAACAAAGCATCGCAGAGATCGACCACCGCGTTTATATTTGTTGATCTTTTGTGCTTTGATCGGACTTGCGCAGATGGCTCAAGTCTTGAAGGGGAAGCCAATCTGTAATGCCGAACAAATGCGAGTAGCCACGCAAACCAAGGCTGTGCGTGGTTTGTAATCGCATTATATGTCCAGACGCGCGGTTTGCAAAAAAGTTGTTCAGTCTGTTCGTTTTTCTTCTTCTCGACAGCTCTATATGTAGAAGAGTTTTTCCGCATCTCCATCCCCAGAGGTGCCCGATGAATGCTGCGCAAAATCAGAATGCAGTCAATACATGGGGCGACGAGGCCAAAGCCATGGCCATTCAAGCCCGCGTCCTGTCTGGTGAAAAGCTCGATCAACTTGTTCGCCGCTTGCAGCGGCACAGTGGGCGATCGAGAGAAGCCTGCTGGCGGTTTGTTTTGCAAACAGGGCTGAAGATTCGCGACGAGCACCGGCGTTGGACCGAGACCGAGATAGAGATGGCGCGCGAGCATCTCGCGACGCACACGGTTGAAGAGACCGCAAAAATGCTTGGGCGCAGCGTGAAGGCAGTTCGCTGCGCGCTTCAACGGAATGAACTGAAGGTTCGTGATATTCGGTGCGATTGGATGTCCATCGATTCGCTGGCGCGTATTCTGCATGTGCGCAAAACCGAGATCCAGTCATGGATCGACAAGGGCTGGCTGGAAGCCGCGATCCAAACGCATGGCAAACGGTCGAGCCATGTCATCACGCCAGAGGCCTTCCGTGCGCTCTACTCGCGCCACCTCGGCGAACTCATTGCGCAGAAGCGAATCTCCAGCGTGGCGCTATTCGAGGCATTCTATAACTACTGCTTCGTCCCCAAGCACACCATTGGCACCCAACTGCTCACAGTTCGCCGGGACAAACGGGAGCGCGAGGCCTTTGCCAAAAGCCAGACTGAGAACGATGAATTTGCGGAAGAGGTCGGCATGGACTGAGGACACAGGATTCTTTGAACTGAGATCGAGGTGCCGGTTCTGTGATGCCTCGCTCTGGGAAGTTGTCTTTTACACTGTTGAAAATCGTCGTCAAGCCATCGTGACCATGCAGGAGGAATTCGCCGAATGAGCGGAAAACTGATCCACAGAAACACTGAGTTCTCCGAGGTTCTCGGCATCATCCGCGCCGGCCGCGCCAAAGCGTACAAGGCGGTCAATGTCGCGCTCATCGATACCTACTGGGCAGTCGGGGCGTACCTGTCGCAGAAGGTTGGGGACTCAGGCTGGGGCAAGGGAATCGTGAAAGAACTGGCCGACTGGTTGCTCGCGCGGGCGCCGGACCTGAAAGGTTTCTCAGCATCTAACCTCTGGCGAATGAAGCAGTTCTACGAGGCTTACTCCGACGATCCAAAACTCGCACCACTGGTGCGAGTTTTGCCGTGGACGCATATGGGCTGAGGAAGAGGCCATGAACTACGCTCCTGGGCCTCGGAGAAGATGAGCGAAGAAACAGCGGCGCACTCCCCGACCAAGAGCGACGAAACCACCGACCCTCGCCTCCCCTCGGAGGCGTAAGTGATTGTCCTCATGGCAGGTCTTCGGACTCGCAGGCTGCCTACTGGCCCGGCTTCCCAGCTTCAAATCAAGCCAGTGCCGCTTGGGCGTTCGTTCCTGCTTACCGCTGCGGGGCAGTTCCGGATTTTCACCGGATTCCCATTTTCACATCACACCGGAGCGCAATGCACCATAAAGTTCTGTCCCTATATCTTGTACTACTGGAAATGGCAAATCGTATATGTTGTGTATCGGCCGTGGGTTGTGCGATGCTTCCACACCAATTCTGTCGGCGATGAAACCTTCGCATTCAGCAAGGGCCTTATAGAGTCGGCCCGTAAATAGTGACACTAATCGGCACCTGTCGCATCTAATCCGTATGGAACGAGAAGATGCACGAAAGTTGAGTCCTGCCGAGCAGTTGGAGAGGCGTCGACAGGTGATCCGAGC
>JBAVDS010000009.1:0-3863 GCA_049587335.1 Occallatibacter sp. | reverse complement strand
TGACGATCTGCTGGCTTGGCTTGACTCTTTGTAGCCGAATTATGCGGAGCAAATGACGACAGATTTCTCGATTTTCCCAGACAAATCCCAACATCCTTTTCATATGATCGTCCTCACCAAAATCGCTGCTCTATATTGAGGGTGCCCTCCGGACGCGCTCCTGGGATGATCGGGAGACCGGCCAGCGCAGGTATCGCACTGAAATCGTCGTCACAGAGATCAGTCTCTTGTCGCCGCCGCCCGCCGCAGGCAATCGTGATAATGTCGATCACTTTGTTAGTGGACAGGGATTTGCGCAGCCAGAGTTCAGTGAGGAGCCGGAGATCACACAGGAGGAAGTGCCCTATTGAGCACAAACGCAGAATGCGCTTGCGACAAGGCAATCCATGTTTTGACAGTTTCAGAGAATATTGGCGGCAAAGGACGCAAGGCGTCCTTTGATGAGTGGAACTCGCTCGTCATCCAGGACAAATCCAGGAAGAACGTCAAGAAATCTGGATTCGGCAAGCAGCATTTTCGCGGCATCCGCAAGATACCGCCGAAGCGATTGCGGAGACGCAGCGATCTCCTGTAGTAGCGTTTCCCGCCCCTCGACAACAGCAACAAAATCTTCAAGATCGTGGCTCGCCTGAAAGTCCATCTTGCCCCGTCCACGAAATGCTTCCATCTTTGTTCCAAGGAAGAACGGCGCGGTGATTACCCGGATCGATTGTCTGCCCGGCAAAGTAACTGTAAACGCATGTTTGAGCGCAGACTCATACCAGATGTTCGTGAACCCGAGCACTTCTTTGTTGAGCGCCAGCACATCCAAAGTCAGGCCACCATTGTGCTACCGGCACGTAAGAGGGTTTTCGCCTTCGTCCTCCGTGAAGTGGGCCTTGCGAAGACGTTCCGAGAAGGCAATGTAATCGGCATACGTGACAATTTCAGCGATTATATCGACATCGTTTGTTCCGCGAATTGGAGCGGCGGCCTTGTCGGTAATCAACAGCCCGAGTGTAATCCCGCCGACGAAAACGATCTCGTCAAGAAAAGGTGCGAGCTTGCGGACGGCATCTTCCAGTAGAGGCAGATTCGGATCAAGCATTGATCTCCTTTCCGAGAAGTTCGACCGCGAGGTTTCGTTCCCGCGTTCTTCCACTACGGATTGCATCGCAGAGCGCGAGAACAACATAGAATTTTGGATCGAGCAATGCGGCCTTGGGCGCACCCTTGTAGAGCGGGGCTAGCGACATTCCCCGAACCTTTCCTGCTGCATAAGGCCAAACTGCGGGCGGTTCACCGTCCTCCAACAGACGCGATTTTAGAGGCTCCGCTGCGGCGGCCGTGGGAACGCCACGAACGAGAGATCCCTTGGCGGGTGGAAAGACGTACTTCAATCCGTGCGCCAGAAACTCCATGAGCGCAGATCGGTTTACCCTCTTCTCTCCGCTGGACACGTAGAGCAAGCCTGAATCCGCACAGCGCTTCAGAGCCTTCGATACCTCGGAAGGAGAGATGAACAGGCTCTCCGCCAGGTTTTTCGAGGGCACCTGTGGCTCATTTTGGATGACGAGTTTGAGGAGAAGCGCAACGTCTTGTCCTTGCATATGCCCATTGTAGCCCTATATTTCCAATTTGGAAATTGGAAATATAGCCCAAGAGCGGAATATAACGTCAACAACAACTCGGAAATCTATGGCCTGAACCATAGGGAGCGCCCGCTGAAGCACTTTCAATTATTTGGCCCGAAAACGTAGGCTCTCAGCCGTAGGAGGTGAGGTATGGCTGCAACAAAGTTCACAGAAGCAGAGCGCGAGAAGCTCTTCGCGCAGCTCGAAGCACCGTTCGATCCGGCGCTCGTCAAGTGGCGGGTTATGCGCATTTCCGCCGATGGGCGGAGCGGCGCCATTCTGCCTTTTGCCGATCCGCGCGCCTATACGGACCGGCTCAACGATCTCTTCACGCCATCGGGATGGACGCGCGAGTACACGATCTCGACCGTGCCATCGCTGACACGCGTGGACAGGGGAAAAGTGGTTGTCACCAGTAAAGTGCTGGTGGCGACTGCCGTCACAATCACCCGGCTGGGCAGCCACACCGGCACCGGCGAAGAGTGGGCCGACCGGGAAAACGCCGTCACGGCAGCCGACGCCCAGGCCTTCAAGCGGGCCTGTAGCTGTTTTGGGCTGGGCCGCTACCTCTATCGCTTCGGGGAGACCCGCGTGCGGCTGAATTCCCATGGGGAGCCGGTCGCGATTCCAATTCTGCCCGAGTGGGCGCTGCCGCCGGGCATGACTCTGGCGCAGGCGAGCGGACTGTCCGGCGACACGCGCGGACCGGTCGATCAGAGGCTGACGGCCGAAATCGAGGGTTTTCGCGCGACGCTGGGTGAGACAATCTACGCGGAGATTCTGCGCCGGGCCGGGCACAGCGCCGACGCGCGGACTATCCCCAACGCGGAGCGACAGAAGCAGACCATCGAAAAGATGCAGGCTGCGGCGCGCGGCTTCAAGCGGCTGCGCAACCTGGCCGAGATGGCCGGCGAGGCGCGGTTCTTCGCCGTTGCGGAGCGATTCAAAATCGTATCAGTCACCGAACTGCCGAGCCTGGCGGCGTTGAAGCAACTGGTCGAGGAACTTGAATCCCTGGCCAATCAGCAGGTCGCCTAACGGGCAGTTTCGCTCCAGGAGAAAATCATGGGAGAGATCAGCATTCTGCGTCCGCGGCGCAGCCTCGTCAGTATCCCGGTTGTCGAAGCCGTCTACTGCGAGAGTTGCGCCTCGGTCTCGAACTCCAGCGGGGGATGTTGCGCCGTGTGCGGCAACATCTCCGTTTGGCCGCTGGCCGAGTTGGTGCCGCAGCCGCCGATGGGGCCACACTCCGGTTCGGTATCGGCTCGGCGTTTCGCGCCCACGATGCGAATTGAATTGGCCAGAGCGGCTTAGTGGAGGTTCAAAGGATGCACCTGCGTTATTCAGATATGCCGGTCGTGACGCAATGCCAAGTGGTGCCATCCGATAGCAGGACATCATATTCCTGGTTGATCACCGCACCATCCACATCATTGACGTTTTTTGTGAGCCGGGCCTTATAGTCTCCGGGTACCAGGAGCACAAATTTGTTCTTTCCGATTATGGTTGCGCCCGATAGTTCCAATTTTCTTCCGTTCACGATCACATCAGCGAAGAGTCGGCGACATTCTGGGTACATGTCCTTATCACTAGAGCAGTAGTACCGAATATGAGTTGCGCCAACATGCACATTGATGGAATAGTCGGCTGGATTGGGCTTCTCTGGAACTTGCCCAAAGCGCGTTTTCTGTCCATAAATCGAACACGTAACACCGAGCGCACAAACAAGAAGCAAAATGAACCTATGCCTGACCTGCCTCACGATTATGTTGATGATCGATTGTGCCATGAAACCTCCCCGTAGATGATACATGATGAAGTAAAAAACCTTTCTATGGCGACGCAGAGAGCCGGTTGCGGTTTGCTTTCCATGTAGCGCGCACTTTGAGCGAGCACGATTCGCCCGCCGTCGTGCAGGCCTGGCTGACAGGCGTGAACCCGGAACTGGGAGACAGAGTGCCGCTGCGACTGATGCGCGAGAATGAGATTGATGAGGTAGCTCCAGCCATTCTGAGCGCCGTCAGAGCATTCCTCGGTGACAAGTAGCGGGTAATCTTCTATTGAATAATATGGGTAATATGTTGCCCATTATGTGGTATAATGAATACGAAGAGGTAACAGTTTGGCTGTATATCTCAAGACGGTGCAAGAGGTTCAGGCCGGAATTGCCGGGCGGTTCAAGGCCCGGCGTCTGGCCATGAACATGACACAAAGCGTGCTGGCGGCGCGCTCGGGCGTGACCTTCAGTTC
>JBAVDS010000008.1:0-74786 GCA_049587335.1 Occallatibacter sp. | reverse complement strand
CTAGGCTGTATCGACCTATACTGGCACGACAGCGACGGGAGCCAATTTTTCTCAGTTCGAGGCGCGAGGAGCGAACTGTAGCCGGTTACTGGAGCGACGAGCAACGAAGAAATGAGGAAAATTGGCCCCATCCATTCGGGTTGCGGCGAGAATCCGCCCATACTTTGTTGTCGTCCTTGTGCTTGGAACAACCAAACCCTGCGGACTCCGCCTCGTCTGGTCGGATTCTCGCTCGCAACGCTGCGCGTCAGTATAGGTCGATACAGCCTAGAGCCTGAGTCCAAAGTTCATTCAACTACAAACCTCAGATCCTTCGACTCACCACACGAGTCTCCATCTTGAAAAACCTTAGTTACGTCAGCGCGCCGCTTGTCTGTAACGCTTGGCCGCGTCTGACCGATACCTCCAGAAGTGAGGCTGGAGGCTGGTGTGACCCTTCTAACCCGGAACAACACTTGCTCGGTGGGTGTCAGAGCCATGGACGATCAACACGGCATCTTGATGGATACATTGAACGATCTTCGTCTTGCGGCGGTGCGTGGCTTGGGAAGAGAGCAGGTGAGCGAGGCCCTGGACCGGCTGATCGAGTTCACCCGTATGCACTTCTGGAGCGAAGAGCAACTGCTGGAGCAGTATGGATTTATCGGCCTTGCCGAACACCGCTCCGAGCATCAGCGCATCCTGGCGCAGATTCTCCAATCCTCCCATCGCGTGCAGCACGGCGAGAAGATGCAGATGCGCCCTCTGCTCTGCTTTTTACGCGAGTCCTATGCCGAGCACATCGAGAACATGGACATGGAATATGGCCCGTGGCTCAATGAGCGGGGCGTGGACTGACCGCACCCGCGGCCGCTCTCAAAAGGGCGATCATCTTCTTCGGCTCACTGCCGATAAGACTTCAGTAGCGGAGATTCATTCCGCGAAAGAGGAACCATGCCCCTGTTCACGTGGAGCAGCAAATACTCAGTTGGCGTGAAAATCCTGGACGAGCAGCATTGCGAGTTCATCCGCGGACTCAATGAACTGCACGCGGCCATGATGAAAGGCCAGGCGCAAAGCGTAGCCGCGACGTTGCTCTCCAAAATGGTGGAGACAGCGCGCAAACACTTTTCCAGTGAAGAAGAGCTGATGACGTCGACGAAATATCCGGGGCTTGCCGAGCACCAGGGCAAACACCGCGAATTATTCGCTAAAGTCGAGGATTTTTCCTCCCGGCATAAGCAGGGCGACAAGACGATGTACCTTGAACTGCTGAAATTCATGCGCGACTGGCTCAACGATCATATGTTGAAGGTGGACAAGCTGTACACGGAATGGCTGAACGGGCACGGCATCCACTGAGTTACGTCCGCTGCATTGCGCGCCCGCTCGAAACGAAATCCCGGCGCAGTCGATTTCATTCAACTTTATCTTCCGGCTGCCGATACTCAGCCTGTCGGCAGTTTTGACGAGGGGGGTCGCGCATGGCGCTAATGAACTGGAATTCCAACTACTCAGTTGGCGTGCAGAAGCTGGACAGTCAGCACACTGTTCTCTTTGAAATTATTAATGAACTTCACGCGTCGATGATGAAGGGCCAGGCGCAGAGCCTGACCGGGCCGCTGCTGAAAAAGCTGGCCGAGTATACCCGCAATCACTTTTCAGCGGAGGAAGAGGCGATGGCTTCGGCACAGTATCCCGGCATCGCCAACCACAAGGTTCTGCACCGCAACCTGGTGAAAAAAGTGGAGGAGTACATCGACCGCCACGATAAGGGAGAGCTTACGCTCAATCTTCATCTGCTCAACTTTTTGCGCGATTGGCTGGTGGACCACATACAGAAGGTGGACAAAGAGTACGGCCCGTGGTTGAATAAGCACGGCATACGTTGAAAGGCGCCGTGCTTTACCCATAGAGTCGTTGCCAATATCGAACCTAGCGATTGATCACTGCTTTCCGGCGGTTGCTGTCATGCCGGATCCGCTTCGACAGGAGAACACTATGGCCATCATTACAGAAAGCGGCGATTTGAGCGTCGGCGTCAGAATCCTGGATTGCGATCATCGGGAGATGGCGGATGCGATCCGCGAACTGCACGCAGCGGCGATGGCGGATCAGGATCGAAGCCTGACCGGGCCTCTGCTGCGCCGGCTGGCGCACTTCACGATGACCCATTTCGCATTGGAAGAGGGGATGATGGGCGCCACCAAGTATCCGGAGAGGGCGGCGCATCGGCTCAACCACCAAAGAATGATCGTGGAGTTGAAGGCGATGGCCGCGCGTCATAGCGGCGGCCAACTCGCGCTGACGCCTGACGCACTGAGCATTCTCTCCGAATGGCATCTCGAGCACGTGCAGCGCGACGATCTGCGTTATGGAAGCTGGCTGAATCAGACCACCAGAGTTTAGGGACTGTCATCAAACTTTGCAGGGCAGCGCAGGAATCCGATGTCGGGCACAAGGCTGTATCGATATATACTGACGCGCTGTCAGTATATGTCGATATAGCCTAACCCTCAAAGGTCAACTGCGGCGCGGCCCATGATGGCGGAGCTGGCTTCGGCTCGCTGGCCAGTTCGTAAACCAGCCGCTCCAGCACCAGCCGCTTGTCGGGCGGCGAGGAGCGCAACTCCAGATCGGCGCGCGCAATCAACCGCAGTGCTCGCGTCAGATCGCGCCGGCTTTTGTAGCGGCGGGCCTGGCGGATCAGATCGTCGGCGGCAAAGGGCGGCATACGGAAGCCCTGCCAGAGCGCCTGCCAGATGGCGCGCGAGTCGCGCACATTCTTTTCCAGAATCACCAGCATCTGCCGGAAGGTGCGGGCGAGCATATACAGGTGCCCGATAGCCGCGTCTTCACCGGCATCGGAGCTGTTCAGCAAACCTTGCAGCAGCGCCAGCGCGCGCGCCCGGTCTTTGGCGCTGATGGCGTCGGTCAGTTCGTAGAGCGAGCGCTGCTTGGCGGCCAGCACCATCGTTTCCACGTCGCCCAGCGTGATCCGGCCCTTGCCCTGCGTGTACAGCAGCAGCTTTTCCAGCTCGGAGGAGATCAGCATCATATCCGCGCCCAGCGCGTCCACCAGCTCGCGCGCCGCGTCGGCCTCCACGCGCGCGCCCTGCTCCTGCGCCGTCGCCGCCACCCAGCGCATCGCATCCTCCTCGTTCACCCGCGCCAGTTCCACCATCCCGCAGTGCTGGCCCAGTGTCTCGGTGAGCCGCTCGAAGCGGTTCTTGTCGTCCATCTCCATGCGCCGCGCATCGGCGGGAATGTGTACGAAGTCCGCGATAAATATAATCAGCGCCTGCGGATTGGGCGAACGGAAGTAGCGATCCAGCGCGGCAAACTCATCTTTTTTGGCGCCGCGCGTATAAAGCTGCTTCACATTGCGCACAAAGATCACCTGAAAAGGCGCCATCAGCGAGGGGCTTTGCGCGCGGTCCAGCACCTCGAAGATCGAAGCGCCAGCCGTCAGATCCAGCTCCGAGAGGCAGAACTCCCGCATCTCCGGCGGCACGTAGGCCTTCAACACCGCGCTGCGGCAGCGGTCCAGCAGAAAGACCTCGTCGCCGGCCAGCACATAGCCGGGCTTCAGCTCGCCTTTGCCAGCGGCAGCCGCCTCGATCTCCGCCACAAAGCGAGCCGTCGCGGTAAACCCAGCGCCCCAGCGTGTCCCGCTCATAAGCTTATCCCCTGTTCAGCGCCGCCAGTGAGTCTGTCCCTCATACGCCTCCAGAATACCCTTCCGCCGCATGATTCCCTTAGAAGCCTTCCAGAATATCCGCCACCAATTGCCGCGCGAGGTCGCGTGAGAGCCTTTCCACGGCGGCGGGGCTTTCTTCAAAGAATGTCGACAGGCTGGTGGTGGACTGGTACTGCTGCCGGTAGACGTAATTTCCGTTCTCGTAAAGCACCTTGCCATCCCGGCCGGTCAGCGTGACCGAAACCACCACCGTGATGAGAAAGCTGGAGGACTGCTGAGTTGTGGAGTTATAGGTCAGTGGCTCGACGGTCTCTTTCAGAATCGTTCCGCGCAGGATCGCGTCGGGATCACCGCTGGCGTCGGGCGTGATCCGCAGCCGAGTGCGTGTGGATAACTCGCGTATCACCGCCTGGGTCATCACAATCTCACTGCGATTGGCCTCGGAGCGCGTGGCGAAGACCGGCACCGCCAGCGTCTTCACGCCGGCGGGAAGATGCGTGGCCGCGCCCAGCGTATGATAGCCGCAGCCGGAGAGCGCGAGCAGAAAAGCGATCGTGGAAATGAGAATTGGACGCATGACTCATCTTATCGCGCAACTCCGTCCGGCTGCCGTCATCCAATCCACGCCGCCGCCAGCATTCCCAGCCCCAGCGGTGACAACTTCAATCCGTCAGCGCGATGGTTGAAGTAGCGTTCGTTGATCTGCCGGTAATCCAACTGCTCGATGCGTTGAAATCCCGCCTGCCGAAGTTCGGCTTCCAGCGTCTGCGGAGTGAAGAATAGTTGAAAGGGTTCACCGGCCGCGGCCACCCGCCTGGCCAGCGCGTTGAAGGCCAAGCGCCCCGGCAGGCTGAGCGTCTCCGGCGCCAGCGCGTAGTCAAAACCCACGCCGCTGCCCGCAGGCAGTGCGGCAATGGCGGCCAGCGTCGCGCGGAAGGTGGGAAGCGGCAAGTAGGGAATCACCCCCAGCCATGCGAAGAATGCCGGTTGGCGCGCATCCAAGCCTGCTCCGGCCAAATCTTCCGAGAGCGAATGATGCTCCAGGTCCAGCGGAACAAACGTGAGCGTCTCCGGCACCGCTATGCCCGCCGCCGCAAGCATCGCCCGCTTGGCTTGCTGCGTCGCTGGGAAATCCACCTCGAAGACGCGCAGATCCCTGTGCGGATTGCGATAGGCGAAGGTGTCCAGCCCGGCGCCGAGAACCACATACTGCCTCACTCCCCGTGCCACCGCCTCCGCCAGCCGGTCCTCCGCATAGCGGCTGCGCGCGGCCACAAAGCAGCGCAAATCCCGCCCCACGCGATGCGCGGCTCGCCCAATCTTGCCGCGATAGCCCGCCCCCAGCAGCCGCAGCGCAATCGGATCGTCCAACACCGGCGGATGGTCAGCCAACTGATGCGCGGCGCGGCGGATGGCCACACCCAACGCCGTTTTACTCGCCCTGCCCGTTTCCATGCATCCCAGTGTAGACGACCTTGCGCCGGAGTCCGCGCGTACCATAATTCTCATGAACTGGATCGGATGGGCGCTTCTCTCCGCTTGCTTTGCCGCCGCCACGGCTCTGTTGGCCAAGCTCGGCGTCGCGCACGTTGACTCGAATCTGGCCACCGCGCTGCGCACCAGCGTGGTGGTGGTCTTCGCCTGGGCCATCGTCTTCGTCTTTGCCCGTCCGGAAGCAGGCGGAGCGCTTTCCGGCGCAAACGTTCTCGGCCATGGCGTTTGGGCGGAGCTGCGTGCGCTCGACCGCCGCACCCTGCTTTTTCTTACCCTCTCCGGGCTAGCTACCGGACTCTCCTGGCTCTGTTACTTCCGCGCCCTGCAGCTCGGTCCCGCCTCGCGCGTGGCTCCGCTCGACAAGCTCAGCGTGCCGCTGGTCATTCTCTTCGCCTGGCTGCTCCTGGGCGAGAAGCTCACCCCCGCGGCCCTCATCGGCGGCCTGCTCATCACCGCCGGCGCCGCCGTCATCGCGCTGGGCTGAACGAAGGCTTCTTTCACTGCCGATCCGTAGATTCGACCTGACATCTTACAGACTTTACGCCTTGCCATTTGACTCGGCTCCGATAGTATGATGAAAGATTGGCAGCACACCTGCGCAAGCCTATCAACACGGACTCGTGAACCAGAATCCTGTTGAGGGCTATTTTTATGGGGAGTCGCAAATGTCCCGCATAGTTGAGATCACTGAGCTTGCGCTGCGAGATGCGCATCAGAGCCTGCTGGCCACCCGGATGGCCCTGGACGATATGACGCCGGTCTGCGAAGAGATCGACAACGCCGGCTACTGGTCGGTGGAGTGCTGGGGCGGAGCGACCTTCGACTCCTGCATCCGCTTTCTCAATGAAGATCCCTGGGAACGGCTGCGCACCTTTCGCAAGCTGATGCCCAAGAGCCGCCTGCAGATGCTCCTGCGCGGCCAGAACCTGCTGGGCTACCGGCACTATGAGGACGGCGTCGTTGAGCGCTTTGTGGAGAAGGCCGCCAAGAATGGCATCGACGTCTTCCGCATCTTTGACGCTCTGAACGACACGCGCAACCTCAAGACCAGCATCGACGCCGTGAAGAAGACCGGCAGGCACGCGCAAGGGACGATCAGTTATACGGTCAGCCCGCTGCACACCGTCGAGGCCTTTGCCGAGATGGCTTTGCAGTTGAAGGAGATGGGCTGCGATTCGATCTGCATCAAAGACATGGCCGCTCTGCTGAGGCCGCAGCCCGCCTACGATCTGGTCAAGGCGATCAAGCAGAAATGCGGAACGGAGACACTGGTTCATCTTCACACCCACGCGACCACCGGCGTGACAATGGTCTCGCTGATGAAGGCCATTGAAGCCGGCTGCGACATGGTGGATACGGCCATCAGTTCGCTCTCGCTGGGACCGGGACACAACCCCACCGAAAGTCTTGTGGAGCTGCTCGAAGGCACCGGCTACGAGACCCGCATCGATCTGGACCGCGTTCTGAAAGTCTCACGGCATTTTGCGCAGATTCGTCCCCGCTACAAGGAGTTTTTCAGCGAGAACACCGGCGTGGATACGGAGATATTCAAGAGCCAGATTCCCGGCGGCATGATCTCCAATATGGAGAGCCAGCTCAAAGGGCAAGGTGCGGGCGACCGGCTGCAAGAGGTGCTGGCCGAGGTTCCCAGGGTTCGCAAGGACTCCGGCTATCCGCCGCTGGTGACGCCAACCAGCCAGATTGTGGGTTCGCAAGCCGTCTTCAATGTTTTGATGGGCAAGTATAAGGTGCTGACCGGTGAGTTTGCCGATCTGATGCTGGGTTACTACGGAGCCACGATTGGAGCGAAAGATCCCGATGTGCTCAAGCAGGCCGAAGCGCACGCCAAAAAGCCGGCGATCACGGTTCGCCCCGCCGACTTGCTTGCGCCGGAGTGGGAGAGCCTGAGCAAGTCCGCGAATGCGCTGCCGGGAGCGAATGGCAGCGACGAGGATGTGCTGACCTGCGCGATGTTCCCGCAGGTAGCGCCAAAGTTCTTTGCAACCCGCGCCGAGGGCCGCAAGAATGTGGGCAAAGACCCGGTCGCTCAAGCCGCGGAAGCCAAACCTGCCGCGAGCAATGCGGCTGGAGCTGCTCCGCTCAGCGCCAAAGTCAACTATGTGATTACGCTGAACGGCAAAGAGCACCGGGTCTCGGTGGCTCCGGAAAAATAGAAGAGATGCAGGAACGCATTCAGGAGCAAGAATGGCAAAGCAAGAGAGTCAGAAGAAGACCATGGCCGAGAAGGTTGCCGAGCTTGGAGCCAAGCGCGCGGAGTTGAAGCTCGGCGGCGGCGCGGAGCGCATCCAGAAGCAGCACGAGGGCGGCAAGCTGACGGCGCGGGAGCGCATTGCGCGGCTGGTCGACAACAGCAGCTTTCAGGAGATCGGCATCTTTGCGATGCATCGCTCGACGTACTTCGGCATGGCCGGCAAGGAGATGCCCGCCGATGGCGTGGTGACCGGATGCGCGAAGATCGACGGCCGCCTGGTGCATCTGGCCAGCCAGGACTTCACCGTGGGCGGCGGCTCCGCCGGCGAAACGCACAACGACAAGTGTGTCGATATGATGCGCCTCTCGCTGAAGACGGGCAGCCCCTTCGTTTTCATCAACGACTCCGGCGGCGCGCGCGTGCAGGAGGGCATTGACAGCCTTGCCGGCTATGGCCGCGTCTTCTATCACAACGTTCTGCTCTCCGGCGTGGTGCCGCAGATTTCGCTGATCTGCGGTCCCTGCGCGGGCGGCGCGGTCTACAGTCCTGCGCTGACCGACTTCGTGATTCAAACGGCGCAGGCGCGAATGTTCATCACCGGTCCGAAGGTCATCAAGCAGGTGACCGGCGAGGTGGTCAGCGATGAGGAACTGGGCGGCCCGCACGCGCAGATGAGTTCAGGCGTCGTTCATCTGATCGCCCGCGACGACGAGGAAGCGGCCCGGCTTTGCCGCCGTCTGCTCAGCTTTTTGCCTTCCAACAATCTGGAAGATCCGCCCCGCCTGGAGTACAACCTGCCCATCGATGCCGACACGGAGATCGGCGGGATCGTTCCGGTGGACAATAAAGCTGTGTACGATGTGCGCGAAGTCATCAAGCGGGTTCTGGATCATCAGGATTTTCTGGAGATTCAGCCCGAATTTGCGATGAATATCGTCATCGGATTCGGGCGCTTGCAGGGCCGTCCGGTGGGCATCATCGCCAGCCAGCCGAATTCTCTGGCAGGTGTGCTGGACATCAATGCCTCCGACAAGTCGGCGCGCTTCGTCCGCTTCTGCAACGCCTTCAACATTCCGTTGATCACCTTTGTCGATGTGCCGGGATTTCTACCCGGCGTCGAGCAGGAGCGCGGCGGCATCATCCGCCACGGCGCCAAGCTGCTCTTTGCTTATTCCGCGGCCACCGTGCCCAAGATCACCGTGGTCTTGCGCAAAGCCTACGGCGGCGCATACATTGCGATGTGCTGCAAGGACCTGGGCGCGGACCGCGTGCTCGCCTGGCCGACGGCGGAGATCGCGGTGATGGGAGCCGAGGGCGCAGCCGAGATCGTCTTCCGGCGTGAGATCGATACCGCCGAGGATAAGGCCGGACGCCGCAAGGAGCTGGTGGACGAGTATCGCGAGACTTTTTCCAATCCCCATGTCGCTGCCGGACGGCGGCTAGTGGATGACATCATTGATCCCGCTCAGACCCGCAAGGCCTTGGCCGATGCTCTGGAAGCGCTGCACACCAAACGGGAGTTGCGCCCTGGAAAGAAACATGGATTGATCCCCCTGTGACGAGGAGCGGCGCGTGGAGTTGAATTTGGCGGATTTTATCGTGATTGCCGTACTGGTCGGGGCGGGCTTTGTCTTGAGCTTTGTTGGCTTGTGGCTGATGCTCCGTCAGGTTGTGCATGAACAGCAGCGTTCTACGACCAGGCAACTGAACGAATTTGCTGGAACCCTCAAGGCTTTGGAAACGCGCTTGGCGGAACTCAGCCGGACTCCGGCTATGCCTCCCGCGGCGGCTCCGGCTGGCGTCCAAACGCCCGTTGCCGCTGCCGTGCCCGCGCCGCCGGCTGCCCCGCAACAGGAAGAGGTCACGCCAGAGATTCTGGTGGTGATTGCCGCGGCAGTGACCGCGTTTCTCGGCAAGAAGGTGCGTATTCGCTCGGCCAAGATGCTCGGCTCCCGCCCTCAAGTCGCAAATCCCTGGTCGCAACAGGGACGTGCTCTGATTCAAGCCTCCCATCATTTGCGGTTCAGGGGCTGAGGCGCACAGGAAAGTCTCTTCAAGGAAGGAAATTGCCAGTTGAAGCTACAGGTCGGAATTGACGGAAAGACGTACGAAGTCGAAGTAGAAGTGCTGGAAGACGACGCTCTGCCAAGTCATCCCGGCTATGCGCCGGCTCAACCGCAGCCTGCGGCAGCTCGCCCAGCACCGACAGCCAGCGCGCAGGCTCAAGCTCCAGCGGCCGTGGAAGTTGCCGGCGAAGACAAGCTCTGCCGCAGTCCTGTGACCGGCGTGGTCATTAAGGTGAACGCGACGCCGGGCCAGGCGGTTCAGGCCAATGACCTGCTGATGGTTTTGGAAGCGATGAAGATGGAAACCAATGTGACGGCGCCGTGCGCGGGGAAGGTGAAGAGTGTGCGCGTGGCTCAAGGCGATTCGGTGAAGACGAATCAGGTTGTCGTCGAGTTTGAATGAGAGCCTTTCACAGCGCCGGATTTCACCCACTCGCAAACAGTGGACAGTTGCCCCAGCGGCAGGTGTTCTCTGCATCGGACGCCGGGTGATCGATACCCCCGGCCAGGGGCAAGCCCCATTCGTTGTGTTAGATTCAAGAAGAGCGCCACGCAGTGGAGAGATGGCCGAGTGGTTTAAGGCGCACGCTTGGAAAGCGTGTGTACTTTAACGAGTACCGTGGGTTCGAATCCCACTCTCTCCGCCAAGATAATAAATGGTTTACAGTGATAGATTGAAATCTTGGGGGAGTATATACCTAACTCCCAGGTTGTAGATTTTCTCTGAAAATGACACTTGCTCGATCATTTTCGCGAATAAAAAGCCTTGCAATCTGTACGGAACAAAGCAAAAATGCACCTTTCAGAACAAAGGGCAGTTAAGTATATGATTGCCTTTTATAGATCCGCATAATCCTGCAAAAGATAATCTGGCGGTACCCCAGTTCCAAATTTTCGCCCCGGGGAAACTACGAACCACGATCGGCATTTTTCCGTTTTCAAAAACTCCAAGTTCGACCATAAAGCTCAGCCAACGTTTTTTTCGACAGTGAATTGCGGAGAGGATGCCTGTCTTTATTTCAAGAATCCTATCGATTGATTAGATTGTTCCAATCCCATGAGAGACCAAGTTGGCCGTGAGCGTGCATGGAAAGTGAAAACCGCTGCTCTCACTCAGCTCCCGGTTTGCTGAAGACGAGAGTGAGAATGAAGGTCTTCCCCCAAGCCCTTCCTGTCCCAAATAACCAGAAGTGAGGAAACTTATGCCCGCCAATTTCGGCGAAATCGCCAGCTACCACAGCCGGTTAGCTGCGCGCTATCTAGCTCTCGCGCAGAGTGCGCGCGATGAGGGGAATTTTGCGGAGGCGGAGCATCAAACCGCACTGGCCGCCCGATATATTCAAGCGGCTCACGAGCAGCGGATCGCCATGCGCACGGAACCCTTCTCGGTTGTGAAAAACGTGAGAGCAAAGGGATGGCCGATGGAGCAGCCGCGCAGGCCTCTGATTGCCGTTTGCCTGTTGGCGGCCATGCGCGGACCAGGACAGATCGCCAGAGCCATTCGTCAATCTTTGCCCAAGCGGAAAGAACCCTTCCACGGCTTGACGCTGCGCTGAAGCCTCTGCGCAGACGTTTCGACCGGTCAAGAATTCGCGTGGATCCTCCGCACTACGCAGTACGCGATCCGCGCGCGAACCAACTCAATAACTCATTTCGAGCACATTGATCGAGTAGGGGGCGAGGGAAAGTGTAAACTCCGCTCCGGAGATCTTGAACGGGCGCTCGACCGGCACGATATCATTCGGATGAAGAATGCTGTTGGTCGCATTGGGGGTTTTTCCGCTGAGAGTATACAGTTGCGCTTGTTGAGCGGCGATCTGCGCGCCGGCCAATTTAATCTCTAGTGCCGGAGCATCGGAATTTGCATTCACGATCTTGACATAGAGCTTGCGCAATTTCGCATTGCGCGTTACCGATGTGTAAACCCGCGAACCGGTGCCGGAGAGCTGGGCAGCCACCACCTCGGTGCCCAGATGGCTGGCGAAGAGCACCTGCGCCCAATAGCTGGGCGATCCGTAGCTAGAGAGCGCATCGTAGCCGATCAGGTCCGTTCCCCACTGCATTCCGCCGGGATTCACATTGACGAACAAGGGCGCGTAGCTGGCCATAATGATGAGGTCGCTGTTGCGCTCCAAGCCGGTCATCCATGCGGCGTCGCCGAGCGCGGCCTGAAGGTTGGGCGTCGGCTCGCCTTCGCGTGTTGCCCACTCACCGACAAAGATCTTCGGACCGCTGCGGCTGGCCTTGTCGTAGTGGCCGGCGTCGGCAAGCGACTGCTCGACCGCCATATAAAAGTGCTCGTCGAGCACATCGGGCTGCACGCTCTTGACCGCAGTAGTGGCGATCAACTGCAGATCCGGGTAGCGTTGCTTGATCTCTTTGTAGTACTGGGCATAGCGGCCATCGTAAGAGTTAGAGCGGTCAAAATTGTCTTCGTTGCCGATCTCCACGTAGTGCAGCGGGAAGGGCGCCGCGTGCCCGTCCTTTACCCGCTCCGCGCCCCACTTCGTATCGGCGCCGCCAGTCACATATTCAATCTCGTCCAAAGCATCTTGAATGTAAGGTTCGAGCGCAGGACCAGGTTCCACGTGCTCTTGGGCCATCGAGTAGCCGGCATAGACCGCCAGCACCGGCTCGATCTTGAGATCCTCGCACCACTCCAGGAACTCCAGCAATCCCATGCCATCTGACGACTGGTAGCGCCAGGGGCTGGGATGCGTGGGGCGGTCAACCCACGGGCCGATGGTCCGCTTCCACTGGTAGCGCTCGGGGATATGGTCGCCCTCCAGATAGTTGCCGCCGGGCAGGCGCAAAAACTTCGGATGCATCGCCGCGAGCTTCTCCATCAGATCGATGCGATTGCCGTTGGGCCGTCCGAGATAGGTGGGCGGAAAGAGCGAGACCAGATCGAACCAAATGGTAGCGGGACGAGAAACGGTCAGGATCAGGTGGTTGTTTGCCGTAACCGGAACCGCTCCGGTCTTCAAAGAATAGGTATAGCGCTTCCACTCGCCGCCGACTCCGGCCACGGTAGTGTGAGCCGCGACAACGCCAGTCTGATCGTTCACCAGGCTGATGGTTACGGCAATGCCGTCGCTATCGGTCTTGGCGTAGAAGGAACCGGAGTAGGTCGTCTGCGGACGCACCGCAATGCCCCAGTAGCCATCGTTCTGGACACCGGCGGGCGCCGAGTCCGAGGCCTGGCTGACGCTGACCTTGAGGCTGCGCGTCAGAGCGCTGCTGGGTCCGGCGCTTTCGTCGGCTGAGATCGTGGCGCGCGCATCGCCGCGCGTCACCAGCGTCCAGTGTTGAAGCGCTCCCCAGCCGCTGCCAATGACGCGGTCGCGAACCATCTCGGCATAGAGACCGCCGTCGTAGGAATAGTTGATCTCCTCGGTCATCAGCCCGTAGAGTTTTGGGCTGACCGTGGCGGTTGGATGATCCACCTGAATGGTGAGAGAAGGAGACTGCGCAAGCAGGCTCGATGGCAGCGTGAGGACGGCAAAAAGGGCGGAAGCTGGAATACGTTTCGACATAGTGCGATCTCCGGATCAATCTCAAATCAACTTGGTGAATCGTGAAGCTCAGCGTTTGACGATCTCCACAATCGTGCTGTCGGGGCCGCTCCAGGCCTCCGCTCCTTCATGGGTCAACTTGCCCGCCGCGTCGTTCCAGTGCAAGCGGGTAATCGAGCCTGCTCCCTTTTCATAGGCATAGGTTGTGCCGTCGTCGGAGAAGAGCGTGAAGTCGGCATCCGCGCCGGGATAGACGCGAATCTTTTGGATGGCCTGCTTCTGATGCGTGCTTTCGACGGGCGCGCCCATCGGAAGGATCGATCCGGCTCGCACAAAGAGCGGAATGGTGTCGATCGGCGCGGCGACGGTAATCGTTTGGCCGCCTTTGACGCGTTCGTTGGTCCAATAGTTGTACCAGTCGGCTCCGGCGGGCAGATAGACCTTGCGGCTGGTCGCTCCCTGTTCGGTGACCGGAGCCACGAGAAAGGCGGGGCCGAACATATACTCGTCGCGCAGATCGGCAACCTTCGGGTCGCTGGGAAAATCCAGCGGCAACGCGCGCATGAAGGGCGCGCCGGTCAGCCAGGTGTGATAGCCGAGCGAATAAATGTAGGGCATCAACTGGTAGCGCAGGCGCAGATACTTTTCAAGGATCGGCTCGGCCTCTTTGCCATAGGACCATACCTCGTTGGTATTGCGGCTGCCGTGGGTGCGGAAGATGGGCAAGAAGGATGCGTACTGGAACCAGCGCGTATAAAGCTCAGGATAGTCGTCGTAGCCGCCTACGTTGGCGCGCGCGTCGGAGGGATCGAGCAGCGGCTTGTGCGCGGGATGATGCACGCTCGGAAGATACTGCCATCCGCCGGTGTCATTCGACCAGTAGCTCAGCCCCGATGCGGTGAAGTCCAGACCGGTGGGGATCTGACGCCGGTAAGCATCCCAAGTGGGGAAGATATCCGAGGACCAGAAGATGGTTCCGTTGCTCTGCGCGCCCAGATAGGCATCGCGGGAGAGAATCAGCGCGCGCTTCTGCGGTTCGTCCTGGCGATAGCCGTCATAGAGGGCCTTGGTGTGGAAGAGCGGATAGACGTTGAAGAACTCGGTGCCGGGACCGATGTGAAAGTAAGCGCCGTTGGGAGGCAGATCAGGCTCGGTCTCGTCAGCCCACAGCGAATCGAAGCCCTGGCTGATGATGTCCTCGTGGATGGTCTTCCAGTACCATTTGGCGGCGTCGGGATTGGTGGTGTCGATGTCCGAACCGGCGCGGTCGTAAGGCAATCCGTCGATCGGCTTGCCGTCTGCTGTGGCAATCAGCCATCCCTTTTTGAGCAATTCGTCGTAGTAGCGATCCGCAGGCACAAATCGTGGCCAGACGCTGATCATCGTCTCGAAGCCCATCGCGTGAAGCTGCTTGTTCATCCCTGCCGGATCGGGCCAGTACTTCGCATCAAAGTCGAATTGCCCCATCTTGGTGTAATAAAACCAGTCCACAACAAGCACATCGCCGGGCAGATGGCGGTCGCGGTAGCCCTGCGCCACGTCGAGCAATTCCTTCTGGCTACTGTAGCGCTGCTTGCACTGAATGTAGCCATAAGCCGCTTTGGGCAGCATCGGAGTGGGGCCGGTAAGCAGCTTGTAACCCGCAAAAATCTCGTCCGCTGTATTGCCGGCGATCACGAAGAACGAAACCCGGTCGCCCACTTGCGAACTCCATTTGGTCTGCTCGTTGAAGCCGCCAGCAAATGTGGTTTTGGAGGGATTGTCCCAGAGCAGTCCATAGCCTTTATTGGTGACCAGGAAGGGCACGCAGAAGCTGGGAGCGGCCGCCGCCTCGTAATCGGCCCAGCAACGCACGACATGGCCGCGATGGTCGAGAAAGCCCTCCTGATTCTGGCCCAGGCCGTAGTAATGTTCGTCGTCAGGCGAAACAAAGCTCGCACCCACCGTATAAAAATCATCGTCGCCCGGACGCCGGTCGCGGAGAATATCGGCGGTGGCGTCTTTCTGATTGGGAACGGCCTGGGTCCAATCGCTCATCTCCAGAAGCGTCTTGCCCTCCGGCGTGGTGAAGGTGATATGCGCCGACGGAGTCGAAGCAGGGAAGAAGCTGGCGCTGTCGTCCCAGGGAGGACTCTGCGGCCGTTCCACGCTGGCCACCAGGCTCGCCGACTTGTAGATATCGGCCAGCTTGGTCTGGCTTGCGCTCCATCCGGAGGCAGCAGGCGTGGCCACAACGCCAAAACCGGGCGCGGCCAGCGCCGGCGCGCGATTGAGGCTCAACGTGACACGCAGGATATTCGGCGCATACGGCTCCAGCACGATGGTGCTTTTGCCCCGCGTGAGGACGAGCTGATTTTCTTGCGCGCTGAGAGCGGCAGTGCCCAGCAGAATCATGGCGGCAGAGAGCAGAATGCCACGGCGGCGAATCGATGCGGTCATCTTGGTATCCCCTGTTGCGAGTACTGAGCCGCGACCGGCAGGTAAGGCAGCGGCCGGCAACTCTGAATGCAGGATGATTCTAGTTCAAGAGGATTCTCGCTGTCCTGTGGGGAAGGCCGGACGAGCAGGATTCCGGCACACTTTATAATGAAGAATGGCAGTTTGTCCGCCAGGCCTCGTAGAGGAGACAGACTCAGCCGGCGCGATTTCTTCTTTGGTGCTTCCCTTTGAATGACTCTATCGTTATCCGCGGCGCGCGGACTCACAACCTGAAGAATATCTCCTGCGAGATTCCCCATGGCAAGCTGACGGTGGTCAGCGGCGTCTCTGGATCGGGCAAGAGTTCCCTGGCCTTCGATACCATCTACGCCGAGGGTCAGCGGCGCTATGTGGAGTCGCTCTCCGCCTACGCGCGTCAGTTTCTGGAGCGCATCGAGAAGCCCGACGTGGATCTGATCGATGGCCTTGCTCCGGCCATCGCCATCAAGCAGAAGAACTCGACGCGCAACCCGCGCTCGACGGTGGCCACGGCCACTGAAATCTACGATTACCTGCGCCTGCTTTATGCTCGCTGCGGAACGGTTCACTGCGTTCATTGCGATGGCCTGGTGAAGCGCGACACCATCGACGAAATCGCCGAAGCGATTCTGGCATTAGGCGAGGGCACGCGCCTCAATGCGCTCTTTCCCGTGCGCCACGATGTGCCCGCGCCGCCGCCGGACAAGCCCGCGCGCAAGTCAGGCAAAAGCGCGGCTAAACCCGCAATCGAATCTCCGTTGACCGAAGCCCTCAAATCGCGCCTGACCGAGCTGCGCGCCGCCGGCTTCAATCGCCTCTATCAGCAGGGCAGCATCTTTGAATTTTCCACGCCTGAGTCGCTGCTCGATCTGGATTTCACGCTGCCCGTGTTTGTACTGTTGGACAGAATCGTTGTCAGCGGCGAGAACCGCTCTCGCATCGTCGATGCCGCGGAGACCGCTTATCGAGAGTCGGGCATTGTCCTCTTTGAGGAGCTGCCGCGCGACGCGGAGGCGGACCGCCCGCGCCATCGCTTTTCCGCCGCATTCGAGTGCAAGAGCTGTCATCGCCCGGGGTGCGAACCGGAACCGCGCTTGTTCAGCTTCAACAATCCCTTCGGCGCCTGTCCCCGCTGCCAGGGCTTCGGCAACACCATGGACTTCGATCTGAACCTGGTGATTCCCGACAAGAGCCTGACCCTCAATCATGGCGCCATTGACCCCTGGAATCGCCCCAAGTACCGGCCCTGGTTCACGGAATTTCGCAAGCATGCGGCGGAACTGGGCGTGCCCCTCGACGTGCCCTGGCGCGATCTGCCGGAGGCCGCGAGAGAGATCGTTCTGCGCGGCAAAGGTACGTTTGCCGGTGTTACCGGCTTCTTTGCGCAGATGGAGCGCAAAAAATACAAGTTGCACGTGCGCGTGATGCTCAGCAAATATCGCGGTTACACCGAGTGTCCCGACTGCCGCGGCCAGCGTTTGCGCGCCGAGGCCCGGTCGGTCCGCATCAATGGCCTCAGCATCTGTCAGTCCACCGCGCTCACCATCGCCGAGGCCAAAGACTTCTTTCACGCGCTTCGCCTTTCGCCGATGCAGGAAGAGATTGCCGGACCGATCTTGCACGAAGTCCGCCAGCGACTGAGTTTTCTCGATGCGGTGGGTCTGGAATACATTACGCTCGACCGCCTGGCCTCCACGCTCTCCGGCGGCGAGGCGCAGCGCATTCAACTCGCCACTTCGCTCGGTTCGCGGCTGGTTGGCGCTCTCTATGTGCTCGATGAGCCTTCAATCGGTCTTCACACCCGCGATACCGCCCGGCTGATTCATTTTCTCGAAGAGCTGCGCGACCTGGGCAACACGATTCTTGTCGTCGAGCATGATGCCGACATTCTGCGCGCCGCCGATCACCTGCTCGATCTGGGGCCTGGGGCCGGCGAGCTGGGAGGCAAGCTGCTGGCGGAGGGGGTGCTGGCGGAGATCGAAGCGAATCCAAACTCCCTCACTGGACGCTATCTCTCCGGCCAGCTCTCCATTCCCGTTCCCACGCGGCGGCGTTCGCCGGGAAAGGAGCGGCTGATTCTGCATGGAGCCACGGCCAACAACCTGCACAGCCTCGATGTCGAGATCCCGCTGGGAATGCTGGTGGCCATCACCGGCGTCTCCGGTTCGGGCAAATCCACACTGGTGCATCAGGTGCTTTATCGCGCGGTGGCGCGGGCGCTGGGTCAGAGCGACGGCGCCGATCCCTCCAGCGTTTACCGGTCTCTGACCGGCGTCGAGCGCATCAACGATGTGGTGCTGGTGGATCAGACTCCCATTGGCCGCACGCCGCGCTCCAATCCCATCACCTATATCAAAGGCTTCGACCTGGTGCGCGAGCTATTCGCTTCCCAGCCGGAGGCCAAGCGGCGCTCCCTCACACCCGGCCACTTTTCCTTCAACGTTCCCGGCGGCCGCTGCAATACCTGCGACGGCGACGGCACGGTCACCGTCGAAATGCAGTTTCTGGCCGACGTGGAACTGCCCTGCGAGGAGTGCGGCGGCACGCGCTATCAAGCGAAGGTTCTCGCGGTCCAGTACAAGGGCAAAAACATTCACGATGTGCTTCAGATGACGGTGAAGGAAGCGCTGCGCTTCTTTGCCGGACAAACGCGCCTGCTGGACAAGCTGGCCGTTCTGGATGAGATCGGTCTCGGCTACCTGCGGCTGGGCCAATCGGCGACAACGCTATCCGGCGGCGAAGCGCAACGCGTCAAGCTGGCCGCCCACCTCGCTCAGGTCCGGGCGATGAATGCCGTCGCCAAACCCTCGCAGGCCAGCCGCGTTCTTTACATTCTCGACGAGCCAACCACCGGCCTGCACTTCGACGATGTATCGAAGTTGTTGACGGCCTTCCGCAAGCTGATCGACGGCGGCGGATCGCTGGTTGTCATCGAGCACAATCTGGACGTGATCAAAAGCGCAGACTGGGTGATCGATCTTGGCCCCGAAGGCGGCGAGGGCGGCGGAAAGATCGTTGTTCAGGGAACTCCGGAAGAGATTGCAGCCAACCTCCATTCGCATACCGGCAAGTGGCTGGCGCGAGTTCTCTGATCGGCTCACGAGGCTGCTTCGGTTGCTTGCGTCTCTGAAGGCGCGAAGGCCCGCATCAGCAGCGAAAGGCCAAAGCTGATCAGAATGACCCTTGCCATCAGACGGCTGTTGTAGCTCCACGAAAAAAAGGCCAGCGCGGAGAAGACTCCGATGGGGGTGATCTCGAAGAGCGCTGCGCGCAGCCAATGCGGCTTGACTCCGGAGGGCGGCAGAGTGCTCCGCAAACGGGGAAGCAAACGCGGAATAGCGCGCAAATACTCCCGATATGGCTCGCCAAGCTGGCCGGCCAAAAAAACCTCTTCACCGCAGATCAGCCTCATCAGAAAAAAAGGAACTGCGATCAGGACAAAGAGCGCGCCGGTGAGCGGCATGAGAAAAACCAGGGCAACCGTCATCGACCACAAGCCGATGTAGAGCGGATTACGTACGTAGCGATAGGGTCCGCCGGCAAGCAGAGCGCCGGCTCTCATTTGGCCGTGCTGTACGATGGCGGGACCAAGATATGCCGTACCCCAGACGCGAAAGATCACGGCGATGGCGGCGAACAGGGTTGCCAGCCCGATCATCAGCGGCGCAGCTGCGCCAAAAGAAATCAGGCCAAGACGGTTCAACATGAGCGCCAGCCACGCATAGAGCGGAATGCGATCGCCTGTCTCCCATAACCACGGAGACAGAAAGCCCAGAACGATGATGCTCAACATGATCGCCGTCCGCAGCCGGAATTCGATCCTCGTTGCTCCCATGCATCTTCCCCTTTGGCGGAGTGTACCATCCCCACCGAAAGGTGAAGCTGCTGCGGGCAAAGGGCGCACACTGAACTTCGACTGAAGCTGTGTGCGCCGCTCTGGCTCTATGCCGGACCACGCCTACGGATTGGTGACAGTCAAACCGCAGAAGGTCATATTTCCGCTCATTGTGGTCATCCGGATCACGGACAGTCCTGCCGGAATGTTGACTTGCAGCGTGGAACTGTTTTCCAGGCCAGTTCCCGACGGTATGGTGACGGTTCCCTGGTCTGCGCCGTTGATCATGATATCGACGCTGGTGCTGGAACTGGCGGTGCCGCTGAGCGTGAGAGTGCCCGTGAAAGCTGTGGCGACGTGAGCCGGGTAGGCGGAGAATCCGCCGGCGCCATTGCCCGCATTGCAGCTCTCGCCACCGACGGTTGTGGTGTATCCGTAGTTGTTCAAGGAGCGGATATTGTTAGTGTTTTCCGCGCTCGCGCTCAGCGTTCCGGGCAGCGCCGCACCCAGCGTTACAGCAACTCTTGGCGCAGACTGAATATCGGCCAGCGCGTCGAACTTGGGCGTGTCGATGTTGGTAATGTCGTCGGTGAACTCCCATGCCGGCGGGCCTTCAACGGTGTAATAGACCAGCAGATCGCCGCCCTGCTGTGCCCAGTCAATCTGGTAGGCATCCACCATGGTTTCCATGCGCGGATCGGCGTTGATCAGTCTATTGGCGCCGTCACTGAAGCCGCCGTTGATTCCCGGCCCGCCTTCGTAGGCGACGTGTTTAATTCCATAGTTGTAGTCCCATACGGAATCGGTGGCCCATTCCTTCGTGAAATTCGGATCAGGATAGTTGCCCACTGCAAAGATGCTGTCAGGAGCTGCGCTGGTGGAATTAATGACGCCATAGTAGCCGGATCCGCCGCCGCCGTAGAGCAGTCCGGAGACTGTCGTAGCAGGAGTCAGAGTCTTGGCGTAAGCATCGAGCCATTGCAACGCTTGCTCCATCGTTTCTTGTCCGTCTCCCGCCTGTGTCTCCAAGAGAGGACGCACACGGGTCATCATCTGGCTGGATCCGAAGACCGCCTCGAATTGCTGGCTGATAGTGGCCATGCGCCATGCCGGATAGCGCCACATGGTGAAATAGATGCCAACGTCCGGAGTATCGTCCACGGTGCGCAGCGGATGATTGGCGGGAAGTTCGCTGACAATTGACTGCACCGTCGGGAAGACATCCGCCGAGGTGTTCCAAATTTCGTTGGCATACTCCAGATAGAACTTCAAATTCGCATTCAAAGGCGGAAAGACCGGGTTGGCCTGCTGCGATGTATAGGGATTGGTTCCATCCGTTCCGTAGGCGATTGCCATCGCCATGTTATGGACATAATCGTCGTTGGCAACCATTGGGATATTGAAATAGCAATCGACCTGGAGGGTATTGCAGAGCAATATCTGATACTCCAGGGCCACGCCGCCCAAGCCGTTGTAAACCGTGCTATCGGGGGCTGTATACGGCGGATTTGGAAGCCCGCCCTGTGTGGCGCTGAGCGGCGTCACGCGGTCGGCCCAATTCACGACGTAGTTGCCGTTGGTATTAGTCCAGTCCATCATGCGCACGGTGGAGACCTTGCCCATGGCGGCCAAAAATGGCGCTGTAAAAATCACGCTGCCGTCGGTTGGATAACCGGGACGGTAGAGTTGGGCATTGGTAAAGCCTGTACCGGTCGCACTGCTCGCAGTACGCTTGGTGTTGGTAAAGATGATTCCCATCGAGCCGGTGCCGGTTTCGTTGAGGATAAAGTCCGCCGTAGTGGTGTTGGTGGCGGCATCATAGGCTTGATTTGCCACGCTTCCGCTCACCCACATCACTTGCACGGTTGCCTGTCCGTTGAAGACCAGCTTGTAAGTTCCGGCGGTGTATCCGGTCATCAGCACCGTGGATGCATCTTCGGTGGGCCAGCCGAGAGTGTCTACAGTGGCATTGTTCTTCCATGCGGCGTCCTGCCAGACGCGCGACTGCTTGAAGACATCCACGAATGCGGAGCTTCCATCCCAGTCGTTCATGAACCAGGTGCCCAGTCCCACATAGCTCTTGGTTGGATCATCCGGTGGAGGCAGCGTACTGGAAGTCGCTGTGGGCGTGGCGGAAGCCTGAGCCGAATTGGCGCTCGGTCCCGCGGAATCAACGGCCTCGACAACGTAGTAATACGTTGTGTTGTTCACCACGGAATTATCCTGATAGGCCGTTGCGGCAGTGCTTCCAATTTGAGCATAGGGACCGCCAGACGTGGTTGACCGCCAGACGGTATAGCTGGTAGCGCCGGTAACGCTGAGCCAGCTCAGGTTCACCTCTTGATTGCCGCCAGTTGCCACCAGACCCATCGGCACTGTGGGTACACTGGCGGTCACCGTGACGATGGTGGTTTGAGAGGTCGCCGGTCCGCTCGGAGGTGTCACGGTAAGTGTATAGGTTGTCGTCTGCGATGGCGTCACGCTCACCGGCGTTCCACTGGTGACGGAGATATTTCCCGGCGTAATCACGCCTGTGCCGTTGGCGAAGACACCGGTCAGACTCGAAGAATCCCCGGCTGAAATTGAGGAAGGAGTGGCGTTGAAACTGGTAATGGAGGCTGCCGTGGGAGATACCGTTACCGTGACAGTTTGTGTGGTTGGAGCACCACTGGAAGGTGTAACGATAAGAGTGTAGATCGTCGTCTGCGCAGGCGTCACACTCACCGGCGTTCCGCTGGTGACGGGGATATTTCCCGGCGAAATCATACCGGTCCCGTCGCTGAAGACGCCGGTTAGATTCGATGTTCCTCCGGGCGTAATCGAGGGTGGATCGGCGATGAATTCGCTGATCACCGGCGTATTGGGAGTGACCGTAACCGTGGCTGTATGCGAAGTCGTCACACCGGCGGAGTTGGTCACTGTCAGGGTATAAACCGTTGTGTACGTCGGCATGACGCTGGTCTGCGCGCCGCTCGTAACGGCGATATTTCCCGGCGTGATCACACCGCTTCCGCCACCGAAGACCGATGCAAGGATCGCTGTTCCGCCCGGAGTAATGGAGTCGGGTTTCGCCGAGAAGGTGCTGATGACGGGCGCGTTGGGAGTTACCGCAACCGTGACGGCGCTGGTTGTGAAAACCCCGGCTGGGTTCGTCACCGTGAGCGTATAGATCGTGGTGCCGGGCGGTGTGATGCTCACCGAATTACCGCTGGTGATGGGAATATCTCCCGGCGTAATCACGCCCGTTCCGCCGCTGAACGATGCATTCAGCATGACGGTTGTATTCGGAGCAACGCTGATCGATGCAGCAGCGGAGATGGTGGCAGTGCTCGCCTTGAAGCTGGAGATCGCGGGTGCGGGCGGTGCAACTGGATTCACCGTCACCGTGGCCGTCTGCGTGATCGTATCTCCGGCAGCATTGGTCACAGTCAGCGTATAAATCGTCGTATCCGATGGCGTCACCGTCACCGGCGTACCACTGGTCACGGCGATATTTCCCGGCGTGATCACTCCTGTGCCGTTGGTAAAAACTCCGCTGAGGCTGGTGGATGCGCCTGCCGTGATGGAAGGCGGTGTAGCCGTAAAGCTGGTAATCGCGGGTGCGGTCGGAGTTACATTCACCGTAACCGTCCGCGCGACCGTGCTGCCGGAGGTATTGGAGACCGTGAGAACGTACGCCGTGGTCTGCATGGGCGTGACGCTGACAGCAGTCCCGCTGGTGACGGAAAGATTCCCCGGCGTAATGACGCCCGTTCCGTTCGTGAAGACTCCAGTAAGACTCACCGCTCCACCCGCTACAACAGCGGTTGGATTGGGTGTGAAGCTGACAATGGCTGGATCGGCCGGATCTGTTCCGGCGTGAAAGGAGTTGGCGCAGCCGGTCAGCAAATTCAGAGACAGGCCAAGAATGATAACGCAGGGGAATTTGGGGGTCATGAGTTTCATCGAATCTCCTGGCCCAAAGCAAGAAAGCACATCAAGATTGCAAAAGTAGCGAAGGTTATATCCATTTCAGGTAGGACCTGAAATCACTCTATCGTATCGATTGTTAGAGGAGTATTGCAGCGCGCTTTACTTTCACAACCCGCCAAAAAATCCGTCTCGTCTCTTCGACTTCTCCATCCTACTATAAATACAAACTCGCGGCGAATGCCATATTGTTTGACCAACTTACAAGTTAGTCAATTATTTGTCGTCGATATATCTTTCCTTCCATACAATGAATGAAGCAGCATGACAGATCGCGCCAGCATTTCGATTCCAACCGATACCATCGCCGCCGTCTCCACGCCGCCGGGACGCGGTGGCATCGGAATTGTGCGTCTGAGCGGTTCGCTTGCGCCTTCGATCGCCGCGCAATTGGTGCGTCTCAGTCAGCCGCTTGAACATGGGCGGGTGCGGCTTGCCGATGTGCTGGATGAAGACTCCACATCGGCGAGCGAACGCATCGACGAAGCGCTGGTCACATACTTTGCCGCGCCGCATTCGTATACCGGCGATGACCTTGTCGAGATTGCCGCGCATGGTTCGCCAGTGGTACTGGAGCTGCTTTTGACCCGCGCGCTCGCGCAGGGCGCACGGCTCGCCGAGCCAGGAGAATTCACTCAGCGGGCTTTTCTATCTGGACGTCTCGATCTTACACAGGCTGAAGCGGTGCGCGATCTGATCGAGGCGCAGACGCTTACCCAGGCGCGTCTTGCCGCCAGCCAGATGGGCGGCGCTCTCAGCCGCCGCGTCGCTCCGGTCAAGGAGGCTCTGGTCGAGTTGATTGCCCTGCTCGAAGCTGGCATCGATTTCACCGAGGACGATCTGGAGGTCACATCGAAGGATGAGATTGCGCGCAGCATGGAACTGCTATTGCCTCCTTTACAGCAACTCGAAGCCTCCTTCGCTCGCGGACGCATTGTCCATGACGGACTGACTCTGGCCATCGTGGGCCGGCCTAACGCCGGCAAGAGTTCGATCTTCAATTGTCTTGTTCAATGCGATCGCGCCATTGTGACGGCAACTCCGGGAACGACGCGCGACACAGTGAGCGAGAGAATTTCACTGGACGGCATTCCGCTGGAGTTGGTCGATACAGCAGGATTGCGATCAGGCTCCGATGAAGGCGCGAACGAGAATCAGACAAATACTTTGGATGAGGCCGAGCAACTCGGCATTGCGCGCAGCCGCACGGCGATGGCCGACGCCGCGCTGGTGCTGATTGTGCTGGACGCAACAGAGCCGTTGAATGAAGAAGAAAGGAACTTGCTGAGTTCGGTTGCTGCGCGCCCCGCGCTGGTGGCTGTGAATAAGTGCGACCTGTTAGCAGCGGACCGGTCGCTGCCCGATTGCGCTGGAGTGCCGGCAGTGAGCACCTCGGCGCTTTCGGGTGAAGGCATTCCTGCGCTGCGCGAGCGCATTCTGGCGCTGGCCACGGGAGGAGCTGCCGCCGAGCCGGGAATGCTCACCAGCCTGCGCCATCATCAGGCCGTCTTCGCTTCGCTTGCGGCGCTGGCCGATGCAGCCGAGGCCAATAGCACCGGCATTCCTCACGAAATGATCCTACTGGATCTCTACCGTGCATTGTGGGCGCTGGACTCGCTCACCGGAGCAACCACCTCGGATGACATCCTCAATCTGATCTTTTCTACCTTCTGCATCGGAAAATAGCTCTGCATTTTGCCGGAATCAAAGAATCGACAATGGCTCGATGACAAGCTAGTTAGTCGATCCTGAAATCGGCTTTTTCAGGATCGACTAATCTACAACCTGGGAGTTAAGAATATGATCCCCTTTTATTTTGAGGCGGGGGTATTTTCTCGAATCGGAGGTTTCGGACGCAATGGCGCTGACCGACACTGAAATCAAAAAAGCCAAGTCAACGGAAAGGCCTATAGCCTGAACGACAGCGAAGGACTATACCTCTGGATTACGCAGGCGGGCGGAAAGCTCTGGCGTTGGCCTGTGAGCGCAATGGAAGGCCGATGGCTGCCGCGAAAAAACGGACGGCCCATAAATTGGGACGAATTTGAACTCCCTCACCCACTGCGCTACTTCTTTGTTTGGAGATCGTCGCGATACGGTTGCCTGGATTGATACAGATTGATTCGTGCATCAAGATCATCGGCCAGGGAAGAGTTATGTTGCGCTCTCGCCAGTCGTAGCGCGCGCTGCGCGGTTTCCACCGCATCGGCAAACCTGCCGTTTTCGGCATACGCCATGCCGAGCGTGTCGAGAATCACGGCGTCCTCGCCCTTCGATAACTCGACGGCCCTTTCGGCCAGTTTTACCGCCTCGGCGCCGTTGCGATCAGAAGCCGTGGGACTAGCGGACAGGGCCTGCGCCGTCTGGCTGAGAGCGATTACGTAATCAGGATTCAACTCGAGCGCCTTGCGCCACTGCGCAAGCGCCTCCTGCACCTTGCCGTGGCCGTAGTAAAGCGTCGTGCCCAGATAGGTATGTGCCACTGCCGAGCGGGGATCGCTGTCAACGGCGCTACTGAACTCGTTCGCCGCCAGATCCAGCCGTCCGGCTGAGAGCAGTGCAATGCCCAGGTTGACGTGCGCCTCGGCGTAATCGGGTTTGATGTAGACAGCGCGCTCGAAGTGCTTGACAGCCTCTTCGAGTTGGCCTGTCTGCGCCAGCGCCTGCCCAAGATTATTGTGCAATTCGGCCGAATCCGGATAGATCTCCAGGCCTTTCTCGTATTCGCGAATCGCATCGTCGATGCGTCCCGTGGCGAAGAGCGCCATGCCGAGATTGTTGTGAATCAAATAATACTGCGGATTTATTTCAAGCCCCTTTTGGTAGTGGGGAATAGCCTCTTCGAATCGTCCGGCCTTGGCCAGCGCGCGGCCCGTATTGTTCTGAAGCGGCGCATCGTCAGGGTATTCCTTGACCAGCTCTTCCCATTCGGCGATCGCGACAGCGTCCTTGCCGTTCTCGCCGTCCATGGCCGCTTGATCGAATCTGCGGTACATATCCACGGCCGGCGTACTGATCTTGAGCAATCCATTGGGCGGGATATTGACGAACTCGGGCAGATTCACGGCGCGATTTGCGGCGGTTGAGTTATCGATCAGAATCGCCGGGCTGTCGTTGCCGTCTTCGTCGATGTGGGTCAGATACATCTGCGTATAGAATGAGCGCGCCTTGGAGGAGAAGACCAGCCATCGCCCATTGGGCGAGAAGCTGTGCCAGGAGTTCATCCGCCAGGTATTGGCTTTCAGCCGGCGCGCCACTCCACCTTCGGCGGGCACAATGTACAGCTCGCTGTCCGGCCGCATCAACTGTCCATTCTTGTTCTTTACAAAAACAATCCAGCGGCCATCCGGCGATACCTTCGGAAAGTTGTTGCTCATGCCGTTGTTGGACGCGCCTGCGATCGGCTCTGGCTTGCCGCCCCTGCCGCCGTTGAAGGGAATGCGATAAAGATCGTATTTCACCTGCACCTCGGCGGGATCGTTGGCGTATTCGGCCATCTTGGCGCCAGGCGGATAGGGCGCCTTGGCCGCGGCACGGGCAAAGACCAGATATTTGCCGTCCGGACTCCAGACAGCATCGGTCTGAACGTAGTTTGGATCGTCGGCACCCGGCAGCAGGTGGCGCTCTTTGCTGGCGCGGCTATACCAGGCCAGCACTCCACGCGTGGGATAGAAGACCTGCAGAAAACGGTAATCTTTGAAGTTGGCCACGTAGTAGTTGTTCGTCGGAATGTGATCGGCACCGCTGACGGTATTTACGATATATTGACCGTCCGGCGAAACCTGCGACAAGAAGGCGACTCGATTCAATTTGTATTGCAGATCCCGCGAAGGATTCCACGAGACCATGTCCTGATCGCGAATCACAATCTCCGGCTTGATGGGCACCAGCGCATACAGTCCCTTGTCGTTATACGGGCCATCCATATCCATGCCCATGGTCTTGCCGTCGCGCGAGAAGGAGTGGCAGTTGGCGCAGGTGTAAATATTCTCCAGCACCACGCGGCTGGAGGGCTGCGAAACGTCGCGCAGGCGCCACTTGATCAGCGGAATGGCGTTGGCATCGAGCGGCTTGATAATGCCTTTCTCTGTCTCCGATGGCATCAGGGGCACGTCGCGATAGAAGATCGGCGCGCCCAACGGATCCTTCGAGGTCGAGATCGTTACCTGCCCACGCGAAACCGCATCGTTCCCGTTCAGCCCGGTGATCGACACCGTTGCCGCACCGGCCGCCGAGTGCTTTTTGATCGCTTTCCAGGTAGCGCTATCCGGTATCCAGGTGTGCGCAGAGGCCTGCTCCGGCGTCAGCTTGGGCAGTTCGTTGTTCGCGGAGATGCATCTCTTGTCGAACTCGCCAATTCTAAGAGCTTCGCCTTTGGATTGCGCGTGAATCGCCGCCGAGCCGTCGGCAAAGGTAATGTCGATGCGCCAGTTGGCCGCGCTTTGGGCAGCGTCATGCCAAATGAAGGTAGGCGGCGTGATTTCCGGAGGGAAGATCGAACCCTGCAGCGGATAGTCGATCACAATCTCCGCAGGCTGCGAAACAGCGGCACGTCCGTCCACGATGATCATCGTTCCAATAGCCGCGGCGGACAGAACGGTGAGGGCGAAGATGAGTATAATTCGCTTCATGGGCGTATCTCCAAGATACGGTGTGTGAATGATACCAGCAGAAAAGCATCCAGACAGATCGAGTCATTCTTGCCCCAGACCCAGCCGATGTACGTCAGGTGGTCAGGGAGATATTCGAAGCGTTCACTAGAAAAACGAACTGAAGTGCAGATTGCACAATCACTCAATGATCGCAGCCGGCGAACTGACTTATTGAGGAAATGGACACCTGGAACTGTCCACCAGTTGTCGACCAATCCAACCACATCAACGGAATCGAGAGCTTCTGGAGCTATGCAAAACATCGCATGGCGAAGTTTCACAGCATGATGAAAAGTATATTTCATTTACATCTGAAGGAAACAGAATTTCCTTTCAATCAAAGAAAAACCAACCTCTACAAAGAGCGCTGCAAAAGTAGGTTGCGTCGCGTTAGTAAGGAACGAACGCCACAAGAAACGTGAACGTCAGATACATAAAGCAAAGAAAGAAGACAATCCATGTGCTGAGGCCGGATGCGTAAGAGGGGCTGATCTCACCCGCCTTCAATTTCCTCCGCAGCCCCAAATCCCAAAAAACGAGTTGGCGGCAATAATATCGCCAACGTATTTAGCCCTCACCGCAGATTATCCGTCACCGGCTCAGGGTGAATCGTCACGCGGTAAACCTCCGGGCACTCCAGCTTGAAGCGGTCTTCGAGGGCGGTAATCACCTCGTGGACATTGCGCATGGTGAGTTGATCCGGCAGTGTGCAGTGGCAGGAGATGTGAATGTGCTCGCCGGTGCGGCCTACAATGATCTCGTGCACATCGATAATCTCCGGCATGAGCGCGGCAGTCGAGCGCATCGCCTCTTCGATGCGGCGATTTTCCTCGACCATCTCTTCGGGCTGTTCGATCGTCGCCGGCTCACTCTCGATGTGGGTCAGCACGCCGTCGATCTCCGGCACCTCGCGCAGAATCTCCGACTCGAGCGAGCAGACAAAGTCGTGCGCGGTGAGCAGCGGCAGCGCCTCGTCCAGTTCCAGATGCTGCTCGACGCGCAGCTTTCCCAAGTGCGACTTCACGCTCAGCTCGTGAACGCTGACGTTATGGCGCGCGGCCACGGCGCGCACCCGGTCGAAGATGCTTTCAGCCCGCGCCTGCCTGGGCACCGCGTGGATCACCACGTCGGCATCGGGCAGCGTGCGATGCACCGCATCGGTGGCTGCCTGCACCAGCTCGCCGGTGTGCTCGAAGGTATAACGGCGGGGCAGCGCCAGGGTAAGGTCGGCAAAGTAGCTGGCGCCGGCGCGCCGCACCCGCGCCTGTTCGACGCTGAGCACTCCTGGAATCTGGGCAACGTCGGCGATCAGCCGCTGCCGTGTTTCGGCGGGAATCTCATCAAGCAGCACGCTGACCGCCTCACGGCCCAGGCGCAGAGTCAGGCGCAGAATCAGCACTGAAACGACAACGGCGGCCAGCGGATCGGCGTAGCGCAGCGCGGCAATGTCATAGCGCGTGCCCACCCAGGCGGCGCCGAGACCGCCGAGCACCGCCAGTGACGACCAGATGTCCGAGGCAAAGTGAAAGGCATCGGTGGCCAGCGCCGACGAACCGGTCTTCTCCGCAACCGCGCGCAAACGCCGCGAACGCCAAAAGTCCACCGCAATCGAGGCCAGAACGACCGCAACCGGCCACACGGAGTTGCGCAGTTCTGTGCCGTGATGGAGAATACGCTGGAAGGCCTCCCAGATGATCCACCCGCTGGAGACGGCCATCAGCAGCACTTCGCCGAAGGAAGAAAAGTTCTCGAATTTTCCGTGCCCGTAGGTGTGGTCCTCGTCGGCTGGCCGGTCGCTGACCTGCACGGAGAAGAAGGTGAGCGTGGAGCCGACCATATCCAGCCCGGAGTGTGCCGCGTCTGAAAGCACGCCCAGCGAACCGGAGAGCAGGCCGGCTGCCAGCTTCAATAGTGTCATCGCCGCCGCCGCTAGCATCGAGTGCAGCGCCACCCGCCGCTTCTCGGCGGAATAGGTAGCAACGCTGACAGAGGTTTGAGTCATTGCCTCCTAAGGATAACTGAATGCCAGGTGATGGGAAGCCTTCGCGCCGCTTGGCAACCTTTTCCGGCGTGCCGAGTCAAAGAAATTAACATTCGGTAGGGCGGTTTTTCTGTGCCGCAAGCCATTTATCCTCAAGGACTCCTCAATGCACGCTCTGCGTTTCCTCCCTCTCGCTGCTCTACTTGCGTCTTTGCCTGTGCTCCCGGCGCAGGCTCCGCAGGCCGCCGCGCCGCCCCTGCCTGAAGTTCACCAGCTGATGAAAGAGGTTGGGGAGCGTCAGAAACTGGTCAACAAAGTGCAGGAGAATTACACCTATACTTCGATGCAGACCATCCAGGATATTGACGCCAAAGGGAAGGTCACGAAGACCGAGGCCAAGGAGTTTGAAGTCTTCTTTGTCCACGGCAAGCAGATCGACCGGCTGGTGAAGAAGGACGGCAAACCGTTGACGGATGAGGAGCAGCAAAAAGAATCGGAGCGCGTGACAAAGGCCGTGGAAGCGGCCGAGAATCCTCCCGCGGAGAAGCACAAGGGGGAAGGGTTCAGCTTGAGCATGAGCCAGATGCTGGATCTGATGGACGTTCACAACCAGCGCCGCGAGAGCTATCGCGGACGGCCCACGATCGTCTTCGATTTTATTGGACGCAAGAACGCCAAGACCCATGGAATGGAAGAGGATGTCTCGAAGAAGATTCAGGGGACGATCTGGATCGACGAGGCGGATCGCACCGTCACTCATGTCGATGTCACCTTCAACGACAATTTTCATGTCGCCGGAGGTCTGGTCGCAAACGTCGAAAAAGGCTCAAATTTTCACTTGGATCAGGCCCTCGTGAACGGGGAGATTTGGCTTCCCACCGGCTCCGAGGGAACTGTCACGCTGCGCCTTTTTCTGGTCAAGGGAATTCGCCAGCACTTTACCGAGCAGGACTACGACTTCAAGCGCTACCACGTCGAGGCCGAGCAATCGAAGCAGGCAGCGGCGGTGGTGGAGAAGAAACCATAGCGCGGGAGTTCCGTTAGAGTGGAAGAATGTTCGCGCGCCAACTCTCCATCCTGCGAATCGATGCCAGCGGCGCACGCCACGCCTGCCCCATCGGCTGGATCGACAACTTCGCCATGCGCAACTTCACCAACGATCCGGTCTTCGATGACACGCTGCCCATCGCCGACGGTCTGCTCGAAGCGGGAAGGCGTGTTCCTCTGGAGCGCCTTCAACCGGCGATGGAAGACTGGTTTCGCCGCAAGGGTTATCTGAAAACAGGCGAGCGGCTGGAAGTGATCGAGAAGTGATTGGGGCTGCCTGCTCTGCGGAATCCAGCGCCACCATGAAGGATGCCAGCATCACCGCGGGAAGCGATCGCCCAGGAAGCTCAGAGCTTCGGCGGGGGTAGAGATTGCTCCTTCCAGCTGCGCGTCTTCCACGGCGCGCAGCATCGGGCGGAAGGCCGGGCCGGGCCGGTAGCCGGCGGCGATCAGCTCGCGTCCGGTAATAAGCGGCGCGGGACGCACAGTTTCTTCACTCATCGATTCGTAGCGCTCGCGGACAAACTCCCAGTGGTCGAGGTTGCCGCTGCCGGCCAGGCAATCCATGCGGTGAAGAGCCAGATGCTCCGGGAACTCTTCCAGGCGGAAGAAGCGCTTCAGCGTGGAGGCCTTCATGCGCGGCGCGTCGGCAAAGCGCATATGGTTCTCGACGAGAGAGAGAATCTGGCGGCTTTCGCCATTGGAGAAGCGGAAGCGGCGGCAGATTTCGGCGGCAATGGCGACACCCACGTCCACGTGGCCGTTGAAGCGTATGCGGTCGGAGCGCGTGAAGGTGGCCGGCTTGCCCACGTCGTGCAGGAGAGCGCCCCAGGCGAGCGTGAGCGGGCAACCGGCTTCGAGTTGCGCGAGCAGGCCCAGCGTGTGCAGCCAGACATCGCCTTCGGGATGAAACTGCGGAGGCTGTTCGACGCCCTTCATGCGCGCAACTTCGGGCAGCACTTCGGCAAGCAGGCCGCATTCATCTAAAAGTTCAAAGGCGCGGCGGGCATGGCCCTCGGTCAGCATCTTCGTCAGTTCGTCGCGGAGACGCTCACGGCTGACGGCTTTGGTTTTGTGCGCGAGACGGCGGATGGCGGCGGCGGTGGCCGGATCGATCTGAAAGCCGAAGCGCGCGGCGAAGCGTACGGCGCGCAGCATCCGCAGACGGTCCTCTTCAAAGCGCTCGGCAGGCTCGCCGATGGCGCGGACGATGCCGGCTTCGAGATCGGCAAGGCCGCCGATGTGGTCGATCAGTCCTTCGCGGACAGCGAAGGTTTTTTTATTCAGAACTATAAATGAACTTACCAGCCGCTCCGGATCGAGCAGCAAGCCATTGATCGTGAAATCGCGGCGGCGCACGTCTTCTTCGGCGCTGGTGGTGTAGCGCACCGCGTCGGGATGGCGGCCATCGGAGTAGGCGCCGTCGGAGCGGAAGGTGGCAACCTCGGTGACCACCTGAGGTGGGACCAAACGCTCGCTATTCGCTCGCATCGACATCGCCGCAGCAACATCACCCTCTGCCGCACCGCATGTGCTGGCGACCAGCACCACGCCGAAGTGAGCGCCCACGGCAAAGGTGCGCGGGAAGAGATTGAGAACGACATCGGGTGTGGCGCTGGTGGCCACGTCGTAGTCGTGAGGCACGCGGCCAAGCAGCAGATCGCGGACGCAGCCGCCTGCGAGATAAGCCTGATGGCCGGCATCGCGCAGAGTGGCGATGATCTGGAGAGCCGCTTCGAATTGGGGCGTGGCCGAAAGCATGGCTGCTGCATACTATTGTCGCCCAGCCGCCGCAAGGTGGAAACCCGCTGTCCTGAACTGCATTTCGCAGAGTTTTTCATCGCAAAATGCGCTCAAGCAGTGCCAGCGGCATCCGCCACACCGCAGGCGCCGGTAAACTAAGTAGATGCGCGGCTCAGGCCTTATCCTCGGCATCGAATCCTCCTGTGACGAGACGGCGGTGGCGGTCGTCGAGCGCGGGGCGCGGACACTTTCGTCGGTTGTCGCCTCGCAGATTTCGACCCATGCGCGCTATGGCGGGGTGGTGCCGGAGCTGGCCAGCCGCGAGCATCTGCGCGCCATCGTACCTGTTGTCCGGGCGGCGCTGGTTGAGGCAGGAATTGCGCTCGCGAATCTGGATGCCGTTGCTGTGACGGCTGGGCCGGGGCTGGCCGGAGCGCTGCTGGTGGGCGTGACCTTTGCCAAGGCGCTGGCCTTCGCGCAAGAGCTGCCGCTGATTGCAGTCAATCATCTGGAAGGGCACATTCATGCGGTGCTGCTACATGAACTAGAGGCCGAACCGCAGGGACGAACCCTGAACGAGGAACCGGCTCTGGCTCTTGTCGTCTCCGGCGGGCACACGCATCTTTATCTGGCGCAGCCGCTGGATGGGGTGTGGAGTTACAGGCTGGTTGGCCGGACGGTGGACGACGCCGCTGGCGAGGCTTACGACAAGGTCGCCAAGCTGCTGGGTTTCGGCTATCCTGGCGGGCCGTGGATCGATGCGCTGGCCCGCTTCGGCGATCCCCACGCCGTGCCCTTTGCCTTCTCCCAAATCAAACATAAAGTACACCTGGGCGGTAAGCCTCCGCGTACCAAAGCTGCGCGTACCGCTCCCATCGCCGAGCTTGATCCGCATTTTCTCTTCTCTTTTTCCGGGATCAAGACGGCGGTGCTGCGTTACGTCGAGCTGCATGGCCTGCGCGAGGAGGCTCAGGCTCGCGCCGCCCGTCTCTTCGCCCCACAAACTCCGGACGCCTCATCCGAATGTCATCCTGTGCGAGCGCAGCGAGTCGAAGGATCTGCCTTTTACAACGTTGCGGAAGGACCGGGAAGCGACAAAGCTCAACCGGCCTCCAAACCGCCGCAAAACAAAGAAGAAGCTCTCGCCCTCTGCCCGCAGCCGGTGCTCGACCTCGTCGCCAGCTTCCAACGCGCCGTGGTAGGCGATCTGATGAAGAAGAGCTTTGCGGCGGCTGAGGCGCTGGGGGTGCGGCGGATCCTGGTCACCGGCGGCGTCGCCGCCAACCGCGAACTGCGCGCCCGCTTCAACTCCGAAGCTGCACAGCGCGGCCTGCGGGTGGCCTTCCCCACGCTGGCCCTCTCCACCGACAACGCGGCGATGATCGCCGCCGCGGCCTGGCCGCGCTTTCTGGCTGGCGAGTTTGCCGGCGGCGCACTCTCCGGCGATCCCTCCCTGGCGCTGGGAGGCCGCCAGTGAACCCAGTCACGCGCCAAACTTCCCCAGGGTGACAACGATTTTTATTTGCCGGTGCAAGATTGATCATCATCTAACAAAAATGGGACCCTTCTGGCGAAGAGTCCCATTCTGTTATGAGGATGCTGGGTCGGAGCTTACCGGGCGGCGGCAGCGATTCCGGCCTGCTCGGCGAGAGCGGCGGCCTTGTCAGTGGCTTCCCAGGTGAACTCCGGCTCGCTACGGCCAAAGTGGCCATATGCCGCGGTCTTCTGGTAGATGGGGCGGCGCAGCTTGAGGCTCTCGATGATGCCCTTGGGGTTGAGCGAGAAGTTCTTGCGAACCAGCTCGGTCAGCTTGGCTTCGCCGATCTTGCCGGTGCCAAAGGTCTCAATGCGCACACTGACCGGCTCGGCAACACCGATGGCGTATGCGAGCTGGACTTCAGCGCGCTCGGCCAATCCCGCGGCCACAATGTTCTTGGCGATGTAACGGGCCATGTAGGCTGCGGAACGGTCGACCTTCGTCGGGTCCTTGCCGCTGAAGGCGCCGCCGCCGTGACGGCCCGCGCCGCCGTAGGTGTCCACGATGATCTTGCGGCCGGTGAGGCCGGTATCGCCCATCGGTCCGCCAATGACAAAGCGTCCAGTGGGATTGATGTGGTACTTGGTATTCTCGTCGAGCCACTCGGCGGGTAGAACCGCTTGAATGACGTGCTTGAGAATGTCGGCGTGCAGCTCTTCGTTGGTGACGCTTTCAGAGTGCTGGCTGCTGATGACCACGGCGTCGATGCGAGCGGGCTTGCCGTTTTCGTCGTATTCAACGGTCACCTGGCTCTTGCCGTCAGGACGCAGATAGGGCAGCTTGCCGCTTTTGCGCACAGCGGTCAACTGGCGGCAGAGCTTGTGCGCGAGCGAGATGGCGGCCGGCATCAACTCAGGGGTTTCGTTGGAGGCGTAGCCGAACATCATGCCCTGATCGCCGGCGCCGCCGGTGTCAACGCCCTGCGCAATGTCGCCCGACTGCTTGTTGATCGTCGAGATGACGGCGCAGGTGTTGGAGTCGAAGCCGTAGAGAGCATTGTCATAGCCGATGGAGGCAACGACGCCGCGAACCAGGCTCTGAAAATCGACGTAGGCTTTGGTGGTGATTTCGCCGGCGATGACCACCAGGCCGGTGGCGGTGAGCGTCTCGGCGGCGACGCGGCTGTATGGGTCCTGCTCCAGGCAGGCATCGAGAATCGCGTCGGAGACCTGGTCGGCAATCTTATCCGGATGGCCTTCGGTGACGGATTCAGAGGTAAACAAGAAACGGTCGCTCAAGGTAAAAACTCCTCCCATTGCAGGGAATTCAATTTGGGCAGACTGGAACGAGGACCGGTTCATGCTGGATCACCGGCGCGGAGGAAATTTCTGCCGCATCGGACCCACTCTCGCTCAGGAGCTGCCAGCACCGTCAGGCCTGCGCCTTGGGATGCATTGCTCCATGATAATTGCCTTGAGTATGCGGGAGCAATCGCTTGCAGCGAACGGGGAGGAGCGGGCATTGAAGGGTATTGCAAGCACGGTGAACCGCATGGCGCTGCTCCGGCGCGTTGGGCAGATCGCCGAGTTTCGACGAGAAAGGCAGTGAGGCGGCAAACCTGAGAGTGCCAAGCACAAAGGCCACGCTCTCCACGCAGCCCTTGTGCCTCTATACGCTGCCGCACTTTCTTGTACGCAGCTCGCGCAGCCTAACCTCTTGATAAATTGGCAATATTGATCTGGCTAAGAAATGTGCTATCTATCTCACTTTCTCGGCAGAGAACACGTCAGAGGGCACTCGATATTTAGAGAAACCATAGACTGTCTTTTGTAAATATGTTAGGAAGCCTTCTCAACCTCTCGCAAGTCAACTTAAATCAATACTTTATGGGACTTTTGGTGCCGAAGAAGGGACTCGAACCCCCACACCCTTGCGAGTACGTGGACCTGAACCACGCGCGTCTGCCAATTCCGCCACTTCGGCACAGTGCACAGCTCAGCGCAATCCGCTGAACCAGCAGCATCTCCAAGTCTCGCAAATGCAGGACAGCGTGTCAAATGCGCTGCGGATCGAGTTATCCGCCAAGCCGGGGTGCCAGCCGCTGCTAGAATCAGCTGAGAGCCAACAGCATGAGCGTGAGCGCCCTTTATCCCGGCACCTTCGACCCGCCGACCAACGGTCACATCGACCTGATACAGCGCGGCGCCAAGCTCTTTGACCACCTGACGGTCGCCATCCTCAATAATCCGGTGAAAGATCCGCTGTTCACGGTTGAGGAGCGGGTGGAGATGCTGAAGGAATCGACCAGCACACTGAGCAATGTCTCAGTGGCTACCTTCGACGGCCTGATGGTGGAGTTTGCGCGGCGGCAGGGTGCTTCGGCGGTACTGCGCGGCATCCGCGCGATCAGCGATTACGAATATGAGTTTCAGATGGCGCTGATGAACCGGCGGCTGGCGCCGGAGATCGAAACCGTCTTTCTGCAACCGGCAGGGCGCTACTCGTTTGTCAGCTCGCGGATGCTGAAGGAGGTCTTCAGCTTTGGCGGCGACGTCAGCGGCCTGGTTCCTCCCAATGTTCTCAAGCGCCTCCGCAATCGCATGGGCGCGGAGGAATCCATTCCCGAAGCCTAGCCGGCAAACTCGGCAAAGACCGCGCGCATCCGTTTCCAGGTGCACTCCAGGTCTTCAGGCAGAATGCGGCTTTCGGCAATCGTAGTCATGAAGTTGGTATCGCCGGCCCAGCGGGGCAGGGCGTGCAGATGCAGGTGTCCGGCGACGCCCGCGCCACCGGCCGTACCCAGATTCATGCCGAAGTTGTAGCCGTGCGGATGGTAGAGCCGCTCCAGCACCACTTCCGTGCGCTGCGCCAGATCAATCAGTTCATGAGCAGCATCGGCGGTCAGCAGGCTGAGCCGGTCCAGGTGCGCATACGGCATCACCATCACGTGGCCGGAGGTGTAGGGATAGGCGTTAAGGCAGACGAAGCAGTGTTCGCCGCGGACGATCACTCCTGCTGCGGCTTCAGCTTCTTCAGCATTCATTCCGCCTGCGATCGCGGAATCGACGGAGGCGATCAGGTTGCAGAAGACGCAGTGGTGGTCGCCCTGCCAGGCGGCAAGGCGTGCGGGAACACCGGGCCGTTCCTTGCCGTCGGCCGAAGTGACGTACGCATAGCGCCAGGGAGTAAAGAGATAGTCCATCGCGGATTCCGTCTGCATCAGTATAGAACTCAAGAATGCGCGGAGCGTCAGTGGCGATGTTTTCTTGTCTTTGCGGGCGGGCGAAGATGAATATTCGGTTGTAATCGGCTGCCCTGGACGACGGGGAGCGTTGACGGAGCCAAGCCGCGGTTGCTACACTCGTGAGCGTAGCTCTCTGCGCGGATTCCAGCAGTGAGTTGCGGCCGCCCTCCAGCTTGCCGTTGCCTGCCGGGTGTATCCCATGGAGACTAGACGCTTCCATTCCAGCCGAACTGGCTGGAACAACTGTCTCTTGTGAGAGCACTGCGGATGTAGGCGCGTCTTGCCGGTAGGGAGAGGGTCTACTGTATCCCCGGTTGGCGGCAATCGCAATTGTGGGATAACCCGGCGGCAGGCAAGCATGAGCCGCGGGAGCAAGGAATCCCGGAGCTGGTAAGTCATGGCAAAAGTCGTCAATCCCGAACCCGAGAGCATAACCCTGAACACCGAATTGGAACTTCCTACACTCGAGCCTGCGACGGAGCAAGAGCAGCCGTTGCCAGAATCCACGTCCAACCCAGAGACCGCCGAAGCAGTCGAACCTTCCGCGCTGGACGCCGATGCCCTAACCGAGCCTGTCGCCGAGGCCGCGCCTGTTGCTGAATCTGCACCCGTAGTTCAGCCTGCAACGGAAGCGTCCGTAGAGTCACAGCCCGCCGTCCACACTCACGCTGAGGCGCACACCGAGCACAGCCTGGATCACATGGACGATTTTTCCGCCGCCCTGGAGGCATTTGAACGCGAGCAGGCCGCCGAGGCCGCCGCCGTTGAAGCCTATGGCGACAAGATTGTCTCCGGCACCGTGATCAAAGCGACCGAGAAACATTTGGTCGTCGATGTCGGCCTGAAGTCCGAGGGGCTGGTGCCGCTCGAACAGGTTCTCGATCATACTGGAGCGGTGAAGTTCAATCCTGGCGACGTGATCGATGTAGTGATCGAGCGCGAGGAACCTGAAGGCGGGTATCTGGTCAGCTACGAGCGGGCGCAGCGCCTGCGCGTCTGGGACGTGATCGAAAAGGCCGCCGCCGACAAGACGCCGGTCATTGGCACCGTGGTCAGCCGCGTCAAGGGCGGCGTGACCGTGGATATTGGCCTCAAGGCATTCTTGCCCGGCTCGCAGCTTGAGATCCGGCCGGTGCGCAATCTGGACGGCTATCTTGGCCAGCAGATTGAAGTCCGCGTGATCAAGCTGAACAAGAAGCGCGGCAATGTCGTCGTCAGCCGCAAGGAGATTCTGGAAGAAGAGCAGAACGCCAAGCGCTCCACCACGCTGGAGCAGTTGGGCGAAGACGCGGTGCTGACCGGCACGGTGAAGAATCTGACCGATTACGGCGCGTTTGTGGACCTGGGCGGCATCGACGGCCTTCTGCACATCACCGATATGAGCTGGGGACGGCTGACGCATCCCCGCGATCTGGTGAATGTGGGCGACGAGATTCAGGTCAAGGTACTCAAGTTCGACAAGGATAAGCAGCGCGTCTCGCTCGGATTCAAGCAGTTGACGCCCGACCCCTGGCTGGATGCCACCGAGCGTTATCCGGTCGGAGCGCGCGTCCACGGACGTGTGCTTTCGGTCACCGATTACGGCGCGTTTGTCGAGTTGGAACAGGGCATCGAAGGTCTGGTTCACCTCTCCGAGATGACCTGGTCCAAGCGCCTCAAGCATCCCTCCAAGCTGGTCAAGCCGGGAGACGAAGTTGACACGGTAGTCTTGAGCGTCAACCCCGCCGACCGCCGCATCTCGCTGGGCATGAAGCAGTTGCTCGACAATCCCTGGGAGAATCTGACGGAGCGCTATCCCGCCGGAACGATCGTCGAAGGGCGCGTCCGCAACCTCACCGACTTTGGCGCCTTCATCGAGATCGAAGACGGCATCGATGGTCTGGTGCACGTCTCCAATCTGAGCTGGACCAAGCGCGTCAAGCATCCCTCCGAGATCGTGAAGAAGGGTGAAAAGGTGAAGGCTGTCGTTCTGGGCGTCGAGCCGCAGAATCGCCGCCTGAGCCTGGGCATCAAGCAGTTGCAGCCCGATGTCTGGGAGAGCTTCTTTGCCACGCACCGTGTCGGCGATCAGGTTCACGGCAAGGTTCTGCGCACCGCGCAATTCGGCGCATTTGTCGAGATTGCCGAGGGCGTGGAGGGCTTGTGCCACATCTCCGAAGCTGGCGACGAGGCTGGCTCCAAGCTGGAAACCGGCATGGAGCACGACTTCAAGATCATCAAGATCAACGTGGAAGAGAAGAAGGTCGGCTTGAGCCTGCGTGCTTCTTCTGGTCACGAGGCCAGCCGCGCCCAGGTCGAGAGCTACAAGAAGGAGAGCCACAAGGCTCCCGTCTCCAGCTCTACTACGACTCTTGGCGATCTCATCAACTGGAAGAGCGAGCGGTAAGTTCTCTCTCCATCAAGACAGCAACGGCCGCCCTCCGGGGTGGCCGTTCTGCATATGGGCATCAGCGAGGAATTCTAAAACTCGTAGCGCGCGCTGAAGACCGGATAACGGCCCATCTGATCGACTTTTGTAAACGGTTCGCCGCTGCTATTGCTGCATCCCCATCCCCGCTCGCAGTTGTCGAGCCAGAAATAGCCCAGCATATTTCCCCGATTCAAGATGTTTTCCGCGCCGGCATGAATGTCGAAGAGGCCCTTTGCTGCATGAAAGCGGCGTTCCAACTCCACGTCGAGACGATTGTAGAGCGGTCCGCGCAGGGTATTGATGCGAGTCAGATCGTAGATGCCGCGGCTCTGCACATTCGAGCTGACCAGATCGAATGGCGTGTACGGACGTCCGCTGGCGATGCTCTCGCGCAGGTCAAGCTGGAAGTTCAGCGGAAGCCGCAGGTTGTCCATCGCATTTACAGCCACGGGCGTATCGTAATTGCCAGGGCGGCGAATGCCGTCCAGCGCGCGATAGGTGGTCTGAGAGCCGGCCGCGGTGAGCAGCAGCTCCGTGCGGCTGCGCCAATGCGCGCGCAGCGCCAGCTCCACGCCGTGCGATTGCGCGCTTCCCGAGCTGGTCAACGGCAGCCAGACAAATGCCTGCCCAAGAGTATCGACCATATTGGATAACATCAACGCCGGATACTCGGTGGATACAGCCTCATGGCGGTAGCTCTTCTGATAAGCCTGTGCGTCGAGCGTGCCCCAGTTCATCTGCAGAACTCTCATTCCCAGCGTCTCCTGCCTGACTTCAATCGGCTGCAGAGAGCGATTGCCGGGGTAGCTGATCATATCCATGACCGGAGGCAACTGCGAGGAGAGATTGAAGGCGGCGTGCAGGATCTGATGGCGGTTGAGACGGTAGGAGAGTGAGACGCGAGGATCCAGAGCAGAACTGCCGGTCAGAGCGAAGCTCTCGGCACGCAGCCCTGCCAAGAGCCTCCAGCGCGCGCCAAAGCCGCCCTCGGCTCCGAGAAAGACAGCGCTTTCGCCTGTAGAAAAATTACGCTGGAAGGTGATTGCGTCGGACCGCGAAGGATCGGCGCTGAAGGGCGATAGCTGGCCGCTGGGTTGCGCAACAGAATCGTCCGGAGTGGTCATCGTGCCGCGTGCGCCCGCCGACAGCAGCCATCCATGCACATCCGCGCGCAGCTCGTAGTTCAACGTCGACAGGCCGGTCCGCGAGTCTTCGTTGTAGACCGGAAGCAGAGACTGCGTTTGGCAGGTCCCGTAAACGCTCCCAATCTGCTGCTGCTGTCCGATCCTCTGCCTGGTCACCGACGACGTAGCGGAGAGATTGGCGGTCACCCGCGAAGAGTAGTTATGTCTCCAACTGAAGGCTGCGGTGGTGCGCCAACCGGAGTACTGGGTCTGCAAGTTGCTGGTCGCTCCCCAGGTCGGACAGGGCGTGATCTCGATCGAATCATCTCCGCTCAAGCTAAAGATGGAGAGCGAGTCGCGGCTACTGGGATTCAACTCCAGCGTCGACAGGACGTTGGTATAGGTGGGAACTCCATTGATGCCGATGTCGTTGGTGACGAGATTCAGAATGCTGCGATGCGCCGAGATCAGAAAACTCCCATTGTGAGCCAATGCGCGCTGGTAAAGCCCGCCGGCGCCTGCGATGCCCGCGGAGAGATTTCCCGTTTGGCGCGCCTCTCCCAGTTCACGCGTATGAATCTCAATGAGCGAAGAAAGACGGCTGGAGTAGCCGGCGTCGTAGACATCGGCTTTCATATCCATGTTGCCGATGGCCGTGGTATCGATCATTGAGGTGAAGCCGCCACTGGAGCCGGAGAGCGATAAATGGTTGATGTAGGGAACCTCGACGCCGTCCACAACAAAGAGATTCTCCGTCGGATGGCCACCGCGCACCAATACATCGTTACTCAAGTCGGAGTTCCAGACCACCCCCGGCAGAAGCTGAAGATAGCGCGCAAAATCTCCGTAGGTTCCTGCCGAAGAGAGTATCTGAGTCTGAGAGATATTCAATGCAGGCGCCAATGCATTCAGCGTTGCTGGGTCGTTGGCAAGCACTTTCAAAGTAGTGGAGACTCTGGGTATTGCGACCGCCAGCGGCACAGCGCCGTTCATCGCTGTGTTGGGATGAAGCAACGAGTCTGTCGAAGCGGTGCGCGCTATCTCCTGAGAAGACTGGGCAACGAGAAGCGCGGAGCGCATGACAAGAATCAACGAGAGAGAGAGTAAAGCGATCTTTCGGCTCATGACATCTCCGCACAACAAGATCAGATAGCCGATTGCAGACACTGAAAAATGGAGATAGAATGGCGTCCGTGACAGTTCAGCAGGCAAGAGAATCCATCTTCTTGCTAAAGCCGAAGAATCACGCATTATCTTGTGAGCAATCTCTAATTAAGTGTCCTTTGAATCAACTAATTTAGGAATATCTCGACTTTGCGTTCGAAGGTAATGGGTGTCCTATTTCGCTACAAGTCGAGGAAGGTAACTCATGGGATTTTCACACGGAAGTAATGCGATGAATCCCTGCGAGTTATTTGACTAGCGTTTTAAGCAAAGCCTGTCTGGAAAACTCATCGAGCCACTCAAAGAAAGCCGCCGCTCCCATGCCGTCACCGGCGCACATCGTCACCATCTCGTAGCGCAGCTGGCGTTGAGCGCTGCAACGGTCTACTCCGGCGTCTCCAGCACGATCCAGGCGCCCTTCAGATAGAAGTGGTAGACGGTGCGGTGGTCGATCAGCGTGTCGGCCAGTGCATCATGGTCCACTCTGGCGGGGCGATGGTCCAGACCGGCCTGAGCCTGAGAAATCTCCTTGGGCGTGGCGGGATCGATGCCCCAGTTGAAGCCGAGAATGCCGCTTGGGTCGTGGGCTTGCAGGCGCTCCGTTTCAGGCGCGGCGGCCAGCACAGACAGCTTGGCTGGAGCGCTGGCGAGGTAGACCAGCAGCGAGACGGTTCCCTCACTGGAACAGAGAACCGCCCAATCCGAGGAGCCGGGGCCTTCCAGGCTGGCATGGATGACATTCTCCGGATGATGGGCCTGGTAGGTCTGCGGGATGAGGCAGCCGCGGCGGTTGAGCAGCGTCGCCAGTTCCGCGGGCATCTCTGGAAATGAATTGACCGGCAGATGGCGGATGAGATATGGAGTGGATTGGCCGGCGAGAAGTACTTCGCCGGATTCGTTGAGTTGCGGGGAGGGCGATTCCGGCGTTTGGGCCGAGAGCAGAGTACACGCATAGAGCGAAACGCCCAATAACCATGCGACCCTTCTCAATCCTGCGTGAAACATAGGCAACTCTCAGAAACGATCGATTCCCAACTGAATCAGAACTGCAACTTCTACTCTGCCCACATCTTCTTCGCTTAGGAATCCGATCTTAGTACCTAGCCTATGCTTGCTGACCGTGGTAAGTTGATCAGCCATAGCTTTCCGCTTGTCTGAGTTGAGTTTTACATACGCCTCTCCGGGATAAAGGCGATCTGTGTTTGAAGTGATCGGAATAACTTGGACTCGATTCAAATGGGCGTTTGCCGCATTGTTCGAAATGACAATGGCTGGACGGGGCTTCTTGATCTCTCCGCCGAGGCTGGGTTCAAAATTCACCCAGTAGACTTCTCCCCGCTCAATCAATGTCGCCAATCAATGCCTCCATCCACTCCTCAGCTTCCACCTCTCGCTCCCTGTCGGCTGCCATCAGCCGATAGCCTTCCGCCAAATCATTCTGCTTTGCCCGACTCCATTCTTGAGCAGCATTCAGGACGGCGCTTTCGAGCGCTTCTGGAACAACAAACCAAGTCGGGTTCCCGCGCGCCTGGGGCAGACCTATTGTGCTTGTGCTGTCACCATTCCAACGAATTCCCACGGCGGGGGAATCCCCCCATTTCAAGCGCGCAACAGACCAACTCGACTCCACAGGCCCGGCGTCGTAAATTACTTCGACGGACTTTACCTTGTCCTTCGGCGAACGGACTGCTTTGGGGTCTTGATACATGACGACATTCCTCTTAAACCATCTTCTCATACGTACGTATGTATGTCGAAAAACTCCGCACTACCCTGACTGGCTTCGGTGTGAAGGTGGTGCGCTCCTGAGTCTTCGCTTCGACGAAAAAGAAGGGGAAATCTTCAAGTTTCAGGTCTATGAAGTACAGCTCGGTAAAGGAACCAGTGCGCTGCGGATGAGGAGCGGAGCGGCATTGAGGGAGGCTGTGCTCATACACGTTCTCCTGCCTACATTGGGTCATGCGAGGAGTTTTGCGAATCTGTTTGGGGTGGGAGAGCTCCCGGCTGCCAGAGCACCAGCAAAAGCAAGCTGCTCGCAAAGAGCAGATTCACGACGACCGGTGTGCCGCCCGTCGTGTGAAGGACAAAGCCAAAGAGAGCCACGGATTCCGCCGTAGCAAAACGAACGACGTGTCCCGTCAACCATTGTTTGCGCGGAGTGGATTCCTGTGCAGCCGGAAAAATCTGGCGGGGAGCGCGCTGCATGATCCGCTGCACGAAAAATCCTCCTACAGCCGATGCCATTGCGCAGAACACGATGATCCATTGGAAATATGGGTTCGCGATTTGCGGCGCCGATGGAATCGTGTAACAGACATAGTAGAAGAGCAACACAGCCACAATCATGGATGCTTGAAGGATACGAACCATACGGAGGACGGGATTCATGCGTTCACTCTTTCTGCGCGTCCGGAAGTGAATTCAATCCATACCGGGGAATCCATCGAAGAATACGGAATGGCGAGTCGTGCGGTCAAGCCTGGACCGGAGCAACAGATATACGTCGATTCAATAGACGCACACCGCCCTTGTAGAGCCTGAGAGTCATGGCTCCGGGTTTGGAGTCGCGATTCGTGGATAGGTTTGGATGTGCCTGGAAGATACTTGGTAGCGCTACCGGGAATCGAACCCGGGTTTTAAGATTGAGAATCTAGCAGCCTATCAAACGGATTCAATCACTTACAGTCAATTGCTGCCATGGTGTGTACCGCTGTGTGTACCACAATCGCAAAAAACACCCTATTGGACCGCTTCGCTTGCTTGTGGGAACGCGGCTGCCAATCCCTCTGCTACGTTGCGCGTTTGGTACTCGACAAACCGCCCGAATCCGGCGGCAACGTGTGTCTCCGTGACGTGGATGTAATACCGGGCTGCCACTGAAGGCGAACTATGCCCCATGAGGCGGGCCAGCGTGAAACGGTCCATGCCGGACTGCGCGGCGCGGGTTCCGAACGTGTGCCGCCAGCAGTAGAACTCAAAGGTGTCCAGACCGGCGGCTTCTATCGCGTCCTTGTGCGGGTGTTGCAAAGACGTGACGTGCCCGGAAATCCCCGCGCCCGAAAACACAAATGCGGATTGTTCCGCCTTCGCCTCTGCCGCCTTCTTGCGCCTCTGTAGAACCTCTGCCGCCCGTGGAGTGAGGGGAAGGCTTCGCTGTGCGCTGTCCGTCTTGCCTTGGCGGACGTGGAGCACTCCCAACGGGGATTCAGGACGCGCTGTCAAATCTACATCGGCCCACTTCAGCGGGAACAATTCACTGTTTGGGCGCAACCCGGTATCGACTGCGAGAATCGCAGCATCCCGGAGATTGTCCGAAGCCTTCGCCAGATACTTTGCTTCTTCCGCAAAGCTCAGAACGCGGTCCCGACCCTTGGATTGCGGCAATTCATGGATGGTTGGCACACGGTCCAATCTGCCCCATTCCACGGCAAGGTGGAGAATCCGCCGCAACGTGCGCAGATCGCCGTTCACGGTCACAACGGAATTCTCTGGCACCTCTTGTCTGTGCCTTGCGTAGCGGCTCACTGTCTCGCCTGTAATCGCGTCCAGAGGGGCATCTGCAATCGCGGCGAAGGTCAGCAGCCTGTCCAGGCACACACTGTAGAAGGTGAGCGTTCCCGGCTTCGTGTTCGTCTTGACGTATTGCAGAAACTCTTTGGCGAATGCCCGGAAGATTGGCGGGCCAATCGTTGCCGCCTTCGGCCACGGATCATTCGGGTGAATCTCGCCAAGCCTTAGCGCCCTGCGGTGTTCCTCTTCCACGTCCTTTGCCGCGTTCTTGTTCTGTGTCTTGGCAGACTGCCGGATGCGAAAGCTCTCCACCGTCCCGTCCGCCTGTTTGATTGACCATCGAAAGTTGTACCAGTAGACTTTGCCGCGTTTGTAGAGCATGGTTGCGCCTCACTTCCCCTTCGTTTCAGACTTCGGTTTGTTCTTGCTGCCCTTTGGCCTTCCGCCCAGCTTGCCGTTATCGCGGGACGTTGCCGCCTTGCGCTTGCTCGTGACCTCACCACGGCAAGCGGGGCAGTAGCAGATAAGCTCGACTTTGTGAATCGGACACTTCATACAAAGAATAATACCTATCGTGATAGGTTGATGCAAGTGCAAGGTGAAACCTGCTTGTGTGCTTGGGCGCTTCACCGCCTGAATGCTTAAAGGCTTCGGCGAAAGGGTGAACCTGCTTGGCTGCTTTACCGCGTGAGGGCTTTATGGCTTGAGAGCTTGAAGGCTTAGAAGGTTAGCTCCATACCTGCTTGTGTGCTTGGCTGCCTTCCCTCTTGAGTGCTTAGGCGCTTCACTTCAAGGATTCTGTCGATACGGCTATAGACCAGAGTTTTATCCTTCACTCGGTTCTCGCCGTCTGTCGTTGCATCGCTGACGTGGACGATAAACGACAGATCGGTGTTAAGGAATATCTCAGGACTCATCTCTTGGCTGTTTAGGGGCGGGCCACCATTCGCCCGCACCCAATCCGAGTAGTATTTATACCGGGTGCTCATCTTCGGAGCATTGCGATCTTCACCGAACGAGTAGAAGGCGCTTACGATTTCTTCGTCCGGGTCCAAAGCGAATTCCAACCTAAAGCCCCACCGGCCAAAAGTTCGCACCCATTCCGGCCCTTGAAACCCTGTGCATCGAGCGGTGTACTGTCCCGGCACTATGCGCGGCCTGTCCCCACCCTCCCACACAATGGCGGGGGGCTTCTGCTTTTCAGTTGTCATCAGCTTTCCCCGTTCTGGATTCGATAATGTTGCGGCGGAGTTTTTCCCATACGTCGGGGTGAAGGCGGGCCAAGGCGTCGTTTTCTGGTGAACGCAATAGTGTCCGGTCAAACTCCCCTTCAACCTCTTTGAGCTTGCGCACGCGGACCCGCGCATCCCGCCGCGTGGCCGCCGTGCTCATCGCACCTCCATTGTTATCGGGGCGCTCAGGCGGGCTTCAACCCACGAATCAAGATCGGCGCGGCGATAGCGAATTAGTTTTTCTCCGGCTCGAAAATGGCGCGGCCCTTTGCCCTCAGAACGCCAAAGTCGAAGCGATGCTTCGCTGATTCCAAGGTATTTCGCTGCTTTGATAGGTGTAAGTGTGGCTTCTTGTTCAATCACGGTGATAGCTCCTTTCTGGCGTATGCCTGTGCCAGTAAGTGGAGCTTAGCGCGAGAAAACCTTAATCTCTAAGTGACAACAACTGGGCGGATTTTATGTCACAAATGGCGGATTGTATTTCACGGTACGTTCGGACGGATTCAAGTTCGCGAATAAATGCCCGCAGCCTAGTTACAGCCTGCCTTAATTTGACCGTGCAACTGTCGTCTGAAGTGTGCTTTGAATGCGCCTTGCAGTCGGCAAACACCCTATCTGCGAGCCTCGGCCATGTCCAGAATTTGGGATTCATATTGTGTATTTCTAAGGCTTGTAAAGCCAAACCATCATAATTCATCGCTCCAGAGGGCCGTCCGTGTTTACGGCCCGTTGAACCACCTCCCATGGAGCGTTTCAGGTAGGCAGCGAGATACTCATCGGATGCACCCCTTTGAATCATCCCGCGAACCAATCGCGCCATGAACGTCCAATCAAAGGACTCGGCGGGATCTGCATTTCGACATTTTTGTTTCCTCCCCATAAAATTCTCGATCCGCTCTATTTGAAGGAGAAGGCGACCTAATTCGTCGTCGTACTTTAAAATGCGCTGCCTCCATTCGGGCATAGTTTCCGCTTGTGAATCTGGCGGTCTAGTCATCTCTATCATCTTCATCTGCTGTGCAGCATCTGCCAAGGTTGCGATCAAGTGCAGGCATAGAATCTGGTGTACCAGCGCTGGAGCAGATGAAGAATAGGCGGAATTTGTTCCGCTGGGGTTCATGCTCAGGCCACCTCCCGAGTGGCATCCCGTCTTTGAAGAGATCGGCGGGGCAAGCCGGGAAAGCCTGCCCATTCGGGAGCTACCCTAGCCGATTCAAGAGAATCATATCTCTTTCAGAGCAGCGGTGCGGCCAGTGCTACCATAAGACAGCGAAAAACCCGCTGGCAGGCGGGCTTTCTGACTCTTTGAGATGTGGCTGAGGAGAAGTGATTGTGGCGCGGCCCTCTGTGTTTATAGAAGCACGGAAAGGCGATTTATGTCTACTGCAACTCCAAGAATTGCGCCAATCTCTGTAAGCTCCAGTCGCTCTTATTCAATAGAGCTTGTTTCTCCAGAGGAACCGCCGATGACGATGCAAGTCGCGATGATAGGAACGGACGGCATAGTCCTCGCAAGCGACACGAGTCGAACGACTGTGCCAATGAAAAGCCTTCCAAATCTGGAGGGTGTCGAATACCATGTTGGCGGCTCGAAAATTCTATTTTCGGACGATCATAAGATCGCTGTCTCGTGTGCTGAAAACTTGCGATCCGCTTTTGGGCTTGCTGCCACAATAGTCTCCGCGCTCAATGGCAGGGAAGTCGCTGACATAGCATCATTGGTTAAAGAAATTGCGGCCAAAGAGTTAGCGGGCATTCAAGAGCGAGCGGTCCCCAAATGTTTAATCGCCGTTGGCGGGGCATCTCCGCATCTATTGCTCTTTCAATTTGCGTTCTACGGTGATGAGTTGGTTCAGGAGTGCTCAGAACAGGATGTGATGGCAACGGCTGGGCACTGTAGCAACCCCGCGATCTTCTGGATAGAGCGCTATTGCCGCCGAATGCCGACAATGCCAGTCAAGAAATTAATCCCACTCGCCGCTCACTTGATCTTTTCAGCGGCACTTTTGAACCCTGCCGGAATTGGCGGTTTGGAAATCACCTATTCCGACAGGGATGGATTCCACCGCCTGCCGAAAGAAGAAACTCGTCGCATGTACTCAAAAGCGAGGGAGTGGGATGAGCGCATTGGGAATATCATCTTGGATGATTCCGTGCTGTCATAAGCCCATCAAGCTACGGTCCGACAATCCACAATCCGCCAGGACGCGCCCGCACTCGGCTGGTAACCATTTTCCAATTTCCCATTCAGTTGGTGCGGTGATTGTCTGGATGCTCCCACCAGTAGGCTGGGGCCACGCGCAGCCCTAGGAACTGTGTCTCTCCCCCTTTCACCTTCCAAACTCCCGTTGGCTTTTTACCTACTTATTGGGTTTGCTAACTTCTTTTTCAGAAATGATCTTGTAAGCGCCACGGAACGGTTGAGGAGCGTATTTTTCTCGGGGCCAAAAGCTAATTGAAGAGCCAAAAACCGATGCATTGTAATCACTATCTGCATGAACGCTGCCACAACTAATAGCGATGTGCGTAGTAGGTTTAAATGCCAGAAGTTCGTCGCAGGTCAACACATATTCGACTCGACTGTTTGAATTCATACCATCTGAATAACCTTCAATCGTAAACTTCGTCGCACCACACTCGCCAGTGTCACAAAATGCGGAATCCTCTTCACGACGAACAGATGTGACATGGAAGGTGATTTGGATTCCCTTCGTTCCATCGTCATGGACGGTCGCGCCCTTCTTTACTTGCGGGGCTTGAGCAAGGCAAACGGTGGAGCAAACGAGCACCAGAAAGGCTAAAAAACGGTTCATGAGGTTCCTCTTTCACGCAAAAGAGTGTATGCGCTAAATATAGCGCAAAGACTAACCCGATGATGAACGCATGGCAAAGGACATCTGTGCGGCGACGGGTGAGCGGATCAGGAAACTGCGCCGCGCCCATAGTTGGCGGCAGATCGACCTTGCTGAGCAGTCCGGTGTCCATGAGGTACACATTTCCGACTTGGAGCGCGGAACACGCGAGCCGGGCCTGCGAACCCTCAGCAAGATCGCCTCTGCTCTCGAAACAACGCTCTCGGAACTGCTGAAGGGATTGTAACGCTGTCCGGTCAATCGAGGGGCTGCCAAGGGCTTGAAAACGAATCTGCCGGAACTGTACAGCCGTCTTTGAATTCAATCCGAACTCAGAACATTTGTTTCCGGTTCTCCTTCGCAAAAGCAAACTATTACATAGGTATTACGCTATTTCGGAAAACGAATCCGCCGCCCGAGAGTGCCGGGAAGGGCTTCGCATCCTACCTTTTCGCATGAGGACTGCGCAGAGTACGCGGGTTTGTATTCCGTATGCTGGAAGCCCGCCAGAACCGCTCCAGCGCCCCGTTGCGCCTCCTAGATAGGCCAAAAGGCTCGCAGACGCTTACACGCTGCTCTTTGAGCGTCCGTGCTGGATTCTCGCTCATTGCCAACCATGCCAGCGGGCCGGGATTGAGCCATTGGAGAGCATGGGCGCGGGATCGCTCCTTAAGTACACTTTCTTACTCCGAAGTAGTACACGTTTTCAATTTTTCTACTCTAAATTTTTTATATTCGTGAGCGTCGAAATTCGGTCAGAGGCATCTCAACAGGGCCGGGTAGCGACAACTTCAAGACTCCGAAAAGCGGGCCGGGGCAGTCCGTTAGAACCCACGCGGGATTGGTGCGATATTGCACGAACCTCCCGAGCCTTCACAACGTCCGCAAGGTTCCCAAGGCAGGTCAGAGGCCCTGCGAGCGCTCACAGGGGCTATCTGTACGTCCGCGCCCTATCCTGCGCTGCATTTGCTCTGCGGTATATGTTGGCCGGGTGAGCCGTCGGAGAGCGCTGGATTCTGCAAGGCTGCGCAACGGGCCAAAAAGGACTGTGTACCAAACTGTGTACCACGGAATGCGTTATTGTGACCAAACACGCGCTAGAAGGATTTTCGGGCAAAAGCAAAGCCCACTGATTTAGCGGGCTTTAGCGTTCAATATCTGGTAGCGCTACCGGGAATCGAACCCGGGTTTTAAGATTGAGAATCTCACGTCCTAACCCCTAGACGATAGCGCCACACTGGGAAGAAGCAGCCGCATTTTGGCCGCAGATCCAGTTTATCAAGAAACCCTGCGGCTGCCAAAGAATCGGGATTTCAGGTATTGACGGATGACTGTCATCCGATGTTTGGGCGGCTGGCGAATGATCTCAAGCCTGTACGAAAAGCTGAAACTCTCATGGATCGCTGGATCGACCTAGCCACCGAACTATCCAACCTACGGCTCAAGCAAAATCAAGTCTGAAAAGCGGAGAACTTGGCACTGTCCAGGATATATAAATCGACTTACTTAAAGCAGCAATACAATATGGAATTGAATAGACATTTTGCATCTGTATAATGGCTGGAAAGTCAAAGCGGATTCTTCTTCTTCCTTCTTCCCCAAGAGGGCGATCCGGAGAAAGGTGCGGATATGAGAAGCAGTTTGCAACGAGTGGAGTTCGCGGCGCTGGCGATTTGCGCGGCGATGTTGTGCGCAATGTCGGCACAGACGCAACCGACCAGAGCAGAGCAGGAAGCAGCGGGAAGTTCGAGCGCGCCGGCGCGCTTTGAGGCGGCATCCATCACGGCGCCGGCCGGAAGCTTGTGCACGATTTTGCCTGAAGGGGATCGGGATCCGCAGCACGGAATCCGGATCCACGTCGATGCCGATGGGGTTGCGCGTTTTCAAGCGGTGCGTCCGACGCGGCCTGGGGCGATTGAGCGATTGACGATGAACTGCACGGATGTGGATCGCGTCACGCACAGCTACACGGTGGACCTGCGATCGGCGGCAACCTTTGCCGCGCACCCCTTCGATGCCAGACAGGCGAATCTGGAGGTTCGTCCGCCGCTGAAAGGGGATCCGCTGAACTATACGGTCAAGGAGCTGATCGCCAAAGGATACGGCTTGCGACCCAGCCCGAAGGGAAATCCTACGGTGTACGCGCAATGGCTGCAGGCGGCCAGCATACCGGTTTACAAAGTAGGCCGGCCGGCCCGGAATCTTTCCTCCTCCCCGCGCGTGATCGTGCGAGCTCCCGATAAGGTGGAGAAAGCCCTGCCGGGCGCCAGAGCCGGAGCCAGTGTGGGATCGGCCAGCTGCGGCTCGCTTGGCAGTAACCAATACCCCTGTTATTGGACGGGAGTTGTACTGAAGGGCTCGCATGATGCGACGCACAATTATTTGGCCAACTATGCAGTCTTGACGGTGCCGGCGCTGACGCCGGGCGGCTTTGGGACCTCGGATGCGTTGATGTCGATTTGGGCGGGTCTGGACAATGTCTTTCAACCAATTGTGTGGGCCCAAAGTTCCCCCTCCTCGGCCAGCTACAACATCGAGGACGAACTGGTCGACGGTAATGTGGCGCGGCGCAACCCGGGCGTGAGCCCTTCGGCCGGCGACAGCATCCTGTTGCAGGAGTGGTATTGCGACGCAGCCGGGAATCCGAATCTGAACGGAGGTTACGGGTGCACACACGTAACGGACACGACGATCGGACTGGTGTGGGATTGCACGAATGCTAACGATTCGAACTGTTCGTCGATTCAGATTCCGTCAGGCTTCAAAGTGGGCCGGACAGCGGAGTATGTGATCGAGAACGACACGGCACAGATCGGTTCCACGCAGCAGTGGCCGGATTTTTCCTCGACACCAGTGCAGGTGATCGGCGGCGCAGTGGTGGTCGCTGGCGATGGTACGGGAACGGACTTCTCCGATCCGGGCCTCTGGATCAATATGTATGACGATCCGAATGAGATGATTCTGGCCGACTGGCCAGCGGGTCCGGCCTCGACAGGCAACTCGCATGTGGCCGTGACTTTGTCGTATGACTACTCCGGGGTGAAGTGGACCAACGTGAGCGGCAGAGCTGCTGCGTCGATCTCACCGGCTTTCCCGAACATCGATATTCCAGTTGGGATGAGTGGAATGCAGGCATTCTTTATCACAACGCACAAGGCCTGGGAAGGACAGGAGACAGTTTCCAGCGGGGTCGAACCCTTCAATTGCACGATTAGTGGAGACCTGGGGGGCAAATTTATTCCCCTCACTTCGCCGGATGCGCCCTATCCAGATGGTCCGGTATTCACCTTCAATATGCCGCTGGGAACGCCTGTCGGCAAAGTCTTTCACGACACCATCAGCTGCGGGCCGATTGGACCATCGAGTGACCAGAATCCATCAACGGCGGTTACGATCACTGCGAGCAAGGATGCGTTCAGCGCCAGTCCATCGTCCGCGAAGCTGGTGGAGGGGAATTGCGTCGGCATGAGTTTTGTCTGGGGGGATCCCAGTCAGGGCTATTGTGGCACCACGTATATGGTCACAACGCCGTTGCCGGCGGGGATCACCACCACAGATTCGAACGGGATGCTCAGTATCTGCGCAAACTCCCCCACCCCGGCTCCGCTTGGGTCTTTCAGCATGACCATTTTAAGCGGCGGTTGCTCCGGATCCGGGAGCTATACGACCAAGGCAACCGTCGATGTGGTTCCGCCTCCTCCGTGTCAGCCGCGCACCTGCGGCACAAACTCCTGTGAGGGAACGGTGCCGGATGGCTGTGGCGGAACACTGCACTGTCCGACAACGTGCTCGGCCAACCTGCAATGCAAGGGCACAATGCCTGAGTACGGCACGACTTGTTGCGCGCCGACGCAGATCGTCAATAGCTACGGGGCGTGCGACTGCCCGTCCGGAGCGGAGTGGGATCCTGGCAGTGGACCGGTGGGAGCCTGCAAGGCGCTTTGCCCGGCCGGCAAGCAAATCTGCGATGTGACAGGAACGTGCCTGACTGCGCTGGCGTGCAAGAGCCAGGAAATTAAGGTCTGCCCGCCCAATGCAAAGAAGGGAACCTGTATGTAAGCCGCGGCGGGTGGCCTTGGCGTTGCCGTACTGAATCGACCGCAAATGATGGTGCCCAAGGCCCTTCGCTGTAAGTGCACGGACATCCTTTACACTTGCTGCCAGCCGGTGAAGCGGAGGGGGGCTCTGCTGGAGAGCAACCCGCCAAGGAATAGCCGGCTGCAGACTCATCGAGATGATCGGTGGCGGGGGCGTAGCAGAAGATCGCTTCGCCCCCAGCCAGGAGCGAAGATCCCTTCGGGCGATAGATTTGCCCATGCCTCAAAAAAACTCATAGCTGATTTTTCCTGCCACGACCGCCAGCTTGGACGGCGACTTCGGCCAGAGCCACGGCGAGATGGGTTTTTCCTAGTCGGGCGGCCCGAGCAGGATGACGTTGGAAGCCTCGTCATAGTCAGCCAATGAACGGCGCTCGACCATGGGCGCGCTCTTGACGATTTGGATCAGGGGCTTGCCGCTCTGCTTGATGCCGAATTGCACGACAAGGGCAATTTACTCACGCAGTCCAAGGCGATTCGGGGTCGACAAATTCTCGGCGCGACCAACTGTCCATTCCGATGATGTCACTTGGGGGAGAACCTTAGGTGTAACCGAAGCACACCGCAAAACTCGCGTCGATCCCAGTCCCTTCGTCAGCATCCTGGAAACTGCTGCCGGTCCTTCTCCTTCAACTGAATATACGCCAGATGGTAGATTTGCATGACCTACTATGCGGCCATTCGGGCGCTACTGCACAGGTACATCTTTATAACGTCATAGACCAAGAGATGTTGTGAGACGTTTTTAGCTCGCTTTACGCAGTCTTGCCAATAAATGATTTCTCCCGGTTTTTCGAATGGGAAGAATTGCGCTCAGATTCAATCCCGAAGCGCATTGGCGTCAATGGCCTGTCTGGAAAACGGGAAATCGATCCTACGGAAACATTCGCCAAGGAGCGAATACACTCATGATCTCGATCTTCTCACTGGTCTGCCCGGCGATCCAAGCCGATGCCTCTCTCTGTGTTTCCGCCCCGCGGCGGAAGCAGAGAAAACTGTCGGTGCTTCGCATTCTTCTGGCCGCTCTTCTTTGTCCGATGGCTCTCATGCTGTCCGGCATCTCAGGTCAGGCGCAGCAATCCCTCCAGGTACTGCATCATCACGTCCGCCCGGCGATTACCAACGGACAGGCTGCACGTGTGGGTCCGCTGCCGCGCAGTCAGGGCATGAATCTTTCGATCGTGCTGCCACTGCGCAACCAGGATGCGCTCACCAACCTGTTGAGCCAGATCTATGATCCATCCAATCCCAATTATCGCCATTTTCTCAGTGTCGAGGAGTTTACCGACCAGTTCGGCCCCACGCGGGAGGATTATCAGGCGGTAGTTAATTTTGCCAAGGCAAATGGCTTCACAGTAACCGAAACGCGAGCGAATCGCCTGACCGTGCCGATTAGAGGCACTGTGGATCAGGTCAACAAGGCCTTTAATGTTTCGATGAACAGCTATCAGCATCCCACCGAGAATCGCACCTTCTATTCGCCGGATCGCGAACCTTCGCTCAATCTGAGTGTGCAGGTGGCGCATATAGCCGGCCTGAACAACTACTCCATCCCGCGCCCCATGGTGAGGAAAGCGCAGGCCAGGCAAGCTCTCGTTAGTAACTCGGTGATCGGATCGGGACCGGGCGGATCCTATCTCCCCAGCGATATGCGGGCAGCCTATTACGGGAGCGGCGCCCTCACAGGAGAAGGCCAGACCGTCGGAATTTTTGAAGAGGACGGCTACAACATCGACGATGTTGTGCAGGACTTTGGTGGAAAGGCTACGTCGATCACCAGCGGAGGCAACTATATTTTGACTTACACGCCCACCGCCGGAGGAACGACATACAACGTTCCTATCAACAATGTGCTGGTGGGCGGCTCCAACTCGAATCCGATTTGGGGTGACGACGGAGAGCAGGCGTTGGACATTGCGCAGGCAATCGGCATGGCTCCCGGCCTGAGCCAGGTTCGTCTGTACATTGGGCAAATGAACAACCCAGATGTGGACATACTGAGTTCGATGGCCACGGAAAATATCGCCAAGCAGTTGAGTATCTCCTGGTATTGGACGACGGACGACTCTATCACGGACGACGTTTTCTTCCAGGAGTTTGCCGCGCAAGGGCAGAGCGTTTTCATCGCTTCCGGAGATTATGGAGAATATGACCCAGCCAACTACGCTTATCCTGCAGAAGACGCTTGGGTGACGGCTGTTGGCGGAACCGACCTGACTACGAACGGCGCTGGCGGCTCCTGGAGTTCGGAGACCGCATGGACTTACAGCGGCGGGGGCATCAGTTCCGATGGCATACCGATTCCTAGCTGGCAAACAGGTGTGGCCAATGCTTCCAATGGGGGGTCCACAACCTTTCGCAATGTGCCGGACGTAGCCGCGGAAGCCAATTTTGACAACTACAGTTGTTCAATGGGCCTTTGCGATGAAGGCTATGGCGGCACCAGCTTTGCGGCGCCGCGCTGGGCCGGATTTATGGCGCTGGTCAATCAGCAGGCCACAGCGGCGGGCGATCCGACGGCCGGCTTCATTAACCCGAAGATCTATACGGTCGGCAAGAGCGGCAGCTACAAGAGCTACTTCCACGACATTGTCAGCGGAAACAACAATGCCGAAAACAGTTGCTGCGGGCAGCCATTTTACAATGCTGTTTCCGGTTACGACCTGGTGACCGGATGGGGTAGCCCGACCGGGCAAGCCCTGATCAACGTTCTGGCGCATCCGGCATCGGCACGCTTCCAGCTTCTGGCCTCGCCGAACAATCTGAACGTCAATCCTGGCACCGCCGGTATAACCACTATTTCTGTAAATGATATGAACGGGTTCAACGGCCTGGTAAATCTTTCCATCTCCGGCCTGCCTAGCGGCGTGACCGCGACCTTCGCTCCGAGTTCCACAAACGGGATCAGCCAGCTCATACTGAATGTGAGCAGCTCCGCAGTCCATGGCGAGTATGGCTTAACCATCTCCGGATCCTCCGGGACCATAACCACTACTACCACCCTTGCTCTGACCATTAATGCGCCCGGCTTCAGCATTCAAAGCTACTCGGCTGCTTATCTCTACCCAGGCACCTCCACAGGGGTCTATCTCCCAATAACCGACTATGCAGGATTCAACGGGAGCGTGGAATTTGCAGTGACGTCCAGTCTGCCCGCGGGAGTAACCGCGTCCTGGAGTTCAAACCCCTTATCAACCGGAAGCGAATTACTCACATTGAGCGCCAGCAGCTCCACTGTTCCCGTTCAAACCTGGGTGACAGTTACCGGCACATCTGGCGCGATGAGCTCGACCACCACCTTTGGCTTGTCAGTCAATGCGCCGTATTACTCCCTTATCGTTTCTCCCAATCCTCTTACTACCGTCCAGGGTGGTGCCGCCAAAGCCACTGTATCGGTGGTTCCCCTCGGCGGTTTTACAGGTTCAGTGACTCTGAGCGCAACCAATCTGCCCGCTGGCGTAACCGCGACGTTCACACCAAATTCCACAACCGTAGCCAGTACGCTCACGCTGCATACGAGCAATTCTACTGCCCCCGGAGTCACAAACATATCAATCACTGGAACCTCCGGATCCCAGAGTTATTCAGAGCTTATCCCTCTGAATATCGCATCCAGCGCCCCAACCACAAACGATTGGAGCTGGATGGCCGGAAGCAACATAGTTGGAAGCGACAGTGGCGTGGACGGAGTGTATGGCTATCTGGGGTTCCCATCGCGCGAAGCGACTCCCGGAAGCCGCGAGATAGCGGCAACCTGGACAGACAGCAGCGGCAATCTATGGCTCTTTGGCGGCGATGGCCGTAACGCCGACAGCAGTTCGGACTATCTGCTCAATGATTTTTGGAAGTTCATTCCTGCCCAGAATGAATGGGCATGGATGGGTGGAAGCGCCTTGCTTGGCTCCAACTACAACATGCAGAGCGGAGTATATGGCACGTTAGGCATTTTTAATTCTGCAAACATTCCCGGATCACGATCCGGTGCTTTCACTTGGACCGATAGCAACGGCAATCTCTGGCTCTTTGGGGGCGAGGGCCGCGACGCCAACGGCAATCTTGGCTTTCTCAACGACCTTTGGAAGTACGTTCCTGACGTCAACATTTGGGTATGGATGGGCGGAAGCAACACGATCGGCAGTAATGACTGGGCACAACCCGGAGTCTACGGCACGCTGGGAGCATTTGCCGCTGGAAACATCCCCGGCGGCCGCGGTTACGGTATGAGTTGGACGGACAACAGCGGCCATTTCTGGCTTTTTGGAGGATCGGGCGTCGACGCCAACGGTAATAACGGCGATCTCAACGACCTTTGGGAGTTCAATCCTTCCACAAACCAGTGGGCCTGGATGAGCGGCAGCAACTCGATTAACCAGAATGGCGTTTACGGGACATTGGGTTCGCCTGCCGCAGGAAACGTTCCTGGAGGCCGGAGCAGTGCTTCGACCTGGACCGATACTAACGGCAACCTCTGGCTCTTTGGGGGCGATGGCTACGATGCCTACAATACGATGGCTTATCTGCTCAACGACCTTTGGGAGTTCAATCCTTCAACGAACGAATGGGCGTGGATCAGCGGCAGCAATCATTATGATTGCAACCCTGGTTGCGGCATTCCCGGAGTGTATGGCACTTTGGGAAAGCCTGCGCCCGGGAACGTTCCCGGAAGCCGAAGTGGCTCCGCGAGCTGGACCGATAGCAGCGGTAATCTCTGGCTCTTTGATGGAGGGGGCTACGATACAAACAACAATGAGGGCTATCTCAACGACCTTTGGGAATTCAGTCCTACCACGAACGAATGGGCATGGATGGGCGGAAGCAGCACCATCGGCAGCAAAGATGGCCAGCCGGGAGTCTACGGCACGCTGGAGACGCCTGCTGCCGGGAACTTTCCCGGAAGCCGCGATGGCTCTCCGAACTGGACCGACGCAAGCGGCCATTTCTGGCTCTTTGGGGGTTGGGGCTTAGATGCCAGCGGCACCCTCGGTTCACTCAACGACCTTTGGATGTATCAGCCTCCAGCAGTCCTGACGCCTACAGCCGTTCCGGTCTTCAGTCTGCCTGCGAGATCCTACCCGACGGCAAAGACGCTGACGATCAGGGATGCGACGCCGGGCGCAACCATTTACTACTCCACCAACTACTGGGATATGCCGGCCGTTTCTTTCAACGTATACACGGGGCCGATCACCATATCCTCCACCGAGACGATCACGGCGTATGCGAAGGCCAGCGGCTACTCCCGCAGCGGCGAAGCAATTGGTGTCTACACCATCACGCCACCGGCCGCTCCAATATTTAATGTGCCGTCAGGGAGTTACTCTTCGGCACAGTCGGTGACGATCAGCGATGCAACACCGGGCGCAACCATTTACTACACCACCGATGGGACTACGCCGACCACTTCGTCTACCAAGTACACCGGACCGATCATCGTATCCTCCTCGGAGACGCTGACGGCGATTGCGACAGTCGGCAATGTCTCCAGCACCGTGGTAGCTGCGACTTATACCGTCGCGATTTCTTGCCATATCAATTATGCGATCGCAAGCCAATGGGCCGGTGGCTTTGAAGCTGGTATCACGATCGTCAACACCGGCACGACCGGCATCAACAATTGGACGGTCACATGGAGCTTCGCCAACCAGCAGACAATCACGAGCATCTGGAGCGGTACTGAGGTCCAGAACGGCGCAAATGTGACAGTAACGAACCTAGGCTACAACGGCACCATTGCTGCCGGAGCGAGTTACTCCGGAATTGGATTCACTGGAAGCTGGAACAATGCAACAAACTCGGCGCCTACGTCGTTCGCCGTGAACGGAACGACCTGCAAATAGAGGGTCGTCGTAGAGCGTTGCCATATAGTCCAGTAGGCGGGTGAAGCAGGCCGAACGGTATGCTTCACACGCCTCCTGGAACTTCATTCTATCGGCACACCACTCTCCAAGCTGGACGCGCAGGCGGGTACTCTGGACCCCACATTCGGTCGCGGCGGCATTGTTGTAACCAACTTCGGCGCCAACATCAACAACTTTCAGTTATACGATGCGGCTCTTGCACCCAATGGTGACATACTTCGCTATCTGCCCGATGGAGTATTGGACTCCAGCTTAGGCAGGGTTGGAATTGCCACCCCGCCGGCAACCTGCTCGGCTATACTGATTCCGTCATGGGCACATGGAGTCTCCAATACGACGCGCTCAACCGGCTTGCCGCCGCCTCTGACAATCAGTCCGGCACTCCCAACACCAACTACTGCTGGAGCTACGACGACTTTGGCAACCGCACTGCGCAGGCTGGTTCAAACCAGCCCTTCACCAATGCGGTTGGAGCCTCAACCTGCCAGCCGGCCTCCGGTGCAACCTTCAACAACGCCTGGGCGCACTACACGGTGGACGGCACTCTTAACACGCCCAATAACGGTAAGAACCAGCTGACCGCGACCCCTGCCGGTAATCTTTCTTACGATGCGGCTGGCGACGTCACTTTTGACGGAGCTCATCAGTACCTCTATGACGCCGAAGGCCGCATCTGCGCATCGGCTCCAGCCAGCGCTCCCGGCAATCCGCAACTGCCCGCCACCGGCTACCTCTACGACGTCGACGGCACCCGCGTCGCCAAGGGCACCATCACCACCTGGTCCTGCGACCCCATCGCCGCAGGCTTTCAAACCACCAGCGACTACATCCTCGGCCCCGGCGGCGAACAGGTTACCGAGATGGGCATGGGTGGCACCACCAACGGCGCCACCACCAGCGGCCTCACCTGGCAGCACACCAACGTCTACGCCGCGGGCACTCTCATCGCCACCTACGACAACGACGGCCTGCACTTCTATCTCAATGATCCGCTCGGCACCCGCCGCGCCCAAACCGACTACACCGGAGTCCTGGAGCAGACCTGCGCTAGCCTCCCCTTCGGCGACGGACTCAACTGCTCCGGCGGCAACCTCAACGCCCCCACCGAACACCACTTCACCGGCAAAGAACGAGACACCGAGTCAGGGAATGACTACTTCAAGTACCGGTACTATGCGTCCTCAATGGGGAGGTGGTTGTCCCCAGATCCATCGCTGCTGACGCATGCCGATCTTGAGAATCCGCAGAGTCTCAATCTCTACAATTACGTTGGCAACAGGCCGCTGACATTAACTGATCTCGATGGATTGTGCTGGAAGGGGTTCCAGTGGGCTTGCGATTTGGGTCAGGCAATTCGCAATTATGCTACTGGTTATGGATTCCAGACAGACAACGGCGTAGCTCTGCACCCTAATAAGAGGTCGCAGAAGAAGATTCAGAGTGAACGCGAGAAGAGTTACAGAAAGGAAACCCGATTCGTTCCTGACCCTGACGATGATCGGCCTCAGTTGACTGCGTTGGTCAAAGGCGTTGCGCAGCAAACTGGATGGATTCCGGATGTCTGTAGTGGAGGCACATTTACCTATGCTGGCAAAGAAGTGTCAAGCGGAGGGGCGCACGCCTTCCAAGGGGTAATAGTTGAGCATGATTCAGAATCTGGAACCTCAAGCAGTTTGCTTACTGAAGTCGGGGGAGGCGAAGAGGCTGTTGGAGGGGGAGGAGTCATTCAGCCCATTTCTGGCGGAGGGGCCAATGAGGCGATTGCATTCGGGGGAGTGGGGGGAGATGTGGGTGCTGCTGAGGCTAGCGGTGGAGCATTTCTTTCGCCAGGCAGCATCGGTGGATATGGAGAAGTTGGAGCAGGAGGAAGGGTTGTGGGCGGCGGTGCATACGTGAATGTTTCCACCATGGCAAATTGCGCTAGAAAGAGGTAGGAATGATTTTCGGTCCGGCTTCTGACTTCTCAACACCGCCATGGAAAAGGCTCGCATTCTTCGCATTGATTCTTGCTGCAGGCTTAGTTGTTTACATCCGCCGCTCAAAGCCGGAGGGGCAGTTTTCGACGGCTGTGCTCTTGGCAGTAATCATATGCCTCGTCATTCTACTGATCGTGGCCTTTCAATAACAGGCCGCCAGCCGTTCTTCGGGACGGCTGGCTTGCGTCTGGGGCTTCCATCCGGCAGCATGGGCGCGGCTAGCGAAAAGCGCCATGCTTACGCATGGGCAGGGGGAGGACACGGCTCCTCCGGCGGAGCCAGCCGGGGCCGATTGGCGCGGCCATCGTCCCGGCGGCGCTTTGCGCCGGAATGACTGAGATACTCCACCCCTCAAAGGGTCGTGCAGGGGAACCCTGCGGATACCCTACGTGCGAATCTTGCGTCTCAAGGAGATAAGGCGTCTGGGGTTCCCTGGGGAAACAGGCGCTTATCTGTCGGGGTTGGAGGTCAGAAGCATGGTCCAAGGGGAAGCGGAGCAGATCGCGGCGCGGGTGGCGAAGCGTGCGGAGTTCCGGCTGCATCATGTGGGGACGAAGCTGAACGAGCGCGAGCTTGGGGAGTTGGAGGCGCTGCGGGCCAAGCGCGGCCAGACGCAGGGCGAGTTCATCCGGGGTCTGATCCTGGATGCGATCAAGGCGGAGATCGAGCGCGACCGGCAGGGCGTAAAGGTGAGCGCGGAGTTGGAGGAGATCACGGCGGTTCGGCTGCTGCTGGTCAACCTGTTGCGTCCGGCGGCGACGGGCCAGCCGATGCCGGTGAAGACCTTCGAGGCCTACATCGCGGAAACGAACAAGCGCAAAGGCGAGGTGGCCAAAGGCATCGCCGAGGAACACGCGGCGCAGCCCTGAGCGGCGCGATCTTGTCCGGCACTGCGGTCATCGCGGGCGCGCTGGCGCGCGATAGCCTCCGCTCCGGTCGTCCGTAAAGGCTCTCCGCTTCGCTTCGATGAACGGGCAAAGTGCGCGTGGTGCTGTCGAGTGGTCTTCGGAGTCGCTCGGTGTGCCCCAATGCGCCGTCGCTGCATAACTTGGCGCAGAGTAAGAGCGTCCAGCCAGCACCAGAAGCAGACTGATAATTGCCGTTGTCGGGTTTTTGGGGTCCACGGGCAGGAAACACTGTAAAATCGGAAAATTTCGGAAGTATCTTGTCGGGACCCCGACAAGTCTAAGTAGATTCTACTTCACTAAGTTATGCATATTCATACGGTTATTGAAAACTATGGCGGAGAGAGGGGGATTCGAACCCCCGATAGAGGTTTTAGCCCCTATAACGGTTTAGCAAACCGCCGCCTTCAGCCACTCGGCCATCTCTCCAGGTCTCAGAGGATTATACCGGAAGTTGGTAGACCGTGCGCTGAACTCCACGTCTGAAGCCTTCGCGTACGTTGTGAGGGATTGCTCCTGCGCGCTTCCTTTAGCAGGGCGATTGCTTGAACTCAGGATAAATCCATCACAGTTTCACAGTAAATAGGTGGCGGAGGGTGAGGCAAAAAAATAGGGAACAGGAAGCAAAAAAACTGGACTAGGGAGTGAGGGACTAGGGAATTCGCTGCGATTGGCTTCCGGTTCGACATTTTTTACCCAAATATGATTGTGTGCTTTGGGACGGAAATGATCTGCAAAATACCATCATGCAATCGCGCCGGATGAGCTATTGCACCACTGCCAAAAGCCGGCCGTATCGGCGAGAATAAGAAGCGATGAGCAGGCGGCGGCTGGGGATGGATTGGGGTCTGGTTCTGGCGCTGGCTGGAGCGGCGATGGGGGCGCTTCCGGCCGCTCGGTCGCAGGAGCATTTAATCAATGCGCCGGAGCCATCCCAGCCTATCAAGGAACACGCGCTACCAGACCGGCTTCCCGCCAAGCCCTCGCAGCCGCCCGCCTTTTCCGTGCCCGTTGAAGCGCTGGGGTTTGCCGCGCCGGGGCCGCTTTACCTGGGCCAGCAAAACAGTCTGGTTTCTCTGGATTTTCTCGACGAAGACCATCTGCTGTTCACCTTTCGCGTGCCTGGATTGATGCGCCGCGAAGAGGGCGCAAGCGACGCGCGGCGGATTCGCGCCGTGGTGCTGGAGCTGCCGTCGGGAACCGTGGGGGCCGAGGCCCTGTGGACGGTTCACGACCGGGCGCGCTACCTGTGGATGCTGAAGGATGGACGCTTTCTGCTGCGCGACCGGGAGAATCTCGAATCTGGCGACAAGACGCTGCAATTGAAGCCTTTTCTGCATTTTCCAGGAGCGCTTCTCTGGCTGGAGATCGACCCCGCGCAGCAGTATATGGTGACTGGCACGCGTGAGCCTGCCTCCGCAGACGGCGCTCTCTCCGATCTGCCGGCCCGATCCAGCGCTCCTGATCTGGCCCTTCGTATCCTGCGGCGCGACTCCGGCCAGGTGTTGCTGACCAGCCGGGTCCGCTCCGCTCTCCACCTGCCCATTAATAGCGACGGCTACCTGGAGAGCCTGCGCGGCACAGAGAACGAGTGGCTGCTGAATCTGAATTACTTCAGCGGCGGAAGCAGGATTCTGGCTCGAATCGACTCAGCCTGTTCGCCGCTCTTTGATTTTGTCGGCCCGCGCGAGATTCTGGCCACCTACTGTTCACCGGCGGGCGCAGGCGAAATGGCGCTGATTACGGACAATGGCCGCCGTCTTTGGCAGGTGCAGACCTCGGAGATGGCGGTCTGGCCGCTGGTAGTCAAGGCGCCGGACGGCTCTCGGATGGCGCGCGAGGCCCTGGCCGTCACTCATGCGGTGACCGCCAGCTCGCCACTGGGGCAGGAGGATATCAAAGGGCAATTGGTCGAGGTTCTTGACACCGCCGATGGCAAGGTGGAGTTGGAGACGGAGGCCTCTCCGGTCTTCGACGCGGGCGGCAATGTGGCCATCTCTCCCTCCGGCCAGCGCGTGGCCGTACTCAACGGCGGCGCGATCCAGATCTTTGAACTTCCCGCTCCTCCGCCCCTGCCGCAGCCGGTTGCGCGGCCCGTGCTTCATTGATGGGATAAATGCCTCTCTGGCGAGTGTAAAACGTGTAAACTGAGCAACGGGAGAGTTTCATTTGGTCACGCCAGTACTTCACTACGGGGTTGCCGCGGTCACCGATCCGGGCCGCAAGCGCCCCACCAATGAAGACGCATTCCGGTTCTCCGTCGAACACGGAGTCTATCTAGTCTGTGACGGAATGGGCGGCGCGGCAGCCGGAGAGATTGCCAGCTCCGTAGCCGCGGACGAGGTACTGCGCCGGCTCTGCGACCGGCACGAAGATCTGCCTCTGGCGGAAGTGATCGATGAGGCCGTGCAGGCCGCCAACCAGGCCATCTACACCCGCGCCCGGCAAACCCCGGAGTTCAGCGGCATGGGAACCACGCTGGTGGGCATGGCTGTTAGCGGCGCCCAGGTATTGGTCTTCAATGTGGGTGACAGCCGCTGTTACCGGCTTCGCAATCTTCGCCTCGAGCAGATCAGCCAGGACCACTCCCTGGTTGCCGAACAGGTGCGGATGGGCGGTATGAGCGCCGACGAAGCGCGGCACTCTCCCCATCGCCATGTGATCACCCGCGCTCTGGGAACGCAAGGCGAGGTTGCGCCGGACTTGTTTGTCTCGGAGGCCGAAGCGGAGGATCTTTATCTTTTGTGTTCGGACGGATTGTCAGGCGAGCTGACGGACCCGCTGCTGGAATCGATGCTGGCGGTCGATCTGCCCCTCGACGAGCTTTGCGCGCGTCTGGTCAACGCCGCCAACCAGGCCGGCGGCAGCGACAACATCACATGTCTGCTGGTGCGTGCTGGCAGCGATTGATCCCAGCTTCTAACCAAGCCACGTTCCCGCCTTATAAATCATCAGTTTGTCCCAGTATAATGAGGAACGAAAGGGCGCGGCAGTGCGCGCGAGGGAGTCGAATTGGGAGATACATTGGATTTGCAGGGGCGGATCGCGCTGGTCACCGGCGCGGCGCAGGGAATTGGCCGGGCGTGCGCGCTGGAGCTGGCGCGCTTCGGAGCCACGCTGGCCGTGGCGGACATCAACGCGGAGAAACTGGCTTCCGTAGCGGCGGAGATTGAGGCGGCTGGCGGCACGGCGGCGGCCTTCCGGCTGGATGTCTCGAATGAAGAGTCGATTGAGGCCGGCGCCAAGGCGGTGCTGGAGCGCTTCGGCAAGGTCGAGATTCTGGTGAACAACGCCGGCATTACCCGCGATGCATTGATGATGACGATGAAGCGGGCCGAGTGGGATCTAGTGCTGAATATCAATTTGACCGGCGCCTATCTGCTGACCCAGGCGCTGCTCCGGCCGATGATCAAGAACCGCTGGGGCCGGATTGTGAATATGGCCAGCGTGGTGGGCCGCGCCGGACAGGCGGGCCAGGTCAACTATGCGGCCTCGAAGGCCGGGCTGATCGGAATGACGCGCTCGCTGGCGCGTGAAGTGGCCTCGCGGGGAATTACCGTGAATGCCGTCGCGCCGGGTTACATCGAGACCCCCATGACTGCGGTTCTGGACGAAAAGGTGAGCGCGGCGATGCTGGCTTCGATTCCGATTGGCCGCCGTGGAACCGATCGCGATATTGCGCAGGCGGTCAAGTTTCTCGCTTCGGATGCTGCCTCCTACATTACCGGCCACGTGCTCGACGTGAATGGCGGAATGTTCATGGGAGGATAGGGGTTGGGGCCTGTCCGCGCCGCCGCGTCTTTCCAGCAGGCGATGCGGGCTGGCCCGCTGCCACACACATTGTGATCGAGTTACGTCCGCGTCAGGAGTTCTCTCAAGTTGCGCCATTGTTCAGCCGATGATCCCGATGGGATGGTGGCAATGGCAACGCAAACTCTCCGGAAAACCAATGAGCAGTGTGTACTTCCCGAGTTTGCGGGCGTGCTTCGTTACCTGGCGCGCCAGCCGATCATGGACCTGCGTGGCCGGGTTCATGGCTATGAACTGCTCTTCCGGGCGGGACCGGAGACTGCTTTTCGCGGAGATGGCGATGCCGCCACCCGCACCATGCTCGACAATACCGTTCTCTTCGGGCTGGAAAAGCTGACCGGGGGACTGCCGGCCTTTGTGAATTGCACCCGCGAGGCGCTGACCGACAATCTCGTCCATGTGCTTCCCGCCGGCATGACGGTACTGGAGATTCTGGAGGACCTGGATCCCACACCCGCCCTGATTGAAGCCTGCCGCAAGTTGAAGAGCGAAGGATTCCGGCTGGCGCTGGACGACTTCACCTGGAAGCCGCAATTCGATTCCCTGGTGGAGATGACCGACTACATCAAAGTGGATTTCCTGCTGACCGGCGCCGCTGAGCGGAAGAACCTTCTCAAGCGCCTGCGCGGCGTTACGGTCGCTCTGATCGCGGAAAAAATCGAAACGCAGGAGGAGTACAAAAGAGCCTGCGATGAGGGCTTCACCTTCTTTCAGGGATACTACTTTTGCCGTCCCGCGCTGATCGAGAACCGGGAGATTCCGGTCAACGGTCTCTCTCATATCGAGGTCCTTCAGCTTCTTCGCGGCGACGTGATCGACGTCCGCAAACTGGCGGCGCTGCTCAAGCGCAACACCTCCCTCACATATCGCTTGCTGCGGCTGGTCAATTCGCCGATGTGCGCCATCCGCCAGGAGGTGCGATCCATTCAGGCGGCGCTGCTGGCTGTGGGAGAGGATACATTTCGCCGCGTCGCCATGCTGGCGATCACCAGCGAACTCAACACCGGCCAGCCGGCGGAGATTCTGCGCATGGCCTACGTGCGCGGGCGATTCTGCGAGTTGGCCGCCGGATTGTACGGGCTTGACTCCACCGAGCAGTATCTACTGGGATTGCTCAGCCTGCTGCCGGCGATGATGCGGCTGCCCATGGAACAACTGGCGCCAATCATGCCGCTGCGCAATGAGATTCGCGCGGCGCTGCTGGGCGAAGACAACTCCGAGCGCATTCTGCTTCAGTGGATGGAGAGTCACGAGTACGGCGATTGGGCCGCCTGCGATGCGACCGCGCATAACCATTGCCTCGACCAGGAGTTCCTGCTTGCCTGCTACGCCGAAGCCGTGCTTTGGGCCGAATCGACCAGCGCTCTGTAGAGCGCATCGTTGCTCACGTCCAGCGGCTGAGCTGATGCCCTATGCCGGCACAATGCGGATGGTTGAAAAACGTTAAGGCTGCGCCGGCGGAGGCGCGGGAGCTTGCCGAAGATGTTGCATTCCTCCTGGCGGCATCTCCATCACGGAAACTGACGTTGCGACAAAGTTTCCATTCTTCACCGCGCCTTCCACGCGCACCAGATCGCCAACTTGCAGATCGGCCAGCGTGATGGGAATGCGGCGCTTGCGGAAGGTGGTGTTTTCGTCGGCGACAAATGCGTGGGCCGCTTGATCGACCGAACCCAGCAGCGTGACCGTGGTTTCGTGAATGGCTGTCACCTTTCCCATCAGCCAGGTCTTGCCAAAGTTGGCCTGCATCTCGCGCATCTCTTTGACGCGCTCCGGATCAATCAGCAGAATCAATGCGGCACTGATCGTCTTGCTTGCCGCATCCCTGTCGCCGATCGTTGCAATCACGTCGCCAGCCTTGATTTCTTCAGGCTTGAGCGATGGCGGAGGATGATCGCCGCCATCGCCGTGGCTCCTGATGGTCTGCTTCAGGATGCGCGTATCGGCGGTGTAATTGACGGTATAGCTTTCGCCCGCGTCGGTCTTGACCACATAATGACCGGCAGCGACAGCGGTGACGGTTCCAGTGATGCCGCTATCGCCCAATCCGCCGTGGTTGCCCCATCCGCCGTGCCCTCCGTGCGCGCCCTGCCACTCGCCCGCGCCCTGAGGCTGCGTTTGAGGAGCGGACACATCCTGAGCGGAGATGGCGAAGGGAAGCGCAAGCGCCAAGGCAATTGCGGACAACAGGCGGATATTCATGGCAACTCCACGGGGCTGCGCACAGGCAGCCCCTGAACGTTTAGACGATGGAAGCAGCGCCAGGGACAACAGCAATCGGCTTAGAATGTGACATTCTGAGGAACACGCCCCTTGGGCTTATCCACGCGCACCAGCAGAATGTCGTGGCTCTCCAGTTCGATCGGCATATTCTCCGTCAGCTCCAGGGTCTTGCCCGTCCACAAATCCTTTCCAGTTTGCGTTCCGGCCAAGCCCAGCTTGCGCAGATTCAGATGGAAGGGATGGGTGGAGTAACGGTTGTCGCCGACGTTGACGACCGCGATCGCCAGTGCGCCGCCAGAGAGTTGCCGCGTCCAGACCTCGACTTCGCCATCGGAGTAGGCGCGGGAACCCTGCTTGCCCAGCGCATCCTGATCGATGGCGATAACATCGCTGTTGGTCAGGATCGCCTTGATCTCCGGTTTCATATTGGGCAGGTCGTTGCCGGCCAGCAGCGGCGCGGCCAGCAGCGCCCACAGCGAAAAGTGCGTGCGGTTTTCACCCAGCGAAAGGCTGCCGTTGCCGACTTCGAGCATATCCGGATCGTTCCAATGTCCAGGGCCGGAGTATTTTTCCAGGCCCTCCTGCTCGCTGGCAATCTCGTAGATTCGATCCCAGGTGGCATTCACATCGCCGGTAGTGCGCCACAGGTTGCCGCCCGCCGAGGGCCCCCACTCCCAGACCGCATCCCAGCCATACTGACAGAACGAATAGACGATGGGCCGTCCGGTGGACTTCAGCGCCTTGTCCATCTTCACGTAAGCGGCCTGCATGATGCGCATCTGCTGAGCCTCGTCGTTGGGCGCCTGCTTCTTCATCACATCGTCGATAAAGCTGCACATATCGTACTTGAGGTAGTCGATGCCCCATTCGGCGTACATCTTCGCGTCCTGCTCCTCGTGTCCCAGCGAGCCGGCGTAGCCGCCGCAGGTCTTTGGCCCGGGCGTGGAGTAGATGCCGATTTTCAGTCCCTTGGAGTGAACGTAATCGGCCAGCGCCTTCATGTCGGGGAACTTTGCATTGGGGTGCAGCACTCCGCTGGCGTCGCGCTCGCCCTCCCAGGTGTCGTCGATATTGACGTAGACGTAACCGGCATCCTTCATGCCGCTGGAGACAAGCTGATCGGCGGCGGCGCGAATGCCTTTGTCGTCCACCTTTCCGGCAAAGTAATTCCAGCTATTCCAGCCCATCGGCGGGGTGAGAGCCACCTGCGACGCGGCCGGAGCCTGCGATTGGGCGGTGAAAGATGTCAAGGCAAGCAGGGCGATAGAGAGTGAAGCGAAAACGCGCATGATCCAATCCTCGTGAAAACGATTTCAGGGAAGATTCTATGCTGGCAGCGCGGTCTTCGGCAAACAAGGGGCTTTAGAACGCAGGGCAATCGCATTTGGAATGCAATCTGATATTGAGAGTTTTGGGGATAACAATTGCGAAAAACTCAAATCGAATTGAGCTTTGTAACAGGGCACGACTTCAGTCGTACCGCAAAAGACTCCAAACAAGCCGGGCTTTAGCCCCTGAAGGATCACTTTTCAAACTGACCCAATATCCGGGATTTGATATGGTTGAGCTTCAGCACAATCAGGAGGATAGATTGTTCGACATCTTGAACGGTAAACCTGCTCCAGCGCAACTTCAAATCAGAGATACACTCTTCGGTGACATCCCGCTGTTGCAATTCCTGCCAGCTTCGCCGGATGCCCTGATTTTAGAGCCTTGGGCATCTTTTGCGCGCGCCAAGAAGCTGATGGACGCCGGTGAGACACAGAGTGCGATACAGGTTTTCCATCAAATTTCCGAAATGTCGAATCTGGAATCTCGCCATTACCTACAGGCTTGGCAATTCTTGCGTGATCTTGGAGTGAATCCCTCGAAGGAAGATGGGATGATGTTGCTCGGAGTGGTTGTGGAAGTGGGTATGCCAAAAGGTCCAGATCTTCTTGCTGCATATTCCGATCACCGCGCTCGCTACTATAACTTCAGTGGCGCTGGGGTCATTTGGGAACGGCCCAACGACTTGATCGATGCGGCGATCGACGATTTGCTCGGTATCGGAAAAACGATTGTCGAAATGGTTGGGGTTTGGAAAGAAAATAGACCCGCACCTCCGCCTGCTGGAGATGCGCGCGTGAACTTGCTGACATCAGGCGGACTTCGCTTTGGACAGGGGCCGCTTGACGTGCTTGGTAAAGACTCGCTTGGCGGGCCTGTGCTTGCATCGGCTTTCAAACTGATGCAAGAACTGATTAAGTTAACCAAGAAATAATGGCCCGCCAGATCGGCAATTTCCAAAGGACTCGCTACTTCAGCGAACTCATATCGATCACGAAACGGTACTTCACATCCTGCTTGAGCATCCGCTCGAAGGCTTCGTTGATCTTCTGGATGGGAATCACTTCGACGTCGGCGGTGATTTTGTGCTTTCCGCAGTAGTCGAGCATCTCCTGCGTCTCCGGCATTCCGCCGATGATAGAGCCGGAGAGCGCGGCGCGCTTGAAGATGAGGTTGCCCACGTTGACTACCGGCGGCTTGTCCGGCAGGCCGACCAGAGCCATCGTCGCATCCTGCTTGAGCAGCGCGGTATACGGATCGAGCGAATGAGGAGCCGATGCGGCGTCGAGGATGAAGTCGAAGGATTTGATGTGAGCCTTCATCGCATCGGCATCCGAGGAGAGCACGACCTCATCGGCGCCGAGGCGCAGTGCGTCCTCCTTCTTTCTGAGATTGGTGGTGAACTGGACGACGTGAGCGCCGAAGGAGTGCGCAAACTTGAGTGCCATGTGGCCTAGTCCGCCCAGCCCGACGATGCCCACCTTCATGCCCGCGCCCACCTTCCAGTGGCGCAGCGGCGAGTAGGTGGTGATGCCGGCGCAGAGCAGCGGAGCCACGCCGGCCAGATCAAGATCGGCGGGAACCGTATGAGCAAAGCGCTCGTCCACAACATAATTCCTGGAGTAGCCGCCCATCGTAATCGAACCATCAACGCGGTCTTTGGCTGCGTAAGTGAGTGTCGGACCTTGATCGCAGTAGTGCTCCTCGCCGCGATGGCAGGGCGCGCATTGGCGGCATGAATCCACGATGACACCAATAGCCGCGAGATCCCCCGGCTTGAATTTCTTGGACGAACTGCCCACCGCGATCACACGGCCAACAATCTCATGGCCGGGAACCATCGGATAGATCGAGTTGCCCCACTCGTTGCGGGCCATGTGCAGGTCGGAGTGGCAGACGCCGCAGTAGAGAATTTCGACGGCGATCTCCGTGGGGCCGGGATCGCGGCGAGAAAAGCTGTAAGGAGCAAGCGGTGATTGCGCATTGATGGCGCCGTAGCCTTGGGTGGCGAGCATATAGAATCCTTTCCGGAGATGAGTCTACATCAAACGGGTGGGTAGAGCAGTCGTCCGCGGAGTTTGCAGATTATTTCCCGCAACGAGAGCCTCTAGCAAAATTACGGCAACGAGCACAATTATCTGTAGGGATTCCGAAACCTAGAATAGGGTTACCAGACCAACCCTAACGTACAAGGAACCCCACTCCATGCAGCTTATCCTCTCCGGCCAGTTGAAGCAATTTCTTCGCGTGATGCAAGGTTGTTTGTTCCTCTAGTGGAGGAGCAGTTGGGTCCGTTGACCGGCGAGCAACGGCAACTGATCGCGCTGAACGAGTGAAAGAGTGAAGCAGTGAAGAAGTGAAAAAGTGAACGACGGCTGCAGGAAATAATCTGCAACAGGTGATTTCGTCCGATTATTGAAATCTCATATATTGATATTGTTCTGAGTGTATGTCGTTCAAAAAGTCTTGCGTTCTCTGAATTGCTTTAATTATCTGCATAGAAACCGGGCTGAAAAATTTAGGGGAAGGGGGTACACGAAAGGACTGAGGGACCAGGGGACCAAGTGACCAGGACTCGCGGCGGCGCGTTGATGGACATGGTTCATTCTTTGATTGTGCGCCGAGGGAGGGTAATTATCCGCTTCCCTCCCCGGTCCCCAAAAGCAAGGGACGGGGCACTTGCACCTTTTCTTCCTACGCCTCAACCATATATACAACGAAATTGGATTCTCGTTTCCCCGGGCTGATTGAGCCCTCATTCCGCTTCAGGGTTCAGGGTTTATACGCGCCCGCGCTCGCACGTATCCTATGATTGAAGGGTACGCGCACTTGCTGCGTGCGCCCGTTCCAAAGATTTTTTCAAGGGAGGCAACGATGGTCGCCATTCAATTCGAATATCAAGGAGAGTTGCACTGCAAGGCCGTTCACAGTCCCTCTGGGACCGAGCTCAACACCGACGCCCCCACGGACAATCAGGGGCGCGGCGAGAGCTTTTCACCGACAGACCTGGTGGCAACCGCGCTGGGCAGTTGTATGCTGACGGTGATGGGTATCATGGCCCGTACGCTGAAGATTGACATCACGGGGACCACAGCAACCGTAGAAAAGGAAATGACAACCGCACCGCCGAGAATGATTGCGAGCCTGAAGGTCAAAATCCATGTGCCGCACTCGCTCAGCGCGGAGAACAAGCAAAAACTGGAGCGGGCCGCACATACCTGCCCGGTGCACAAGAGCCTTCACCCGGATGTACAGACGCCCATCGAATTTACCTGGGGTTGATATTGAGTTTTTCGCAACATATAAACTACGACGCGTATTCGGGTCAGAGTTGGGAATCTTCGGAATTTGTAGTATCTGGGAACAGAAACCGCTGGCCGAGGTTCGTGGTCTCCCACCCTTTCGCTAAGTGCGCGAAAGGATGGGGCACCCAGATTGGTATGCGTGGATTCCTCGGTCTCAAAATCGAGACCGGGGCTACCCGGCATAACCGAATCGGGGGCTTCGCGTCTATTATTCTGAGTGCGCGCATACCGGTGCAAGGAACAGGCCCTGCGAAGCGCGTGGCGCGCGATCCGGCCGTTCACTCGACCCGGCGCCGAAAAATTCTATAGATGCGAGGAAAACGGCCCATGAGGCTCCAACTGGTACTCTCTGCAAGCGCACTTCTTCTTGCCCTTCCGTTCTTCGGTTGCGGCGGTGGCAGCCACACCTCTTCAGGCCTCTACATGGCGGGCGCTACCACTGGCGCGACGACCGGTCATGGGGTAGCCACCCTCTGGACAAACAGCACGGCCAGCTACCTCAGCGACGGAACGATGGCCACGGATGCGTACGCGGTTGCGGTATCGGGCAGCGATGTCTACGTGGCGGGCGTTACCGTCACCGCGACCGGCCGTACAGTAGCCACCCTCTGGACAAACGGCATGGCCACCAACCTTACCGACGGAACGAATGATGCGCAAGCGTGTGCGATAGCGGTATCGGGCAGCGATGTCTACGTGGCGGGCTTTACCGACTCCACGACCGGCAAAATTCAAGCCACCCTCTGGAAGAACGGTACAGCCAGCTACCTCTCCGACGGAACGAGTAATGCCGAAGCATTCGGCATCGCGGTATCGGGCAGCGATGTCTACGTTGTGGGCTTTACCACCAACTCGACGACCAGCAATTGGGTATCCACGGTCTGGAAGAACGGCACGGCCAGCAACCTCTCCGACGGAACGAGCACTGCCGTAGCATTCGGCATCGCGGTATCGGGCAGCGATGTCTACGCTGTGGGCTATACCACCAACTCCACGACCGGCAATCAGGTAGCCACGGTCTGGGAGAACGGAAAAGCCACCTACCTCAGCGATGATGCCGCAGCACTCGCGATAACGGTCTCTGGCGGCGATGTCTATGTAGCGGGCGAGGCGGCCGGCGGTACGTCTGGGAATCAAGTTGCCACGGTCTGGAAGGACGGCACAGTCACCGCCCTTACCGATGGAAAGAGCAATGCCATAGCCGATGAGATTACAGTCTCGGGCAGCGATGTCTACGTGGCGGGCGTTACCACCAGTCCGACGGGCAAAGATACTGTCACGGTCTGGAAGAACGGGACGGCCAGCAACCTCACCGATGGAACGGAGGATGCCTCAGTGGGCTTGCTAGGGTTGGATTGATAGCAGTTTGCGGAAGCGAGCGTCCTTCTGATGCTGACTGGATTTTCTAACCGCCCCACCCTGCGACTAATACGTGGCAAAGATAGGGCACTCGGCGATTTTAGGTTGTCGGCTTGCTCATCGCTTTTGCTTTTGGGGCTTAGGAAGAAAAGGCATAGTTGAGTGGCGTTAACATGATGCCATGCAGCAGGTTAACCGTTATTTTCGTTTTGCGAAGATATCCGAGGCCAAATTTCGTCCTCTGTTGCGCTGTTTTGCGCT
>JBAVDS010000007.1:0-34915 GCA_049587335.1 Occallatibacter sp. | reverse complement strand
AACTCAACTTCTCTGCCTGGTGCACGCTGACGTTCACTTCCCAGCATGACTAACCCTTCAGGCTCATCTTGTGTTGGAATCAGCTCCCCGCTTCAGGCTCATCTTGTATTGGACAAGAGTAAGACTTGCTCATTTCGGAATTTGCTAATATTATCTGCTTCGTGGCATCTGGTAGCACTGGTGCTTGAACAGATGTTTTGTCTGAACGCGGAACGTCTTTCGCAAACACCGAGAAGTCATAAGTCAAGGTATGGTGCTGGCCGGTTTCGTCGGCATAGACCATAGAGGCTCCGTCAAGCAGCGTCGGAGGAAACTGGAACGAATAAGAATCCACATTGCGGTAACCCACCACATCTCCCGCAAGGAAGCCTCCGTAGAAAGTCGCGACTTGCGGATTATGGTCGGGAACCTTAACTAATGGTTGCAGTGTAATGTTTCCCTTTTGGAAAACGCACGGCCAATTTGCACCAAGTGATTGCGAATAGTGGACCAGAGTTACGGTTACCCAATCCAGACACAGCTTCTTCACAGATTCCAGATCAGGTTTTGATTCGAGCTTATCGTGTGCAGCTTGCCCAGTTTGTACCGCACAAAATATTGGCGGAATGGCCTCGATTCGAGAATTTATGGCTGGCTTTATCCAGTTTAAATAGGTGTGGTATCGTGCATCCTTTGCGAGCTTTTTCCCGGAAAACCCATCGTCAATTGCTTTAACGAGCATTGCATCACTCGGCTCTAACCAAGAAACAGACGCATTTGTGGTGGAGTTAGTGTCCTGTGCGTTTGATATATGCACGGCAGGAGACGAGCAGAGCGCGACAAACATAATCGTTGTGAGGAGTTTCATTTTGTGGTTTTCCTTTCAAAATGCGAATCACGGAAGTGCCTATGGGATATGGGCCACCCCCCTTCCTCGGCATGATGCATGAAATCAAGGAACAAAGTTAACACCTAGCTCTCCGCCCAGCGCCAGTTGCGAATTTCGGGCAGATCGTCGCCGTTCTCCGCCACGTAGAGCTTGTGCCGCTGAATCGCCTCGGAGTACCACTGCTCGGCGGCATCGGCTTGACCGCGCAGCCGTGGCACGCGCTTGATCGCGTCAAGCGCCAACTGGAAGCGGTCAATGTTATTGAGCACGCACATATCGAAGGGCGTGGTCGTGGTGCCCTCTTCCTTGTAGCCGCGCACGTGAAGGTTGTTGTGGTTGTGCCGCCGGTAAGTGAGGCGATGAATCAGCCAGGGATAACCATGGAAGGCGAAGACAGTTGGTGTCTCTGGCGGGAAGAGCAGGTCGTAGTCCTCGTCGGGCAATCCATGCGGATGCTCACTGGGCGGTTGCAGCGCCATCAGATCCACCACGTTCACCAAGCGAATCTTCAAGTCGGGGGCAAGTCCGCGCAGCAGTACCACAGCAGCCAGAGCCTCCATCGTCGGCACATCGCCGGAGCAGGCCAGCACCACGTCGGGAGAGCCTTCATCATTCGAGGCCCACTTCCAGACGCCCATGCCGACCGTGCAATGCGCCACCGCCTCATCCATCGTGAGCCACTGCGGAGCAGGCTGCTTGCCGGCGACGATCAGATTGATGTAGTTCTTGCTGCGCAGGCAGTGATCGGCCACCGAGAGCAGTGTATTCGCGTCGGGCGGAAGATAGACCCGCACCACCTCCGCCTTTTTGTTCACCAGATGATCGATGAAGCCGGGGTCCTGGTGCGAGAAGCCGTTGTGATCCTGCCGCCAGACCAGCGAAGAGAGAAGATAATTCAAGCTCGCAATCGGTTTGCGCCAGGGAATATGCCGCGTCACCTTGAGCCATTTGGCGTGCTGGTTGGCCATTGAATCGATGATGTGAATGAAGGCCTCGTAGCAGGAGAAAAATCCGTGCCTTCCGGTCAAAAGATACCCCTCCAGCCAGCCCTGGCAGCAGTGTTCGCTCAGGATTTCAACGACGCGGCCGGTCTGCGAGAGGTTCTCGTCCACCGGCAGCGTCTCGGCCATCCACTCCTTGCCGGTTCCGGTAATTACGTCGCCGATGCGATTCGAGGCCGTCTCATCCGGTCCGAAGACGCGGAAGTTCTTCTGCTCCTTGTTGGCCTCCATCACGCCATGCAGCAGTTGCCCCAGGATACGCGTCGATTCCACATCCTTTGCGCCGCGCCCCTCGATCTTCACGGCAAAGTCGCGGAAGTTGGGCATCTTCAGCGGCTCCAGCAGCAGGCCGCCGTTGGCGTGTGCGTTCATGCCCATGCGCCTGCGTCCCTTCGGCGCGATCTCGGACAGTTCGGCGCGAAAGGCGCCCTTCTCGTCGAAGAGTTCTTCGGGCTTGTAGCTGCGCATCCACTCTTCCAGCAGGCGCATATGCTCCGGCTTTTCGCGCAGCTCCGAAAACGGAACCTGGTGAGCGCGCCAGGTGCCTTCCACCGGCTTGCCGTCCACAAACTTGGGGCCGGTCCAGCCCTTGGGAGTGCGCATGATGAGCATCGGCCAGGCTGGGCGCTCGACGGTTTCCCCTTTAGCCTGAGCTTCGCGAGCCGACTTCTGGATCGCGGCGATGCGGTCGAGCATGGTGTCGAAGACGGCCGCGGCCTGCTGGTGCATGGTCTCCGGGTCGTCGCCCTCCAGCGTGAACGGCTCATAGCCGTAGCCGCGCATCAGGCTCTCCAACTCCGCATGCGGAATGCGCGCCAGCACCGTCGGATTGGCGATCTTGTAGCCGTTGAGATGCAGAATCGGCAGCACCGCGCCGTCGGTCGCGGGATTGAGAAACTTGTTTCCGTGCCAGCTCGTCGCCAGCGGGCCTGTCTCAGCCTCGCCGTCGCCAACCACGCAGGCCACAATGAGGTTGGGATTGTCGAAGGCCGCGCCGTAGGCATGGACCAGCGAGTAGCCCAGCTCGCCGCCCTCATGAATCGATCCCGGCGTCTCCGGCGCAACATGGCTGGGAATCCCGTACGGCCAGCTAAATTGCCGGAATAGCCTCTTAATTCCGTCTTTGTTCTGCTCGATATGCGGATAAATCTCGCTGTAGGAACCTTCCAAATATGTGTTCGCCACCAGCCCAGGTCCACCGTGTCCCGGCCCGATGATGTACATCATATTCAGGTCGCGCTCGCGGATCAGCCGGTTCCAGTGCACGTAGAGAAAATTCAGTCCTGGCGTAGTACCCCAGTGACCCAGCAGGCGCGGCTTCACGTCGTCCAGGTTGAGCGGACGCTCCAGCAGCGGGTTATCTTTCAGGTAAATCTGGCCAACGGAGAGGTAGTTGGCGGCGCGCCAGTAGGCATTCATCTTTGCCAACTGGTCAGGATTCAGGGGGGCAGTGCCGGTCGTCTCATTCATGATTGCACCTCGCAAGGGGAAGACTATGACAGCTTAAGCCTAGCAGCCGCCAGTGCCGGGCCGGGTGATTGATGTCACAAGCATACGAGACGCGAGTTCACAGTGTGAAACCTGCAAGGGTGAATTCCGTCGGATGAGTTACCTAAAAACTGAAGGCGAGGCCGGCGCGGATGCTGCGTTGCTGCTGGGCAAAGATGAGCAGAGAACCATCGCTCAGCAGATAAGGACGATAGCCCTCGGCGAGCAGATTGCGCACGTCGAGCACAGCCTCGAAGCCGCCCTTGCTGTTGCGGCGCAGGCGAATGGGCTGGCGAAGGTGCAAGTTGAGGTAAGGCTCGGCGGCATTTTCGGCAAAGGGAGCAATCTCAGTGACGGTATCCTCCGGCTGCCAGCGATAGCTCGCGCGCCATCGTGTGCCGGTGCCCTCCAGTGTGCCGGAGAGCGAGAGCGCAAAGCTCTGCGCACGGCGGGGATGCAGACCATTCAGCAACTGAGTCAGCGAGGCGCTCTGCGGCGAAGCCTCCGGTGCTGCTGACAACACCAGTGCGTCGCCGTTGGCGTAACGAATGCTGAGGTGCTCGCCGCCACGCAGATTGCGAGCATAACTGGCCGCGATACCGGCGCTGGAGAATTGGGGGCCGGTGGCATGGAGCAGCCCGCTGTCTGTGTCCAGCAGAGCATAGGAAATCGCCGAATCTCCACTGGAGAAGCGGCTCATCGCTTCAACAACCGGATTGTCGATGCGGTCGGCAAAGGCGATGACGGCTACGCCGCTGCGATCCGTGCTCCGCTCCCATCCGATCTCCTGATGAAGGCCGTGCTCGATGCTCAATTTGCCGTTGCTCGCCGAAAGTGCGGGCAGCCAGTACATGGCTTCGGACTCCTCGGCGTTGGATGCCGCGGGAAGAAAGGCCGTCATACGATAGCGAACTTCGTAGTTGCCATCGCGCCAGCCCGCCGCGGCAAAAGGCAGCATTGCGGCGACGGTCTCAGGGGCTGCTCCAGCAAGCCGCGCCACCACCTGCTCGGAGCCTGCTTCGGCCTCGAACTCATCGCCCAGGCGCATCGTCTCCCAACTGCGCATGGCTGCCTCGTCCACTCCCTCGCCGCCGCCGGCGTCAATCTCCGGATGGAGGGTGATGGCGGCCACCGATTGCACGGAGCCGGAAAAGCCGAGATCCTGCCGGAAGCCGAGCATCGACTCCATGCTGCCATCGCTGCCGGGGGCGAAATCGACGCTGGCCAGCAGCTCGCGGCTGTTGGATGGCGTCTCTTCCATCGATGTCGAAATGCGCTCGCCGCTCTCTGCAAAGGCGCCTTCCTGCCCATTAGCCACAATTCGGGCCTTCAGCCGCGGGTGCGCTCCCGTTGAATCGGAGGCGACAACCAGTGGACCGTCTTCAAGCCAGCGCAGCAGGGGACGATTGGCGGCCGAACGCAGGGTCCAGGCCCAATCGTCTTTTTGCGAGTTACCGGCGCGCGGCTCCGCCGGCAGCCATTGCATCGCTTCGTAGAGAGTACTTAATGTGAGGTTGACAATGGTCTTCGAACGGACGCGGACATCCTCGCAGAGCGAAGGAAGGAACCAGGCAGCCATCGCCTTGACCGCATAGCGGCCGGGCAGGACCGAAGGTATCGAGTAGCGGCCCTGGTCGTTGGTATAGACGCTGGCGACCACCGTCAAATCGGGACGGAGCAACTGAACCTGTGCGCCGATTTGCGGAACGCCCGCCGAGTCGCGCACCACTCCTGTCACTGTCCCTGGAGTGGCTCCGTGGAGAGGAGCGTCCGCCAAGACAATCAGCATGGCAAAAACAACGAGATGGACCCTGCGGATCATCGCTGTTATTGGTGACCTGGCAGCGTCGCTGGCAATCTTGTTACAAGTAGAATCCCCGGCGGCTCTCCGAATCTCGTGTCCGGTCAGCTTGCAAGGGAGATTACATCCTATTCCACGACAAAAGGTGCCGATTGCGCAATCTCTTGTTTTGAAATTGCGTCATTAATTTTGATCGTCACCTTGTACTTTCCTGGTTCCAGACCAGCCAGAGGCAGCGATTTTTCCACTGTCATCTGATCGCTGTGCGAACCTAAGTCCTTAGAATCCAAGTGTTTCTCAAGCACAACCGTTTCGGTCGCCGGACTGCTGGCGGTGGCTGGAGTGGTTGCCAGAATCTGATAGGTCACGGAAGCCTGATTGCTCTTGGTTGTATCGTCGATGCCCAGATTGTAGACCTGCAGCCAGAAACTCAGCTCCTGGTTGCGCTTAAATTTGGCCGGATCCGATGGCTTGGGCGTATTGACACGGGGACGGATAAAGGTATTGCCAATCACAAAGTTGCCGCTGCCGATCTCATGCGAGGAGACGGAGTGCATCTGGTCGGCCAAAATCAGAGAAGAGATGCCCAGTTTCTCGTCGCGGTAGGCAGGCACATCCAGACTGCGGCCGTAGTAGCCCTTGTGGTCGGGGTTGTTCACGTCCTTGATGGCGATGTCCAGGCGGTAGAGACCGGGGAGCAGCGGCAGGGCCTTCCAATAGACCGACTGGCGGTCCAGGCTCTTTTCCAGCAACTCGGCGGGCTGTTCCACCTCTACCGTATCCTCGAAGGTCTGCACAGTCTTATGCGTCAGCGTGGTGACTCTGCCCAGAATGTTGACCACGCCTTTGGAGACGCCGTCTTTAGTCTGAAAGGTGATGTCCCGGTTCTTCATCTGCACAGTGATGGGAACCAGATCCGTGCTGCCAGTCACCTTCAGAAAGTCGGTGCGAACGTCAAAGGGAAAGATCGGGCCGGAGAGGACCGTGTGCTCAGACATGAAGGCGTCCAAATCCGCGAACTTGACCGGCGGCGGAGCAAAGATCTTGGCTTCCAGCTCAATACGGTCGAATTCCTTGGACTGATTCTCGGTTTGTCTCGCCCCCGCACCCAGATCTTCAAAACCCTGGAAGCGGTCGGACTTCTTGGCGTGTCCCATCTCTTCGTCCTGCGTGAGGCCGGCGTTGGGAACGTGCAGCAGTGCATCCTTTTCACTGCGGTTGATGGTGAAATGGAAGTCGCCGCACATACAGGTATCGACAAACTCCAGATCGATGTTTTCCCCGATCCCCTCAAGATAGCGGTAGTGCCAGACCTCAAAGGGGAAGGTCGCGGTTTCGCCGCCGCCTTCTTGCATCGTCCGCTGGTAGCTGCCGCCCGAGGGATGGGAATCGATCGAGTCGGGGGGACCCCATGAGATATAGATGCGCCCGCGGTCGGTCTTCCAACCGGGTTTGCCGGCGGGAAAGTGCTCGTTGGCATAGGCGATGCGCCGGTAATGCTCTTCGCGGAATTCATTCTCCGGAGAATCGGGATTGGGATTGCGCCGCAGCCAGAAATTCTCGATGAAGGCGTCGCGCTCCTCGTCGTTCGAGAGGTTCTTGAAGGCCTTGCGCTCTTCGTCGGAAATGATGTAGGGCACGTCCTGCTCCAGCCAGGATTTGTAGGCGCCCTTCAACTCCTGTCGTACAGCCTTTTGAGCTGCAAACTTCTCCTGATCGGTGCGCTGGCGCTTGAGCGGATCCTGATCCTGGTCGTTGGCCGATTGCGCGTGATCCTGCGGGCTGGCAGCCTGTTGAGCTTGGAGGCTGGCCACTGGGGTAGAGAGCAGTCCAAATGCGATGAAGACGAAGAGAAGAGGATTGCGGTTGAGCATCATTTGCCTTGAGAACTCCTGCGATTCTCTATTCTACGGGTCTGGAATGGGCTGGGCAAGGCGCCGTAGGGAGTTGACTGCCGGTTTGACGCGGAAGCCGCGCCAACGTAAGCCGCAAACCGGCCCGGTACGGCGGCAATTCATACTCCAAAAAACTTTTGAGTCGGGTGGGAGCGCATTCGCCTCCAAAAAACCGGGAGTTGGCTACTTTGATTCCGCCGCACTCCTTTGCAGCGGCAACCATTCACATCCCATCGATGCTGACCTTGAAGGTCTACAAACGATTCACCCCTGGAAAGCCTCGCCAGATGCTTGAATGAGAGGCCGCCGAGACGAAATGTGGCATCTTCAACAGCTTTTTGGAACCAGAGCAGCTCAGATTGCGTAAACTGAATTCGGAGAGACTTGGAGAGCGCATCCCGCATGAAGAAGATTCTTTTGTCTGTTCTCGCCGTAGTGGTTGTTGTTGTACTCGTGGCTGTTTTCGTCTGGAGACAACAATCCGGCTACACCAAGGTTTTAACCGCCAAGATCGTGCGTCAGGATCTGGCCACGGTGGTCAGCGGCACCGGCCAGATCAAGCCCAAGACTTATATGAATGTAGGAGCGACCTCCTTTGGCCGCATCACCCACTTCTATGTGAAGGAAGGAGATCTGGTCAAAAAGGGTGAGACCGTGGCTGCCATCGAGAACGTGCAGCAGGAGGCCAATGTGAATGGCCAGCAGGCCGCGATTGCCGCCGCCAAGACGGACATTGCCTCCTATATTGCCGCCGAAAAGACCGCCGAGGCCAACGTTGAGCACGCCAAGGCCGATCTGGAGCAGAAGCGCCTCGATTGGGAGCGCGAACAGGCCCTCTATAAGGCTGGCATTGAGTCGAAGGCAAATTACGATGCCAAGAAAGCCCTCTTCGACACCGACGTCGCCTCGCTCAATCAGGCCGTCGCACAGTTGAACCAGGCCAAGGCGCAGACCGAATCTGCACGTGGCCATATGCAGACCCAGGTCGCCAACCTGCGCGTCAATCAGGATCTGCTCGACAAGACCATCGCCATCGCTCCCTTTGACGGCATTGTGACCAATATGCCGGTGCGCGAGGGCGAAACGGTGGTCACCGGAATCCAGGGAACCGAGGGCGCCACCCTGATGACGCTGGCCGACATGAGCGTGATTACGGCTGAAATCAAAGTGGATGAGACGGATATCGTCAACGTCAAGCTGGGACAGTCGGCCGATGTGACCGTCGATGCCCTGCCCGGCAAGGTCTTCAAAGGCCATGTGACATTGGTGGGCGATCAGGCTCTCCTGCGCTCCACCGGTCAGGCCACCTCGACCTCCACCTCCGGCACCGAAGAGGCCAAGGACTTCAAGGTTGTGGTGACACTCGATGAGACCTCCAATGACCTGCGTCCCGGTCTGAGCACCACCGCCAAGATCACCACGGCACAGAAATCTTCCGCGCTCGCGCTGCCCATCCAGGCGCTCATGATGCACAATCCCGATGACGACAACAAAGCCAAGGGCGGCGTGCAGGCGGCTTCGACCTCTTCTTCGGCGGCAAAGGGCGTGCCGGTACAGGGCGTCTATGTGGTGCAGAACAAGAGCGGTAAGCTGCGGACCGTCTTTGTTCCCGTCACTACCGGCATCACCGGCGCTACAGATATTGAGGTGCTCAGCGGTCTGAAGGAAGGCGACGAGATCGTCATCGGTCCTTACAAGACATTGCGCGATCTGAAAAACAATGCGCTGATCAAACGCGATACTGCAAAGCCATAGCGGACGGCAATGAGCATAGCGTTGGAAGGAAGCCGCGAATTGGATGCAGTCAGGGGAAGATCCCTTACTGGCCAACGCGACCTTTCAAATCAACAACAGCAGGCAGACAGCATTTGCTGGCAAAGGATGGGATTCAGATGGCTCTGAACAGCATCAGCACAGAAGAAGTCGTGGAGCGGGCGGCGCGGCCCACAGGCGATGTGATCGTCGTCGAAGATCTGTGGCGGACCTACGATATGGGTTCCGAGCAGCAGGTCCAGGCGCTGCGCGGCGTCTCCCTGCGCATCAAGCACAACGAGTATGTGGCCATCATGGGCCCCTCCGGTTCGGGCAAATCCACGCTGATGAATCTGATCGGCTGTCTGGATACGCCCTCCAAAGGTAAATACTGGCTCAACGGCCAGCTCGTCAGCGAACTGGACGACGATCAGTTGGCGCGCATCCGCAACAAAGAGATCGGCTTCGTCTTCCAGACCTTCAACCTGCTGGCCAGGGCCACGGCGCTGCATAACGTCGAGCTGCCGCTGATCTACAATGGCACCCCGGCTGCTGAGCGCATCGAGCGAGCCAAGGAATCGCTGACCGACGTAGGCCTGGAGTCGCGGATGTTCCACAAGCCCAATGAACTCTCTGGGGGTCAGCGGCAGCGCGTGGCCGTGGCCCGTGCGCTGGTCAACCGGCCCTCCATCATCCTGGCCGACGAGCCGACAGGCAATCTGGACTCGAATACCGGCCTGGAGATCATGGCTCTCTTTGACACCCTTCACGCCGGCGGCAACACCATCGTTCTAGTGACCCATGAGCCAGATATCGCCGAGTATGCACACCGGGTTGTGCATATCCGCGATGGCCAGATTTATTCGGACGAACCCTCCAAACGCTTCCGCTAAAGCGCGGAATCCACAAAAACAAAAGACAAATCAAACTCGCTCCCGAACCGGAAAGATCCATAGTCTTTCCGGTTCATGTTTTTTCGGCAATCGCCGATGAAAGTTGTGTCGGCCTTGAATGCGTCATTTGGGCCGTGGAGGCGAGGCACGTTGAGAGCCATGTACAGCTCCGCTCAGTTCCAGCCCCAGCCATCGGTCTCCCGGTTGACTCTCGTGGAAGTGGATTCGCCGCCGGAAGTGCAGCCCGTTGGGGTCAGTGCGGCATGGCGTAAGTTGCTGATGCAGGCAGAGATGGCTGCGCCCCACGTGCAGGTGGCGACCATCGAGGGGGAGCACGGCACCGGGAAGCACACGCTTGCCCGCTATCTTTTTAGCCGTTCGCCTTTAGCAGCCTCCAGCTTTCAGCGGCGCGACGCACGAGAGTGGCTGGCGACTGACGCCGACCCGGCCACCTTGACCGGCTTTACCTATCTGGATCGAGTTGACCTGCTGGCAGCTCCGGGGCAAGGTCTTCTGCTGAACGTGCTCAAGGCGCTGCAGGACCGTCCTCCTGGCCGCTTTGTGATGCTGGCCTCGTCGCAGACCTCATTGCGCCAGATGGCCGCGCAGGGGCTTTTGCTTCCCGATCTTGCCTTCAGGCTCACCGCCGTCCGCTTTGCCGTTCCGCCGCTGCGCCAACGCCGCGAAGACATTACCGTGCTGGCTCAGTCGCTACTCGACCGCATCTGTGCGGTCTATCAGCAGCGCCCGGTGATTCTTGGCCCTGGAACGCTGGCTCGGCTCTTGCAGCATAGCTGGCCCGGAAATGTACGCGAGCTGGCCGCAGTCCTCGAGACCGCGCTGCTGGAGGCCGCAAACGGCGTCATTCGACCTGACGACCTGGCCTTGCCCACCGGCTTGGATACTCCTGCGGATGTGCGTCCGGCGATGCGCGGAGACAGCCTCAATCTGGATACGGTGATCCAGCAGCACGTGCAATACGTCCTGGACCTGAACCGCGGCAACAAATTGCGCGCAGCTCGCCAGCTTGGCATCAGCCGCTCGACGCTTTACCGCATCCTCGGCAACGAGAACATCCTATAGCGCTCAGCCGCTGCGGTCGGGGTTGTGTGAACAGATCCTATCGCTCACCTGCACAGGTTTGTCTTGGCAACTGTGTGACTTTACCAGCTTTCGATGCTGCGCTCCACGCTTGCCCCTGCCGATCTTCTACACTCAATGGAGGGGCTTTTGCCCCGTCGATCTCCCTTTGAGGTGCGGCTCCGTTGAAAAGATATGCGATTCCCATTCTGGCCGTGTTGTTCTCCTTGCCGCTGACTCGCTTCTCCACACTCCCTGCGCAGAGCGTTGCAACTCACGTGGCGCAGCCCTCGTTGGTCGAGGGCAATCGCAAGGCGCTCAATGAGATCTTCGAGGATTACTGGCAAGACCGGCTCCGGCACGATCCGGAGTTTGCCTCGGAGCTGGGCGACCAGCGCTACAACGATCAGATATCCGACTATTCCGTGAAGGCCGCCAACGAAGCGCTGGAGCGCGAGCAGAGTTTCTTGATGCGGTTGGCAGCGATCGATCCCTCAGGACTGAGCGAGCAGGAAAAGATCAGCCGCGAGCTGTTGCTGCGCGAATTTACCGACGACCAAGAGGCTGCCGCCTTCAAGGAATGGGAGCTGTCGGTGAACCAGTTGGGCGGGATTCATACCGTGTATCCGCAACTGGCTTCTGAACTGAGTTTTACCACCGTCAAGGATTACGACGACTGGATTGCGCGGCTGCACCAGATTCCCAGAGCCTTTGATCAAGTCACGGCGAATCTGGAGATCGGCATCGACGACCATCGCCTGCCGCCGAAGTATCTGCTTGCCCAGACGCTGGAGCAGGTCAAGGATCTGGCGAATCAGAAGCCTGAAGAATCTCCTCTGGCACTGCCGTTGAAGAGCTTTCCGCCTGCAGTCAAGCCTGCCGAACAGGAGCGGATCAAGGCGGAGATGTTGGATGCGATCGGCAAAGAGGTGCTGCCCGCCTATAAGCGCTTCGCGCGCTTCCTGGAGGTAAGTTACCTTCCCGCAGGACGCATCGATCCTGGAATCTCCGCACTGCCCGACGGCGCCAAGTATTACCAGTACCTGATTCGCACCATGACGACTACGGATTTGTCGGCGGAGCAGATTCATCAGATTGGTCTCGATGAGGTAAAGCGGGACGAGACCGAGATGCTGGCGATTGCGAAGAAGCTCGGCTTTTCCGATCTGGCCAGCTTTCGCGCCAGCTTGATGACTAATCCCAAATTGAAGGCCAGCTCGCCCGACGCGCTGATAGCTGCCTATCGCGGTTATATCGCCCCGATGCAGGCCAAGCTGCCGCAACTCTTCGGTAGATTGCCCAAGGCGCCGCTGGAGGTGGTCGCGGTTCCGCGGTATCTTGAGAAGTCGATGTACCCTGCCTACTACGAGCAGGGAACGCCAGATGGAAGCCGCCCCGGACGTTTATATGTGAATCAATATAACGCCACCGATCGCAACCTCTATGGAATCGAAGCTATCGCTTACCATGAAGGAGTTCCCGGTCATCATCTGCAAATTTCCATTGCGCAGGAGCTTGGCGATCTACCCTCCTTCCGCAAGCATACGGACTACACGGCCTATGTGGAGGGTTGGGGACTTTATGCCGAGCGGCTGGGCAAGGACGCAGGCTTCTATCAGGATCCCTATTCGGATTACGGCCGCCTCCAGGCCGATGAGTGGCGGGCCATTCGTCTCGTCGTCGATACCGGCGTCCACTCCCAGCACTGGACTCGCCAGCAGATGGTGGATTACTTTCACCAGCATTCGACGATCGATGAGACCACGATTCAATCCGAGGTCGACCGCTATATCGCATGGCCGGGACAGGCGCTGGCCTACAAGGTCGGGCAGATGAAGATTCTGGAGTTGCGTGAACGGGCGAAGACGGCACTGGGCAATAGCTTCGATCTGCGCGCCTTTCACGATCAGATTCTGGATTCAGGCGCACTGCCGCTGGATTTGCTCAGCCAGCGGATCGACGCGTGGATCGCCGAGCGGAAGGTGGCGAAGCAGTAGCATATACTGGCAGCCGGCTGCATGAATCCGGCTGCCATTCATCTTGTCGATTCGATTGATCTATCTAAAATTAATCTGCTGGTAATCCTGTTTGCAGAGTATTCATCGCCTGCCGCTCAAAGACAAGATCGTCGTGGACACGCCGGAAGGGCTTTACAAAAGCTCACTGGAGTACAAAAAATCCGGTCTCTTCGCCCGCCTCGGCGCTGACTATATGTCCCAGCGCTACTTCACCTATTCGAACGACGGCAGCGTCAGTGGCCGCTTCTTGACCGATCTGAGCCTGGGTTATCAGCGTGCGCAACTGGGGGCATTCAAGGATTTCAAACTCCAGGCCAACGCCTCTGACCTCTTGAACGCGCAGTATTACGCCTCGATCGGCACCAACGGATTCATCTACAGCGATCCGCTGTCGGTCAACAACAACACCTTGCAGGTGGGCGCTCCGCGCACCATCAGCGGAACACTTTCGGTTTGCTTCTAATCGGAATCGTGTGCATGGCCTGCGGGCGTGGCGCTTGCTGCGTCCGCAGTTGTTTTTGCGGGAGTTTACTTCGCTGCCGTCAGCGCTTCCACCGGCACCAGCATATCTTCCTTGCGCATGACCAGATTGGTCGCGTTGAGGGTGGCCAGCTCGAAGCCATGTCCGTGGGTAATCGCATCGGTCGGACAGGCCTCCACGCAGTAGCCGCAAAAGATGCAGCGGTTATAGTCGATGTTATAGACCTTGGCATACCGCTCCGATGAGGAGATGCGCTGCTCCTCGGTATTCTCGGCGGCCTCTATATAGATGCAATTCGACGGGCAGGCGGCCGCGCAGAGAAAGCAGGCCACGCATTTTTCCAGACCATTCTCGTCGCGCTGCAAAACGTGCGTGCCGCGAAAGCGCTGCTCGATCACCGCGCCCCGCTGCGGGCCGGGACCGTCGGGATAATTCTCCACCTGGATAGGTTGGAAGATCTCTCCAAAGGTGATGCTCATGCCCTTGGCGACGCCGGCGAGATTGCGCACAATCGACATGAGGCCAGTATACGACGAATTGGGATTCAGGGTTAACCTTCGGGTGCGCAATCATAAATACCCGTCTGTAATAAGACGATGCAACGATTGCGCACCCTGTGTGCAGACACCCGCATGGTCCGCTGCGGAGGCTCGGCGGAAGATTACTTCTTCGGATGCTCTTCATCTTTATGCTGTGGTGGCGCTTGATGTTGCTGCGGCGCTTGGCGCTGTGGAGCTTCACGTTGCGGTGCTGCTTGACGCTGCTGCTGTTGCTGAACCACCTGACGCTGCTGTTGCTGTAGTTGAGCGGCATGACGTTGCTGTTGCTGCTGTTGTTGAAGGGCTGCCTGATGCTGCTGTGGAGCAGCCTGATGCTGTTGCGGTGCCTCGCGTTGCGGAACAGCCTGGCGCTCTTGCTGCTGCGCTATCGCTTGATTGTGTATCTGAACTGCCACAGGGGGGCGCACGTTGCGATCTGCCGCAAGCGGCTTGCTAATCGCAAGGCTGGCCGGACGGTCGTGGTTTACGCTGGCAAACTGCGCCCGGTTGGTGCTGGCAACTTGCTGATTCTGAATCTGCGCACGCATCGGTGGCGCATGCTGCTCACGCCGTGCCGCCAGCTCCGCGGGTCTGGCTCGAACCTGGATGCCGCCCGATCCGCCGTTATAGCTGACACGGGCGCCGCGGTTGTTTTCGCTGATAGTGCGGTTGTAGACATTGTGAACCACGGAGATATTCACATTGTTGACGGAGCGGTTGTAATTGAAATGCCCGCCGCCCCAGTAGCCGCCCTGGTAGCCAAAGCCGACATAGCCGAAGCCGTAGTCGACGCCGCCATAGTAGCCGATATGCGGCCCCCAATAGCCACGGTAAAAGCCGTATCGGTGATTGTGATAGCCCCAGTAGCCGGGAGTCCAGAGCGCGCCCTCGTAGGGAGCCTCCACCCATCCGCCTGGAACCCAATAGTAGCCGGAGGAAGCCCAGCTCCAGTAGCCGGGAGTCCAGAGGTAGCCGTCGCCGGGAGCCGGGGGCTGGTCGTAGTCGGGCAAGGGCGGAGGAGGCTGATCGGCGTAGACCACGGGCTGCGAGCCGTAGCCAGGATCGTCTGAGGACTGGTCGTAAGAGCCTCCTGAGTCAGGCTGCTGAGCGCTTTGCTGGTCGCTATAAGCCGCTGGCGCCGCATTGCTCGATCCTGTTGAAACGGGAGCGAGATTGGCCGATGCCGGGTCAGAGGCCTGATCCTGTGTGCCATTCTGGTCAGAAGTGGATGTAACCTGGTCTTGATTTTGGCGACATCCGACGGTGAAAAGCACCACTGTCATGGCGAGCAGTAACACGGCTCCGAATCTGGGTAAACGATTCATTTCAATCTCCAATTACTATGAATGATATTTCAGGGGCAGGAGGTTGGACAGTCCACTTTTGACCACTTCGCCTAGGGCCTGTTAACACTACCTCAGGCGGATGGCGTTGCGAGCGAGAATCCGTCCAGACGAGGCGGAGTCCGCAGGGTTTGGTTGTTCCAAGCACAAGGACGACAACAAAGTATGGGCAGATTCTCGCCGCAACCCAAAGGGACGGGGCCAATTTTTCCCATTTCTTCGTTGCTCGTCACTCCAGTAACCAGTTACAGTTCGCTCCTCGCGCCTCGAACTGAGAAAAATTTGCCGCCGTCGCCGCCACCTGAGGTAGCGTTAACAGGCCCTAATTGAATCAATGCCGAGCCGCCGGCGGACGGGATTGCCCGCGATTGTTGCCCGGCGGCGTGGTCACCGGTTTGCGCTCCTGGCCCGGCTTGAGGGTCTGCTGGCAGAGCGGCAACTCCTGTCCGCGCGCCAGCCCTGGAAGAGGATTCTGCGCGGCGCAGAGCCGCTGCTTCATCGCCTCGGCCTCCTTGCCGCTGAGAAGTTGCGTACGCTCCAGGCCGCTGAAGGAATCCAAATCGTAGCGGAAGATGCTGTCCAGCGGATCCTTCTCCTTGCCGTAATCGAAGTGGCTCCATGTGCCGAGGAGTTGCCGCTCATTCGGCTCAGACAGCAGCGCATAGACCTGAGTCATCTCGACTCCCGGCGTGGAATTCGCGCTCCAAACCGGTGCAGCCTGTGTGCCGCGCATCCATCGCGCCGCCCACATATGTTCTGAAAGGTCGTAGTAAAAGGCTGTGAAAAACGTCGTTGCCGTGCACTCGCCGCAATTGTCGTAAAGCGCACCCAGTTCGCGCGGCTTGTATTCGGCAAAGAGCATCCAGTCCATCAGGCGCAGATTCACACCGGTCAGAAGCGGCGCAACCACGTGGCTGGTCAGCGATACATTCCACACTGTGAAGGTGTCCGTCGCCGGGTTAGATTGCGGCGTGGCGCGCAAGGTCGTGACCACCAGCGCCGCATCGTACTCAACGCCAATCTCGCGGATCGCCGTCCACTTCTCCGGCACCAGTGAGCGCGTCACCCATGCCACCACGCTCTGATCCTTCGCGGAATGAAAGTTGACCCAGTGAAAGCTGTCGGGAGCTTGCTGTGCGCGGATGGGAGAGGCGAGAAACAGTGCCGCGATCAAGGCGGAAAGGAGCGATGAAGAGACGAGCCGCATGACATTAGGGTATCGCAGAGGCGCTTGCGGTGCGGCAGCGGACCGTCAAGGCGGGCGCGCTTCGCGCACAGGGGGCGTGGTCTCCCAGGCCCGAAAATCCGGACCTGAAGCAACCGGCAGTTCATCCGGAGCGGAGTTTTCTCTCAGAGAAGTTGTAGACTAGTTTCAAAGATTCGTGCTTTGGAGCGCTTCTATGCACAAGGTTGAAAAAGCATCAAAGATAAATTTGGGGGGATATAGAACTGCGAGTCTCCTTATGGTGACAGACGAAGAACTGACACGATTGAAGGGGATGAGTGATGATGATCTGCTGCGTTCCGCCACGACTCTCGACCAGTTCTCCGGCGTCGAGTCAATGCGGCGACTCCGGGTAGCGTTGCAAAATGAGGAGCGGGCGATTAAGTGGCTCACCGGCGTCCTCGTCTTGCTCACCGGCGTTCTCGTCTGGTTGGGATTTGAAGGCCTGCACCACTAACTGGAAGCCTTCGGCTTGCTATTTTCGGGTGGCGTCGATGCCCATCTTGGAGCCGTAGAACGACGCGGCTCAGGCGATGGCGGCGATGCCGTTTTTGGCGGCGAGGGTGAGCAGTTTGGCGGCGGGTCCGCGCGGCTGCTTTTCGCCCCGTTCCCACTTGCTGACGACCCCAGTGGTCACATTCAGATGAGCCGCGAAGACGGCCTGGCTGACCGCCGCTTTGGCGCGGATGCGGCGTATGGCAGCCGGAGAGAGTTCCATGACCGGGGTAAGACAGGCGCGGTCGAACTCGCGCATGGTCTTCGAGTCAATCGCACCGGCCTGATGTAGGTCCGACATGCTTTCATGCAGCGCGGCGAATGCTTCACTGACCCGCAGCTTGCCGGGAGGGCTTGCCTTCATTTCGATATTATAGCTCTTAGAACTATAGATAGCAAGCGGTTGAATAGAGTAAAGACCGATTCGGCGGGTATCCCGGTCCGAAAATCCGGACTTGGGGCACCCATTTTATTTGTGGATGATCGGACCAGCGCCACCCAGTTCTTTCGATTCAATTTTCGGGCCGCTCGTGAAGCTCAGGAGTTCAGCCCTATAGTGATTCACCCATCCGTGGTGGGTGTACTCATCGATCACGAGGCCGACTCCCGCGCATACCCATCTCTCTTCGTCGTCGGGGCCGGTTAGGTAGTCGAGTTCGTAGCAGTCCTTGAAGTTGCCGGCGGGAATCGCGATAGGCAATTTAGCTTCGACATTCCACTGATAGCGCTTGTCTGCTCGCCTTGGTTGAGCTAGATCTGCACCCCAAAAGCCCCCCGGATGGAAGGGCAGAAGATACTCCGGACCTTTTATGGGGACATCGTGTGTAAAAGTCTCGGTAAGTGATGCAGCAAGATGAGTCGCCTTCTCCTTATCGCAACTTGCGTAGACACTCAGATGCTTAGCTACAAACCAAAAATGTAATACACTCGGTTGTTTCTCGTCATCCTCACAGAAGGTATAGCTCGGTCCGACTCCATCCCGTCTTATTTCAATAAGTCTCACCGTAGAACTAGTGAATTGAGCCGAAACAACGGTCTCAGTGTATTGCCCGCACCGCGATTCGATTCGGGCGCTCTTGCCAGAGCCCTTCTCTGTATCACTACAGAATTTGTACGTCCACGCAGTGCCCACGCTAAACGGGAAAAAGCTAAGGGGGGCCACCGGCCCTGATTTCGAGGAATCCAGATGCATTCCCGGTTTGTCCTTCATGCTCGGCTGCTGTGCAGTCGCAACTTTGACACTAAGAGCAATAAACGCCAGCCCGCACACGAGTATGACACTTCTCAAGAGAACTCTCAAGACATCCCCCTTGGAATTGGCAAGAAAAGTATACTCCCAATCGACTGAAATAAGAGGCCGTTTACAGCCCCAACTTGCTCCATATCGCATCAACTTTTTCTTTCGTCTCGCGGTCCATCTCGATCATGGCTGGCCAGGGGCGCTGGAAGCCTTCGGCTTGCCATTTTCTGGTGGCGTCGATGCCCATCTTGGAGCCGTAGTTGGGCAGGCGGCTGGCGTGGTCGAGGGAATCGACGGGGCCGAGGGTGAATTGGATGTCGCGCTCGGGGTCAATGTTATTGGCCACGCGTAAGACGACTTCAGGGATGTTTTGCACGTCGCAGTCCTCATCGACCACCACGATGCACTTGGTGAACATAGCCTGGCCCAGTCCCCAAATGGCGTTCATGACTTTGCGCGCCTGGCCGGGATAACTTTTGCGGATCGAGACCAGCATCAGGTTATGAAAGACGCCCTCGAAGGGGAGATGAATATCGACGATTTCGGGTATCTGCATCTTCATCGCAGGCAGAAAGATGCGCTCGACGGCCTTGCCCATCCACGCGTCTTCCATGGGTGGCTTCCCGACGATGGTGGCGGCGTAGATGGGATTCTTGCGATGGGAGACGCAGGTGAGATGGAAGACGGGATACTCGTCGGCGAGGGTGTAGAAGCCGGTGTGGTCGCCGAAGGGTCCTTCGGCGCGCAGCTCGCCCAGCTCGACATAGCCTTCTAGGACGATCTCGGCGTGGGCGGGAACCTGGAGATCGACGGTCTCGCATTGCACGATTTCGACGGGTTTGCCGCGCAGGAAGCCGGCGATGAGATACTCCTCGACTTCGGGCGGGGCGGGCACGATGGCGGCAAAGGTGGTGGCGGGATCGGTGCCGATGGCGACGGCAACTTCGAGGCGCGAGCCTTTGAGATTACCGAGGGCAACCTGCGGCAAACCGCCGATGGGGCCGTCGGGAATGGCGCACGCGCCGCCGGCTGACTCGGCCATGGCGGCCACCATTGCATGGAGCGGACCTTCGGTCGAGTGTTTCGCCGCTTCGGTACGCATCGCCTCGCGGTAGTGTTCGGCGGCGACCTTCTGGCGCTGCCAGTGCATTCCGGTGCTCTGGCCGTCGTAGACCTGCATCCGGTACATTCCGATATTGCGCTTGCCGGAACGCGGGTCGCGGGTAACGACGCAGGGCAGCGTGATGAAGCGGCCGCCATCCAGCGGCCAGCATTTGAGGATGGGAAAATAATTGATGTTGAATTTTTCGCGGCGAATCATTTCCTTGCAGGGCGCGTTCTTGTTGCTGACGGTCTTGGGAAAGATGCTGGCGAGTTCGCTCAACTGCGGCAGCATCTTGAGCTTGTCGAGCAGACCTTCGGGGGCTTTCAGGTTGAGCAGGCCGGTGATGCGCCCGGCAATCTCATCCAGCCGATCCACGCCAAGAGCCATTGCCATGCGCCGCTCGCTGCCATACTGATTCATCAGCACTTTATGACCGGGATGGCCTTTGACATTTTCAAAGAGCAGCGCCGGTCCGCCGGCCTTGACTACGCGGTCGGCGATCTCCGTCATCTCCAACTCTGGCGAAATCTCTTCGCCGATCCGTCGCAGTTCGCCAGCCGCTTCCAGTGCTTTGATCCAATCCCGCAAATCGTCGTATGCCACAGGCGCACTCCTCTGCATGGGTTACTTCTCCCTTCATACTACGGCCTTCGATGGCAACCGTTTATCCTAAAAGTGTTGGCCGCATTCCCCGTTTCCCGGCGGCCGGTGAGGCAGGAGCGATTTTGGCGGATTTTCTTTCGGAGTTGAAGCGTCGCGTGCTGGTTTATGACGGCGCGATGGGCACCAATGTGCATAAGCACGACCTTACCCTGGAGGATTTCTGGGGCAAGGAGAACTGCAACGAATTGCTGGTTCTCTCGCGTCCCGACGTGATCCGCTCCATCCATGCCTCTTTTCTTCAGGCCGGCTGCGATGTGATTGAAACCGACACTTTCGGCGGGCAACGCATCATGCTGGCGGAGTTCGATCTGGCCGAGCGCACCCGCGAGTTGAATATCGCTGCGGCGCGGTTGGCGCGCTCCGTGGCCGACGAGCATTCGACCCCGCAGAAGCCCCGCTTCGTCGCCGGCTCCATCGGTTCCACCACCAAGATGCCCTCGCTGGGCCACATCGGCTATGACGCCATGGCGGCCATCTATCGCGAGCAGGCCGAGGCGCTGATCGAGGGCGGCGTCGATGTGTTGTTGATCGAGACCTGTCAGGATTTGCTTCAGGTCAAAATTGCCACCGCCGCCTGCCAGGATGCGATACGGGATGCCAGGGAAGGGAAGACAGCAGGCACGGGGCGCAATGTCGCGCTCCAGGTTCAAGTCACGCTTCAGGAGAGCGGCGTCATGCTGCTCGGATCGGAGATTGGCGCCGCGCTGGCTGTGCTTGAGAGCCTCCAGCCTGATGTTATCGGTCTCAACTGCGCCACCGGTCCCGCGCAGATGAACGACGCTGTGCGTTTTCTCTGCCAGAACTCAACGCTTCCGGTCTGCGTACAGCCGAATGCCGGCCTGCCTGAGAACGACGGAGGCGTCGCTGTCTACAGGCTCACTCCCGCCGAGATGGCCTCCCATCTGCGCCGCTTCGTCACTGAGTATGGAGTGCAACTTGTGGGCGGCTGCTGCGGCACCACGCCCGAACATCTGCACGCCGTCGCTGAGGCGGTCAAGGATCTCCAGCCTGCTCCCCGCCTGGTCAAGCCGCAATCGGTAGCCGCCAGCGCCTTCAGCGTGCAGACACTTGAGGCCGACGCGCAGCCGATTGTCATCGCCGAGGAGATGAACACCACTACCCGGCTTGAGACCTTCCGCAACATGGTCCGCGCCCAGGATTACGACGGCATTCTCACTCTCGCCAAGCGCTTGGTGGGCGAGGGATCGCAGATGCTTGACCTCTGCTGCGCCATCGTCGGCGAGGATGAGGCCGGCTACATGAATGCGGTTCTGGAAAAGATCGCCACGCGCATTCCCGCGCCCATCGTCGTCGATTCTACTGAGGCCAACGTCATCGAGGAGGCGCTCAAGCGCATTCCCGGCAAGCCCGTTATCAACTCTATCAACCTGGAAGACGGCGAGAAGCGCACCAGCCTGGTGCTGCCTATGGCGCGCCGCTACGGCGCTGCCGTCATCGCTCTCACCATCGACGAAGAGGGCATGGCGCTGACCGCCGATAAAAAAGTCGCCATCGCCCATCGCATTCACGATCTGGCCGTCCACAAGTACGGTCTTCGCCCCGAAGACCTGATCTTCGATGCGCTGACCCTGCCCATCTCCACCGGCCAGGAAGATTACCGCTCTGCTGCGATCGAAACACTGGAGGCGGTGCGCCGCATCAAGATTGAATTGCCAAACTGCCGTACGGTCCTGGGTGTCTCCAACATTTCCTTTGGCCTCAACGCCTATGCGCGCCGCGTACTCAACTCGGTTTTCCTCAAGGAAGCGGTCGATCGCGGTCTCGATACGGCAATTGTCAACTACTCTAAAATCTATCCGTTATATAAAATTCCTGAAGTTGAAGTTGAACTTGCCCGCAAACTCATCTTCCAGGATCGCAGCGGCGGCGATCCCCTTCAGCTATACATGACTCACTTCGCCAGTCTGGGAAAAGCCTCGGTGCAGGAAGAGGAGATCGAGGTCGAAAACCTCACCGCCGACGAAAAGCTCAAGCAGCTTATCATTCGCGGCGAGCGGACGATCGGATTGGGCGAGAACAAGCAGTCACTCGAAGAGACGCTGGAGATCGCTCTCACCGGCCACACTCCACTCGATCTCATCAATACGGTGCTGCTTGACGGCATGAAGACCGTCGGCGAGCTCTTCGGAGCGCGCAAGATGCAACTGCCCTCGGTCCTCGATTCGGCTGCGGTGATGAAGGCCGCCGTCGCCTATCTCGAACCGAAGATGGAAAAATCCGATGGCGGCGGCAAAGGCACGATGGTCCTGGCCACGGTCAAGGGCGATGTGCATGACATTGGCAAGAATCTTGTGGACATCATTCTCTCCAACAACGGCTATCGCGTCGTCAACCTCGGCATCAAGCAGCCTTCGGACGCCATCATCGCAGCGGCGCGCGAACACCGCGCCGACGCTATCGGCCTCAGCGGGCTGCTCGTCAAGTCCACGCTGGAGATGAAGTACGTGCTGCAAGATCTGGAGCGTCTGAAGCTCACCACTCCTGTGATCTGCGGCGGCGCCGCGCTGACGCGCAAGTACGTCGAAGAGGATCTGCGCAAAGAGTACTCTGGCCCCGTCTTTTACGCCGAGGATGCATTTGCTGGACTGCACGCAATGGCCGATCTGGTTTCGGACGATCCTGCGATCCGGCAGGGCAGGGAAGCTGAAGGCCGCACCGTGCGGGTCTTCAACAAACCCGGCGCGGCCACTCCCGATCTAACTCTCGTCGAATTGACGCCGGAGGGCCGTTCGCCGATCGTGGAGCGGCTGGCAATCATTCCCAAGCCCGCCTACTGGGGTGCGCGCGTCTACAAAAATTACAAGCTTGACGAGATATTCCCTTACATCAACGAAACGGCTCTCTTCAAGAATCAGTGGCAGTTGAAGTCCGCCGCGCAGGGCGATTATCTGCGCCTGATTGAAGAGAAGTACCGCCCGCTTCTCCTTGATCTCGAAGAAGAAGTGAAGACTGCGGGCTGGTTCGAGCCTAAGTCCATCATCGGCTTCTTTCCCTGCGCGAGTCAGGGCGACGACCTGATTGTCTACGATCCCGAAGACTGCGAGCGCGAACTGGAGCGGATCACCTTCCCGCGTCAGGCGCAGGGCCGCCGCCTCTCCATTGCCGATTTCTTCGAGCCTCATACCGCCACCGGGCGCGATGTGGTGGGCTTTTCCATCGTGACCATCGGCTCTGAAGCCAGCCGCCAGACTCAGCAGCTCTTCGAGACGGGCGACTTCACCAAGTACCTTTATCTGCACGGCCTTTCGGTCGAGACCGCCGAAGCGCTGGCTGAGCTGGCGCACAAGCAAGCGCGCGAGCTGCTCGGTATTGCCGGCGAGGATTCGCCACGCGTCGCCGATCTCTTCCATCAGAAATATCGCGGCTCGCGCTACTCCTTCGGCTATCCCGCCTGCCCCAATCTCGAAGACCAGGTCAAGATCTTCCGTCTCATCAAGCCCGAAGAAAACATCGGTGTGCATCTCACCGAGAGCTTCCTGCTTGAACCCGAACAGAGCACCAACTGCATCGTCGTCCACCATCCCCAGGCCAAGTATTTTGTGATTTAATTCGGTGGCGGCTGAGCACCGGAACTTTTTCAGGATGCGTTGCGTAGAATTATCCGTGCTTGTGCGAGAGTGGGTACAGGGTCATAAAACAACAGCAGAAGTGTGGTCTCCTCGAACGGCCGGGTGCAATCCTGGGCATGAATTGCACTCCCGGCCGTTCGTCTTTTTCCTGCATCTCTACGCGTTGGCCCATACGCTTCCCGCCTCGCGGTAGCGGCCCAGCTCCTTCACCATCGAGCAATGACGCTTGAGCGCCTCCACCGCGCGCGCTCCTTCCGCCTCCGATTCAATCAGGCAATCCACGTAGAAAACATACTCCCATGGCCTGCCATGCACCGGACGCGATTCGATCTTGGTCAGGTTGATGCCCATGAATGCCATGGCGGAGAGTGCCGAAACCAGCGATCCGGGCCGGTGTTCCAATGAAAACGCCAAGCTGATTTTGTTTGCCTGCGCATCGCTCACCGACTCTGCCGTGCGCCGCACCAGAAAGAAGCGCGTGTAGTTCTCCGGGTTGTCTTCAATCCCAGATGCGAGAATCTTTGCGCCGTAGTAGCGCGCCGCCGCCTCGCTGGCAATCGCTGCTGCACGCCGGTTCTGCGACTCCACCAGTTGCTTGACGCTGCCCGCCGTGTCATACGCGGCCAGGGCCGTCATCTGCGGATGTGCGGCCAGAAACCGCCGGCACTGCGCCAGCGCCACCGGATGCGAAAAAGCACCCTCGATCTCCTCGATCTTCACGCCCTCCAGCGCAATCAGATTATGCCGGATGCGCAGCAGCGTCTCCCGCTCCACGCGCACATCGTGCGTCAACAGCAGATCGAAGTGCTCCGCCACGGAGCCTGCCAGGCTGTTCTCGATGGGAATCACCGCCGCCTCCACCGCGCCCTGCGTCACTGCTGCAAAGACCTCCGCCGACAACGGCAAGGGAACGACCTCGCCCGTGGGGACCAGCTTCAGCGCCGCTTCGTGGCTGAACGATCCGTACTCACCCTGAATTGCAATCTTCATCTGCTTCCTGTTCTCCGTTCCTATTGGATCTTGTCATAATGGCGCGCAAAGTACCGCCTGCGCAACCGCGGGTGGTCACCGCATCCATAAATCTCCCGCCACGAATCCCAAAAACACCATCGCAATCACGCCATTCATCGTAAAGAATGCGGCATTCAAACGCCGTAAATCAATCGGCGAAACCAGCGAGTGCTCGTAGGCCAGCAGCAGCCCCACCACGGCGATGCCAATCCAGCCAACCACACCAAAGCGAAAGAGCATTCCCAACCAGATCAGCAGCCCCAACATCGCCAGATGCATTGCTCGAGCCGCCCAAAAGGCCGCTGGAATCCCAACCGATTGGGGCAGGGAATAGAGTCCTACGGCGCGGTCGTGTTCAAAATCCTGGCAGGCATAGAGCACATCAAAGCCTCCCGCCCACAGTGTCACCGCTGCTGTCAGCACCAGAATCCGCGCATCCAGCGAGCCGCGCACTGCAATCCACGCCGCCGTTGGCGCCAGGCCCAGCGCCAGCCCCAATCCCAGATGCGACCAGCGCGTCAGGCGCTTCAGGTAGCTATAGCCCCACAATACAAGCAGGCAAACCGGTGAAAGTACCAGCGTCAGCCGATTCAACTCCGCCGCCGCCGCCACAAAAACCGCCGCCATCAGCAACGCAAAGCCCAGCACGAACCCACGCGTCAAGAGTCCCGCCGGAATCGCGCGCTCACAGGTTCGCGGATTCGCCGCGTCCAGTTCCGCATCGGCCCAGCGATTAAAGGCCATCGCCGACGAGCGCGCCGTAACCATAGCCACCAGAATCCACGCCACCTTCGCAGGCAAAACCTCGCGCCAATCCGGCAGCCCATGCGCCGCCAACAGCACCGCCGTCAGCGCAAAGGGCAGCGCAAAGATCGAGTGCTCCCACTTGATCATCTCCAGCGTCGTCCGCGTCCGCGCCCACAAGCTCCGCATCCCATCTCCCAAGCACCAGTTTACTTGAGGGTATCGGGAGAGTTGGCTCTATCTTCCATGGATGAAGGAGTGCACGGTTTATCACTCGACTGTGATCAACCCTTATTCTTTGGATTGACCAAGGATGGAGCAGGAGCCCACAGGCTCCTGAATAGGCCGATCAGAACGGATATGTAAGAAGATTGCTTCTATCCGTGAGAATTCTAAACTCATCTGGATCGCCGACCGCTTGCCGGGTGCCTCGCTCCACTCATTGCTCTCTCAAATTCCTCGACAAGCAGTCGATGTGTATCGGAATCTGTGGGAGTGAGCACGTAATACGTGTTCTCTTTCGGGTCTGATCCAGCTCGCGGTTCAATGGAAAGCACTTTAGGAACCAGCGAATACATATCAGAATTCGATATGTACTTCACCTGAAATGAGAGATTCGACAGATAAATATCAGCAGAGGATGAATCGACGGGCTTTAGGACATCTGTTTTCGATCTGAGAAAGTTCATGAATTCAGGCGCAACAAGGCGCTCGAATGGAACCGAAAGTTTCACAGTGCTTTGCGTCTGATACGTAGTCGTATAAATCTTCGGGTTTTCCATGCGCCGTTTGGAGTCAATCTCTGTCAAATACTTGCGCAGAGCGTCATAGCAATTAGTGAGATCAACGTGATCTCCCACAACCGTTAGATTAATAGAGACCGCATCAATTACCAATTGTTGGATAGCCACACCGCTGGCTTCTCCCATTCCAGCAATTAATTGAAATTGGTTAACGTCTGCACCAACCTGCATCCCCTGAAACGAAAACATCGCCTCAAGAGTTTTAATATTTGACTTCATTAAAAGGTTGGTGAGTGGCAATGTGTTGGGCGCAAAAAGATACCGCGCCATGCTGAGCATATCGATGAAGTCAAGCACGCTGAAGCTCCTTCTCCGGCATCTGTTCGTTTCCCAAAGCGATGTTTTGATTTTGCCAAGGCGGTTGTTGACGACAAGGCATTGCACGAAGGTTAGACAAATTCTGTTTGACGTTTTCTGGCATATGAAAAGCCGGATAAACATTCCCCATGTTCTGATTTGCTAGTTGTGATAAAAACGATAGGGATTGCTCTTTGCGGTTATGCCTGCTAGCCAGAACATTACTGACAAGACTATTAAGGCTAACTCCCTCCGCTTCCGCCTCATTCGCCAAATCGCGATGCAGGCTTTTGGGAATGCGAAGCACAAACCTGCCGCTGTACTGAGGCGCTTCTTGAGGTCCGGGAACTTCAAGACCAGTTGCCAAACGGCTTTCAATCCACAATTCTCTGGAAATATCCAGAGAAGACAATGCTTCTTGCGCGGTTTCCCCATCTGATATGCAGCCAGGCAGTTCAGGATGTTCGGCGATCCAATAGCCATCAGGATCGTATTGCAGCGCAACACGGTAATTCTTGTTCATGAAATTCTCAGCATCTTTCATTGGCGTGACCTCTATTCGTAGAGGTTGATGTTCTCCATCGCTTCAAGGAAGGATTCCACGTACACACGCTTCAGCAGCGGTGTTCCATGTGGTCTCACGAGGTTAAAGGACTTCGATCCCACGGTGAATGCGTGGTGGCTACCGCTGCGATTTCGATGGTCATAGCTCAATCCTCTCGCCTCGCAAAACGGCTTGATTTGGTTATCAAGCAGGGTACAGAGTTCCTCAAACCGAACGTTCTTCACGCTTTCGGCGAACTCACGTATCCGTTTCTTCAGTCGAGCATCATCCATCTGTAGAGATGATACCGTATGTAGTATCAAATTCCATGTAAGGATTGCAAATATATTTTTGCAGATCACAGAGATACCTGCGGATTTCTTCCGAAAATAGGAACTTCCCTATATGTGGAAGAATGTATAACATATTTGTAATCAGCATAAATAGCTCGATGTGGCGATTGCCACCAAGTTTAATGGGTATATCGCTAGCCCCCCCCCGGATTGGATCACAACCCAAGCGGGTGGCGCAGGACTCCGCGTAAAAATCTGGGTGCTCAATGTCCGGATTCTCGGACCTAGGATGGCTGCCAGGTTAACTAGCGAAAAACCAAACGCGGTCGGTCGCCCCGCCAAAAGCCCGCCTTGACCCAAGCCGAAAGCAGTTGGCCCCTCCGCAGGCGTCAGGTGCTTGCAGATAATTTCCCCTCCAGCGCGCATAATCGCATCTGGGTGAAAAAATGTCGAACCGCAAGCCAATCGCAGCGAATTGCTTAGTCCGTGGCCCTCAGTTCCTTAGTTTCTCACTCCCATCTTTTCGCTCCCTGTTCCCCATTTTTTATGCCCCCCCACCCCCCTACTTTATTTTGACCACTTTCGGATGTTGTCGTAGTAGGCAACTTGCATATTATCAATAAGTTGCAGTTTTTACCTGTTAATTAAGTGGTAACCTCAAACCGCCATTTCAGCCATGTTTTTTGCCCAAAAAGGGTCGTTTTTCGTCAAAAAAGCCTCGTTTTTGCCCGATTTCAATGCTCTTGAAGTCTTCGCTGAGAGATGGTTGACAATGTATTCATGGATTCCATCCGCATCGACAAATGGCTCTGGGCGGCGCGCTTCTTCAAGACGCGCGCACTGGCCTCGAAGGCCTGCGATCTGGGCCGCATTCTCTCAAATGGCCACGAAGCCAAACCATCGCGCGAAGTGCGCATCGGCGACAAGCTCGAAGTGAAGAATGAAGGCGGCGACTTTCAGATTGAGGTTCTCGCACTGAGCCAAATGCGTGGTCCGGCGGCGGTGGCGCAGACGCTTTACCGCGAAAGCGAAGCCAGCAGGGAAGCGCGAGCCAAAGCCGCAGCCGAGCGCAAGGCGATGCAGGAGTTCGCACCCTTGCCGGAGCATCGTCCCTCCAAGCGTGACCGGCGGCGCATCATTCAGTTTCGCGGCAGATCGTAGCTTCTGCTGCGCGGCCACCAGCGGTGAGCCAGTCGGCGCATACTCGCCTATTGCCCGGAAGCCCATTCCAACATCGCCAGCACCAGAAGCAGCACGCGCTTGAGGCCAATCTCGCGGTGCTTGGCGTCGTACCATTCGGCCAGCGTGTGTGCGCCGCCGCCCTCGCCGCCCGCGCCCAAAGATAACGCCGGAACTCCCAGCGAGAGGGGAATGTTGGCGTCGGTCGAGCCTAGCCGCAACTCGCTGCGCAGTCCCAAATGCCGATCCACGGCGCGCAGCGTCTCCAGCAGAGGCGAGTCGTCGGGCAGTTGCGCAGCCGGCCGGTTGCCAATCCGATCAATGGCAAAGGTCAGCAGGCCGCGTTGCTGCCTGCCGTTGGATTTGGCTTGTGCATTACTGCGTTCAACGGCATCTTCCACGGCACGATGCAAGGCGACTTCCAGCCGCACCAGTTGCTCCGCGCTCGACGAGCGGAAATCGATGGTCGCCTGCGCGCACTCCGGAATCGAATTCACGCTGGTTCCACCGTGTATCGTGCCAAGATTGAGCGTCGTTCGCGGCTCATTGGGCAATGGCGTCTCCACCAGCACGGCCAGCGCCGCGGCCAGCGCCGCAATTGGGTTCGGCGTTCCCGCATCGCTGAAACTATGTCCGCCGGGACCGTTTACGCTGGCTCGATAGCGGTGGCTGCCCAACCCCTGTGTCACCGCCGTCTCCGTGCCCGCGCTGTCCAGTACAATATGCGCGGCGATGCGGCCAGCCATCGCCTGCTGCCGGTAAAGGTGACGTACGCCGCGCAGGTCGCCTTCACCTTCTTCACCGACATTGCCGAGAAAGAGCAGTGAAGCGGGCAAAACGGAAGTGGATTCGATCAGCGAGTGGGCAATGGCGAGCATCCCCACGACGCCGGCGCCGTTGTCGCTCGCTCCCGGAACCGTCAGGCGGTCGTTGGCAACGATCGGATGGAGCGGGGTCTCTGCGGGAAAAACTGTGTCCAAATGCGCTGAAAGCACAACCACCGGACCGGTGCTTTCCGGGGGAAGATTTGATGCGTACAGCCAGCCGTAGACGTTGCCGACGGAATCCGTTTCTACCGCGCTGAGGCCCGCCTCGGCAAAGCAGGCCGCCATCCACGCAGAGCGAGCCGCTTCTCCAAAGGGAGGCGCGGGAATCGCGGTCAGCTCCACCTGCCAGTCCATCACGGTTTTGGGATTGCCGTGCAGCCAAGCGAAGGCGGCGTGGAGGGCTGGCTGCGCAGCCAGCGTCGTCACACGGGTGAACGCCGAGATGTGAGGATTGCCGGCCATGCCTCTGGTTCCAATTCGTGGGCGGAGATTGCAACGAACTAGGGCCTGTTAACGCTACCTCAGGCGGATGGCGTTGCGAGCGAAAAACTGCTCAGACGAGGCGGAGTCCGCAGGGTTTGGTTCTTCCAAGCACAAGGACGACAACGAAGTATGAGCGGTTTTTCGCCGCAACCCGGGGTCCCCGGCAAACTAACTTTGTTTGACGGGGTGGAAGCCGAAGGGACGGGGCCAATTTTCCCCATTTCTTCGTTGCTCGTCGCTCCAGTAACCAGTTACAGTTCGCTCCTCGCACCTCGAACTGAGAAAAATTGGCCGCCGTCGCCGCCACCTGAGGTAGTGTTAACAGGCCCTAGCTACTATCTCTTCGTAATCGAACGTTCGCTTAAAGCGGCTCTCTTGATTCTCTGAGTGGAGGCGCGGACGACGAGCCGTGGCTGCAGCACCATTGTCTTATTGCATAGGCGCACCTTTGATTTAAGCAGAGACAGAGTCAGCCGTGCCGCTTGCTCTCCAATCAGATCGGTCTGCTGGTCGATGCTGGAGAGCGGTACGCGCAGCTCCGAATCGTAGTGCAGATTGCCAGATCCGATGACGGCAATGTCCTCTGGAATCCGTAATCCCGCATCGAGAATGGTATGAATCGCACCAATCGCCATGGGATCGTTGTAACAGAAGACGCCGTCGGGAAGGGAACTGAGACAGAGCAACTGCCGCATCGATTCGGCTCCGCTCTCGCGGCTATGAATATCCCCGGAGCGCTGCTGGGAGACGAAGCCCGGCAGAGACTTCATTTTGTTCATCTTCAACGCGCTCAGATAGCCATGAAGCCGGCCCGTTCCGGGGCTGTTTTCCGGCCCGCGCAGATGAGCGATCTTCTTGCATCCGATCTGCACAAGATGTTCCGTCGCCAACTTGCCAACAGCCACATCGTCTGCCCCGACATAATTTGCCTTGAAGCCCGCAAAACTCCGGTCGATCAGGACAAAAGGCGGTCCATTCTTCCGCATCTCCTGAAAGATTGCCGGCTTGGTGCAGGATGAAGCGATGATCAAAGCATCCAGCCTGCGGCCAAGCAGCCTGTGGATCTCCTGTTCCTCCAATTCGGCGTTTCCTTCCGAAGTTGAAATTGCCAGGCAATAGCCCTGCTTCAAAAGCGCCCGCGAAAGCGATTCCGCGATCTGCGCAAAGAAGGGATGGAGGAGATCAGGCACCACCAGACCAACCAGATAGGTTCTTCCTGTCACCAGGCCGCGCGCGGCCAGATTGGGAGTGTAGTTGAGTTCCTTGATGCGCTCCTGAACGCGCTTGCGCGTGGCATCGCCAATATCCTGATGATTGCGCAGCACCTTGGAGACCGTGACAACGGAGACCCCCAGGTCGCGCGCTATATCTTTCATGGTTACGGGCATAGGCGAAGTATACTACTGCGCAATCGTGCTTTCTATCACTGCGCCGGAATCTCCGAATTCATAGCTGTTCTTCTGGATTTCTGCATAGGTTCAGTTCGCAGCTAAATAGTCGCATACCAATACGGTCAAATCATCCTCCTGCGAGATGGCCCATTTCTGAACAGCGGCAATGATCTTGTCGGCGGCCTCCGCTGCTGTCAGCTTGACTGTATCTCGTAGTGCGGCTTTGAGGGATACCTCTCCGAAGAATTCCTCTTGGCCGTTCCGGGCTTCGATCAGGCCGTCGGTGTACAGCAGCAGGCGATCTCCCGCTTGCAGAGAGAGCGTCTTGTCGGAATAAGTGGCATAGCCGAATGCCGCCAAGATCAGGCCGTTCTCCGCAATCTCTGTTACTGTTCCATTGCGGAGCAACAGCATTGCCGGGTGGCCGGCGGCCGCATACTTCAATTCCCGTTTCTCAGAATCCAGATATACGTAGGCCGCAGTCACAAACTGCCCCTGCGTGTTGCCGCATAAAGCCGCATTCATTCCTGCCAGCATTTGTGCAGGTTGGGCAGCATTCACTCGCTGCGAAATGGCCGCCATTTTGACCATTGAGGCAATCAGCGCCGCTGGAACCCCGTGTCCTGCAACATCGGCGATAAACAGACCCGCATGCAGGTCGCCGGTTACAAGAAAATCATACAAATCGCCGGCAACCGATGTCACCGGAACGTAGCGTGCAGCGACGCGAAAGTCAGCCGACTCAGGAAATGCGCCGGGCAGAATCGAAAGTTGGATGCGCCGAGCCAGTTCCAACTCACGGTGAATTTCGCGCAGCTCTACGTCCCGCTCCAATGAACGCCGCGCCGCAACATATCCCAGACAGCCGAGAAAAATCGCAAAACCGAAGGGTTCGATTTTCAGTGGCAAAGGCATCAAGTAAGCTATCGTGTTGTCGTAGAATGCAAGCGCCACAAAGCAAAGTAATCCACGACGAATCACAACCAGATCGTGATCGGTGGAGCTAGCCCGGAGGGAACGCACCACCATATACAGGAGCGCAAAGACGACAAGCAGGTTATTGATCAGCGTCAGTTTGGGCGATGGACCGGCCAGTAGGGAGATCCCAACAAGGATGAGGAAAGGCGTCCAGAGAAGTGCGGAGGCGGTTCTGTTCCGGTGACCGAAGAACCCTGCAATTCGAAAGAAGATGAAAGCCGGGATCGGCATGGCAAGGTTGACAGTAGCCTGGAGCCGCCTGAAAAACTCGCTGTTCGGGACCGTAAGACTGAGAAGGTCCGCGTTGAGCCATAATCGCTCACCGTACAAAATGGCAAAGACTGCCATAGAAATCAGGAGCGCGTCAAAGCGTCGGCGCAAAGCACAAAACCCAATGGCCACAACCCCTACCGTGGTAAACGCCGAGCCAAGAAATAAATAGGGCTCATCGCGATGGAAGGCCATCAGAACTTCGGCGGAACTGAGCTGGGTGTCTATCACAAGCATGGTCATTGAATAGTACAACTATTGCTCCCGGCGAACTCTTTGCACGCGGGAATTCGCGGCGAGATCCAGAACCGTCGATCAATGCCAACAATGATAGAGCCAAGCCGCTGACTTCGCACAAATGCAATCAGATGAAGGATTCGTGGAGTATTGTAATGTCTGATAACGTATATTCTGTATAGTGCAAAGCAGCATTCGTGACAAGGAAGCCTCCGGAGCGATACCCTGTTGGCTGCGCCCCTGGCGTAATCAAGGAGCAGATCAAAAGTCATGCCTATCCAATCCACCTCCAAAATCTGGCACAACGGCAAACTTATTCCCTGGGAGCAGGCCAATATCCACGTGATGAGCCACGTCATTCATTACGGCTCCAGCGTCTTTGAAGGTATCCGCGCTTACGGCCAGCCGCAGGGTTCGGCGGTCTTCAGGCTTCCGGAGCATATGCAGCGGTTGCTGGATTCGGCCAAGATCTACCGGATGGAGATACCGTTCAGCATAGAGGAACTTTGTGCCGGTGTGGTTGATCTGATTGAAGCCAATGGAGTTGCGCCCTGCTATATCCGGCCCATCGCGTTGCGCGGATACGGCGAGATCGGCGTCAGTCCCAAAGGCTCGCCGGTTGAGGTCTATATCGCCAATTTTCCCTGGGGCAAGTACATTGCCGGCCACGGCGGCGCGGATGTTTGCGTCTCCAGTTGGAACCGTTTAGCGCCAAATACTATACCTTCACTTGCAAAAGCAGGTGCTAACTATATGAATTCACAGCTCATTCATATGGAAGCCGAGATCAATGGATACGCCGAAGGCATCGGCCTGGACGTTAATGGCCTGGTCAGCGAAGGCTCCGGCGAGAATATCTTCATTGTGCGCAATGGCGTAATCTACACGCCACCGCTCTCCAACTCAGCACTCTCCGGCATCACCCGTGACTCGGTTCTGACCATTGCGCGCCACCTGGGACTGACGGTGAAGGAGCGCTCGCTTCCACGCGAACTGCTTTACATTGCCGACGAGGTCTTCTTCAGCGGCACAGCAGCAGAGGTCTCGCCGATCCGTTCGATCGATCGCATCCAGATTGCCGATGGAAAACCGGGCGAGATCACGAAGAAGATCGCGGATGAGTTTTTCGGCATCGCCAACGGCCTCAAGCCCGACCGCTTCGGCTGGCTGACCCCGGTGAAAGTGAACGCCAGCGAGGCTGTCAGCGCGTAGGGCCTCCGAATTGGGTGCAGCTAGTATGATGGAGGGCGTGACCGGGGCAGGTTGCCAACCCTCCCCTGCCCTGGCATTGCCATCCAAGAGATAAGGAAGATTGCCGCGCGTGAAACCAGATATGAAAGTCTCTTTGGCCGGCATGACGCTGGTCAGCCCGGTCATCGCCGCCAGCGGCACCTTTGGCTATGGGATCGAATTTGAAGAGATTGTCTCGCTGGAGCGGATCGGCGGCCTGGTAACCAAGGGAATCTCCCTGGAGCCGATGGCTGGCCATGCCGCGCCGCGCATCATTCAAACCGCAGCCGGGATGCTGAACGCGATCGGATTGCAGAATGTCGGTGTCGAGGATTTTATTCAACGCAAGCTGCCGCCGCTCAAGCGCTATCCCGCATGCAATGTGATTGTCAACGTCTTCGGCTACACTGTCGGCGAGTATATCTCGGTGATCGAGCGGTTGAATGAGGCTGAAGGTATCGCCGCCTACGAGTTGAATGTTTCCTGTCCCAATGTCCACGCCGGCGGGATGGCCTTCGGCTCCGATCCAGGCTCGCTCGAATACCTCGTTGCCCGCGCCAAGAAGGCCTCATTACGGCCGCTGATTGTGAAGCTCTCGCCCAATGTAACCTCGATTGCGCATATGGCCCAGATTGCCGCTGAGGCCGGTGCGGATGCGGTCAGCCTTGTCAACACCTTTCTGGCGATCTCCATTGACGCGGAAAGCCGGCGGCCACGGCTGAGCAACATTACCGGCGGACTATCCGGTCCGGCGATCAAGCCGATCGCGCTGCGGATGGTCTATGAGACCGCACGCACCGTCTCGATTCCCATTCTCGGTATGGGCGGTATCGTCACAGCAGAGGATGCTATTGAATTCCTGCTGGCCGGAGCCACCGCAGTCCAAGTGGGCACAGCCAGCTATGCCGATCCTCGCGCCGTCGAGCGCCTTGCCGGTGGACTGGAATCCTGGTGCCGCAGCCATAATGTCGAAAAGGTCTCCAGCCTCACCGGAGCGCTGGAGCTTCCGCGACCGGCAGCCTAGGCTGTATCGACATATACTGACGCGCAGCGTTGCGAGCGAAAAACCGCTCAGACGAGGCGGAGTCCGCAGGGTTTGGTTGTTCCAAGCACAAGGACGACAACGAAGTATGAGTGATTTTTCGCCGCAA
>JBAVDS010000006.1:0-72781 GCA_049587335.1 Occallatibacter sp. | reverse complement strand
GCAGGAGTCGGCCCAGAATAGCCCTGATTTGGGCGACAAGTTTGCCCTCACAGGCTCTCAGCAACTTCTGGAAGTTCATCGCCGCGGCCGAGAGGATGGCGTTGATCGCGTCTCCGGCAACGCCCTTCAACCGGTTACGTTCTAACCGGTGTTCGTTCTTCAGATGTCCGATGCTTGGTTCGACAGCCGCTCTGCGTTTCATTCTTTTCCAGAGCGTCTTTGGCGTTCGGCCTCGCCGTCGTTTGTCCACATAGATCGTGGCATTGCCCACATAGTCGTGGCCGCGATAGCCCATGTCCACATGCACTTCTCTAACTATGTCGCCGATCAAGTTATTAACTTGTTTCATCTGCTCGGATAGCGTGCGGCCATCGTAGGGATTGCCAGTCAAGCTCTTGGCCCCGACGAACCATCCGCCCCGGCTGCTGACCGCGACGCTGACCTTGTTGCCGAACTCATACGGCTTACCAGCTTTTCCTTTGGCGATGCACTCGACATCGGGTTCATGCACGCTGTACACCTTGTTCTTGTCATGCCTCTGCTGGCTATGAATGCGACGCGCGGTTTCCAGCAGCCGGGATAACTTGCGAGATGGTTCTGTAAGTTGCCGTTCTATCTCGCGCATAACTCTTCCCAGTTGCGTCTTTAACTGGCGCGTACAGGCGCGGGCGCGCTTCATCTGCCGTGCATGGGCGTAGCGGCTGGATTGCATCAACAGACGCATGCCCACGTGCTGATAACTCTGCTTGATTGCAAAACCTTCGGCGCGCGCCGTCTTCACCAGGCTCTCGCGCATCCGATGATACAAACGCGCATCGGTCGGGAAGCGAATGGCCTTGGTCTGTACCGTGGTATCCACGTTGACACGTTGTAACTCCGCCGGACGGATCACCTTCATGCGCAGGCCAGCTGCAAGGGTTTCGCGCAGCATCTGTTCGGCTCCGGCCTCGCCCAGACGCTTGCGCCAGCGCGTCATGCTGGAGGGATCGATCGGCATCGAATGCTGAAAATATCGCATACCGCTGAAGTGCTGCCAATAGGGATTCTCGACCCACCCCGCGACCACATCTTCATCGCTCAGATCAGTTTGATATTTCAAAAAGTGCAACGCCACCATCAGACGCGTCGGCGTGCCGGGGGCTCCCTGGGTGGGGTGATAACTGCCGCCTAACAGAAGATCGAACTGTTTCCAATCAATCCTCTGCGCAAGTACTGCCAACGGATGCGTGAGGTCAATCAACTGCTCCAGATCAATCTGGAACAGCTCACGTTGCGGGTGTCTGGGCTCACTCTTAGGGCGCATCGTTTTTCCCCGGAAATTGCTGTGTTTTGAACAACTTCTGGGAATATTTTACCACGAAATGCGCCCTATATCATTGATTCTTTACTGTGTTATGCGTTTATCAGGAGCGACGGATTAGGTTTTTCATAGAGATCGGCTGACCTTGCTCACAGCGTTCAAATCTGCAAAAGCGCTCAAGAGAACAGCAGGCGATCTTGACTGGGATCCCGCCGCACAGGTTAGTGGGAGACAAAGCTATTTGTATCAATCACTATGGCGCCTGCTGTTCCTGTTAAGCCGGCCAAGCGCCGAGGCTGTTTCCCGCGCGAAAAAAACTATTGACCGGAATGCTGACCAGGTATACATTGAGGATTGCCATCCATTCAGGCACGATGTCCTGAGCGCACGTGTGCGCTTTTCTGTCCTTCCCCGCATCAGTTTTGAGCGAAGGCTCATCGGTTGATGCACCGGTGCGTTTTCTCTGCCGGAATGGGAATGCAGTTCGGATGGTTCCCAAGGCGGAATCTGTATCCCTGATACGGCAAGGGAGCTGTTTCAATATTTGCGAAAGTGCGTCAGGATTTTGAACTGGAAGCGCACCTCGTGCGTCTAAAACTTTGGGAGTGAAAACTTGGGGCAGCCTGCATTGCGTTGGCTTCCCCGCGGCGGCGCCGGAGCCAGTTCATATCCGGCCGTTGCCAATTTTTTTTGAAGGAGAAATTCGCAATGCGTTCTAATCTGGTTTTTGGGGCACTCTCTCATGTCTCCAATCGCTACCAGTTGTGTCAACTGGCCAGCAAGGCAACCCGTAAGCTGCACAAGCCGAATACACGGCTGCAGGACACCACCAACGAAGTCTTGAACCGCTTTCAAACCACCCATCCCGGCTCCGCTGCGCCAGTCGAAGCGGCCGCCGACCAGCCGGTGGAGACCCGCCGCGCCGCTTGATCGTGCCCGTAAAGGGTATAATTGAGTCTGGTTGCGGTAACAGGCATATCCCGGTTCGCGGGTGGCCTGATTCCCGGCCTTCGATGCCTGGGTTGGTGTCGAGAGCAACCTACGATGCGGCGCAGCTCGGCCGCAGGCTTTGAACTCCCGCCTTATTTCTTCCCGGAACCCTCCCCTATTCCGGCCCCTCCCACAAACATCCTCCCTATTTGCAGGTGATCATGACCATCGCGGAACTTAAAGAAAAGAACATCACGGAACTGACCCGCATCGCGCGTACCCTGGAGATCCCGGGCACCAGCGGGCTTCGCAAGCAGGATCTGATCTTCAAGATCCTCCAGGCACAGAGCGAAAAGGAAGGCCACATCTTTGCCGAGGGCGTGCTGGAGATTTTGCCCGACGGCTATGGCTTTCTGCGCTCGCCTGATTACAACTATCTGCCCGGCCCCGACGACATTTATGTCTCTCCCTCGCAGATTCGCAAATTCGATCTGAAGACCGGCGATTCGATCAGCGGCAACGTCCGCCCGCCGCATGAAGGCGAGAAGTACTTCGCGCTGGTCAAGATCGAGGCCATCAACTTCGAGTCGCCCGAGGAGACGCGCAACAAGATTCTCTTCGACAACCTCACCCCGCTTTATCCCGAAGAACGGATCAAGCTGGAGACGGTGCGCGAGGCCATCAGCGGCCGGGTGATGGACCTGTTGACGCCGGTTGGCAAAGGACAGCGCGGCCTGATCGTCGCTCCGCCCCGCACCGGCAAGACCATGCTCTTGCAGTCGCTGGCCAACTCCATCACCGCCAATCAGCCGGAGGTTGTGCTGATCGTGCTGCTGATCGACGAGCGCCCCGAGGAAGTCACCGATATGCAGCGCTCGGTCAAGGGCGAAGTCATCAGTTCGACCTTCGATGAGCCGGCGGCGCGCCACGTGCAGGTTGCCGAGATGGTCATCGAGAAGGCCAAGCGGCTGGTCGAGCACAAGCGCGATGTGGTAATTCTGCTCGATTCCATTACCCGCCTCGCCCGCGCCTACAACACTATCGTGCCCCCATCGGGCAAGGTGCTCTCCGGCGGCGTGGATTCCAATGCGCTCCAGCGCCCCAAGCGCTTCTTCGGCGCGGCCCGCAACATCGAGGAGGGCGGTTCGCTGACGATCATTGCGACGGCTCTCGTCGACACCGGCTCGCGCATGGATGAGGTCATCTTCGAAGAGTTCAAGGGCACGGGCAACATGGAGATCATTCTGGATCGCAAGCTGGTCGACAAGCGCGTCTTCCCGGCGATCGACATTCAGCGCTCCGGCACCCGCAAGGAAGAGCTGCTGATCCCCAAGGAGGATTTGTCGCGCATCTGGATTCTGCGCAAGGTGCTCAATCCGCTCTCCCCGGTCGAGGCGATGGAGTTGCTCATCAGCCGTTTGGAAAAGGTCCGCAACAACGCGGAATTCTTGGCCAACATGAATCAGTTGTAAGGCAGAACGGGGATGCTGCGGGAAGGCGCGGCGGAAACGAAAGGCGCGGCTTCGGCCGCGCCTTTTCCCGTCAGCGGAGCGGAGAGCCGGATGTAGCCAGCGCCCCTGCGGGAAAGTTCATCACAGACTCTTACTGATGCTCTTTGTCGCTATGAAAGAAGGTCGGAAAATGGAAGGGCGTCTCGGAGCCGGATTGCTTCTTGGATTTGGCGTTGGGGTCCTCGCGCAGCAACGTGCGCTGTGCGTTGATGCACACCCAGCCTCCGCGTGTGCGCTCAAAGACGTGTGTGAATACGCCCTTTTCTTCTTCCAGCGGCGAACCAGCCTTGCGATGCAGCACATAGGTGCCGTTGGCCACCGCAATATCGCCCAGCATCCGCACAGTGATTACGCGCTGCTCCAGCGAAACGACCTTGTTTTCGCCTGTGATCAGCTGGGCCAGTTGCTGGTTGCGGGTGGTGATGTCGCCGCTGGCTGCCACATCCACAAACAGCGGTGAAAGCACCAACTCCAGGCCGTACTGGTCGCGCAGGCTGATGGCGTTGTCCCAGGCATCTTCGATCTTCTGGAACTCGCGGATCTCCGGGCTTTCGGTGGTGGTGACGGCAAGCTGACTCGAGACCGGCGGCGGCGCCGGACTCTGCGCTTCGACCAGGCAACAGAAGATCAATGAAACAGAGGATACAAAAACAAAGCGGGATATTCGCACCATGAACTCCACATTAGAGATTGGGGATCGGGTGGCAGCCTATGCGCCACCAGCGAAAAACCAGAGATTTCCTCTTCTCTAATCTCTGATGATAGCTCTTGGACTCGGCACATCGCCGATTGAAAGCATGAAAAATCTCAGGCCAGCATTTGCAGGCAATCCGGCTCATGAAGCGTTACCACGGAATCTTCAATGGTAATCCACCCCTCTTTGCGAAACTGCCCCAGGGTGCGGGTGACGGTTTCGCGGGTGGTGCAGGCCATCGAGGCCATCTCTTCGTGGGTCAGCAGCAGCGGAAAGCGAAAGCCGCCCCCCTCCTGGTGTTCACCAATCTGGTGACCCAGTTCCAGCAGCAGGCGTCCCAGGCGGGCGGCCACCGTCTCAGCCAGTGCGATGCGGCAGGCATCCTGCAAGGCAAAGCGATACTCCTGGCAGATGCACTGCACGGCGCGCATTTGCGCCTCTTTATGGTTGCGCAGAAAGGTCAGGAAGCGATCGCTCTCGATGGGGCGGAGCTGCGCGCAGGTCAGGGTCTCGGCGGAAACCTCGTAGACGCCGTGGGATAGAACCGCGTACAAGCCCAGCATTGAGCCTGGTCCCGCTACCCGGACAATCATCTGCCGGTCCGTCCGATGGCCCGCAGTCAGCTTCAGATAGCCGCCACAGATCAGGTAAACGCAGCGCGCATCCTCGCCCTGGGTAAAGAGCGCGGATTGCGCAGTGAGCGAGATCGTGCTGGTAACCGTCTCCAGATCGGCCAGCACGGACGATCCTAGCGAGCAGAACCAGCCGGGACGGCGGTTGGAGCAGGCCGCGCAACCCACCACCTGCGGCGCAAGATTCTTCTGCCGCGATTGCGCCGTGTTCTCCGTGTGCGTCATGCTCGTGTCCCGTCCGCTGCCGCTTTTCTCTCTGCCGCGCAGTTCGACGTAAACCCTGCCTCTGCCGCAAGCCCTGTCTGAAAAGAGAAGGCTTAGACCGGCTGAAAAAGAAACTCTTTGCTGATGAAAGTCTGCCGGAGCCGCCGCCGCTAAGGATGTGATGGGCCTCACGTTCATGCAATTGAAACGCCAGCTCAAAGAGGCTCTTCGCAGGGCGATCACAGTGAAGGCAATCCGGATCACCGCGGTGCAGGAAACTGGAAACCGAAATTAGGTCTACTATCGTATGTGATGAACATCACAGTTTTGGATACAAATAGTTCGTAATCTTCCGAAGATGGAAGGATGCTGCCAGGAGAGAGCACTTCACGGCGCAAAGATGGATCTGTTGGCGGGAACTGCTACCGATATGGGAAGTGGATGTCAGGAAGCAGCAAAATGCCGGTATGATGGTGGGCAGAAGATGCTAAACAAGCATTGAAGGCGGTTTTGATGCACAAAAATAAGCCTGTTACGCAGTTGCCAGTCGGTGCGGCGCCGGGGAAGATGACGGGGTTGCGAGCGTGTTGGATGGTGTTGCTGGGTGCTGGCCTCCTGTGCCTTCCCGCGCTGGCCGCTCAGGCTCCCGGCGAGAAACCCGCCGCCCCACCGGCCGCCGCAGCTCCGTCGAGTGATTTTGTGGGCGCGGAGACCTGCGCAACCTGCCATGAAGAGGTCGCCAAGAACTTCGCCTCCAACCCGCACAGCAAAATGGTTGAGATGCACGGCAGCAATGGCGTTACCTGCGAGAACTGTCACGGCGCGGGCAAGGCCCATGTCGAGAGCGGCGGCGACGTCACCAAGATCTTCAATCCCGCCAAGGCGTCCCCCAAAGAAGTGGACGCCAAGTGTCTGGGCTGTCACGCCGGCACGCATCCCGACTTCGTGCGTTCCCCCCACGCCAAGGCGGGGGTAGGCTGTACCAGTTGCCATAGCATCCACGCGGTCAAAAACCAGGAGTATCTGCTGAAGAGTTCGCAGCCTGCGCTCTGCTTTCAGTGCCACACCGACGTAAAACCGGCCTTTGATATGCCCTTCCACCATCGTGTGAACGAGGGCCTGGTCAAGTGCAGCGATTGTCATGATGTGCACGGCTCCTTCGGAAACAGCAATCTGAAATCGACGGCGGACCAGAACGCGATCTGCGCCAAGTGCCACACCGAGGTGCGCGGGCCATTTGTCTACGAGCATGCCGCGGTCAAGGCCGAAGGGTGTCTCTCCTGCCATACGCCACATGGCTCTCAGAACGCCCGGCTGCTGAATATGCCGAACGTCAACACCCTCTGCAATCAGTGCCATAGCCCGGTTGCGGCCGGCACGGTGCATGGCATGAATGCGGGATCGGCGGAACTGACGCCATGCATCAGTTGCCACACCATGATCCACGGCTCCAATCTCAATCAGGCATTTCTCAAGTAGGAGTTGCGCCCTCCAGCCCAACCGGAGGGCGCGGCTAAGACTGGCGGCAATATGCTGGCACACAAGTAAGGCTCGATCTCAGAAACAGGGCATTTTCTAGTGAGGCTTCCTATGAACAAGATTGGCTGGCATTCTCGGCTGTCTTATCAACAGCACGCAAGCGCACAGGGCCGGCGGCAGATCGCTGGTGGCATCGGAATCGCCATTTTCCTGATGATGGCGGGCATCGCTGCCGCCCAGAATCCGACGCCCAGCGCCCCATTCCCCGCGCCGGATTCACGGATGCTTGTGCCGGAAGGATTTACCTCCCATCAGAGCCTGGATGCCGGCGGGCATATTGCCGGAATTGCCGGTAGCGGCGCGATGTACGACACGCTGGTCAATCAGCAATCCGGGCCGCGCGTGCTGGGCGAGAGCTTTGAGATGCACAAACTGCCGGGCAGGCAGCATTCTCTGGTCGACGACCTCAGAGCCGTCGGCAGCGGCTTTGGCGGCGATGCGAATAACTTCGCCAAGCTGGACTTCTCCAAAGACAAGGTGTACGAGTTCTCGGGAATCTTCCGCCGCGACCGTCAATACTTTGACTACGATCTGCTCGGCAACCCCAATATCACCACCGGACTGTCGATTCCGGTCTCCGGGTCTACCACCCCGCTGGCCTGGCCGCAGGTTCAGCAGTCGCCGGTGATGTTCAACACCGTGCGCCGCATGACCGACACCGATCTCACCGTCTTTCCGCTCGCGCGGGTAACCTACCGGGCGGCATACTCGCAGAATATTTTCCAGGGTCCGACGCTCAGTCCCGGCGATTCGGTCGGCAAGTACGACTCCCTGCTTCAGGAGTATCAGCGCAACAGCAGCGACGACTTTACCGGAGGGATCGATTGGAAGCCGGTGCAGGGCACCAAGCTGACCTTTGAAGAGCAGATCGACCACTACAAGGCCAACTCCTATTTCACGCTGGCGCCGAGTGAGTTCATGGTGCAAGAGGCGAATGGAACACCGGTCTCCCTGGGCAACTGGGACAGTCAGACTCCATATGGCGTCAGCGCCTGCAACAAGACCAGCATGATCAACGCAACCATCGTTCTTTATGCCAACTCCAGCGGCGGGAGGCCGATCATCGATCCGGCCTGCGATGTGGCAACCAGCTATCTGCGCTCGCAGCCGACCCGCATCCTTTATCCCACCGAAATCTTCCGGCTGCAAAGCTCCAGCATCAAGAATATCGAGATGAACGGCGATTTCCGCTACACCAACGCCAACATGAGCCTGCCCAACTATTATGAGAACTTCCAGGGACTGGATGGGGCGGCCCGCTCGATCACCTATACCGCCAATTCGAGCGCCAAGCGGGAGGTCGTCTCCGCCGATTACGGTATCGTCTGGAAGGCTACCAAGACGGTCAGCCTCTCCGATCAATTCGACTACTCCGATGTGCACCAGCCCGGCAGCACGACCTTCACCAGCTTGATTACCCTCTCGACGCCGGTCACTGCGGGAAACGAGACCATCAACTTTCCCGGCGCTTTGACCACGACAACTGCGGCAACAGGAGTCTCCACTGGAGGGGGATCCTCTGCCGTCAATACTCCGCTGCCGGGTTACTTCGGTCAGAAGTTACTGACCAACGATCTGACCGGAAGCTGGGAGGTCACGCCGCGCACCACTCTCTCGCTCACCTATCGCTACCGCACCCATCTGATCGGTCAGGGATCGCCGGACAATGCTCCGCTGGCCGTGGGCGCAACCACCAACGGCACCGTCACGATCGATGAAAATGGCGCAATCTTCAACGCCGCTCTGCGTCCCACGCAGAATTGGAGCATCAACGGCACGGTCGAGGCGCTCTATGACGACAACGCCTTCACCCCGGTCGGTCCGCGGCAGACCAGGCACTACAGAGTGCATACCATGTACCGGCCCAGGCCCTGGGCGACGCTCTCCGGCGCATTCAACGATCTGGAGCGGCACAACAACACCAACAACAATCAGGCCGCGGTTGCGCTGTTCGTTCCTCCTTCGCCAACTCCAGCTCCAAATGGAACCGCCTCATCCGGTACTCCGTATGAAGGCCCGCTCAATCATGTCGATTACAGCCGGGTGGTGAGCCTGGGCGCGGTGCTGTCGCCGAATGAGCACTATGGGATCGATTTCGACTACGCGTACAGCGATGTCTATTCGGCGACCAATATCTGCTACCTGAATGGCGCTGCAGCCACATTGCCCGGAGCCGTGCAAACCGCCACCAGTACTGTATGTCCGAACATATGGGGCAGAGGAGCTACAGGCGTTACGGAAGCCAATGGCACGGCGCTCGAAGATTGGTTCGCCAGGGACTTCATGGATGCTCCCACGCAGTACGCATCGGCGTCGATCATGATCTCTCCCTCCGTCAAGCTCCACTCCAATCTCGGCTATCGCATCAGCGACGTAAGCGGCAGCCGCTTCTTCAACGATGCGCGCGACGTCAACGGTTCGCTGGTCTCCAAGTATCAATCTCCCTTTGTGAATCTGGCGTGGACCCTCCATCCCGGCTTGATCTGGAAGGTGGAGTACAACTACTTCGGCTACGGCGAGGGCGGTCCCTCCGGCTCCGAGTACTGCTCCACTTCGACCTCTCTGACTGCAACGGTGGTGCCCTGCAACACGCTGGCCCAGCCGACAGGTCTGACCGAAGCTTCATCCGGACTGACCGCGCCCCGCAACTTCCATGCGAATAATGTGACACTGGGAGTGCATTACGAGTTCTGAGATTCTGTTGACAACCCGCTGGCCATTCCGGCTTCAGGCTGTTGACGCCGGAGGGCTGGACCGGCTACAACAATCATCCAGTTGCCGGATCGTATACCGCGCGCAAATGAATTCACTCAAGGAGGTTTCATGACGAAGCAAATCCGTTCTCTGCTGGTGTTGGCCGCTGCACTGCTTTTGGCCGGCGCCGTCTCTTCCGCCCAATCCGCTGGCGAGGCAACCTACAAATCCAAGTGCGCCATGTGCCACGGCGCCACCGGCACCCCCAGCCCTGGGATGATCAAGATGATGGGCGTCAAGCCCGCCGCAGATCCGGCAATCATGAAGCTCAGCGAAGCCGAGATGCTAGCCGCCGTCAAGAATGGCAAAGGCAAGATGAAGCCGGTGGCCGGTCTTACCCCAGAACAGATGAAGGCCGCCGTGGCCTATTACCGCACCCTGCATATGCTCAACCCGCAGCCGCTGCCCCCCGGCCTGTAACTTCTGTAGGCCCGTTGATGCTCGGCGATTGTCAAGTGAAGCGGAGCGACGGAGTTGGCAGCGAAGGCGCAAGCAGCGCGGCTGACTCCGTTCAGCAAGGAGAAAGCGCCCGTGTTTCAAAGATTCCGTGAAGGCTGGGTGCGTCCGGCACTCTTTTTTGGCAACAACCCCATCAGCCTTGCCGGCGGAGCCATCACTACCGCCTCCGGCGTCACCATGATCGGATACTGGCTGCTGGAGATCTTCGGCAGCGCCACGGACAACCCCTATCTCGGTATCATTTTTTTCCTGCTTCTTCCGGCCGTTTTTGTCGGAGGCCTGCTGCTGATTCCTATCGGTGTCTGGCTCCGCCGCAGACGTTTGCAAAAGACCCATCAGATTCCCGCCACCTTTCCCAAAGTCGACTTCAATGACAAGATCTTCCGCCACGGCGTGGATATTGTCATGGCGGCCACCATCCTGAATCTGCTGGTCGTCTCGGTGGCCAGCTATCGCGGCGCGGCCTACATGGACTCGCCCCAGTTCTGCGGCCAGAGCTGCCACGTCATGCATCCCGAATACACCGCATACAAAATCGCCGCGCACTCCCACGTTGCCTGCGTGGATTGCCACATCGGCCCTGGCGCTCAATCCTTTGTCACCGCCAAGGTGAATGGAACCAAGCAGTTGATCGAGGTCAGCTTTCATCCTCTGGCGCATCTTGCGCCCAAGATCGTTCCCGACTATCCCACGCCGATCGAGTCGCCCGTGCGCAGTCTCCGCCCGGCGCGCGAGATCTGCGAGGGGTGCCACACTCCTGCACGGTTTGTCGGCGAAAAGCTGCTGGTCAAATCCAGCTTTGCCGACGATGAGAAGAACACCGAGACGCAGACCGTGCTGGTGCTCCACCTGGGGGGACTGGATGGGCTTTCTCATCTGACCGGCATTCACGGCGTTCACCTCGGTCACATCGAGTACATCGCCACCGATGCCAGCCGCACCACGATTCCCTGGGTGCAGAAGCGAAATGCCGACGGCTCAGAGACGGTCTTCTCGACTCTGCCGCCGGGAAGCGCTCCGCCCCAGGGCGAGCGCCGTGTCATGGACTGCATCGACTGCCATAACCGCGCCGCCCATCCCTTTGTCACCGCCGAGGAGGCGCTCAATCAGGCCATGTCTGAAGGCCCTATCAGTCCTCAACTGCCCTGGATACACAAGGAAGGCCTGGCGCTGCTCAAAGCCGACTACGCAAGCCAGGAGGAAGCGCGCAGAGAGATTCCCCTGCAACTTGAGGCCTTCTATCGCGCCCAGAATCCCCAAGTGCTGGCCGCCAACTCCGGTCTGGTGAAAAACGCCGGCGACGGACTGGTCACCATCTACTGCCAGAACGTCTTCCCCTACATGAAGATGACCTGGGGCACGCATCCCAACCACATCGGGCATACGAGCTACCCTGGCTGCTTCCGCTGCCACGACAGCAACCACTCAGCCAAAGACGGTACCGCCATTCCGCAGGACTGCTCCACGTGCCATAACCTGCTGGCTGTCGATGAAACCAAGCCCAAGGTGCTCTCCGACCTCGGCATTCAATAGAGGAAGACCCCGCGGCCGCCGGCGGCTAGAGCATTTTCATTGATGCAATAAGTTCTGGTTGCCCCATCCATTCCCGCGTTTTTTGCGGGAATGGGTGGGAAAGAATCTCACTCTTTTCTTGCCGGATCGATAGGAATGTTAAAAAAGTTCCTACAGCGAAAAGAATCGTACCGCGCCGACCGCGACCGCCCATAGCAGGAGTTGCGCTCCGAATGTAGCCAGATTTCGTCTCAAGGAGCGCCAGCTCAACGCGACAAATGCAACGATGACTGGTATCTCGGCAAGCATCAAAATCTGAAAGATATGCGCCTGCCAACCCTCGTCGGCAGGCCGGTGATTTCCAAATTCAATTGCCCCTTCGATCACAAGCGCCAATGCCATCAGTGACATCACGATTGGCGCGATTCCGCATATGCGTTTCATCTTTCCTGAATCCATCGTCGGACAATTCCTCCTGGAGTGAAAGGAATCCTCACATGGCTGGGATTTCCGTATTGCGCTGCCGTTCTGGAGCCAGTCTATCTCAGATTGACCGTCATCGAGATTCATGATTCAGCAAATACTCTGCCGAGCGACCAAATCCCGCCGCGGGTGGTTGGCCCACACGGGAGGTGGCGTGATAGGCTGGCTCTTCAACTTCAAGGAGCTTATTCCGAATGTCGAACGGCCATCCGATTCACTTCAATCTTGTCGCTGCGGCCCATGCCGCCATGATTGAGCACGGCTTCCAGCCTGATTTTCCCGCTGGAGCCGCAACCGAGCTGACCGCGATCCAGGCGCATCCCGAGCCGCCCGCCGCTCAGGGCGCTCAGGACCTGCGCAGCCTGCTCTGGTCCTCGATCGACAACGACACCTCGAAGGATTTGGACCAGATCGAGTGGGCCGAGCAGCTCCCCGATGGCCGCATACGCGTGCTGATTGGCGTGGCCGACGTGGACGCGCGCGTTCACCAGGGCACCATCATCGACGGCCATGCCAAAAGCGAGACGACCTCGGTTTACACCGGCGTCAAGGTCTTTCCCATGCTTCCCTCTGAGCTTTCCGAGGGCATCACTTCGCTCAACGAGAACGAGGACCGCGTCGCGCTGGTGATTGAGTACGCCGTGGACCAGGCAGGCACGGCCACGGACGGCAAGGCCTATCGCGCCCTCGTCCGCAACCGCGCGCAACTGGCCTACAACGCCGTAGGCGCATGGCTGGAAGGCACGGGGCCGGCTCCGGCCAAAGTCGCTGCCAGCGCCGATCTGGCCGCGCAGCTCAAACTTCAAGATGCAGCGGCAAAGCGCATGGTTGGAGGCCGCTTCCAGCACGGCGCGCTCGATCTGGAAACCATCGAGACCCGCCCTGTCATGCTCGCCGAGCAGGCGGTGGACATTGTTCGCCAAAGCAAGAACCGCGCCACCTCGCTGATTGAAGAGTTCATGGTTGCGGCCAATGGCGTCATAGCGCGCACCTTTGAAGAGGCCGGCGTCGCCTCGATTCGCCGCATCGTCCGCACCCCCAAGCGCTGGGATCGCATTGTCGAACTGGCCGAGGGGCTGGGCACAACGCTGCCCGCCGAACCAGATTCCAAGGCTCTCAACGATTTTCTCCTCGCGCAAAAGCAGAAGGACCCCGACCACTTTCCCGACCTCTCGCTGGCCACCGTCAAGCTGATGGGCCCCGGCGAGTACGTTTTGGTCAAGCCCAACGAGGTCTCGCCCGGCCACTTCGGCCTCGCCGTGCAGGACTACACCCACTCCACCGCGCCCAACCGCCGCTTTCCCGATGTCGTCACGCAGCGGCTGCTCAAAGCCTGGATCGCCAAATCCCCGCAGCCCTACTCCGCAGACGACCTCAACGCGATTGCCGTACGCTGCACGCTGATGGAAGACAATGCGCGCAAGGTGGAGCGCGAGATGCAGAAGCGCATCGCGGCTGTCGTGCTGCAAAAGCGCATCGGCCAGAGCTTCCCGGCCATCGTCACCGGCGTCAATAACTACGGTGTCTTCGTCCGCACCCTCGACCCGCACGTGGATGGCAAAGTCGTTCAGGGCGGCAAAGGCCTCGACGTCGGCGACAAGGTAACGGCGAAGCTGGTCTCTACCGATCCCATGCGCGGCTTCATTGATTTTGCGGTGTGATCGATTGATGGTTCCACCCAACCAAACGAAGGCAAAACCTTGCAGATGACTCTAACCTGCATAAATCAATCACGTCCAAAACTATCTCGCGCCATTTTTACCATCATGCGAAGCGGCTACCTTCAATTAGCACACAAAAAAGAGCCAGAGCTTCGGTAACCTAGCCCATGGCTCGCAGACGCCGGCTGCCTGGACGGCAACTCCCCCCACCGCAGGCGCCTTGCAAACCAGGGATGCGTCCTGCCACACTGAATACGTGGACACCCAAACAATCGTCATCCTCGACTTCGGTTCGCAATACACGCAACTGATTGCGCGCCGCATCCGCGAACACAACGTCTTCTCCGTCGTGCTGCCCTGCACCGCGCCCATCAGCGAGATTCAAGCGCTCAAGCCCCTGGGCCTCATCCTCTCCGGCGGGCCTTCGTCGGTTTACGACGCTGACGCCCCCGCCGCTGATCCCAAGCTGCTCGAATTGGGCCTGCCGATCCTGGGAATCTGCTATGGACTGCACTTCATCGTCCATCATCTCGGCGGCAAGGTGCTCAATGCGCCCCGCCGCGAGTACGGCCATGCGGAAGTTGCCATTGAAGACAATGCATCGCAGCTCTTTGCCGGACTGCCCGCAACCCTCGCCGTCTGGATGAGCCACGGCGACGAGGCCGCCCAACTCCCCACGGGCTTTCATCGCACTGCTGTTTCTGCAAATGCTCTGGCAGGGTTCGAAAGCGCGGAGCGCCGCATCTGGGCCGTGCAATTCCATCCTGAAGTGCACCACACGCCGCTTGGCTCGCAGCTCATCAAGAACTTCGTCTTCAATATCTGCGGCGCACGTGGCGACTGGACTCCGGCCCACTTCATCGAGTCCACCGTTGCCGCAATCCGCGAGAAGGTCGGCAGCGGCCATGTCATCTGCGGCCTCTCCGGCGGCGTCGATTCCTCCGTCGCGGCAGTTCTCGTCCACAAGGCCATCGGCAACCAGCTCACCTGCATCTTCGTCAACAATGGCGTCCTGCGCAAAAACGAATTCGCCGCCGTCCAGAAGAATCTGCGCGACAAGCTAGGGTTGAAGATCGTCGCGGTCGACGCCAGCGAGCGCTTCCTGACCAAGCTGGCCGGGGTCACCGAACCTGAAAAGAAGAGAAAAATCATCGGCGCGGAGTTCATCGCCGTCTTCGACGATGAAGCCACGCGCATCGCCAAAGAATCTGGAGGTGTCGACTGGCTTGTCCAGGGAACGCTCTATCCCGACGTCATCGAATCCAGCAGTGTCAAAGGCCCCAGCCAGACCATCAAGAGCCATCACAACGTCGGCGGCCTGCCGCTGGGCATGAAGCTCAAGCTGATCGAGCCGCTGCGCGACCTCTTCAAAGATGAGGTCCGCCGCATCGGCCGCGATCTGCAAATGCCGGAAGACGTTCTCGGCCGCCAGCCCTTTCCCGGTCCCGGTCTCGCCGTGCGCATCCTCGGCGAAGTCACGCCGGAGCGCGTCGCCCTGCTGCAAGAGGCCGACGAGATCGTCGTCGCCGAGATCAAGGCCGCCGGACTCTACTCGACCATCTGGCAGAGCTTTGCCGTGCTCTTGCCGGTGATGAGCGTCGGCGTGATGGGCGACCAGCGGACTTACGCCTACACCTGCGCCGTCCGCGCCGTGCATTCGGAAGACGGCATGACCGCCGACTGGACGCCGCTGCCCTACGAGGTGCTCAAGCGCATCTCGAGCCGCATCGTCAACGAAGTCCGCGGCATCAACCGCGTCGTCTACGACATCACCAGCAAGCCCCCCGGCACCATCGAGTGGGAATAGCTTGACGCGCGTTTTAGCGCCACTTCGCCGCCTATTGCGGCCGACTTTTTTGTCGAGGATGACTAACAAATGGCCAAACCCCGCAAAAGACTTCTGCCGAAGAACTTCGAAGAATTGCTGAAAAAAGGCGAGCTATCGGAGCTGAAGGAAGTATTCGAGGCTTGCGATTTGAATGCGCGAGGCGGATACGGCAAGCAGACCGCTCTGGCCTTCGATGAATGCCCGGACGAGCTGGCGCAGTGGCTGGTGGCGCAAGGCGCGGACCTTTCCGCTGCCGATACTTGGGGCAACACGCCGCTGCATAGTCGTGCCCGGAGTAGGAAGGGGCGCATTCAGGTTTTGCTGGAGTTGGGTGCCGATGTGAATAGCTCAAGTGCATCGATCGGCACGCCGCTGCATGCGGCTTCCTCCTCCCACAATGTCGAGAATGCTCTCCTGCTGCTTGAGCGAGGAGCTCTGGTGGATGCTCTCAACAGGGAGGGTTTGACACCGCTCGAAGTGGCGTTGCGCGGCTGCAACAACATTGATCTGGAGAATATGGTCCCGTTGGCGAAAAGCCTTATCGCCGCAGGCGCCTGCAGGACACCTAGCATGAAGGGCTTCGTGGAAAATATCGGCAAGAATTTCGAGTTTCACCGCGCCGCATTCAATCCGAAATTGGTCGATGCCGCCAGCGCCGCTTTGGACCGCCTCTATGAGATTTTCGATGTCCCGCCCGTGCCGGGCCGTACAATGCACGACGGCAGATCGCAGATTACCGTTCAGGCTGCCTCATGGCAGGAACAGCACCGTGAATTATGGCAACTGTTGGTGCCCTCGAAAGGCCCAGCGGCCACGGTTCAGGGGGAATTAGTTCGCATCTCCGGGCGTATATCGAACGAGCTGGAAGGCAATAGTGGGGCAAATTGGGATGCAGACTACAAGAAGATGGCCGATGCATTTCTGGAGCATATTCAGAAAGGCAATCCTCTGCCTTCGCAGCAGATATTGGAAGCTACTGAAATCATTGCAGAGGTAAAGCGCAAGTCCGGTGATACGGCGCGCATGGTCGAACTCGCTGTAGCCTGGGTGCTTGTGAATCCGACACCGATCAAATTAGATCCACCGCCATACAAGCGCTAACAGCACCGGATTTTTTATCAAGCCAAGATCAGTCAAATTCTCGGGATCACCGCAAAGACAAGTCACGCCGGAATTGTATCGTCCTCTTCTACCGAGATGATCGTGCCCTGGTGGTAAAGGATGCGCCAGCTGTCCTCTGAACTCTGCCAGATCGTCGCGCGGCGGGTGCGCCGTCCCGCTTGATCGAGGGTGTAGGTCAGCAAATACGTCTCCGGCCCCAGCCGCCGCAGGCCGAACTCCGTAGTCTGCCAACCGGAAGCTTCCGCGTCCACGAAGTGAGAAGGCGAGCATCCAGCCCACGCCAGAATGAACTCCCGGCTGTAGCGCCGTCCCGATGCGCCCACCTCCCAATAATCCGGTGCTGTGGAGTGCTCGAATTCAGCCGTCGTCGAGCCGAAGACCGGCGAGTGAAAGATCGGCTCGCGCCGCCGCAACTCATCGAGGATTGGCAGCAGTTCGGGTTCGACCCTGGTAAATGCCGAGTTCGTTTTCATCTTCGATATTGTATGTCAACTTTGCTGGCGAATGAGTCCTCCTACGCTTGCGATATATTGCGAAAGATGCCCAGCGGCTTTTTGTAAAAAGCAAAAGCGACCAGCAATAGGGCCGTCCCCGCGCCGATGAACATGGCGGATACAACCACCACCTGCCTCAACGGCGCCTTTCCCGCACCGTCGCCAACGATTTCAGCCATCAACAGGCTCGCGCCAATGACGCTGCCGAAGAGCGAGACCAATAGCCATTGCAACCCTGGTCTGGCCCAGGATGTTCTGGCAGTCTCCGCGCTTTCATTCTCAGCCGTCTCATAGGGTAAAAGTGCAACTGCAAACGTAGCCTGTAGCGCGGCAATGAGAACGAAGCTCAGGACGATCGCCAAGAAATGCACAAAGACGGATTGGATGGCCGCTTCAGGAAACAGTGCAAGCACCGCGCCGCAAATGATAGCCGTTGTCACAGCTTTCATTGATGCTTTTCGATAAAAACGCACTTCAAATTCGCGTATCGATTGGCGCACAAAGTAGAGAACAGCAAGCGAAAATACAGCGAGTCCAATCATCAGCGCCAATAGCTCATCTTCCGCTGGCTTTCCGGTCCACATATTCGGGTGGCGCGCCAGGGCGATAGTATCCGCCACGAGTGTCGCCACGATGCCGATCGGAACGGCGATTTGCGTACGCGCAAGGAAGACGCTGCTCAGGATCGCCGGCGGTTTCGCATTGTAGGGTCGAAATGCGCGAAAGAGCGAAAGCGCGGCCAGCAGAAGCGATGCGACTAAGCAAAACGAGCCAGCCGCATCATAAGGATCATCGCCAAACGGGATGATGGGCGCAAGCGATGGGTCGTGTTTGCTGAACATGAAGAACCAATAAAATGCCAGAGCAAGGACAAGAACAGTCAGAGAATTGAATCTATATTTCCAATTCATCATGGACCTCCAGTTTGGTCGGGGCCGCGAGGGGAATCGTTGCGGCGGTCATGAACAATCTATTTCAGCGAACCAGAAACCAGCCGGCATATTTCCCATCAGGATCTCATTTACCGCGTCCACCAGACGAAGCAAACCGTTTCCAGAATAATCATTCTCTGCATCCGATCCAAGCGCGTTAGGCCATCGAAAGGGAGTCGGGCAGTATGCTGGCTTGCCGTGCTGCGGCCAGCCCATCTACCGTGATAGCCTCCTTGCAAGGCACTTCGCGCGGATCTGGCTGCCAGTGACGCGACTCCCGCCTGCATCTTGTGCCTGGCGCGCGGATGGAGTTGCTCCAAATCCAAGAGGTGATTCGATGAAATGGACCTGCTTCGTTTCGATTTTGATTGTGGCGGCGGCTCCCGCCATTGCACAGTCCACGGCCGCCTCTGGCGCTTCAACACCCGCGCCGACCGCCGCCATCAAGAGCTTCGACTTGTCGGCGATCGACACAAGCGCCGACCCCTGCGCGGATTTCTATCAGTATGCCTGCGGAAACTGGTTGAAGAATAATCCTGTTCCTGCCGATCAGACGTCGTGGGCGCGCTCCTTCTCGCTGCTCAGCGAACGCAACCGCTATCTGCTGTGGCAGGAGTTGGATGCGGCCGCCAAAGCCCCCAAAACTCCATTGCAGAAGCAGTACGGCAACTTTTTTGCCGCCTGCATGAATACTGATCTCATCGAGCAGCAGGGACTGAAACCGCTCGCTCCGGCATTCAAGCGCATCGACGCTCTCAAGGACACGCACAAACTGGCCACGCTGATGGGAGAACTTGCCGCTATGGGAAGTCCTGCGCCGTTACTCGACTTTGATGTCGAGCAGGACGAGAAGGACTCCTCCAAGCAGATTGCCACCATTGGGCAAGCCGGCCTCTCGCTGCCCGACCGCGACTACTACCTGGTGGACAACAAGCACTTTCAGGAGATTCGCCAGCAGTACATCGCGCATTTGACGAAGATGTTCACGCTGGCCGGCGATACACCGGAAAAGGCAGCCAGGGAGGCCGCCGCGGTTTTAGAGATCGAGACGGCGCTGGCCAAGGCCTCGATGCCCCGCGTGGATCTGCGCGATCCGGAGAAGGTCTACCACATCAATACGGTGGAAGATCTTCAGAAAATGACTCCGGAGTTCGACTATGCCGTCTATTTCAAGGACGTGAAGGTGCGCCCCTTCGAGACGCTGAATGTGGCTACGCCGGAGTTCTTCAAGGGCCTTGAGGAACTGATCGGCAACGAGCCGATCGATTCATGGAAGTCCTACTTCCGCTGGCATACGCTGCACGGGCAGGCTCAAAATCTGTCCAAGGCCTTCTTCGATGAGAACTTCGATTTCTTCGGCAGGGTTCTGCGCGGTCAGAAGGAGCCTCATGCGCGTTGGAAGCAGTGCTCCACTGCAACCGACAACGCGCTGGGCGAGGCCGTGGGCCAGGACTGGGTAAAGCAGAACTTTCCGCCTGCCGCCAAGGCCAGCATGGATCAGTTGGTTGCGGCGCTGGAGAAGTCGCTGGGCGACGATATCAAAGACCTGCCCTGGATGACCGATGCCACCAAAAAGGCAGCTGAAGAGAAGCTGGCGCTGATCCGCAACAAGATCGGCTATCCGGAGAAGTGGCGCAACTACTCCGCGTTGAAGGTGAAGCGCGGCGATCTGATCGGCAATATGCGGCGCAGCGCGGTCTTCGAGCGCAACTGGAACCTCGACCACCTGGGCAAGCCGGTGGATGAAAAAGAGTGGAACATGACGCCGCCGACGGTCAACGCGTACTATGATTCATCCTTTAACGACATCAACTTTCCTGCCGGAATCCTGCAGCCGCCCTTTTTCGACTTCACCATCGATCCGGCGGTAAATTTTGGCGGCATCGGTGTGGTGATCGGCCACGAGATGACGCACGGCTTCGACGATGAAGGATCGAAGTACGACGGCAAAGGCAACCTGCGCGAGTGGCAGACGCCGGCGGACCGCAAGGCCTTCACCGAGCGGACCGATTGCGTGGCCGATGAATATAGCGGCTTTGAGGCTGCTCCTGCCAGGGGCGACACACCGGCGCAGAAGCTGAACGGCAAGCTCACCCTGGGCGAGAATACCGCCGATAACGGCGGCCTGCGCATTGCTTACATGGCCCTGCTCGATACGCTGGCGGCGCAAGCCAAGAGCATCAACGACAAGATCGACGGCTATACCGAGGCGCAGCGCTACTTCCTGGGCTTTGCCCAGGTTTGGTGCGAAAACCAGACTGAGCAAACGGCACGGCAGTTGGCGCTGATCGATCCGCACTCTCCCGCCCGTTGGCGCGTCAACGGCACCGTGCAGAACTTCGATCAATTCGGCAAAGCCTTCGGATGCAAGCAAGGCCAGCCGATGTACCCGGTCAACTCATGCCGCGTCTGGTAGTAAAAAATTTGCCGGAGACAACCGCCGCTCCAGCCATTTTTTCCTTGCGCCCCCGTTGACCTTCCCCCGCGCGGGGCGTCCAACGCGGAGCTAGGGCCTGTTAACGCTACCTCAGGCGGATGGCGTTGCGAGCGAAAAACCGCTCAGACGAGGCGGAGTCCGCAGGGTTTGGTTGTTCCAAGCACAAGGACGACAACGAAGTATGAGTGATTTTTCGCCGCAACCCGATGGGACGGGGCCAATTTTCCCCATTTCATCGTTGCTCGTCGCTCCAGTAACCGGCTACAGTTCGCTCCTCGCGCCTCGAACTGAGAAAAATTGGCTCCCGTCGCCGCCACCTGAGGTAGTGTTAACAGGCCCTAGTTAAAAACCGGCAGAAAACAGGCTGACCTGCGCTATACTCTCTGCGGAGAGTTGCATTCGCAGGGAGGTTTCAATGTCAGATTCATTGTGGAATTCGTCCGTAGCGGAAGAGGCTCAGACGGAAGCTCCGGCAACGGGAGAAGTTTCTCAGCCGGCGGCAGAGTCTGGCTCTGCCGCGTTGAGTGTGGATGAGTTTTCCGCTCTGGAAGAGCGGATTCTGCGCGCCGTCAACCTGGTCAAACAGGAGCGGCAGGCTCGCATTGCGGCGGAAGAGCGCGCTGCGAAGGTCGAGGAACAGTTGCGCGAAACGGTGCCGTTGGCGGAGAATCTGCAGAAGGAAGTAGGCGCGCTGCGCGGCGAGCGCGATCATGTCCGGCAGCGCGTGGAGAAGCTGCTGGCGCAGTTGGATGCGCTGGAGCTGTGAGGTCTGGCGTGGAGCAATCTGGCAAGCGTTTCGGCTACGTCACCGTCGAGATCTACGATCAGACCTACCATCTCTCCGGCGAGGATGTGGAGCGCGTGCGCAGCCTGGCCGAACTGGTGGACGACCGGATGCGCGCCGTGGCCGCACAGGGGCGTACTGTTGATTCATTGCGCGTGGCCGTGCTGGCGGCGTTGAATCTGGCCGACGAACTGTTGCAAGCGCGCCAAGCCGGGGGCGGTCAGAACAGAATCAACTACGCGCGCGCGGCCAGTCTGCGCGGATTGCTGGATGAAGTTCTCGAAGACGAGCGCAAGACGGGATAATTCGCAAACCATTCGCCGTTTCGGAAGCCGCAGCCCAAAAACGGCGGTTGATAACCGTAGCACAATGCGGCTCTCGAAACAAGACTTGTATTTTCTCCCCGCTCCCTCTACTATCCGCAATAGAAACCGGCCTGCAAAGCAGGTGGGCGATCAACGCTGGTTGAACCAACATTCATTGAACAGGGGCTCAACTCGACAATCGGTTCTGTGTGCCGTGTCCGCCAGTCCGGAATGCCTAATGAACCGCGGAGAGCTCCACCTTCTTAGGAAGGGTTCACCGGCGCATCTACCACGGCCCCGCGGGTCGGGTTCTACTTTTTTGTCGTGCATATCGCCGGGATAGGTTTCCCTGGTTAACGAAAGATTAAACGAAATAATCCCCATCCGGATGCAGAAATTGCTCACGGAAAGCGTGCGCCTGCGTCGCTGAACTATGATTTTCTCTGTGATGAAGCCGCACAGACTTGCTCCTCGAAAGCTCATGTCCCGCTACCTTGCGTTTGTTCTGGCGCTTTGCACCACTCTGCCCGCCTGCTCGGCCAAACCGGCGCAATTGGAAAAGCCGATGGCTGGCCCACGCGCCACGCCCTTACGCGTTACTTGGCTCTATATCTCAGCCGACATCACTTCGCAGAAGGTTGATCGCGTACAGATTGGCCGGGAGATGGTGGTGGCTGAGCATAGCGGTCCCTGGCTGCGCGTCTACGCCAACACCGACACCCAGGAAACTCGCCAGAAAGACGCTCCCCTGGTCGGCCAGGACGAAGTCACGCCTCCCATCTCTGGTTGGATAGAGGCCAAAGGAATCGTCATCGAGAATACACCGGAGGGCGACCTGGTGTTGCTGGGTGAAGCGGCCAATCAGGAGGCGCTGGCTGCGGATCCGCGCGGCCCGCTCAATGCCGCGCAGAGTGCGCGCCTGCTCTATCGCCGTCTGGTTGAGATGTTCCCCAACTCGCCTCTTGTTCCGGAGGCCGCTTGGCGCGCCGCCGACATCCTCTGGCAGATTCAAAAGGCCGACGCCGCCACCCGCCCCTCGGCGCGCGAGCGCGATCCCTATCTGCGCGACCAGATGGACGAGGACGAACTCAAAAAAGTGATCCGCCTCTATCCCCGTTCCCGCTATGCCGATCTGGCGGCCTTCGATCTGATCGACAATAAGCTCTGCGGCGACTGGCAAGGCTCGCCCAAGTGTCCGGAGAAGGAATCCGAAGTTTACGAAAAGTATGCGGACGAGTATCCCGGCGGCACGCGCACCGCACAGGCTCTCTATCAGGCCGTCTACCGGCAGGCTGTCCTGGTGGATATGTATGCGGCGGACGGCAACGACAAAAAGAGCGGCGAAGCCCATGCGCACGCCAGGGAATTGGCCTCCCGATTGAAAGAAAAGTTTCCTCAGACGGATGATGCAGCCAGAGCCGGGGCGCTCGTGTTCAAATTGGATCAGGGTGTGCCAGTCTACGGCATTGACCGGGAGTGAGCGCGCCGTGGAGGCTTCTTGAACGTTTACATTCAGTCTGTTTTGCTGGGCATTGTGGAAGGCTTGACCGAGTTTCTTCCGGTCAGCTCGACGGCGCACCTGCGCATCACTGAAGCGCTGATGAAGATTCCCCTGGATGACGCCTACTGGAAGATGTATACGGTCGTGATCCAATTGGGCGCGATTCTAGCTCTGCTCCTGCTCTTTCTGGGCCGCATCATGGACTTCACCCGCACCTTTCCCAAAGGCGAGAACGGCGACCGTACCTGGCTGAACCACCCCATCTCACTTACGCTGATTGCCTTTGCCTTCACCTCGGCCGTGATGCTGCCACTGAAGAAGTGGAGCGATAACAATCTAGGCAGCCTGAAGGTGATAGCACTGGCGCTGCTGATCGGCGGCATCGTGATGTGGATCGTCGATCTATGGAGCGAGCGGTACGAATCCAGCACCACCCACGTGGAGGAGATGAGCCTGCCGCAGGCCATCTGGATCGGCCTTTGCCAAGCATTGTCCGGCATCTTTCCCGGAACGTCGCGCTCCATGTCCACCATCGCCTCCGGCCAGATCGCGGGCCTTGACCGGCCCTCCGCACTGGAATTCAGCTTCCTGCTCTCGATTCCCACGATGATTGCCGCTACGATCTGGGATTTGAAGAAAGAGGTCTTTCCCGGCCACGGCAGCGCAGTCCATGTGGTGATGAATGCCGACCGCTGGATTGTTCTGCTCATCGGCACGGGAGTTTCGTTTATCGTCGCCCTCGGCGTGGTCGAATGGTTTCTCCATTGGGTCCGCAAGCACGGCTTCACCGTCTTTGCGATTTACCGGATTATTCTTGGCATCGCGCTGCTGATCTGGGGAAAAAAGTTCCTCGGGAGTTAGCCTACGCTGGACCCAGGCGCACGGGGGTCCACAGCAAGGTTCCTCCCGTCAACTTTTGCCCAAAGTTCGCCCCGCCGGCGGAGATAATAGAAGCTGCTCTGGAACTCTTCGACCGCTCCACAGGCTCGCTCGCGGCAGCTTTCCAGAGCAGCCCAGCGTGACGGAGCGCCACTGCCATGAAACCGATTCGCATAGTATTAGCGCCCACGCGCAGCCGGCCTTTGAATATCTTTTTGGGCCTGGTGCTGCTGCTCGCCGCGCTGCTCGTCTTTCTCGCGCTGGCCACCTATCACCCCGGCGACCCCTCTCTCAATACCGCATCGGGAGAGGCTGGCCCCCACGCTGTCCGCAACTGGATCGGCCTCTTTGGCGCGGCGCTCAGCGATCTCTTGCTACAGTGCCTGGGAATCTCCGCCTTTCTTCTGCCCCTTTGGACCGGCGGCCTCGGCTGGACTTGGATGCGTTCCCGTCCGGGTGGCCTGGCGTGGCTGCGATGGATTGGCACCGTTCTCGCTCTAGCCTTTGTTCCGGCCGTTCTGGCGCTTCTGCCCTGGCATTGGCGCTGGCTTCATCTGCTTCCGGTTGAGGGCGCAGCCGGAAGGTTAATGGCCGGATTGCTGGTCACTTATCTCAATATCCAGGGCGCATGGCTGGTGGCTGGCGTCCTGGCCGCCGCTGGACTCTGGTTTGCCTCCGCCATCAGCTTCGAGGCCCTTGTTGAGGCCACTCAAAATCGCTGGCGGCAGGCTGCCTCGCTGCTCGATAGCTGGCGCAATTGGCGCGAGCGGCGCGCCGAAGAGAAGGAAGAGCGTCTTGCCGAGCGCGAACTCCAGCGCGAGCAGGAGAGCCGCTCCAAGCCTGGCCCGCAGCTTATCACTCCGCAGTTGAATACCAGCCTCATTCCAGACGAGGATTCTGTGCAAGCTGCAGACGAGAAGCGCCCCGGCTTTTTCGCACGCTTCTTCCGCCGTCGCGGGCCGGAGGTTGATCCGCACGAGATTCCGGCATTTCAACGCGCTCCGATTCATTCTTCCGATGAAGATAAAGAAGCCGCCACTCCGGCACGCAGGAGCAGCATCTGGGAGCGCGATGCGGTGGAATCCGAGCCGCCCCGGGAAGAAACTGCCGCGTCGCCGATTCCCATTACTCCAACTCTTGCACAATCTCCGCAACTTCACCGGGAGACCATGCCGTCAGTGGCTGCGAGTCTGGAGCCAGTCGCGCAGCGGCCAGCGCCTGAAGCCGTGGCCCCGCTCGCTGAGGTAATTGCCATTCACGAGCGCGCCGACGCCGACCTGCGCACTGCTGCTGTCACGCCTAAAAGCGTCAGCGGCTTCAAGCTGCCGCCCAGCACGCTGCTCAACTCCGGCGACGGACCGCAAGCCGTCCGCGAGGACGAACTGCGCGACGAGGCTCGCGTTCTGAAAGAAAAATGCGCCGAGTTCGACGTGCGCGGGGACGTTGTTCAAATCAACCCCGGCCCCATGGTGACCACCTACGAGTTCAAGCCCGAGGCTGGCGTAAAATACTCGCGTGTCACCGGTCTGGCTGACGATCTTTGCCTCGCCATGCGCGCCGAAAGCATCCTCATCGAACGCATGGCGGGAAAGAATACCGTTGGCATCCAGGTGCCTAACCATCGCCGCGAAACCATCCACCTGCGCGAATGCCTTGAAGCCGAAGTCTTCCACAAAGCCAAATCGCGCCTCACCATCGCCATGGGCAAAGACATCAACGGCCGCATCATTACCGCCGATCTGGCCGCCATGCCGCACGTGCTGATCGCCGGATCGACCGGTTCTGGAAAATCCGTCGCCATCAACGCGATGATTATGAGCCTGCTCTATCGCACCACTCCGGCGCAGGTCCGTCTCATTCTTGTCGATCCCAAACGCGTGGAACTTGGTATGTATGAAGGCGTGCCGCATCTCTTCACGCCCATCATTACCGAGCCGAAGCTGGCCGCCAACGCGCTGCGCAACGCGGTCCGCGAAATGGAGCGCCGCTTGAAGCTGCTTGCCACGCGCAGCGTCCGTAACATCGACCAGTACAACAAACTCTTCGAGGGCGTGATGCCCTCGCTCTTTGACGACGGCCCCGCCGAAGAGCCGCTGCCTTACATCGTCATCATCATCGACGAACTTTCCGACCTGATGATGCTCGACCGCGCCAACGTCGAGGAGTCGATCACCCGTCTTGCGCAGATGGCCCGCGCCGTCGGCATTCATCTCATCCTGGCCACGCAGCGGCCCTCGGTCGATGTGATCACCGGCCTCATCAAAGCCAATGTGCCGACGAGAATCAGCTTCCGCCTGGCCACCAAAGTCGATTCGAGAACCATCCTCGACACCAACGGAGCTGAATCCTTATTGGGCCGGGGCGACTTGCTCTTCTTGCCTCCCGGAACCAGCCGCCTGCTGCGCCTTCATGCGCCGTATGTCAGCGAGAAGGAGACTGCGGCCGTTGTCGATTTCTGGAAGGCTCAAGGACAAGCTGAGTATGTTGAAGGCTTCCTCGAATCTCCCAAGGAAGACCGCGCACAGGCAGAAGGCCCTGATCCCGACGAAAACGATCCGCTCTACAACGATGCGGTGCAGTTGATCTTCGACTCCCGCAAAGCCTCCACCTCGCTCTTGCAGCGCCATCTGCGCATCGGCTACGGCCGCGCTGCACACTTGATCGACTTGATGGAGCGCGACGGATTGGTGGGTCCCGCCGATGGCTCGCGTCCCCGCGAACTGCTCAAATCTCCCGAGTGGCTTCGTGAAGTCGCCTCTACTGCAATTGAATAGCGGTTAGAAAATCACGAGGGCGTATCGACCTATACTCGCACGATAGTATAGGTCGATACGCCCTCGTCCTTCACGCTTTCTCTCCGCCTGCATCGGCTGCGCTACCGGCTCAGCGTGAAGATCACCTCCACAGTGGTCTCTACCTCAACCGGCTCTCCATCGAGCAGATATGGTTTATAGCGCCAAGTGCTCACTGCCTCCAGTGCGGACTGTTGCAGCATTGCTGGACCGCTGGCCACGTGCACGTTTTCGATGCTTCCGGTCTTTGAGATCGTGGCCGCCAGCCTCACCGTGCCCTCGACGCGCGCCGCCCTGGCAATTGCCGGATAGAAGGGCATGGTCTTGTGAATCAACAATCCTTCCTCAACCGATGTGGAGACGCGCAACTTGGTATCCGTTGCGGGATGAACGACAGTCACTCCTGGTTTGTTAAACAAATCGCGGCCCGTCGCATTCGAATTCGGATCCCAGCTCGCGATATTGTCGTTGAACTTTGGTTCGGTGCCGGATGGAATATAGATAATCGCCGGAATCCCTCTCGGCGCCTGGAGATGACCGTACGACATCTGAGAGGTTTGCTGTGCAGACTGCACAGTTTGCTCCGGGCGCACGGTCGGAGGCGGAACCGGTGGCGTCTCCTTGACGAAGATGCAGCACTGTATTGGCGGAGCCTGCGGTGGCAGAGCCTGCGGGCGGAGCAGCGGGAAGAGGATCATCGCCAGCAGAATGGAGGTGTTGAAGAAAAACACCGCGATCATCCAGCGGCGGCTGCGGGTATGAATTCTTCCTGTGGATTCAAAGGTGGAGTCTTCAAACATGGCCTGCCTCCCGTGCAACAGATTCAGCGCGCCGGCCGGGAATGAGAAGGCCATTTGAACGCAGGCGGGCTGACCGCGCCCGCGCGCTAAGTTGGCGCGGGGTGCGGGGCTTTTGACCCTCCGCATATCCCTATCGGAACCACTGTACTTAGATAGACACCAGCGCCGGGTAAACTGTTCCCGAAGAGAAAAGCAGATAGAGAGCGGCTATGAACCATTGCGTGTAACCTTTCTCTTGCATGGCGCGTAAGAGTGAGTAGAAGGGGGAAGGACGGATGCAGAACGAAACAAACGGCATCCTGACCCACTTCCAGCAAGGCAGCGAAACCGCATTTGAGGCGCTCTTTCACCAGCATCAGCGTCAAGTCTACGGTTGGCTTTTACGCATTGTGCGCGACCCGGCGGCGGCAGAGGATCTGACCATCGAGAGCTTCTGGCGCATCCATCAGGCTCATGCCCGCTTTGATCCGGCGCAGGGCTTCGAAGGCTGGGCGCGGCGCATCGCCACCCGTGCAGCGCTGGACTGGCTGCGCGCCAGAAGGCCGGAGAGCGAACTTGGCAATGAATGCGCCGAGGAACTGGCGGCTCCGGCTGCCGCCGACCCCGCCATGATTGCGGAGCTTCGTTGCAAAACCGCGTTGGCCTTCAGCATGCTGCCACCCAAGCTGCGGATTGCGGCCACTCTTGCAGTGATTGAGGAGCAGCCGCAGAAAGATGTTGCTGCGGCGCTTGGCATCTCGGTCGCTGCCGTCAAAGTGCGCGTCTTCCGAGCGCTTCGCTTGCTCAGAAAAGAACTGGAGAGGCAGGGAATAACACCATGAATGCACACGATGAGGAGCGGACGAAGAAGCTCTTGCAACAGGCAGTGCCGCCGGTGGATGCCGACGCGGAGCCGGCACACGAGCTGTGGCCAGCGATGCTGCGGCGGCTGAACGTAGAGTCTGCCGCGCGGCAATCGCCGAGTTGGGCCTGGTTCAATGCAAACTGGTTCGACGGAGTTCTTGCTCTCGGCCTTGCCGGTCTTGTCATGCTCTTTCCATCGTCGATTCCCCTGCTACTTTACTACCTGTGAAACGGCGGGCGCAGGCGCTCGCAGAAATTGGAGGAAGCCATGAATACTCATCCCTATCTTCGCGCATATCTAGCGGGTATCTTTGTGCCCACATTGGTGCTGCCGCTGCTGCTCACCGTCTTCATCGTGGCGCGGATCGTGCTCAAAGCGCCAGTCCCCATCGAGCAGGCGCTGATCTTTCCCATGGCCGCGGTGCCGTCGCTCTTCGGGCTGTGGAATATCCTCTGGCTCGGCTCTCATGCGCACACGCACTTGCCCATCGGCCTGCATGGAGCGCTGCTGCCGCTGCTTCTGATGCCGATGGGCGCAACCACAGCAAGCTGTCTTGGCGTGCTGGCGCTGGGCGCGCACGGCGCTACCTGGTTCCAGGCGATTTCCGTACCCTATACGTTGATCGCGCCTGTTTTTCTAGCCGCACTGGTCGGCTATTACCTGGTGTGGAAGTATATCGTGGGCTATTTGAACCGTGTGGTCGGGATTGCGTAAGCGCCGGTTTACGCAAAACGCTAGGCCCCGGGTTTGAAGAAATCTTCCAACCCGGCGCGCTTGGCGTGAGCAGCCATCGAGGCATGAATCTCCAGCGCCAGAGCCAGCGCCTCGCGCCCCTGTTGAGCGGTGACTTGCGGCATGCGGCGTGTGTGGACTGATTCCAGAAAGGAGAGAATCTCCAACCGCAGCGGCTCACCGGGCGTGACCTCTGGCTTGGAGAAGCTCAAGCCAGCCTTTGGCTCGGCAGCGTTTGTGAACTGGGCGATGACCGATGGATCGATCCCAGCCAGGGCGGCAAACTGCGCAATCATTGCCGGATCAATCTTCTTGAGATCGATCTTGCCTGACGCAATTCCCTCTGCGATTCCCGGCGGCAGCATGGCGGCAATCTGCGGCGGCAGTGCTGCAATCAGATCGGCGGGGGATGACTTGCCCGCGTCTGCATCCACGCGAATCACCAGCAGATCCTGACGGGCGTAGTCGATGGATACATACTGGCGCGGCTCGAAGAAGCGCAGCTTGCGCACTCGCTCGGTGGAGACTCTGGAGGCGGTGAAGTTGGCCACGCAGCCATTCTCGAATTCGACGCGGACGTTGGCGATGTCCACCTTCGAAGAGAGTATCGGCAGCCCCACGGCCCGCACCTCGCGCACCGGCGAAGCGGCAAAGGTCAGCACGATGTCCAGATCGTGAATCATCAGGTCGAGCACCACGTCCACATCGAGCGCGCGCGGTGTGAAGACGGAGAGCCGGTGCGACTCGAAGAACATGGGCCGCCGCAACTTGGGCTGGATGGCCAGCACTGCGGGGTTGAAGCGCTCCAGATGGCCGGGCTGCAGGATGCGCTTGCCCCGCTCCGCGCGCGCAATCAGGTCGTCGGCCTCGGCGAGCGTGGCGGCCAAAGGCTTTTCGACGAGCAGGTCAATGCCCGCATCCAGCAGTGTCGCAGCCACAGCATGATGATGCACGGTGGGAACGGCGACGGTGGCCGCATCCAGCTTGAGATCCGCGGCCAGCAATTCATCCACGGTCGAGAAGACAGGGATCGCATATTTGGCCGCGGTCTCTGCGGCGCGCGCCGCATCTGGTTCGATGGCTGCAACCAAAGCGACGGGCAGTCCGACCGAGTCAGGGCCAGCCGCTTCCAGCTCACGGTAGACGCGCAGGTGATTCTTGCCAAAGGCGCCGGCTCCGGCCACGGCAACACGCAAAGGGGCTAGGCTCACGGTTGCGGTGTCCAACCCTGCGGCGCTTTGACTGTCTTTTCCTTATTGCCCTTTTCGGGGTCTGCCCCTTGACCGGACTTTTCCGGCTCTTGGCCTTCGACAGCCTTCAGGCAGCGGCCGTAAAGGTTAAGCAACTGATTGACGTGCTCTTCAGGCTTGGCGGCAGCGGCTCCGCTGAAGCCGGTCGAGGGTGCGACTGGCCGCCCCATTCCGGCCGTTGCGGCCACAAACTTGAGCAGATCGAGCGCGATGTCTTCATTGCGCCGCGCGCCGAGGTTGACATTCGTCAATGAATCCATTCCATCCATAAAGAAGGTTCTCCAAAGAGGATGCTACCAGATGAAGGGTTTTCCTCTCATCCATTCCTGCTCCGGCGCTGAATCTTCGGGCTTTCACGATACTCTGAGAGAATGCGGAGGGCATACATCGGCATGGGTGGGAACCTGGCCAGCGCAGCAGGCGCGCCGGAGGCGACTCTGGCGGCAGCGGTGCGGTGGTTGGAATCGCTGGGGTGCGTGGTCTGCCGGTCGCCACTCTACTCGACCGCGCCGGTTGGCTTGAGCGGGCAGCCACGGTTTGTCAATGCCGTCGTCGAGGTGGCGACAGATCTGGCCGCACGTGAGTTGCTCGCTGGTTTGCAGGCCATCGAGCTGGAGTTTGGCCGCAACCGTTCGGCTGGTATCGCCAATGGACCGAGAACGCTGGACCTGGACCTTCTGCTCATGGACGAACTCGAAGTCAGCGAGCCTGGACTGGAGCTACCTCATCCTCGTCTCGCGGAGCGCGCCTTTGTACTGGTCCCGCTCAACGAGATTGCGGCGCTGAGGATTGTTCCCGGTCGCGGGAAGACGGTGGCGGAGTTGCTCGCCGGCTTGCCGGCAAGCGCGGAGAACGCGCCGAATGCAGTGGTGCGGATTGAATACGATGGCTGGAGGGCGCGTAAGGGCTGAAGGGCGCTTTTCATCCTCATTCTGGTAAGCGAGCGACTTTCTCCTACTTCTTCATGGGCTTGCGAGCGAAGTAATAGAGCGAGAAGGCCAGTGCGGCGAAGGCTGCTACCGAGACGTAGTTGTTATCGAGAAAGGTGTGGGGGAAGTTCAGCAGGTCGCGGCTATCTTTGAAGGTGGCTTCGTAACCTTTGAGGGCCACGCCGATGAGGCCGACGATGCCGCCTGCCGCGATCAGTCCCGATGCGAAGAGGGAGCCGGGGGAGATTTCGCTCTCAGTGGATTCACCGCTCGCCTTCTTGACTGCAGAATCGACGAACCAGCGGACCATGCCGCCGCAGAAGATGGCTAAGGTGGTTCCAATCGACAGATAGGCTCCGACGGCGAAGGAGAGCGAGCGGACACCTAATAACTCGACGGCGATGACGAGGAAGACACCAAGCAGAACCAATCCCCAGGGTAACTTGCGACTTAGGATGCCACTAATCACTGTGGCCATGAGGCGGGCTTGCGGCGCGGCGGCTTTCTCCGAACCGATGCCCTGAATCCACTGGACTTCTATCTGGCGGGTTGCGGGCGAATAAAGGTATTTTCCATCTACTAACTCCGGCGAACCGAGGGCGTTGAGGATTATGTATTCAGCTTTGTGGTGGGTGGTGGCGGATTTGTTTGCGCCGAGAACGCGAAATGTTCCAGGCAGGCTCTGAGCGTCGTTTTGTATGGCTACACCGGGGTGAGAAGCGTTGATATCCCATGCCTGCGGGGCCGAGTGAAACTCCTGCAAGTTGGTATTCACGGCGTTCAGCGTCCAGCCGATGGCAATCGTGGAGACGACGACGCCGATCATCAGAGCGAGCTGCTGGAGACGGGGAGTGGAGCCGACGAGATAGCCGGTCTTGAGATCCTGTGAAGTATCGCCGGCGTTGGCCGCGGCAATGGCGACGATGCCGCCGATGGTGATGGCGAGTGCGCCGTAGGCTGGGGCCGTCCAGCCTTCAACAAGAAAAATGGCGCAAGTGGCCATCAGCGTGGCGATAGCCATGCCGGACATGGGATTGGCGGAGCTGCCGATGAGGCCGACGATGCGCGAGCTTACGGTGACAAAGAGAAAACCGAAGACGACAATCAGCAGCGAGGCAGCGAGATTGGGCAGGATGCCGACTTGCGCGCCGGGAACGGGTTTGAAGGTGAGGAAGACGAAGGTCAGCACAACTAACGCGAGTGAGCCGAAGACCACCGTGCGCATGGACAGGTCGTCTTCCGTGCGCAGGGGTTTGGTGCTGCCCTCCTTACCGGCACGAAGGGTTTTCAATCCAGCGGTGAGCGCGCTGACGATCGTGGGCACCGTCTTGATGAGGGTGATGAGTCCAGAGGCGGCAACGGCTCCGGCGCCCATGGGACGGATATAGGTGATCCAGAGATCGCTGGGTCCCATCTGCGCGATGGGCACGGTGCCAGGGTAAACCGGTCCCGGCAACGCCTTGCCGAAGAAATAAATCAGAGGCATGAGAACGAGCCAGGAAAAGACGCCGCCGGCAAAGATGACGCCGGCGATGCGGGGGCCAATGATGTAGCCCACGCCGAGATACTCCGGCGTTGCTTCCGCCTTGATGGAAGAGCCTTTGAGGACATGTTGGGGACCGAAGTCTGGCTGAAATTCTGGGGTTCCGGGCCAGGCTTTGAAGAGGTTTTCATTCTGAAAGAAGGTATAAACGCCGCCGATGCCGAGACCGAAGAAGACGCGGCTGGCGAAGGAGCCTCCGCGCTCGCCGGCGATGAGCACGTCGGCGCAGGCGGTGCCTTCGGGGTATTTGAGGTTTTCGTGCTCCTGGACGATGAGCTGGCGGCGGAGGGGAATCATGAAGAGGACGCCGAGCCAGCCACCGATGAGAGCGAGCATGAAGATGCGGAAGTATTCGAGATCGAAGCCGAGGAAGACGAGCGCGGGCAGCGTGAAGATGACTCCCGATGCGATGGATTGGCCGGCATTGCCGGTGGTTTGGACGATGTTGTTTTCGAGAATGGAACTGCGGCCGAAGGCACGCAGAATACTGATGGAGAGCACTGCGATGGGAATGGAGGCGGCCACGGTGAGACCGGCGCGCAGACCGACATAGACGGTGACGGCGCCGAAGACGATGCCGAAGAAGGAGCCGAGCAGAATGGCGCGGAGTGTGAATTCGGGCGGCTTCTCGCCAGGCGGGACAAAAGGTAGAAATTCAGGCATGGCCAGGCTCCAACGGCGGCAAACGATCTTTCGGAAATCCTCTGAAAGGGAAGTCTATCAGCGCCGGGGGTGAAAGCGACAGGGAGATTCGCGCAGAGCACGGTTGCAGGAAGGTGAGATCGTCTTCGCGCTGGGAGCGCGGTGATCTGTGGTTTCCTGGCGTTGAGTTGCAAATCTTTATCTTCAAGACGGTATCGGGAGTAGTACAGTGGTACGGGGTTCAAATGCGATCCTGGCAAACAGCTAAGTGGTCAGGCAATATTTTTTGAAATGATGCTGGGGGAAGCAGTTGGATTTGTCTATCGGAGTTTTGCTTCAGACTGAACGAGGAAGATCTGCAATGAAATGGAAAGCGCTGTTTCTGATCCTGGGCAGTATGTTCTATGTCCATGCAGTAGCTCAAACGCCCGCAACGCCGCTGGTGACGCAGGCTGTCGACGAGAGCAAACTGGTGACGCTGCACGGAAACGTGCATCCTCTGACGCGTAGCGGCATCGATCAGGGCGCTGTGGCGGACAGCTTTTTGGCGGGGCGGATGATCTTGCTGCTGAACCGCGCGCCGGAGCGCGAGGCCGCGCTGCAACAGTTCTTGCTGGCAGCGCACACGCACGGCTCGGCGAATTATCACAAGTGGCTGACGCCGGAGCAATTTGGCGAGCAGTTTGGTGCCGCGGACTCCGATCTTCAAGCCGCAACCGGCTGGCTGGCCTCGCACGGACTGGCTGTGGAAAAGGTCTCGAAGAGCCGGCGATACATTCTGTTTTCAGGAACGGCGGGCCAGTTGCGCAAGGCCTTCCACACAGAGATTCACCAGTACAGCGTGAACGGGGAAAGGCATTACGCCAATGCGACGGAGCTCCAGATTCCGGCCGCGCTGGCTTCGCTGGTGGGCGGCGTCACGCAGATGAACGACTTTCGCGCGCAGCCGCAGATCGCGGTGGCAGGAAAGGCTCTCTATGCGCCCGGCGCGCACAAGACAGATCCGCTATGGACGCAGCCCAACCCTTATGGCACCTCCAACCCCAACGCGTACACGGTCACGCCGGCGGATTTTGCCACGCAGTACGACCTGGGGCCCCTCTACGCGGCGGGAGTGAACGGCGCTGGGCAGACCATCGGCATTATCAACGAATCGAATATCAATCTGAGCCTGGTGCAGGATTACCAGAGCCTGTTTGGAGTTGCCGGCTCGCTGCCGCAGGTGGTGATCGATGGCGACGATCCGGGCGATCTGGCCGGCGTGGATGTGGAAGCCTATCTCGATGTGGAAGTGAGCGGCGCAGTGGCGCCCAAGGCCGCGGTGAATCTGTATATTGCCGGGGCCAGCAACGTGCTGGATCCACTGGCGCTGGCTGCTTTCCGCGCCGTGGAAGACAATCAAGCCTCGGTTCTGAGCATTAGCTTTGGCGAGTGCGAGGTCTATCTGGGAACCGCAGGCAACCAGTTCTGGTCCGGCTTGTGGGAGCAGGCGGCAGCGCAGGGTCAGACCGTTTTTGTCTCATCCGGCGATAGCGGATCGTTATGCAGTCCTGGGGTGTTTCCTGTCGCTGTGAGCGGTTTGACCTCAACCCCATGGAACATATCGGTGGGCGGAACGGATTTTTACTATTCCGACTACGCCACCGGTGGCGCCAGCGCCACCACGCTTTGGAGAACGAACAACGACGCCAGCCTCGGATCGTTGATTGCTCCTCTGCCGGAGCAGCCGTGGGATGATGCCTTTGGATTTAACGTGATCGCTAACGGCTATCAGCGTGGTGAATACGGCGCCGGCGGCGGCGGTGCGAGCAGTTGCAGCACGTCCAATGCAAGCACCGACGCCTGCCTCAGTGGTTATCCCAAGCCAAGCTGGCAGATTGCTCCCGGTGTTCCTCCGGACGGGGTGCGCGATATTCCCGATCTCTCGCTGTTTGCATCGAATGGCGCAAATCTGAGCGCCTATGCCGTCTGCGCTTACGAGGGAGATTGCGCGGCTGGGTCGGGCGGCAATGCGGAGATCCTGCTGGTGGGAGGCACATCGGCCTCGTCTCCGGCGATGGCTGGGATCATGGCGCTGGTGAATCAGAAGTATGGACGGCAGGGTCAGGCCGATTTTACGCTCTATCCGCTGGCGCAGCAGAAACCCGCGGCCTTTCACGACATCACTGTCGGCAACAACAGCTACCCCTGCATCGTAGAGGAAAACGAGAGCTGCGTTCTGGAGTGGAACGGCATATTTGGCACATCGCAGTACCCGGCTGGTCCCGGTTACGACCTGGCCAGCGGGCTGGGATCAGTGGACGCCAATGTGCTGGTGAACGACTGGAACACGGTCACCTTCAAGCCCACCACAACCACGCTGAACCTATCCAGCACGAGTGTTGCGCATGGAACGCCGATTAACCTGACTACTACAGTGGCTTCGACTTCCGGCGCTGGTACGCCCACCGGGAATGTGGCCATTCTGACCAACTCGACGCTGCCTTCGGACCAGTCGCAAACCTTTATCACCTTGAACAACGGCACCGGCGGCAAAAGCATAAACTATCTTCCCGGCGGGAGCTATCAAGTGACGGGCCAGTACGGCGGCGACGGAATCTTTGCCAGCAGCACTTCATCGCCGCAGACGCTGACGGTAACACCGGAAAAGTCGAATATCAATTTTTGGGTATTGAGTAGCGGTTCGACATTGCCCGTCAACGGCGGCAAGGCGGCCTATAACACGCCGCTGGCGCTGTTCATTCAGCCCATTGGAGTGAGCGCGGCAGCCGGAACGGCCAACGGCCATGCCACCGGCAGCGCGACCTTTACCATCGACTCGACCAGCACGACGGTTGCGTTGAACAGCGACGGTGTTGCGACCTGGACGCCGCCGGCGCTTTCCATCGGCACGCACACAGCCAGCGCGAGCTACTCCGGCGACGCCAGCTTCGCTGCCTCTGCATCCACGCCGGTCACATTCAGCGTAACCCTGGGACTGGTGAGGCTCAACGACAGCGAGTTCGGACCCTTTACGTTTCAGCCTGGCTCCAATGAAGGATTTTTGCCGGGGATCTTCATGAACACCGGCAGCACGCTTACGGTGAGTGTAACTGCGACTGGTTGGGATACATATGGCGCCAGCCCTTCGCAAATTCCACTCGGCACATCGGCCCCGACCGGCACGGTCCAGATTTGCCTGGGGACATATCCTGGGCTTTATAACGATTGTGGTTCTCAGATGGTCTATTCACAGACCGCGACGCTTGCGCCATTGAGTGGAACCAACGCTCCGGAATCGCTGGCAGTGGCAACTTTTCCGAATCTTGCCGCTAACACCTACTTTGTATCGATGGTTTACAACGGGGATTCCAACTGGGGAGTAGAGGACCAGTTGGATACTCGAGCAATCAATGTTGAATCGCTGCCTGCGCTCGCACCCACGACAACGATCCTGAGCATCACGCCAAACAGCATCTCCGGCACGCAGTTGGCAAAGGTTACAGCTACCATCACAGGAACTGGAAATGCCGGCACCTCTCCGAAGGGTGAGATTGACTTCTACAACAATGGCGTTTATCTGACCTACTATAGTTGGAACACTGGTGTGGCGGGCGCAACCAGCACCATCACCTTCGCAGTGAATCCAACCTGGTTTAACGAAAGCGGCGCCAATCAACTCACGGCAGTGTATTCAGGTGACAGCGCGAACGGTCCCTCACTCAGCAATGTGGTGAACTTTACTTCGACGCGAATGGTTGGAGATTTCACGCTGGCTCTGCAAAGCCCGCAGATCACGGTGCAGCCGGGAAGCACTGGAAGTGTTCTGCTGAACCTGCAATCGTTAAGCAGCTTCAACGGCTCCGTCTCCCTGAGTTGCACTCCCTCTTCGACACAGTTCAGTTGCAGCGTGAATCCCACTGTAACCTTGAACGGCACGGCTGCGGCGACGGTAACGATCAATGCCGTTGCACAAACGGCTGGGCTGCTTCAACCGGCGCGGGAAGGTCCTGTCCACTGGCCGATGGCAGCCGGAATGCTGGCCTTTGTTCTCTTCCTGTCGGGCGGCAAGGCGCGGCACAGGCTGACAAAGAAGCTGCTGCTTGGCTTTGTACTGCTCACTGCCTTCAGCGTAACCGGTTGCGGGAGCAGCGGGAACAGTGGCGGTGGAGGCGGCGGTGGCGGTGGTGGGGGCCAAAGTAACACTCCGGCAGGCACGTACAGTGTCCTAGTGACCGCGACGGCAAACGGCGTCATTCACAATGCCAGGATCACGGTTGTTGTGCCTTGATCGGGCGGAAGAGCCAGAGATTCAGCAAGGTAAACAGCAGCCCCCCGACGGTGAACTTGAGCCAGACGGGGGCGTGCGAGGGGGAGAAGAAGCCCTCCAGCGTGCCGGCGATGACCAGCAGTGGAATGATGCCGCTGACCAGGCGCGTGGCTTCGATTCCGCCGCGGGCGATTGACTCTTTCCAGCGCAGATTTCCGGGGAAGAGCATGGCATGACCGAGGCGGAAGCCCGCGCCGCCAGCGATGATAATTGAAGGCAGCTCCAGCGAACCGTGGGGAGCGACGAAGCTCCACAACGCGAGCGACATATCGTATTGGTGGCAGGCCTCGCCGATGACACCCAGCATGATGCCGTTTTGGAAGAGCGACCAGAAGGTTCCCAGCCCGAAGACGATTCCTCCGGCAAAGGTGATGAAACTGACCGATAGGTTGTTGGTCATGATGGCGCTGGAGGCCATCGGCGCCACGCTGACCACGGATTCGGTCCACATGGTATGGCGTTCCATGGTGGCGATCATCTCCGGACCGACGAAGTGGCGCATAAACTCCGGCCGCGCGCTGCTGAGCGCCCAACCCAGCAGGCCAAAGGCCACCGAGACCAGAAGCGAGGCCGTCACATAGCCGATCTGGCGCTGAAAGATCGCCGGGTATTCGTCGCGCAAGAAGCGGACCAGCGTCAGCAGATTGGTCTTCCTGCCGGAATAAATGATATGGTGAGCGCGAGCCAATAATTGATTTACGTGCGCTGCATAGGTGCGCGAGGTGTCGTCCTGGCGCAGCACGGAGAGGTCCGCCGCCACCTGCCGGTAAAGCAGGGCCAGCTCGGCCAGTTCCGTGCGGGAGAGCTGTCCCAGGCCGCTCGCGTCGGACTGGGACAATAGAGAGGCAAGCCGGTCCCAGTGGGGCCGGCGCTTGAGAATCCACTGGTTGGAGAGGATGTGCGCCATGGAAATGAATTCAGACCAGCTTAACATCGACACCCCTGAGCTGGTGGCGATCGAGATGCCATTGGCGGGAATCGGGAGCCGGTTTATCGCCCTTTTGGTCGATTATCTGATCTGGGGTGCAGCGTTTCTTGTGCTCCTGGTCTTCGTTATTTTCTTCGGATCGAGCATCGATGCGTTCTCGAAACTCACGGCGCAATGGACGGTTGCCATCATCATTTTCTCGGTCTTTCTGGTAAATTGGGGCTATTTCACGCTCTTTGAGGCCTTCTGGAACGGGCGTACGCCGGGCAAGCGGGTGGCGCGGATTCGTGTGATCCAGCGCTCGGGCCGCGCCATCGGCCTCTTCGAGTCGATGGCCCGCAATCTCGTCCGCTATGTGGACCAGATTCCGATCTTTTATGCCGTCGGTGTGATTGCAATCTTCACCACCCGGCAGCATCAGCGGCTGGGCGACCTGGCGGCAGGCACGCTGGTGGTGCGGGACCGGCTGGAAGAGACGCCGCTTTGGGGCGATTCCGGAACGCGCACCATTACCGCGCAGAGCTTCGAACCTAGCACTCCGGCTCTGGAGCCGCACATGGCCTATTCGCTGCCGGCAACTGGCATCGCCAAGCTCGCGTCGACTGACTTGATCGTGTTGGAGGGATTCTTTGCGCGCCGGCTGGACATGAGCTTGCCTACGCGCCAGGCGTTGGCCGAACGAATTGCCGCCGCCATCCAGGCAAAATCCGGATTGGAGCCGCCCGCCGGCGCCAGCGTGGAAACCTTTTTGGAAACCACCGCGCGGCAACTGCGGGAGATGGCGCGTATGCAATCGTGATGGGCTAGGAGGCTGTGTTCACAGGCCCTACGAGACCGCTTGACGGCCGCTGGATTCGATCTTGATTCCCTTGCGCCAACAGTTCCGCCAACGCTCGCTCCGGACAGATATGCCGCTCCTCCAACCCACTCAGCTCCTTCTCCGTTTCCACGGAGGAAGCGACGGTCATGAAGCAGTGGAGGCAGCGGGTATTGTAAGTCCCGTTCTCGTTCTGGGTGCGGCTATACATCGTTCCTCGGAGCCTGTCTAAAGATTCCATGATGTTAGAAGCCAATCGAACTCCTCGACGTGACCTGGATCACGAAGCAATGTTTATAAAATCCGGATGGAATCCTCTCTGCAAGAAATGCTCATTCCGTCATTCCCTGGTTGGGATTGCGGCGCAGTTGCCAGCAGGCGCTGAGGCCAGCCTGGGGGAAGAGCGATTGCGAGCAGGCAAGATCCATCGTGCCTAGATAGTCGAACTCCTGCTTGTTGCCTTTGAGTGGAATGGTCACATAGCGGTTGACGGTGACTCTGGATTGCGGCGATCCGCGCAACTTGTAAACGGCCCAATCGCCCGCGTAAGCGGCAACAAACACCGCGGCCAATGCGACGAGAGCTTGCAGCACATAACGCTTCATCCAGTCTCCTATCTCCTGAAAGCTGTTACCAGAGTATTCGAGTATCAACCCGTTGCGCGACGCAATCGCCGGCGGAGATCAATTCCGAAAGCTAATGGTCTTCAAAAGGTCAGGCGTTTGCGATACACAGCAGACGCTGTCCAGCTTTCTGCGTTCGGCTTGCATCTGTTTATCGCCACCCAAAGCGGCCAGCGCGGCAGCGAGGATGGAAGCGGCGGAATCATCGGACGGCGTGCAAAGGCTGTAATGCATCCATTTGCCTTCGCGGCGCGCGCGAACGATACCGGCCCTGCGCAGGTAGGCCAGATGACGCGAAATCTTGGGCTGGTTCTGACCGAGAATCTCGACAAAATAACAAACGCAGACCTCTCGGCCCGTCATCAGGTTGAGCAGGCGGAGGCGGGTGGCGTCGGCCAGGGCGGCAAAGAGGCTGGCCATCTTCATAGACTTGGAGACACGCGGCATACATTCATTCTATATGCATTGACAAATATGAAAGAGCTAAATATATTCGTTTTAGCGAATATGAGGAGCGATGCATGGACACAAAGAGTCTGGTTCAGGAAAAGTATGGAGCGGCGGCGCGGGGAGTGCGGGAGAACGGTTCAGTGGCTTGCAGCGATCCGGCGCTGCGCTGCTGCGATCCCATCACCACCAATTTATATAACGAGGCCGAGAAGAGCGGGCTGCCGCCCAGCGCCGTATTGGCATCGCTGGGCTGCGGCAATCCGACGGCGCTGATTGAGCTGAGGCCGGGCGAGACGGTGCTCGATCTAGGCTCCGGCGGCGGCATCGACGTGCTGCTCTCCGCCAAACGCGTGGGGCCAACCGGCAAAGCCTATGGCTTGGATATGACCGACGATATGCTGGCGCTGGCGCGCGAAAATCAGCGGCAAGCGGGGGTAGAAAATGTCGAGTTCCTCAAAGGCGAAATCGAGAAGATTCCTCTTCCCGATCATTCAGTGGACGTAGTCATCTCAAACTGCGTCATCAATCTCTCCGCCGACAAGGATCGCGTGCTGCGCGAAGCCTTTCGCGTGCTAAAGCCCGGAGGCAGGTTCGCCGTTTCCGATGTAGTAACGCGCGGCGAAGTGGATGAGCAGGTGCGCCAGAGCATGTTGCTGTGGGTAGGCTGCATCGCTGGTGCGCTGGATGAAAAGGATTATGCGGCCAAGCTGGCGGTGAGTGGGTTTACCGGCATCTCCATAGAACCGACGCGCATTTACTCAATCGAGGACGCGCGGCATTTTCTAGTCGCGGCCAGGATCGACGTCGATGCCATCGCACCGCTGGTCGAGGGCAAATTCATCAGTGCCTTCATTCGCGCAACCAAGCCGGGCGGCGGATGCTGCGCGCCGGGGTGTTGCGGCTGATCGGTTCGTGGAATCGCAGCTCCCAAAGACGGGACATGGAGTACCCAATCTTCATTGATTCACACTTTTGCCACAGAGGAGAGATTGAATGGCGGGTAATTCAGAGCTTTGCGGCCCAGTATCGATTAGAGCTTCAAAGCTGTCCTTCATCGATCGGTTTTTGACGCTTTGGATCTTCCTGGCTATGGCCGTGGGCGTCGTGCTGGGGCGTTTTGTTCCGGCCTTTCCGGTGCAACTGCAACGCTTTCAGGCGGGCACCACGAACCTTCCCATCGCCATCGGTCTGATCCTGATGATGTATCCGCCCTTGGCCAAGGTGCAGTATGACCAGCTGGGCGAAGTCTTTCGCAATCGCAAGGTGCTGGGCCTCTCGCTCGTGCAGAACTGGGTAATTGGTCCATTACTCATGTTTTCACTGGCGGTGATCTTTCTGCGTGGTTATCCGGAGTACCGCACCGGCTTGATTCTGATCGGACTGGCGCGCTGCATCGCTATGGTGATTGTGTGGAATGAGCTGGCCAAGGGAGACACCGATTACGCCGCCGGCCTGGTAGCCTTCAACAGCGTCTTTCAGGTGCTCTTCTATAGCGTCTATGCCTGGTTCTTTCTGGCCGTGCTGCCTCCGCTGGTGGGATTAAAAAGCGTGGTGGTGGACATTCACATGAGTCAGATTGCTCAGAGCGTCTTTATCTATCTCGGCATTCCCTTCCTGGCCGGAATGCTGACGCGCTTCATTCTGGTGCGCGCCAAAGGCCGTGCGTGGTATCAGACGCGCTTTGTCCCCACCATCAGCCCGTTGACGTTGTTCGCTCTGCTTTTCACCATCGTGGTGATGTTCAGTTTGAAGGGCAATTTGATCGTCCAGCTTCCTCTGGATGTGCTGCGCATCGCCGTGCCGCTGCTGATCTATTTTGTGGCGATGTTTTTTGTCAGCTTCTGGATGGGCCGCGAAGTGGGCGCCGATTACTCAAAGACCGCCACGCTCTCGTTTACCGCGGCCAGCAATAACTTCGAGTTATCCATTGCGGTTGCCGTCGCTGTCTTCGGCCTCAACTCCGGCGCGGCCTTTGCCGCGGTCATCGGCCCGCTGGTCGAGGTTCCCGCATTGATTCTGCTGGTGCAGGTCTCGCTGTGGATGAAACAGAAGTATTTCTGAGCAAGTTACATAAGGAGAAATTTATGCCAAGGCCCTACAACATTCTCGTTCTCTGCACCGGCAACTCGGCGCGCAGCATCATGGGCGAGGCGCTTTTCAACACGATGGGCGCGGGAGGCTTCCGTGCCTACAGCGCGGGCAGCCACCCCAGCGGCAAGGTGAATCCCTTCGCCGTCGAGCAGGTGCGTGCGCTGGGCTACCCGGTCGAAGAGTTGCGCAGCAAGAGCTGGGATGAGTTTGCGCAACCCGGCGCACCGGAGATGGATTTTGTGGTGACGGTCTGTGACAACGCGGCGGGCGAGGCCTGTCCGTATTGGCCTGGACATCCGGTAACAGCGCATTGGGGCTTTCCTGATCCAGCGGCCGTGGAAGGCACAGATGAAGTGAAACGCGCGGCCTTCACGCAGACTTTTCACCAGATACGCAATCGCGTGCAACTGTTTCTCAGTCTGCCCCTGGCGACGCTGGACCGCATGGCAATCGAAAAGAGCGTACGCGCCATCGGACAGCAGCCCCTCTAACCCTCCGCACTGCCGCAATGGAGAATCCGGTCAAATCGATTCGCCGATATGCTCACGCCGACTCAGACATCAATTGCTGCTCAGGGATTTTCCTGCCGTTTCATGCGATCGAAGTCGATGCCGAACTTCGGCTCTTCGCGGCTTCCTTCAATGTGGATGGGAACCTCGGTCCCGGCACCGTCTTTCTTGAAGAAGCGGTCGGCGGGGGAGATCAGCAACCCCTTCCAGCCGCCCACCATCCTGGAGACGGAAGCCTCCATTCTGGCGTTTCCATCGAAGTTCAGCAGGCCGCCCTCGATCTGATACGCACCCTTGAGTTCGATCTCCGCACCGGGCACGTTGAACTTCAGCGCGGGCAGCGTAACCACTTCTTCCGCCAGCCGGAAGTCGCCTTTCATCTGCGCGAAGAAGCTGGCCGGATCGGCGGTCTTCAGCTCATCGGGCCGCCCCTGGCCGCGCAGGCTCAGCTCCGCGATGCGCTTCTGAATCTTCTGACTGGTGAACTGCGCATTCTCCAGCGCAAACTTGCCAGCCAGTTCAAGTCTCTGATGGACCGGCGCCGGCCCCGGTGGAATGTGCAGCGTGGTCTGCATCACCAGATCGCCGGTCAGCAGCACGTTGCCTGAGTGGCTGGCCAGACGCAGAAAATCCTCGATCCGCGCTCCGTTCATCGTGACCGTGAGCGCAATATCGTGTCCGCTGAAGCGCGGCGCACCCTCGGAGTTCGCCGCTGCCACGCGCTCAATCTGTCCCTGCGCAATGAAATGCGAACGGCCCAGCGTCGCATCCACAGGTTCCAGCCAAGTGTCCCCATTGGTCCCATCCACGCGAGCATGGAAGCGCGTAGAAAGCGGCATAGGGTTACCAAAGTGGGTTAGGCGGAAATCCGGCGTCTTCGTCTCTCCATCCACGATCAGTTCGCGCAAGGTTCCCTGAAAGCGGCCCGTCGAATTGAGAATTCCCGCGATCCCATTGAATCCGGAGAGATCCGCGTGATCGAAGCGGTACTCACCAACCACGGGCGCCTCGCCAAAATTCGTTCCAATCAAGGGGCCAAAGCTGCCTGTGGCCTTGATTGCGCCCGTGGGCCTGGGATTGGTCAGCTCGGCGTCGAAGCCGATCGCACCGCCCGCCGAGATATTTGTCAGCTTCAAGTGTCGAATTGCAAAATCCATCGGCAATTTTCCGGGCTTGCTGGTTTCGATCAGCAGATCGGCGCCGGTGCACTCCATGGTGTCCACATCGAAACTCACAAGGCCGGCGATTGCGCTTCTGGGCTTTTCGGCGGGAGCAATCTGGGAAGCGAGCACGCCGGAGGCATTCTCATCGCGCAGCTTTGGCGGAATATGAATGCTCAGCCCCTTCATTTCTACAACGGAGATGTGAATCGGCTTACCCGGCGCGTAGCGCAACGGCGCGTGAAAGCTGAACTGATCCAGACGAATCAGCGGCTCGGCTTGATCTGTCCGCGACCAAATGCGCAGCCCCCGGCCCTCGGCAGACAGCCCGTGGATCAGAGAAAGGCGAAAGCCGTCCAACTCCACACGAGCGTGGAAGCGGTTCTCCAAGGCTTCGACGATGCGGGCGCGCAAGAATGGCTCGGCCCTCTGCAATCCGAGGTTTACGAGCAAAGCTGCAAGGGCAAGCGCCAGCAACAATACGCCGGCAAGCCACTTCACCCAGCGGCGTCTTCGCCAGAACGATCCTCGAACTTCGGTCAAGCCCGCCTCCCAACTTGCTTCCATTGTCGCAGGATTTTGCCAGCGCCGATTTTCTATTGGACGCCCGATGCCGTAGACTTCAATACACGGATGCTAGCGCAAATTGAAAACCTCGTGAAACTGCAAGCGGTGGAGTTGGAACGCTCGCGCCTGACACAGGCCGCGCGCGCGCTGCCTGCGGAGATTGCCCAGGCTCAGGCGGCGCTGGCCGCAGCCGAGCGCCAGGCAGCCGAAGCCTCTGACGCTCTGACCCGCGAAGAATCCCTCCGCGCACGGCTGGAGCGCGAGATTGCCACGCACCGCCAGAAGGCCGCACGCTATCGCGCGCAGCAGGATTCCATCAAGACCTCCGAACAGGCTACCGCTGTCGAGCATGAGCTCCACTTTGCCGAGACCGAGGCCGAGCGCCTGGAGGCAGAGGAGTTCGCCAGCCTGGAGCGCACCGAGGCGCAGGAAGCTGCTTTGGCTGCCGCCCGCGCCCAGGTTGAAGTTCTGGCCGTCGCCCTCGACAAGACCCGCGAGCGCGTCGCCCTCCGGCAAGCGGAGTACGACCGCGAGCTGGCCGCGCTTAATCTCGAACGGGAGGCGCTGCGTCCGCTCATCGAATCCGATGTGCTCACCCGCTTCGACCGCCTTTGCGGTTCGCGCGGCACGGGGCTGGCGCGCGTCGACAATCTGCAGTGCACCGGCTGCCGCATGGGCGTACGCCCGCAGACCTGGAATCAGCTCCGCGAGGGTGAGCTGCTGACCTGCGACAGTTGCGCACGCCTGCTCTACTGGGATCCGGCGATGGCTCCCGCGCCCAGCCCTGTGCAGAGTGAGATCAAGCCCAAGCGCAAGACGCACAAAGCCGCCGAAGCGGAGTAGCTTCGCGGCAGAGATCGCCCCTTATATAATTGGGCTATGAGCGATCAACCATTGGTAGGCGTCGTGATGGGCAGCAAGAATGACTATGAAGTGCTTTCGGCTGCCGTTGAGATTCTGCGTGCACTGGAGATTCCCTGCGAGGCGCGGGTGTTGAGCGCGCATCGCACTCCCGATCAACTCTTCGAATATGTGGAAACTGCTCGGGAGCGCGGCATTCGCGTGCTGATCGCCGGAGCCGGCGGTGCGGCGCATCTGGCTGGCGTCATGGCGGCCAAGACACTGCTTCCCGTACTGGCCGTGCCGATTGCTGCTACGCCACTCAACGGCCTGGATTCGCTGCTCTCGATGGTGCAGATGCCCAAGGGAATTCCCGTTGCCACACTGGCCATCGGCAAGCCCGGAGCGGGGAATGCGGCGCTCTTTGCGGCGGAGATTCTAGCGTTGAATGATACGGCACTCTACGAGCGACTGGCTGCGTGGCGCGCGGCGCGGGCGCAGGAAGTGCTGGACGCGAAGCTGCCGGAGTGAGTTTTTAGGTATTCCAGCCTAGCCGCAACAGAACGAAACACAGGTCCTTCGACTTCGCTTCGCTTCGCTCAGGATGACAGCGGCGAGGGTGGGGCGCCTGGCACTGTTCCCAGTTGGCTTGTCGTTGATCTCGGTAAGTTAGTTGGTGGAAGATATGGCTCACATTCAGAATTTCAGTGAATTATTCTTGTGTTGCTTTGCGGCAGCATTTCTTCTATTCTTCGCCGCAACTCCATCATTGGTCTTATTGACTGTATCTCGTTACGTTGTCTCGCGTTTGGAATTTTCTCCGCAAAACCAAGCGTCAGGCCTTAAATTGGGCTTCTGGAAGAAAGTGTTCCTGGGTACTCTCGGTGGAATCGTAGGCGAGATCACAGCGATTGCCATGTTATTCCCGGCGGAGTCAAGTTGGTGCAGAGATATGAGCGCTCAAGGCTCGCACTGTGATGGCCAGGGACCGATGGTTCTCATACTTACAGTTCCGCTCAGTGCAATTCTCGGAAGCTGCGCTTCCATAGTTTGGACATGGTGCAGCCTTCGTATTCGAGCGAATAATCCTTGCACTTCAGTTTTCAGTTATTGTGGCAGGAATCGGTTGCTGAATGTCGGGATCGCGGTTGCCATTCAGGCTCTTTACTGGGCGATCTTCGCATTAGCCATCTATCTTTACACGCGCAACTTACTATAACTCCAGATGGATGCCCCAATGTCCAGATTTCGGGACCTGGGGAAATTCAGAGACTGAGACTGTTTTCATGAGCCTGAAGACTCCTGCTCCCTCCGGAATCCTCGATCTCCAACCGTAGTACTAGAGCAATTTTGGAATACACGTAGACTCATTGAGAGCGGTGAAAGGCGGCTTATTCTTGAGGGATAAGCAACTTGAGTCTGAGGTTTCGGAGTACAGCAATTCCGAAATTGCTCTAGCCGCCAACTGAGCTTGTGTTATCAGGCCCTCAGTGGAAGTGCGCGGGCAACGTCACTCTCCTGATCCTTATATTGCAATTGATAGAGCTTCCAGTAGAGACCGCGCTGGGCGAGAAGTTGCTGGTGCGATCCTATCTCGCGCAATTGGGCCTTGTGCATCACGAGAATGGTCTCGGCCCGCTGCACGGTGGAGAGCCGATGCGCGATCAGCACGCTGGTTCGCCCTTCGACCATGCGCTCCAACGCGCCGCGAATGCGCAACTCCGTGTCGGTGTCTACGCTCGAAGTCGCCTCGTCAAGAATGAGGATGCGTGGATTGTAGGCTAGAGCGCGGGCAAAGTTGATGAGCTGCTTTTGGCCGGTGGAGAGCGAGTTGCCGCGTTCCTGCACCGGTTCGTCGAATTGGTGGGGCAGGCTCTCGATAAAGTCCAGCACATTCACGTCGCGCGCCGCCTGACGGAGATCGCCATCTGTGATCGCCTCATTGCCGAAACGGATGTTTTCCGCCAATGTGCCGGTGAAGAGAAAGGGGTCTTGCAGGACGACGGCGAAGTGCTGGCGGAGTGCGGTCAAATCATGCTGGCGCAGGTCGATGCCGTCCACCAGTATCTGACCGGCGGTGACGTCGTAGAAGCGCATCATCAGGCTGATGAGCGTGGTTTTGCCCGCGCCGGTGTGGCCAACGATGGCGACGGTCTGGCCCGGTTCGACGGTGAAGGAAACGTCCTTCAGAATCCATTCCACCTGCGGTGGGGCCAGCGGCGCCTGTGGCGCGAATGCAGTCGATCCGGATGCTTCTCTTGAACGGGAGTTGTCTTGTATGAAATCAGCCACCGCAGCCTGTTGCTCAGGCGTGAGCTTTTGATAGGTGAACCAGACGTGACGGAATTCGATACGGTTACTGCCGTCTCCCTTGAGCGGTGCGGCGGGGCTGACGATCTCCGGCTCGGTGTCGAGGAGTTTGAAGATGCGCTCTGATGCGGCCATGGCCGATTGCAGGATGTTGTACTTATCGCTGAGGTCCTGAATGGGCCGCCAGAAGCGCTGCGAATACTGGATGAACATGGCGAGCACGCCGACGGTTACCCCACCGGAGAGCACGCCGAAGCCGCCGCGCCAGATGACGAGGGCGATGGCAATGGCGGAGAGCAACTCGACGGCGGGATAGTAGAGGGCATAGGCGAAGATGGTGTCCTTGAAGGCGATCATGTGCTGGCGATTGACATCTTCGAAGTCGTCAAAGGCGCGCTGCTCGCGGTTAAAGAGCTGGACGACGCTCATGCCGGAGATGTGTTCCTGGGTAAAGCTGTTGATGCGTCCGATGGCGGCGCGGACACGTCGGAAGCTGGCGCGGACGTGATCGCGGAAGAGGCGTGTGACCACGAGAATCAAGGGCAGAACCGAGAAAGCCAAGAGAGCCAGCCACCAGTTGATGGCAAGCATGACCCCGGCCATGATGGCGAGGTTGAAGAAGTCGTCGACGATGGCCAGGACGCCGGCGGTGAACATTTCATTGATGGCGTCCACGTCGGAGGTGATGCGGGTGACCAGGCGGCCCACGGCATGGGTATCGAAGAAGCCGATGTGCATCCGCTGCATATGGCGAAAGATGTCGCGGCGCAGATCGAACATCAGTTTCTGGCCGGTCCACTGCATCAGATAGGTCTGAACAAACTCAAAAAAGTAGGCGCAGAGCAGCGCGGCTAAATAGATCGCAGCCAATCGCGTGATGCCCTGATAAGGATCGGCGGGAAGACGGCTGGTGAGCCAGTTGGTTTTTCCCAGGCTGTGAGCCAGAAGGCTGGTGGCGAGCGGCGAATGGGAGCCGGTGGGGAAGTAGCGGTCGATGGCTACCATGACCAGGTAGGGACCGGTCACGTCGCTGAGAGATTTCAGGCTGACGGCCAGCGTGGAGATGGTGGCCTGAATCCAGTAAGGGCGCAGATAGTGGCCGAGCCGGCGCATCAAGCGGGAGTCGTAGACCTTGCCAACCGGATCTTCATCGGGCTTTTGAGATTTCTTTTGTTTTTCGTCGGCCATTGGCAGGGCGGGGCTCCATCTTTATTGTACGAGGCGCTGCGATCATCCCGCAGGCTGAGTTGCGGAGTCGCGCTCCCGCTTTGCACCTTGCAGACGGATCGAGACATGAACCAAACCAAGCGCCGCTGGCGTCACGCCGGAGATGCGGCTGGCCTGACCGATGGTCGCCGGGCGCACGCGGTTGAGCGTTTCACGCATCTCCCGCGACAGCCCGCTGATGGCGCCGTAATCCATCCACTCCGGAATTGCGACGGCTTCGGCGGCCTTCAGTTTGGCGATGGATTTGGTCTGCTGCTCCAGATAGCCGGCAAACTTGATCTCGGTCTCGACGGCGCGGGCTTCGTTGCGCAACGCGGCACGCGCTTCGGGAGATAGATCGGGATTGAGGATCAACTCCGCGAGCAGAGGGTCTTTGGCCAGTACCTCACACATCGCGCTCATCACGTTCTCGATGCGCACCTCTGGGCGCTTGAGCAGTTGCGCCCAGGTGAGGCCGGCGGTCGCGGTCAGTTCGCCAAATCCGGCGGCGCGAAGCTCTTCCGGATTGACCTTGCCCCCGGTCAGAAAGCTCAACAGCGCGGAGCGCCTCGCCTGCTTGTGCTCATACTCCGCCCACGCCGCGTCATCGATCAGCCCCAGCCTGCGCCCGTGCGGAGTCAGGCGGCGGTCGGCGTTGTCGATGCGCAGATGCAGCCGGAACTCGGCGCGCGAGGTGAAGATCCGATAAGGTTCATTCGTCCCCTTCGAGATCAAATCGTCAATCAGAACGCCGGTGTAGCCCTCGGTCCGATCAATGGTGAAGGGCGGCTCGCCTTTCAGCCAGAGCGCGGCGTTGATGCCGGCCATGATGCCCTGGCAGGCGGCCTCTTCATACCCGCTTGTCCCGTTGATCTGTCCGGCAAGATAAAGACCTGTAAAGGCCTTCACGCGCAGCGAGCGGTCCAACTCGGTCGCGTCGATGCTGTCGTACTCGATGGCATAGCCGGGACGCAGCATCTCCGCCTGATCGAGACCCGGTATCGAGCGGACAATTTGAAATTGCACCTCCATCGGCAGCGAGGTGGACATTCCATTGATGTAGACCTCGTGGGTGTGCAGGCCTTCAGGCTCCAGGAAAAACTGGTGCTGCGTCTTGTCGGGAAACTTTACGATCTTGTCTTCGATCGATGGGCAATAGCGCGGCCCGATGCCTTCGATCCGCCCTGAGTACATCGCCGAGCGGTGGACATTTTCGCGAATAATCCGCAGCGTCTCCGGCGTGGTGAAGGCGATGTGGCAGGAGATCTGCGGCTGAATGATTTTTTTTGTGCGGAAGCTGAAGGGGGTCGGCTCCGCGTCACCCGGCTGCTCTTCAAAGGCCTCCCAGCGGATGGTGCGGCCATCGAGGCGCGGCGGCGTTCCAGTCTTCAAACGGCAGGTTCGCAGGCCGAGCGCTCGCAGCGCCTCGCCAAGTAGAACCGAGGCCGGCTCTCCGCTGCGCCCGGCGGGATACTGTTCCTCGCCGCAGTGAATCAGGCCGTTGAGAAATGTGCCGGTGGTAATGATGGTGGCCCCGGCCAGGAGTTGGCGGCCATCGCGCAGTTTGAGGCCGAGGATTCGCCGCCTCTGTTCCCTGTCGTCAATCACCAGATCGACGACCTCAGCCTGGCGAATATGAAGCCCCGGCTGCGATTCCAGCACCTCGCGCATTCTGACTCGATAGAGCTGCTTGTCGCACTGCGCTCTGGGACTCCATACGGCAGGGCCGCGCGAGGCATTCAGCAGCCGGAACTGAATTCCGACAGCGTCGGCGACCTCGCCCATGATGCCGCCCAGCGCGTCCACCTCGCGGACCAGATGGCCTTTAGCGACGCCGCCGATGGCGGGATTGCAGCTCATCTGCGCGATCAGATCGAGGTTCATCGTGATCAGCGCGACTTTGAGGCCCATGCGCGCCGCCGCCATCGCCGCCTCGCAGCCGGCGTGCCCAGCGCCCACCACGGCCACATCGTATTGCTCGGTGAATGCCATCCACTTCCCATTTTACGGAGTTTGCGCCTCCGGCGCGGAAGAGCTGCCGCAAAAGCGAGATTTGCCGCACAAATAACTTGACATGGTGATGCGTCTCAGGTGGAATGTACCTACTTTCCGCCGTTGATTGCCTATTTTTCATTGTGCACGCTGGCTGTCCCGGAGAAATCACGTCAAAGGAGCGAGTATGAGAATCCGAAGATTCAGCCGATTTTGGATGCGGATGGTGGTTGTACTGTTTCTGCTGGCTGGGGTTGCCTCCGCCGTCGATCCGCCGATGCAAGCCTTTACCTCCACCGATGGACGCTTCAGTACCCAATTTCCCGGCGCTCCGAAGCAGAATACCGAAGATGTCAGTTTGAAGAACGGAGGGACTGCCAAGCTCTACGAGTTTTTCTCCGAAGCAGACAATGGCAACACCAGCTACATTGTGATGTACAACGATTATGCGGCGGATGTTATCAATGGAGCTCCGCAGACAATGCTGGCTAAGACGCGCGATGGAGCGGTTGCGGGCAAGACGCTGCTGAGCGATGTGGAGATCGAACTGGGCGGCGTTCCGGGGCGCGCTTACACGGCGACCGACTCGGATGGATGGAATTACGACGTTCATGAGTATCTGGCCGGAGTGCGCTTCTATCAGTTGATCGTCACCACCGCGAAGGGGCATACGGCAACCCAGCGCGATGCGTTCATGAATGCGTTCAAGATTCTCTGAGCGGGCTGCGCTTTGCAGCAGAGGGACTCTCTTATCATGAGGCTGTCTCCCAATTTAGAGAAAGGAACGAGGGCTGCGCGGGCGAAATGAAAACCTGTTCCTGCGGCAATCTGATCGACGACCAAAGCTCTCGGTGCGCACACTGCGCCGCTTTGCAACTTCTCGGCCTGGAGCCGGAAGCGGCAGAGAATGAGATCCGCAATGCCTATCGCCTGCTCGTCAAGGTCTGGTCTCCCGACCGCTTCGAGGGTGACGATGCCTTGAAAGAGTCGGCGGCTGCAAAGCTGAAGGAGATCAACTCCGCCTACGAGTTCCTGACTTCGACCTCAACCGAGCGCGGGCCGTGGCGACCGCCAGAGAACATGGCCCCGGTTGCAACATCGCAAGCGCAGACGAAGCCTCCAGTAGCTGAGAAAGCAGCTTCAACCGTCGAATTGACGCCGATTGGATTCTTGAATACCAAGCCTAGCTTCCGGCTTTGGCCTGCATTCAGAATTATCTTCATCGCGGTGCTGATTGTCGTCGTGATTGTCGTCGTCAAAGACGCCGGGATCGCCTTGAATGCTCCTTACTCCTCAGGCCCGATGAGTGTAAACGACCTTGCTTCCGGCAGAGTGAACCCGCTGCGTGGGATTGCGGGAGCAGAACAAAGATTTCTGGATGCCATCGAGGAGGATTTGCACCGTCTGGACCCGCGCAGACCCGCGCCCGCAGTCATCCCGCAATCCGAACAGCCCGCGCATCAGAGCGCAGAGAGCCGCCAGCCGGTGAAGAGCCTACCTCATCCGGCTCAGAGCGCATCTCATCTTCTCAAGCCCTATGTGACCGTCGGTTCCACCAGGGACGAGGTCATCACGCAGCAAGGCCCGCCGACAGCTTCCTCGGAGGACAGGCTGGTTTACGGCAAGTCGGAGTTATTTCTCAAGGACAATGAGGTCATCGGCTGGCGCATCGACCCCGTCTCCTCGCCGATTCGCGTCAAGCTGTGGCCGAGCACTTCTGTCAATCCGGATATGGAGTATTTTTCGGTGGGATCGTCAAAAGATATGGTGCTGGTGGTGCAAGGAACTCCGACGGCATTTACCGAAGACAAGTTTGAGTACGGAGCTTCCGTAGTGTATTTCCGGAACAATCGCGTAGTGAGCTGGAGGAGCGACCCGGCATCGCTCCCGCTCCGGGCGAGATAGCCTGCAATCTTGACCGAAGGCCAATCTTTGCGGGAGGGTAAATGGCGCAACCCGGTTTCCCCCTCTCTGCGTCTAATCTGACAGAAGTGCAAAGGGTGCAGATCAAGATGCGAATTCGACGGATATTGGCGTTTCTGGCGGCGGGAGTGGCCTTGACTGCCAGCGCGCAGAGCAAGGACACTTTTACGCCGATGCCGCTGGACTCTGGCTTCGGGCGGATGGACATTAGTGCGCCTGCGATTGCGCCGGAGGAGATCATTCGCCAATTTTCCGCCAAGGAGAGCGAGTTTCAGCAGGCGTTGAACCACTACACCTTTCGCCGCGTCGCCCGCGTGCAGACCATCGACGACGACAACAAGATCGATGGCGAGTGGTACGAGGTGGACGACGTGATCTTCGACTCGGCGGGCAAGCGGAGCGAGAAGGTGGTTTATGCTCCGCAAGACACCCTGCAGCGGGTCTCCATGTCGCCTTCGGACCTGGTGGATATTCAGCGTGGATACTCTTTCGTGCTGACGAATGAGGAGATCGCACAGTACAACTTGAAGTATGTGGGGCGGCAAAAGGTGGACGAGCTGGATTGCTACGTGTTTGACGTCAGCCCCAAAGTGATCGAAAAGAAGCACCGCTACTTCAGTGGGCGCATCTGGGTGGATTCGACCGACTTGCAGATTGTGGTGACCAATGGCCGCATGGTTCCGGACGACACGCGCAAGGGAAATGAGGACCTGCATCCTCCCTTCATGACCTGGCGGCAGCAGGTGGATGGCCACTACTGGTTTCCGGTGTACACCAAAGGCGAGGGGATTCTGCACTTCAGCGGGGGGCCTGGCTATATGGCTCAGGACGTGCATATCCGTGACACCATCAAGTACACAGATTACAAGCAGTTTGGCGCAACCATGAAGATCATCTACGAAGGCAAGGACATTACTCCCCCGGCAGCCTCGCCAGCAAAATAGATGCGGCGCTGCGGTTGCCTTTCACGAAGACGGTGAAGAGGCCCGGCGCGTCAGGGACGGTGGCCGTGCCGCATCGGTTGGGAGCGCTCAGCCCGTCACGGCGAATCACTTCGATGCTGAAGCTGGCGGAGTGAGGATGAGCCTGACAGAGCGGCTTTTTATTGACCCAGACCTGAAGCCAGGGCAGATTCGCCAACTGGCTGGAGAGCCGCACACGGCCATTGGCGTCGGAGATCACCTCTTCGCGGAAGAGCTGAATGCGCAGATCGTGCTGATCATAGCCCGCAATCAGAATCAGATGCAGATGGGCGAGGGGCAAACCATCGCTGCCACGGAGGATTTGAATGGTGATAGGCTCGTTGTGAATGACCGGAATGGTCTCGACCGCGGCGTAAATCGGGGCGTTCAGGAGGGCCAGGCCGGCGGCAAGCGGGAGCACGAAGGAGCGAATCATGAGTTATGCCTCAGAAAATCTATCGGCACGACGGATTATTTCTGGAGTTTTCTAATGATTCGAGTCGATTGGCCGGCGCAATATAGACAGAATCAAATGGCGCGGATCAGGCGCATGGGAAGAAAGAAGATTGCGCGCACCAGTTCCAGCACGCCATTCACAGCGATACCTGCCATGCGAAAAGGCAGCAGCAGCAGCCAGATCAGCGGATAAAGCACCAAGACAGCCTAGCGCTGCGCCGCCAACAGCTTTTTGCGCTCGCGGATGAGTTTGGCGCGCTCCTTTTCCGGCAGTTGTAACGCGGCCTGAGTGCGCTTGGGCAGCTTCTGATAGATCAGCGCGTGAGCGCGGCTTAGCTCCTCCTCGATCTCGCGCGGCCTGAGCGCATTCCACCGTTCCAGCGCCACCCAAGAGGCTCTGGCCAGGTGAGGCGCAGGGCGGATTCCCTCGATCTCCAGCAGTTCGTGGTAGCGCTCTGGGCCGCAGTGGAAGCTGAGCACGGGAGTCTCCATGCCGTCGGCGTTGGTCAGGGCGAACATCTTGCCGCCAATCGCGCGGTCGCCCACCCAATAGACGAGGACATGGCCCCAGTTGAGGGTTTCAGCCGTGTGCGGCAGCGCCAGGCAGATGGAGCGGATGCGCTCGTTATCCATGAAAGGAGTGTAAATCGGAGGCGGATTTCAGGAAAGAGCGTTTGCGATTACTGCTTGGTCGAGCCGTAATCGGGCAGTTTTGGGGTCAATCTTCGGACGACAAACTCTTGGAAGAGATTCTGGATTGCGCCGGAAGCCTTGCCGGCGAGAACATTTTCGAGGGTCAGCGTCATACCATTGCGGTTGGCAGCCGGATAGTAGAGGTTGGAAATTCCTGCTCCGGCGAAGCTGCCGATGATGCCGGAGTAGTCGGCCTGCCGGTGTCCGCTGTCGCTTCTGCAGATGACCGAGCTGCTGATGGCATAGAAGATGCGCGAGCGTTTGCTGCCCGTGCCTTTGTAGAAGTAGCGGGGGTCTTGTTTCAGCAGGGAGGGCAGTAACGCGCCGCCGAGCATGGTTCCGATAAAGTTGTCAGCGTAATTGGCTCCGAAGCGCTTGGCATATCCCTCCGTGCCTTGTCCGAAGCCGCTATAGGTGTTACTTGCTTGCTCAACTCCCGCTATGAATCCAGAGCCAAGCAGCGTAACCGGGTCGATCGAAGACTTCCATGCGAGGTAGAATTTTTGTCTGGAGGTGAGCGGCGGCGCGTCGGGCGCGTAGCTGACAAAGAAGTTGGGGATGAGGCCAAGCACACGCTGATGCTCCTCTTCCCGCACCTGCTCCAGGCCAATCTCCTGCTGCGATGCCGTCACCTGCACTTCGCTTTGCACGCGGTTGACCAGGATCGTGATGGGCGGCGCCTCATAGCTTTCGCCGGAGTGGAGTTGACCGGTGATGACTTGGGTCGCAAACCCCTGCGAAGAGATCGTGAGCTTGAAGCTGCCGGGGGGAAGATCGCCGAAGAGGTATCGGCCATCGCTTGCTGAGATTGCCGATCTCGGCTTCCCAGCGGCGGGGCCGGAGAGTTCGAGTGTGATGAGAGCGCCTTCGCAGACGGTGCCATCCCGGTCCATCACGACGCCGTGGATGCTGCCCGGCAAGTTGACGGCGGCCTCCGGAAGCGGAGCGGCGGACTGAGAACACAGCGCTACCGGAAGCGCAAAAAGAGCGATCAATAGCACGATGCTGGGATGGCCCAGCACGCGGCGGCAGAGACAGTCTCTTCCGTTCTTTCGAGTTCCGCGATTTCCGATCAGTTCCTCCCCCGATCCGCCACGCCGGAATTACTCTTCTTCAAGAATAATCGGCACATTCACCACTTTGATTCAAAGACCCGGAAGCGGCGTTCCAGCTCCCATTGCGCGGCGGCCTTTTCGCTGCCGTCTAGGAAGGCTTTGCAGGCGGGGGAGGGAATGTCAGTACTGGGTTGCGTTCTGCAGGCTGCAACGGGCGCGGTGAATGAGTCGGGCGCGGCCCAGAGGCTGGCTCCGGAGAGGAAGCTGTGTTCCAAGCTGGTGCGGGCCAGTTGCTTCAAATCCCGGTATGTGAGGTGATAATCGCGCGCGGCGCGCACGTATTCGTGCGTGATGTCGATGCGGCTGACGCCTTCATCGTCGGTGGAGAGGGCGACCGGGACGTGGGCGGCGAGATAGAGCGGAAAGGGATGGTTAGTGCCTTTGACGCCCAGAATTGCTTCATTCGAGCTGAGATTGATCTCGACCATTACGTGCTTTTGGGCCATCTCCTTGAGCAATTCTGGCGCGTCATCCTCTTGCATCACATCGACGCCGTGGCCGATCCGCTCGGCGTGGCCCAGTTCGACGGCCTGGCGGATATGAAAACGCAGCCCCTCGGGCGGCACCAGGCCGGGCGCCAACTCTCCGGCATGTAGGCTGATGTGAACCTGTGGATAGACCGAGTGCAGGTAGTCGAGCATCTTCATCTGCAAGTTATAGTCGCGCATGGAGATGAAGCCGTCTTCCGGCATGACGAAGTTGATGCCGACAAAGCCGCTTTCGTGCGCATCGATGCTCGCCTGCACGGTTTCAAAGCCGAGCATGGCCTGCGCAAAGACCTGCTCTGGCGGCGCGCCGCGGAGCACCTGGTAGATGTACCGGGTCTGGACCTGGCAGGCAGGCGCGGCTTGGATCGTGCCGCACTGCTCGATCTGGCGACGCAGCGCCTCGGCCGCACGGACATCTTCGCGGTCCACAAAGACCTCGTCGCGCAAGCCCAGCGCCAGCAGCGTCTGGCGATACTGGGCAAAATCCGGATTCAACGGGTTTTGCTTGGCAATATACGCGGCGTGGGTGAAAACCGGCGTCTCCATCAGCTCGATATATTGTTGATTCTGCTGGGCAGCTCGGCTGGCAACCTCATCGACCCACTCGCCGATATGCCTTCTGTTTATTCCGGCAAAGCGCTCAAAGGTCGAGAAGAACTGGTCGTGGCCGCTGAAACTGGCGGTGGGCACAAAGCTGCGCATTGAAAAGGCATCCACCAACCGGTCATAGAGCGGCTGATGGGCTGGCAACAGTGCGGCCGGTTCGAGGGGAGGAGTACAGGGAGGCGCGGCGAAGCGAAGGGCGGCCGGGTCCACGCACAAGCCGTCTTCGCCGGCGTCGCGGATGAAAGTCTCGGCATAGACCGCGCCGGAGAGGTGAACGTGCAGGTCGGCCCCTTTGGGAAACTGCGCCAGAAAGGCGCGCAACGCCAGCGGGCCGGCCTGTTGCGCGGCCTGATAGGCGTGGATGGCGCGGGCCTCCTGGACCGAAGGCTGCGCAGGCAGATTGGAAGCTGTGACAACAAGCAGGAAGATGGCGGCAAGAGAAATAAATCGGCGCATAATACTTCCAGTGTAGAGCACCACGGTTTCAAGCGGCCAGCCGGCGTACGCCGCAGGCAGGCGCCATATCGGGTTCATATGGTGCATACGATGGTTTATAGGTGTGCCGGTTTGGCTTGGCAACCGGTGAGTTGATATACTGTTTTCAGTCGTTGCATCGCGCATCTTGCGGATTCGTGCGAGCCTCCGGTTGTGTTGGAATCCGGGCCGTGTATGCAGCACGAAGTTTGCACTGAGGCCAGATAGCTCAGTGGTAGAGCGCGGCCCTGAAAAGGCCGGCGTCGGCGGTTCAATCCCGTCTCTGGCCACCACTCCTTCGTTTGTACTCCTCCGGAACCGTCCTGAAATGCAATTCAATCCATTGACACCATTCCTCTGTGTGCACATCGAGGAGAGTCGGATTACGATTGCCTGTTTTTGAAGCGCTCTGAACGAATCGAGATTAAACAAATCAACTTCGCCGGAGCGAATCCGGCCTCATTTCAGGGACGGAAGATTCAGTTGCAAGCCGGCTTTCCGAGTTCCTGCCTTTGGGATGAAAACCTGAAACTGCCATCGCATTCTTTATCCCACACCTGAACCGACAAACAAAAACTCCCATGAGGTATCCAGATACAACCAACGCTGTGCATCGAACCAACTGGTCGGCAGCGCGGGAATATGCAGCAGTGTATGGCCGCCCACGCACATCATCTCCGTGCCGTTCCACGCCAGGAAGGTCCGGGAGGCGAGGCCCACCTGAGCCGGATGTTCCATATGTCTTAGACAAACCGGACAGCGCTGCCGGTGATCGAGAAGCGCCCAACGCAAACCGAAGAGTCCGATAAAAAAACTGCCAGCAAGCTGAATATCCAGTGACAAATGCGAATCGTGAGTCACACAGAGATAAGCCAGATCGAGCGAAGCAAAATAGACGATTGGCAGCAACAGTGCGATCTTGGCGCTGAGGAAGCTCCAACTCAGGAGTTTCTTCGGCAGTGAGGTCTTTTGCGGATTCAAGCTGTATTCTCCCAGCGAGACCGATGTGATGGCAGGCAGGGAAATCAAAGCGAGAAGAATGCCGAACCAATAGATTCCCCACGCCCCTGGCTTCCATTCATCAATGTAGTAACCAAGATAATTGTGTTCGGAATCGTCCGGCCCATATTCGGTAATCTGCGAGATGGCAGGCCACATCTTCTCTCCACCCCCGCCAGAAAGGTGGGCCACAACGTATCCCGCGCCGCCCGCGGCGATCGCTGAATCCGATTCCAGAATCCATGCGCCAGCCTTTCCCGGCAGCCCCCAGGTATCTTCGGCGACCACTCCGGCAACTCTGGCTCTGCGTTTGCCGATTTGCACAATACTGCCAGCGATATGTGGATTTGCGTCGAATTCCATCTTCCATATAACTTCACTCAAAATCACATCGGGCAGGTTGCAGTCAGCGTTCGAATCCAGCTTTGCAAACTGCACCGGCAGACCGAGCAGCGACAAGAGATTTGCACTGGCTTGCGCTACTCTCCACTTTCCATGTTGGCGCGATCCGGCCGTTCCAGACTCGCTCCCCACGTTCTCCTCGCTGACACGATAAAAGGCAAATCCATCAAATGAACTGTGTTTTTGTCTCTTCCATGCCTGATATTGCGCGGGTGAGATGGTGCTGGAGCTGTCATCTGAAGCCAGTAACAGCATCAGTCCGGAAGATTGCGGACGCTGTGAGAGCAAACGCTCTGCGCGCACGCCGGGTGAGAGCAGAGCAATCCCATAGGCCGCAATCAGGCAGATGGCAAGCAGCAGGATGCATTGCATCGCCGACCCTTGCATCGTCAACGACGGCATACTCAACTTCCATCGCTGCCGTCCGAGGCAAAACGCATCCTGAAAGGCACCTATGCAGAATAAAGCAATCTCACGTTCCGCTTGCCACGAGAGTTGATCCATCGGGGCGCGCTCCTGGCGCACGTGCCACAGTTCCGCTCGCCACTCGCGCATCCACTCCGCGCGCATATCACCGGGCGCAAGCCGCGATGCGCCGCAAAGAAGTGCTTGATCGAGAAACTCAAAAGCCGATTTGGCAGAGGGTCTCATACGTTCTCGGCCTCCTCAACCCCGGAGGGAATTAACCTCTCCAACAGCGGATAGCGCCTCCGGGATGCTTGTAGCGTTTTCCAGCCAACCGCCGTCAGCTTGTAGTACTTTCTCGGTGGCCTCTGTTCGTTGTCGGCGATGGATTGCTTCTCCCACCGCGAGAGGATCAGCTCATCGCGCTCCAGCCGCCGCATCGCCGGATAAACCGTGCCACTGGGCAGGCCGGTCATTTCCATAATGCTGAATCCATAGACATATCCGGCGTCCAACGCCTGAAGGATCATAGCCGCCGTGTGCGAGAGTTTTGTCTCTGAAACCATGTGGGCATTTTACCTATGTAGTAAACTGCTTGACAAGTCGATAAGCAGAATGCTACATAGGGGTATGGCTGGATTGATATCTGGAGACCGCAGATGAAGGGGATACTCATCCTATTGCTGGCGCTCGCGGCTCTTTCTGGCAGTTCACAGCCTACCAAGCAGAGTTCCGTGAGCTGGCAGATCAATGTTGAGGTCAAGAGCAGTCTTCGGATTAAGCTACGCATCGTGAGCGACGGAGTGCCCAGAGGCGCCATCCATACATTCAGTTTGCAGATCATCGAGTCGTCTGCTTCAGAGCATCCTCTTGTTTTGCTGAAAATCGGAGACCGGCATCATGCTTGAGATTCAAAGCCTGTACAGAAGTTTTCGCGGCATTCCCGCCATTGAAGATGTCAGCTTCAGGGTTGCGCCCGGAGAGATCGTTGGCTTTCTCGGCCCGAATGGCGCGGGCAAATCGACCACCGTCAAAATCATTACCGGCTTGTTGCGGCCCAATGACGGGCGCGTGCTCTTTGAAGGCCAAGATATTGGCAAGGACATGGTCTCTTTTCGCGCCGCCCTCGGCTACGTACCTGAAGAAGCGCATCTTTATAACTACCTCTCCGGACTCGAATATCTGCAACTGGTAGGCAGGCTTCGCGGACTCGGCGAAGCGCTGATCGAAACCAAGGCAACAAACCTGCTCAAGCTGCTCAATCTCGAATCCTGGCAGTATTCGCCGATCTCTTCCTACTCGAAGGGCATGAGGCAGCGTGTGCTGATTGCCGCGGCCCTGCTGCATGATCCAAAACTGCTCATCTTCGATGAACCGCTCTCCGGCCTGGATGTCCTCTCGGCGCGGCTCTTCAAAGACCTGCTTGAGATGCTGGCGGAGCAAGGCAAGGCGATCATATACATCTCGCACGTACTCGAGGTCGTCGAAGAAATTTGCAATCGCGTGATTGTCATTGCAAAAGGAAGAATACTCGCCGACGCTCAACCGTCGGAACTGACGGAATTGATGCATCTTCCCAATCTTGAAAGCGTCTTCGCGCAACTGGTTGAGCAGCAGGAGACCAGGAGCATTGCGCGGCAGATGGTCGAGGTGATGCAGGCTCATGGCTGATCTCTTTCAGCGTCTTCTCCTGCAACCCGTGCCGCTCTCGCTAAACGAGCAGTCGGCACTGGGAGCGGTGCGAGAGCCGGAGCGCAGCCAACTCTCGCTGCTCGCGCGCCATTTTCTCGAACGCTTTTTCAACCATGAAACCGCCTCGCCCGACGGCGACGCCAAGACGCGCATGGTTCAGATTGCCTGCGCCGCCAGCCTTCCCGGTTTTTTCTATGCGCTGTATCTTTGGCCTCTCTATCATCCACTCTTCGGCTGGCCCCCCGCGCCGCCTTCATACTGGCAGCAAGTTAACCATCACTTCTTCTTCATCATCTATTCCTTCGTCACGATCGGAATCGCCACGGTCTTTGAATGGGATATGTTCTTTCCCGATCTGCTGGACATCTTTGTGCTGACGACACTGCCGATCCCGAATCGCAGGCTCTTCATGGCTCGCGTGGCCGCCATCCTTGTTTTCATCTTCGGCTTTCTATTCGACGCGAATCTTCTGGCGCTGCTGCTCTTTCCCATCGTCGCCGATCCGCCAAATATCGCGCGCCTCTTTGCCGCTCATCTGTTAGCCGTGGCAGGCAGCGGATTTTTTGCAGCAGCCTTCGTTCTTGCCTTGCAAGGCGCACTCCTTTCCATACTCGGCGAGCGCGTCTTTCGCAGAATTTCCCTCTTGTTGCAGGGATTTATGATTGCTGCATTCCTGATGATGCTCTTGCTCTATCCAATGTTCACAAGCATGGTTGCTGTTTCCTTCAAATCGAACGGCGTATTTGCTTTCTGCTTTCCACCTTTCTGGTTTCTGAGCATCTATCAGTGCCTCATCGAGGGTGCATCCGCGCTACCTATCCACGTCCGGCTTGCGGAAATAGGATGCGCAGGACTGCTTACAATCTTTGGAGTTGTTCTGCTGACCTATCCCATTGCTTACCAACGCAGGATGCGCCAGTTGGTAGAGGGGGCAGGAACGCGCGACACGCGCAATCAGGCTGGATGGCTGCCGCATAAGCTGCTTTATCTCACAATTCTTCGGTCGCCGCTTCGCCGCGCCGTCTTTCACTTCATCAGCCAAACTCTATTGCGTGTTCAGCGTTATCGCATCTATCTTGTGATCTGCGGCGGAGCCGGTCTCTCCTTCGTCATTGCCGTCATCCTGCGTGTGAACGTCGTCCACAATAGCATTGGCATCCAATTCTCGGCCGACGGCTTGCGATGCGCAATTGGAATCATCGCCTTCTGGACGATCGCCGGAGTGCGTATGGCCTTCGTCTCTCCCGGCAATCAGCAGGGTAGCTGGGCTTTTCGCGCTGTGCATGGCAGGCCGCCGCGCTTCGACAGTGCAATTGAACAATTGCAGGCTGCCAAAATCTGGGTCTGCCTCTGGGGAGTCATCATCACATTCGGCTTCTGCCTCGCATTTCGCGCCATCGCTCCGCCGGAAATGCTTACTTGGCCCGCAACTGCAAGCCAGTTACTCACCGCCGCGGGAATGTCTCTGCTGTTGACGGACATTCTCTTCTTTAACGTGAAGACTGTTCCATTCGCTGGAGAGCAGGCGCGCGAGCAATCCAACATTGCTATCTCCGTCGTCAAGTATTTCGTATTCGTTCCTGCCGCAGCATCGATTCCACTACTCCTTGAATCATGGATGGAGACTCGCGTTCTGCACCTCATTCTCGCAGCCGTCTTTCTTGCCGTTGCGCATCTGGCAATCCAAAACCGGCATCGTGCCATGATTCGAGAGTACTGCTCGATGCCTGAACTCGAAGAGGGAGAAGAGGAATTCCCGATGAAACTTGGTCTTCGATAGTGATACGTTGCAGACAAGAGATTTGCATCAGAAAACAATTCTGGCAAGCAAGATCGGTTCGGGTAACCGTCCCTGCCTGCATCGGCGCCTGTGGCTCCACATCTGGAAGGCGAACTTCGACGTCCCTTGATGCTGCGTTTGGCCTACACTGTTGATGAGGGGCGACCATGACCGTCATCCGGCAGGAAGATTTTGTAGCGAGCGTTGCGGGGGCGTTGCAGTACATCAGCTATTACCATCCGGTGGATTACATCACCAGCCTTGCCATGGCTTATGAGAGGGAGGAGTCGCCGGCGGCCAAGGATGCGATTGCGCAGATTCTCATCAATAGCCGTATGTGCGCTGAGGGGCACAGGCCGATCTGCCAGGACACAGGGATTGTGACGGTCTTTCTGAAAGTGGGGATGGACGTGCGCTTCGAAGGCCCTGCAGGCGGCAGCCCTTTGGCCGATCTCCAGGAATTGATCGACGAGGGCGTTCGCCGGGCCTATCTCGATCCAGACAACAAACTGCGAGCCTCGATTCTGGCCGATCCGGCGGGGGCGCGGAAGAACACCAAGGACAATACGCCGGCTTGTGTGATGGTGGAGCTGGTGAAGGGCGCGACAGTCGAGGTCACGATTGCGGCGAAAGGCGGCGGTTCGGAAGCGAAGGCCAAGTTCATCATGCTGAATCCCTCGGATTCGGTTGTGGATTGGGTGCTGAAGACGGTGCCGACGATGGGCGCGGGCTGGTGTCCGCCGGGGATGTTGGGGATCGGCATTGGCGGCACGGCGGAGAAGGCGATGCTTCTGGCCAAGCAATCGCTGATGGATCCCATCAACATTCAGGAGCTTGTCGCGCGCGGAGCCAGGAATCGCGCTGAAGAGTTGCGGCTGGAGTTATACGACAAAGTCAACCGGCTGGGCATTGGCGCACAGGGGCTGGGCGGGCTGACGACCGTTCTCGACGTAAAGGTGCTGGATTATCCGACACACGCCGCCAATTTGCCTGTTGCCATGATTCCCAACTGCGCCGCCACGCGCCATGCGCATCTTGTGCTGGATGGTTCGGGGCCGGTCTATCTCGACCCGCCGAATTTCGATCTCTGGCCCAAGCTGACATATGATGTTTCGTCGGCGCGGCGCGTCAATCTGGACGCAGTCACCCGCGAAGAGGCCGGTACATGGAAGCCCGGCGAAGTGCTGTTGCTGAACGGAAAGCTCTTGACTGGGCGCGATGCGGCGCATCAGCGAATCACTGCCATGCTCGACCGGGGCGAAAAGCTACCGGTAGATTTTCGCGGGCGGTTTATCTACTATGTGGGACCGGTGGACCCGGTACGAGACGAGGTGGTGGGGCCGGCGGGGCCGACGACAGCCACGCGGATGGATAAATTCACTCGGCAGATGCTGGCCGAGACAGGCCTGCTGGGCATGGTGGGCAAAAGCGAGCGCGGACCGGCAGCAATTGAGGCGATCGCCGAGTTCGGCGCGGTATACCTCATGGCGGTAGGCGGCGCGGCTTACCTTGTCTCGAAGGCGATTCACGGCTCGCGCGTTTTGGCCTTTGCCGACCTGGGGATGGAGGCGATCTATGAGTTTGATGTGCGCGATATGCCGGTGACCGTCGCGGTTGATTCAAAGGGAACGAGCGTTCACCAGACCGGGCCGGAGGAGTGGCGGCGGCGCATAGCAGGAATTCCGATTCTGCAATAGGGAATTCCGCGAGTGTACACTTAACTCAAGACTCAAAAACCACAAGGCATGATCTTGGATTCTCTTCAGCAACAGAATGCAACGGCCCTGTTGAGCGGCGACGAAGCGGTTGCATTGGCCGCCATCGATGCCGGGGTGAAACTGGGCACGGGATACCCTGGTACTCCATCGACGGAGATACTGGAAACCTTTGAAACTCTGGGTGGAAGAGCGCAGTGGGCGCCGAACGAGAAAGTGGCGCTGGAGGTTGGAATCGGCGTCGCGTTTTCCGGCGCGCGCGCTCTGGTCACAATGAAGCACGTAGGGCTGAATGTGGCAGCGGACCCGTTGTTCACCGCGGCGTATACGCGGCTGGACGGAGCGTTGATCGTGGTTTCCGCCGACGATCCGGGGATGGCCTCCAGCCAGAACGAGCAGGACAATCGCCGCTACGCGCTGGCCGCAGGCGTGCCGATGCTAGAGCCGTCGGACTCGCAGGAGGCCTACGAGTTTACGCTGCGCGCCATCGAGATTTCAGAGCGCTGGCAAGTGCCTGTCTTGTTGCGCATGACGACGCGAGTCTGTCATTCAAAGACCATTGTGAAGCGCGGAACGGTGACGATTCCCGCGCCGCACGCGCCGCACTTCGAGCATGATTTTCCTTCGCGGGTGATGATTCCCGCATATGCAAAGCCGGCTCACCGGCGGTTGCGCAAGACGCTGGCCGAGATCGCCGCATGGAATGACAAAGCCGGGTTGAACGAACTCGTCAAAGGCTCCTCCTCGCTTGGAATCATCACTTCAGGTGTCGCGTTCCAATATGTCCGCGAGGCTGCGCCGGAGGCCAGTGTGCTGAAGTTGGGCATGACGTATCCGCTGCCGGTGGAGCGGATGCGCGAATTTGCCGCGAGCGTTGATCTCTGTTACGTGATTGAAGAAGGCGACCCATATCTTGTCGAGGCAGCGCGCACGGCAGGCATCGCAGTTGAGGGCAAGCAGGAGATGTATCGCTTCGGCGAGTTGAATCCGGCGCGCGTTCGCCGCATTCTGGAAGACGATTCGTCGCCAGAGGCGAAGCCTGTTCCCGGCAAGCCGCCGGCGCTGTGTCCGGGCTGTCCGCATCGCAGCGTCTACACGGCGTTGAAAGAGATTGGCTGCATCGTTGCGGGAGACATTGGCTGCTACTCGCTCGGCGTTCTTCCTCCCTTCGAGGCAATGGATACGCTGGTCTGCATGGGCGCCGCGATCGGTGTGGGTCTGGGAATGCGCCACTCGCTGCCGCCTGAAGAAGCGCGCCGCGTGGTGAGCGTCATCGGCGACAGCACCTTCGTGCATAGCGGTATCACTGGCCTGGTGGAGATGGTTTACAACCCGCCGGAGAGCGGCCATGTGGTTCTGATCCTGGACAACGGAACCACGGCGATGACGGGAATGCAGGAGCATCCTGGAACCGGGCGCACACTAGCTCATACCCATACCGGTAAAGTCATTTTCGAAGATATGGTCCGTTCGCTGGGTATCCGCAATGTGTATGTGATCGATCCCACGCAGGATTTTGAGAAATTTGAAAAGCTCATCCACAGCTGTTTGGAAAAGGCAGAGCTTTCCGTGGTAATTGCGCGCCGGGATTGCCTGCTGGCAACACGCTCGATCCGCGAATACGAGAGGTGCAATGAACAGCAGACCGACTAACGTGGTGATAGCAGGATTGGGCGGACAGGGAGTGTTGAAGGCCTCCGACATTCTGGCCGATGTTGCCTTCAGCGCCGGCGTGGACGTGAAAAAGAGCGAGCTGCATGGGATGAGCCAGCGTGGCGGTTCGGTATCGAGCGATGTGCGGTTTGGCGCACACGTCTTCAGCCCTATGGTGCCCGATGGCGAGGCGGATTTCCTCGTGGTCATCGCGCCCGATCAAGTTGTGGTGAATGAAGCCGCGTTGAGTAAAGGCGGCATTCTGATTGAGCCTTCGCAGATTAACGAAGCCTCCTTGCCGAACAAGAAGAGCATCAACGTGGCGCTGCTCGGCATCTTGAGCCGGCATCTGCCGTTTCCTGTCGAAGCATGGTTGGGCGCTGTTCAGCGCAATCTGCCGGAGAAGCTGCACGAGGCGAACCTCCAGGCGTTTTCCATCGGGCGGAATCAAGGATGATGAACTCAATTCTCGAAACCGGTATCGCCGACTGTCATCCTGCCAGTGTGCCGGATTACACGCCGATTTCCGAGCTGCGCGCATTGCAGTTGCAGCGCTTGCAGACAGTGGTTACGCGCGCCTGGCAGAATGTCAAACACTTCCGCGACCGTATGAATCAGCGCGGAGTTGGGCCGCAGGATATTCGTTCGCTCAATGACATCGCCAAGCTGCCATTTACCGTGAAGAGCGATCTGCGCGACACCTATCCCTTTGGCCTTTTTGCCAGTTCCATGAAGGATGTTGTCCGCCTGCACGCCTCCAGCGGAACCACCGGAAAGCCCATCGTCGTGGCTTACACGCAGGAAGATGTTGAGGTATGGACCTCGGTGCTGGTGCGCTCGTTCGCAGGTTGCGGCCTGCATCGCGGCGACATCATTCAGAACTCCTATGGTTACGGGCTTTTTACAGGGGGCTTGGGCGCGCACTATGGCGCGGAGGCGCTGGGAGCGACGGTCGTTCCCACCTCCGGCGGCAATGCCGACCGGCAGATCATGCTGATGAAGGACTTTGGTGTTACGGCGATCTGCTGCACGCCGACCTATTTTCTGCACCTGATCGACCGCGCCGCCGAACTCGGCATCGACATGAAAGAGTTACCGCTGCGCGCGGGCGTCTTCGGCGCCGAACCCTGGACCGAATCGATGCGCGCTCACATAGAAAAGATGAGCTGCATTGAGGCCTTCGACATCTATGGACTTTCCGAGATCATCGGCCCGGGCGTGGGCTGCGAATGCCGCCGCCATCAAGGTCTGCACATCTTCGAGGATCATTTCTATCCGGAGATCATCGATCCCGAATCCGGCGAACCGCTGCCCGACGGCAGCGAAGGCGAACTGGCGCTGACCACACTGAGCAAGCAGGCGATGCCGATGATTCGCTATCGCACGCGCGACATCACGATGATTCTTCCGGGCCAGTGCGAGTGCGGACGCACGCTCCGGCGGATTGGCCGCATCGGCCGCCGCAGTGACGATATGTTGATCATTCGCGGCGTCAATGTCTTCCCATCGCAGGTGGAGTCGGCGCTGTTGCAGATCGAAGGGACTCTGCCGAATTACCAGATTCTGCTGACCCGCGAGCAGGGATTGGATCAGATGGAAGTGCAGATCGAGGTGACGCCGCAGATGTTCAACGATAAGATTGGAGCGCTGCAGGGGCTGCATCACAGGCTTCAGTCGGCACTTGACCACGTGCTGGGAATACGCGTTCACGTCTCACTGGTCGAAGCCAATACCATCGCGCGCAGTGAAGGCAAAGCGAAGCGCGTCATTGACAGGCGGAGCTTATGAAGATTCAGCAGATTTCGCTGTTCGTCGAAAACAAGCCGGGACATCTCACCGCGCCGGCGCGGCTTCTGGCCGATGAAGGCATCAACATCCGCTCCCTCTATCTGGCGGACACGCAGCAATTCGGCATTGTGCGCATGATCGTCTCAGACTGGCAAAAGGCCGCAGGCATTCTTGAAAAGCATGGCTTCGCCGTCAATGTCACCGACGTTCTCGCCATCGAGATTGCCGATCATCCTGGAGGACTGGCGGGAATTCTGGGCGTGCTGGATGAAATCGGCGTCAACATTGAATATATGTATGCCTTTCCCTATTCGCGGGCCGACGAGGCGATTCTTATCTTTCGCTTTTCCGATCTCAATGCGGCTATCGAACGTCTGCAAACTGCGGGCATCAGCCTGGTGACCAGCCAGCAACTTCTGACGAAGTAGAAGGTGCATAGATCATGCCCGTCTCAAAGACCATTGCCAAGCAACTTGAAAATGCCTCCTGGATTCGCCGGATGTTTGAGGAAGGCGTGCGGCTGAAGCGCGAGCGCGGAGCAGACGCAATCTGCGATTTTTCGCTTGGCAATCCAGACGTTGAACCGCCTCCCGCGGTACTCGATGCCTTGCGGCGCGTGGCGGCTGGCAATCGTTCCGGCTCGCATGGCTATATGCCGAATCCGGGCTATCCGCAGGTCCGCGAGGCCGTCGCCAAGAAACTCCAGAGAGAGACCGGCCTGGATTTCACCGCCGAAGACATCTTCATGACCGTCGGATCGGCGGGCGCATGCAACGTGATTTTGAAGTCAATCCTCGATCCCGGCGATGAAGTGATCGTACTGATGCCCTGCTTCTCCGAGTACCGGTTTTACATCGCCAATCACAACGGCTGCATGGTTCCAGTGGAGACTGACGCCACATTCTTGCCTGTTGCCGAGCGCATTGCCGCGGCCATCACTCCCCGCACACGCGCCATCATCCTCAACACGCCCAACAATCCCACCGGCCGCGTTTACCCAGAGAGTGTGCTGCGTGATTTGCAATCGATGCTGGAGCGCTCCGGGCAGCCGATTACCGTCATCAGCGACGAGCCATACAAATCCTACGTATTTGACGGACAGCGGCAAACGGAAGTGGCCTCGTGCATCAGCAACACGGTGATCTGCAACTCGTGGTCCAAGTCGCTGGGATTGCCTGGAGAGCGCATCGGCTATCTGGCGCTCTCGCCGCAACTGGAAGGCGCGGAAGAGCTGCGCCGCGCCTGTGCCTTCAGTAATCGAATTCTGGGCTTTATCAACGCGCCCGCCATCTGGCAATGGGTGATGCTGGAGTCGCTGGAGCAGACGATCGATCCGTCTTTATACGAAGAGAAGCGGAATGTACTCTGCGATGCACTTGCGGCGATTGGCTATCAGGTGAGGCGGCCTGAAGGAGCGTTCTATGTTTTTCTCAAGACGCCCATTCCTGACGATCTCGCGTTTACTCAAATGCTGGCCAATGAAGGCGTGCTGGCCGTTCCCGGCACAGGCTTTGGCCGCTCCGGTTATATTCGCCTTTCGCTGACCATCCCAATGGAGCGCGTGCAAAAATCCATAGCCGGATTTGAGTGCGCATTTCACGCAGCTCAGGGACTCTGACCCGTTGGCATAGCGGGTAATGGTGTGGTTCTGGTTAGCCGGTCAACCATGCAATAACGACTGCTTGCCACATAAACCGGCGATTCTTTCGCGCACGCCACTATTGGCTTTGAGTAATTCTTTTGGCTTCTTTGGTGCTCAATACAATAGGATTGCGTCCCTTTGGCGGATGCAGAACAACTGCAAAGTCTTCACTGCATCGGGTACCAACCCATCCATAGTAATGTTCTATGTTGTAACGTTTTGAGAGGGGGATCGAGAGCTTCGCATCTCCGTCGGTGGTTGTAGTCAGCTTAAAGACATTAATCGGGTCGTAGGTGAGCAAGCCGTTGCCAAACTCCTGTGAAAGGCACGGGAATGCAATGATTTCAGCGATTCCGTCCATATCTAAATCGCGAACATCTGCTAAACCAAGTTCCTTGCGGTGAAGAATAACATGAGGTAGTCCGGCTTGTGAAAGTTCGATCACATCGAGGCTGCCGGGAGAACTTGCATATGAATATCCCAGAAGAAAAAGGAGTGTTCGGCCATTAGCAGTGGCGTTGAGTGCAAGCACGTATTGAGAGGGCACGAGGTTTTTTCTTTTGAGCAGATCGGGAAGGATGCTCGCAGCTTCGGATGAATACTTCACCCACCCATCTTTGTTGCTGAGGACAAACTCCTTCTGTCCAGGGACACGAATGCGAATTCGCGTGAAGTCTCCCGGATCGCTCCAGTTGGATGGAATATCCAAAATTACCTGCACGTTCGGACGACTGTCCCATTTAAGCTTAAACGCCGAAACATTCCGCCAATTGGTCTCTGCTGAGACAGATACGGTGATGCACAGGAAAAACGTGAGTAGCGCAGCTACCGAATGCCTTTTCATGGTCAATTGAAATTCTATGCCACTGACGTGATTCCGATCGGATCGTCGCCTATCCGGAAGCCGACCACTACCAAATAGCGCTGCCGGTTGGCGATTGGCGGGTGAATGGACTAGCCTCTAGGAATGATGTTGACCAGTCCAGCGGAGATGGCTCTGAACGCATTGAGCGAAGCGCCTCTGGTGCGCTTTTCGGTGCTGGCGCTGAGTTCGATCTTCTTTCTGGTCGATCCCTTCGCCGCGATTCCTTCGTTTCTGGCGATTACCGAAAACGCCGACCCGCAGCGGCGCAAACGCATGGCGCGCAAAGGCGCGCTGACCTGCTTCATCGTTCTGACCACCTTTGCCATCTGCGGGCAGCTCATCTTCAGAATGTTCGGCATCACACTGCCGGCCTTCGAGATTGCCGGCGGCATGATTCTGCTGCTGATTGGCCTGGATATGCTGCAGGCCAAGCGCTCGCCCACACAGGAGGCGAAGGGCGATACCGAGGAGGGTGCGGCAAAAGACGACGCGGGGATTGTGCCGCTGGGGATTCCGATGCTGGCCGGGCCGGGAGCCATTTCCTCTGTCATGGTGCTGGTGGGGCAGACGCATTCGCTCTGGCATTGGGAGATGGGGGCTATTCTTGGCTCGATTACGCTGACCAGCCTGGTGAGCTATTGGGTGCTGGCCGGGGCGGGAAAGGTACGCCGGGTCATGGGCGAGACCGGCATCCGTGTGCTGGTGCGGGTGATGGGGCTCCTGCTGGTGGCCTTGGCCATGCAGTACTTTGTCAATGGACTCACGGATTTGGGGCTGATTGCCAGGCAGTAGGGCTGCGAGATATTGACTGCGAAAAGCAAGTGAATGAGTGAAGCAGTGAATGCGCGGTTTTTCACTCCTTCACTCTTTCACTCCTTCACCGTTCCCTGGGTAGCGTAAACCGGCCTTCAACGGAGATTCCCACAGAAGAGGCAGTTTCCCACAGGGTGTGGGCTTGCAATAGGGGTGGAGGGTTGCTATTGTTACAGAGTTGCAGCAAGGCGCAGAGGGCTTCGGTCCGCTGTCGCTTGCAAACGGGAGTGGCCTGTGCTACTCTTTGAAAGTTGCAGATGAGAAGTGAAGCCTCCCGGTGGCCGATTGGCCTGCCCCGATGAGGGAAGTGGGAAGCAAGTTGTAATGCTAGTTCGTTGGTTCAGCCGTGGCAAATGCCCCTGAAGCTCTGTAGGGAATCCCGCAGAGGACAAACCAGAACAAGCCATTGCATCACCCAGGAGGCGACTCCTGTGAGCCCTAGTGGCTCAGCTAGGTTGATGTTTGATATTTTGCGCTGTGCGAGGCTTTTGAGCGGAGTTGCTCCGGTCAGGCTGATCGAATTCGCAAGCGAGGAACGACCGCCAACAACGAGTTTGCGCGGCCTCGGCGAAGAAAAGATTAAGCTTGACACAGTGAACGAACTTCGATATGTTTAGAAGGTTCGCGCAAAAACGCCGGTTCCTATAGAGATATGTGAATCCGGTCAGCGCAACAAGTTCGAGGACAACCTGGTGAAAACCGGGCCTCGATCCAAAAGGGTCCCGCTCAGGCGGATCGCCCTCAAGGATCTTTGACAATTAGGTTGAACATGCCAGTCGTGAGAAAAGATCAGGTTTGGCTTGATCATTCTCACTGTAATTGCATCGCGTGTTTTCGAGCGCGCGATGCCGCTGAACCTAACTGACCTCCGTCAGCTTAGGGGAGGCAATCAGGTTTCAAACGAGAGTTTGATCCTGGCTCAGAATCAACGCTGGCGGCGTGCCTAACACATGCAAGTCGAACGAGAAAGTGGTAGCAATACCATGAGTAAAGTGGCGCACGGGTGAGTAACACG
>JBAVDS010000005.1:0-32338 GCA_049587335.1 Occallatibacter sp. | reverse complement strand
GCACTTCGAGGTTCTGAAGTTTCACGTTCCCGCGCTGAATTGGCAGGCTATCCTTGATTATTTCGTATTGCTCCCCAGTTATCTCCACTAACCCATTATACCTCAGTTAGTGTGAACACGACCTAGTGATCAGCCTGGCACTTCTCAATCGGCAGTTGCAGCTGAAAGTTTACGCTTGACCGCCTCGACAATCGGAAGCACAGGTTTCAAAACTGTCTTCACGATTGGGATGACCGGTTTCAGTATATTCTCGACGATAGGAATAACGGGTTTGAGAATAGTTCCGAATGCGGGGAGAGCTGGCTTCTCAGCATTGTGCTCTGGTAATTGGTCCAGCAGAACCACATTGAGCAGAGACTTATTCACCTGGATGCGGCCGTTGTAGTTGATATAGCCAAGCGTGCGAAAGCGATTCATGAAGAAGCTGACACGTGAACGCGTAGTGCCTATCATCTCTGCCAGCGTCTCCTGCGAGATGGGAGGAATGAATGTGTCCCGTTCACCCGGCTGACCAAATTCCGCCATGAGCAAGAGAATCCTCGCCAGACGCTTCTCGCTGGAATTGAAGAGTTGATCGACTAGATCTGCCTGAGTTCGCATACTGCGCGTCAGCATGAATTTCAGAAAGAAGTCGGCAAATGCAGGTTCGTCATGCATCGCGCGGGTCATCTCATTTCTCGTGATCTTAAGAGCTACGCATGAATTGACAGCAGAGGCTGTTGCCAAACGCAATCCGGGAATGGACGCGAGCGACTCCTCGCCAACAAAGTCGCCATCGGAGAGAAACGTGATGGTTGCCTCCTTGCCGTTCTCCGCGACGACAGTAAGTCTTGCCCTGCCCCTTTGGAGATAGAAGACCGAGTCGGCCAAGTCGCCCTGCGAGAAAAAGGTCTCTTTCGGCTGCAACTCGATGATTTTACGGCCAAGGCCAGCCTTCGCAAGAAAGCTGCCCGAGTCAAAAGTGGCTTGCGTGTCTCTGTTTTTCAAAATTCAGCCCCGTTCTAAATGGTTTGCTTGGTGTGGTGGATGAATCTTCAGGAAAAGCCGCTTTGAATCAAGAAATGACAGGTTATTCTGGCGAATCCATCAAGGACTGCGGAAGAATAGCTTCAGATAAATATCTGAACGCGATTCGCATCTATGCATCGCCAATGTAATCCGAATAACCTGGGCGGTTTGGCGTTACATTGTGGGGAAGACTGCCCTTGGCCTGAGTATGGTTAAACTCATACATCTTTCAGTATGCACTTCTATCTTGTACTTATACTGGTCAGTATTGCTCAGTTTTGAGAATGATATCAGAAGACCGGATCCGCGAAACCCATGATCGCTCCGAGCTAATCTGACCATCATAGGAAACTCCGACTCTGAGATTATCGTTCAAGATGCCGCCAAGCCGCAGTATCTGGCCCTTGCATTCAAGATCAACATGAAGAATGCACTGGCGATCGGAGAATAATCTTGACCGTGGCTATGCATATGCGGACTCGCCGTTGGATGTACAACCATCGCATAGACTTGGCAGCCTGCCATAGCTCCCAGTCGATCAAACCGCTATTCGGCATACAGGTCCGAATTGCATCGGCAATCCTCTTGATCCTTGCATTCCTTACAAACCTTCCACTGATCGCACGTACGCAAGTTTTGCCTTATACATCTGACTCCTCCAACACTTTGAGAGGCGCATCGGTAGATCAATTTGACTCTGCATACTTGCGTCCAACCCAGAAAACGAAATTAAGCAACTATGTCTTCGACGCGTTCGGTCCGTATCCTATTGTCGGCGCTGGAATAGCCGCTGGCATTAACCAGCTAAGTAATTCCCCTCCAGAGTGGAACCAAGGCGCTGAAGGATATGGCAAGCGATTTGGTTCCGATTTTGGGATCGCGTCTATCGAAACTACGACGCGTTATGGATTGGCAGAAGCGTTTAGTGAAAACACGTTGTATTACCGCTGCGAATGCAGAGGAGTTTTGCCGCGGGTGGGGCACGCTGTGCTCTCGACCTTGACGGCACGCCGCGGAGAAGACGGTCATCGCGTCTTCTCCTTCCCTGCGCTGGTCGCGCCCTATGCGGGTTCGATGGCTGCGGTTTATGGGTGGTACCCAAATCGTTTCGGTGCGAAGGATGCATTCCGCATCGGTAACTACAGTATGTTGGCCTATATGGGCGGCAACATCTCGCTGGAGTTTTTCTACAGCGGGTCACACTCCATGCTTCATCGTATGCATTTGAACAATGCGCATGGATCCCAGGTTCAAGGACCAAACAAGTGAGCGGCTACGAATCCACTGCGGTTGCAGGCATCAAACTACCCCGATCGGGGCTGCGCAGCGTACTCCTGCCCTCAATGGGAGATTCCATTGCGAGACGAGTCAGCGGATTCTTCGAGTGGTTTGGATCTCTTGGCATCTTTTCCTGGCAGGTGCTCAAGGCCGCTGTGACGCCGCCGTTCGAATGGCGCGAACTGGTTCGACAGCTCGATGAGGTTGGATCGAAGTCTCTGCCTTTGGTCGCCCTGGCAGGCGCCGCCATCGGCGTTGTGATCTCGATGGAAGCGCGCTACAGCCTCAGTCGCTTCGGCGCCAAATCAATGTTTCCGGCCACTCTCGTGTACTCAGTTATTCAAGTCATGGGGCCAATCATGACCGGCCTTATAGTGAGTGGGCGCGTCGGTGCAGGCATCGGCGCGGAACTAGCGTCGATGAAAGTGAGCGAGCAGATTGATGCGATCGAGGCATCGGCAATCAATCCTTACAGGCTCCTGGCTTCGACACGCATCCTTGCGTGCATTCTGATGCTGCCGCTATTAACTATTGCTGCCGACGCAAGCGGCCTGTTGACGGGTTGGTTTGCACAATCTCTTGTTGAGCCGCTGTCTTTCCATCAGTTCATTGAAAGCGGATTCCATGGCGCAACTTTCAACGGATTCCTGCCACCTACATTCAAAACTGCGGTCTATGGCCTGATCATCGGACTGATAGCGTGCTATCAAGGAATGCGCACCCGCGGTGGTGCTGAAGGCGTGGGCCGCGCAGCCACAAACTCGGTGGTCCTAGCATCGCTCTTCGTCATTCTTGCTGACGTCGTGCTGGTGAAGTTCATTCTCGTTGTCTTTCCCTAACCCTCAACCATTGGTCTGCGGATTCGTGAGACAAGTATGGCGATAGCATATGACATTCCGGCAAAACAAGACGACTTTCTGATAGAAAGCAGTTCGCCGGTTGTCGCTGTCAAGGATTTGCGGAAGACCTTTGGAAGCCAAATGGTTCTCAATGGAATCAGTTTGAGCGTGAATCGTGGAGAAACCCTGGCGTTACTCGGCCGCAGCGGAACCGGAAAGAGCGTATTGCTGAGGCTCATCATTGGCCTCGAAACCCCCGACTCCGGATCGATTTGCATACATGGGCAGAACATTGCCAGGATGGCACTCGAACGTATGGGTGAAATCAGGAAGAAAATGGGCCTCCTCTTTCAACATGCCGCACTTTACGATTCACTGACCGTCGCGGAAAACGTAGCGTTTCCGCTAGAACACCATCGGAGAGATATGTCCAGATCCGAGCGTGGCGATCGGGTGCAGCAATTGCTGGCCGAGGTGGGGATGGAGGCCGATTCTGGGAAGATGCCGTCCGATATTTCAGGCGGAATGCAGAAGCGGGTGGGATTAGCTCGCGCCCTTGCGCTGGACCCGGAGATTCTGCTTCTCGACGAGCCCACAGCCGGTCTTGACCCCATTAGTTCGGGGGAAATCGACGATTTGATTCTGACACTTCAGAGGGAGCATCAAATGGCATCCATCGTTGTGACTCACGATCTTCACAGCGCTCGGATCATTGCCGGCCGTTTGGCGCTGCTAAATGAGGGAAATGTCGTAATTGAAGGTAAGTTCGAAGACCTTCAACAAAGCAATATTGGATTTGTAAGAGAATTCCTGAAGCAATCGTAGGGGGTACTATGTCGAAGGTAGCTCGGTTGGGTGCGTTCATCGTTTTGACACTGGCAATTCTTGCCGTAGGTGTCTTCGTCATCGGGAGCAAAGAGTATCTGTTTCGCTCCACATACCAACTGAAAGCGCAGTTCGACAATGTGGCGGGCTTGGCTGATGGGGCGGATGTGCAGGTGGGCGGGGTCCACAGCGGGACCGTGCACAGCATCGAGTTGCCTCACAAACCAGGACAACAAGTCATGGTGGTTATGGACCTTGATAGATCGACCCACGAGATTATCAAGCACGACTCTGTTGCCTCAATCGAAACTGCTGGAGTCTTGGGCAATCAATTCGTGTCTATTTCATTTGGAACTGCCGGACAGGCTGAGGTTCAGGATGGTGAGATCATCCAGAGTGAACCGCCGCTGCAAATGTCGGACCTATTCAAGAAGACGAGCGGCATCTTGGACAGCAGCCAGTTGGTCATCAAGGATGCAACTTTGGCGACGGCGCATCTGAATTCAGTGAGCGCCAAAATCGATTCGGGCCAGGGTACGGTGGGCGCACTCGTGAACAACAAACAACTCTATAACAATTTGGAACAGACCACAGGAACATTGCAGAACACGATGCTCCAAGCGCAAACCGGAGTAACAGACTTCCGGGAAAACATGGAGGCGCTGAAACACAACTTTCTCTTGAGCGGATACTTCAAGAAGCGTGGCTACGAGGACTCAGCCAATGTGGGAGCGAACAAAATTGCCGGACTTCCAACAGGCGCGCCAGAAAAATTATTTACATTCACGGCTAAGCAGCTTTTCGACAGCCGCGATTCGGCCAAACTTCAGAATCAGAAATCTCTCAATGCCAGCGGCGAGTTCCTGGCACAGAATCAGTTTGGCTTCGCCGTAGTGGTTGTTTCGACTGGTATGGAGGGCGATACCCAGAAAGATATGGTGCTGACTGAGGCCAGGGCCATGGTCGTACGCGATTACCTAGTCGACAATTTTGGCTTTGACGACAGTCAGTTGAAGACATTGGGTTTGGGAAAGCAGGCAGGATCCAGCCAGGATGCGGATTGGGGTTCAATCCAGATTCTTGTTTATCCGAGAGGCACAGAACTTCCATCTGATAAGGAACTTCCCGTGGCCCTCCCAGCGCGAATAGCCTCAGATCGACCAGTCAACGCCTCTGTGAACCTAACGCCAAAGCCATAGTGGTTGGTGAGATTTGTGAAAAACAGGGATCGCTCTTGACAAAAGTGTATTTTTGCGACGAACTGGGGAGACGCCTTCAGGGGGTTTCCATGCGAGCAATCTAGCTCAGCATTTCGCTTGATGGTTTGCAATGATCATACAGAAGGAAGAAGAGTCTCCTTCTCGCCTCCCAGATGGCTCCTGATCTAAGCTGGCCCGTCTGATATCGCAGGTCTTAGCTGCCGCAAAGCAAAGAGGCAGTTTTCGCGCAATGCAGGCTGGACCCGGGCGGATCACACAACACAGAATATGGCCGAAGCGATCGATAAACCTAGATCACTCGGCCTAAAAAACTCGATTGGAGAGCGCTCAATGCCCCTTGTCACAGTTGTTCTCGCTTTATGCGTGGTAGGCCTGCTGCTTTGGCTTGTCAACCGCTTCATACCCATGCAAAGCCAGATTAAAGGAATCCTGAATGCTGTCGTGGTGATTGCGGTAGTTCTGTGGCTTATTAAGGTATTCGGCCTTTACGGATACCTATCCCAATTCCGCGTTGGGCATTGACAGATCAAACGACTAAGCCCGGACAGCTTGGCCGGAGATACAACGCAAGTTAACGCAAGACGGCAGAGATTGCCGGCAGGAGGAATCTTGAATCGCATCGTTCTACTCGCAATTGGAAGTGCACTTAGCCTGAGCGCGTTTGCTCAAGTCAATCCACAAGCTACGACGGTCATCGAAACCGCAGGACCAACCTCCGAATATCGCGTGATCGTGGTCAGCCGCACGTTCCAGGCGATTAACTACCGGCATCGCAGCGGAGCTACGGATGTGGTGCTTGCCGCCACGGATCTGCTGCCATCAGCCGAGGGTAAAGCGAAGGTGCGAAGCAAGCGTGGAACCTTGGAAGTTGAAGCGGAATTCAAAAATCTTCAAAGTCCAGCAACATTTGGAGGCGAATACCTCACTTATGTTATGTGGGCGATTTCTCCTGAGGGACGGGCAGTAAATCTTGGAGAAGTGCTGGTAGGAGACAATGACCGAAGTAAATTGACGGCTACCACAGACCTCCAGGCATTTGCTCTGGTTGTTACTGCGGAGCCGTACTATGCCGTACGGCAACCCAGCAACGTCGTCGTCCTCCAGAACATCGTCACCCCAGACACGAAGGGGAGCAACGAAGCGGTACAGACAAAGTATGAACTAATGGAACGTGGCGGATATCTTCCCACAGGTTATAAGTTCGATCCAGTCGTTTTGAGCACCAGTCTTCCGTTGGAGTTCTACGAAGCGCGGAATGCACTGCTTATCGCTCAATCGGAAGGCGCGGAGCAGTATTCCGGCGCCAGCTACCAGCACGCTGTCCAATTGATGAACAGTGCTGATGCGGATGCCACAAGCCAGCACATCGACAGAAAGCCGCTAATTGCCGCTTCCCGCGATACAGTAGAGGCTGCTGAAGACGCACGCGAGATCGCGGTCAAACGGATTGAAGAAGATCGGCGCGTTGCCGAGCGCCAAGCATCGAGCGACGCGCTGACAGCATCGCAGGTCCAGGCTGACGACGCAACGCGTTTGAAGGAAAAGGCGCAAGCCGACGCGGCAAACGCACGAACAGAAGCTGCGAATGCGCAAGCCAATGCGGCAAAGGCGCAAGCTGAAACAGCAGCCAACGAAACAACATCGGCGGCTGCGATCTCCGCGGCGCAGGCTGAGGCAGCGCAGGCTCGCATTGCTGCGCAGAACGCTCAACAGGGCGAGCATCAAGCTAATAGCGATAAAGCTGCCATGCGCGCACAATTGTCCGAGCAGTTGAATAGGATACTTGCTACTCGCGACAGCGCACGAGGACTGATTGTAAGTATGTCCGATGTCTTGTTCGACACTGGAAAGTATTCGTTGAAGCCCGGAGCACGGGAAAAGCTCGCCAAGGTAGCTGGAATTCTGATCGCCTACCCAGGGCTCAACATCGAAGTTGGCGGCTATACCGATAACGTCGGCGGCGATGAAATGAATCAGAAGTTGTCTGAGAATCGAGCGGGCGCGGTACTCCGGTTTCTTGTGGAACAGGGTGTAACAACAAATTCAGTAAGTTCTAAAGGCTTCGGCAACACGTCGCCTGTAGCTTCCAACGATACTTCCAGCGGACGGCAGGAAAACCGGAGAGTTGAATTGGTTGTATCCGGAGATATGATCGGTGACACGGCAAGCTCAATGGTTGGAAGCCTGAACTAATGCGACAGTTCGACAACATCAAGCATTTCAGGATAACGACGGTGCGGTCTCGAAGGAGACCGCATCTTGTCACATACAGAAACGAACCCAAACAAATCGTCAAGGAGTAATATATGCTCGGAACAATTCTGATCGTCATTCTGGTCTTGGCACTCATCGGTGCATTGCCTCGGTGGCCGCACAGCCGTAGTTGGGGATATTATCCGACCGGTGGGGTTGGACTTATCCTTGTAATTGTTCTTATTCTCATGCTTCTTGGCCAGATTTGAGTACTACGGAGCAGCTAACTTCTGGAGTGAACTCTCAAACGTTGGCGCATGATAACAACAGGGGTCAGGATATGTGGGCCTTCGCACGTATTCATCGCTCGTAAATTGCCTATATCCTCTGTATACTTGAGGTGCTACGTGAAGATTCCCCTTCTCGCCTTCGGCCATTCAGGCTTTGCTCCAGACGAGGACCGTTCAAGTATGTAACGGAACGAATGGAGTTAAGATGACTCTCATCAAGAAAAGCGATGTTAAGGCGCACCTCTCTTTGCGCCGGAACACGGGCTTGCGTCTGGTTCAACAGGTAGACAATACTGCAACGGCCGCACTTCCTGTGGCGAATATGACGATCGAATCACGTGCGCCTGTTTTTAAGGCAGGTTTGAAGCGACTATCACATCCGTGCTTGCGATTCACCAGAGACGTCTTCCTCGGCGTTGCTACAAGCGAAAGTAGGACAATATGTCTTTGATTGAAGTCGTTTATCCTGAAGAGCAGGCTAGAAGTGTTGCTCAGGAAAGTTTGAATCCTGTTACTGCGAAGGCCTGTAGCCTTCCGTTGCCCACAAGGGTTGCTTTTGTCGGTAATTTCCTTCCGCGACAGTGCGGAATCGCTACATTCACCACTGATTTGTGTGCTGCACTCGCTGCAGAATACGGCGATGGAAGACTGTTTGCAATACCAGTCAACGATCCGGAGTCGCACTACGAATACCCGGAGCAGGTGCGTCTGGAGCTTGAGCAGGAAGATTTGAGATCTTACGAACGGGCCGCCGACTTTCTTAACTTCAATGGCAACGATCTTGTTTGCCTGCAACATGAATATGGCATTTATGGCGGGTCTGCGGGCCGTCACATTCTGGCTTTGCTGCGAAAACTAAAGATGCCGCTAGTTACAACATTACATACGGTTCTGCGTGAGCCGGACACAAATCAACGTGCTGTGCTCGAGGAGATTGCACGGCTTTCCGATCGCCTTGTTGTCATGAGCGAATTGGCGGCCAAGTTTTTGCGGGAGATTTATGCGGTTCCAAGCGGCAAGATCGATATTATTCCGCATGGTGTGCCAGATCTCCCCTTCATGGACCCCAACTATTTCAAAGACAAATTTGGCACGGAGGGCAAGTCGGTTTTACTGACCTTCGGTTTGCTGTCTCCTAACAAGGGGATCGAAAACGTCATTCAGGCGCTGCCTGCAATTCTGGAAAAGCACCCGAACGTAGTCTATATCGTCTCCGGTGTAACGCATCCGCATATTCGCCGGCGCGAAGGCGAACGCTACCGCGAAGAATTGCAGGCATTGGCAGAACGCCTTGGCGTTTCCGAGCACCTGATTCTTAACAACCGTTTTGTGAGCACTGAGGAGTTGGTAGAACACGTAGGTGCGGCGGACATCTACATCACACCTTATCTCCAGGAGGCACAGGTTGTTTCAGGTACGCTGGCTATAGCCCTTGGGGCCGGCAAGGCCATTATCTCGACGCCGTACTGGCACGCCAAAGAACTGCTCGCGGAGAAGAGGGGCGTGATTGTTCCCTTTGCCGAACCAGATGCTATTGCGGAGGCAGTGATAGGGTTGCTGGAAAACGAAGCAGCGCGACATGCGATGCGCAAGCGCGCCTATCTTTACTCTCGCGAGACAACCTGGCCAAAGACAGCGCGGGCCTATATGAGGAGCTTTCAGCGCGCACGGTTCGAGCGCTCACTGCATCCAAGAGCCTCTCTACTTGACGATCCTGCAGTAGAACCGGAAGACTTTCTGCCAGAGCTGAATCCCAGCCACCTGTTGAAGATGACTGACGACACGGGCATGATGCAGCACGCCATTTTCTCTGTGCCGAACACGCGCGAAGGTTATACGACCGACGACAACGCTCGTGCGCTTGTCGTGTCAATCCTATTGGATAGAAGCGAGAAGCGACCGGAAGGATGCGACTATTCAAACCTTTCCCACCGCTACCTTTCTTTTTTATGGCTTGCATTTCATGCCGATACCGGGAGATTCAGAAACTTCCTCGGTTACGATCGCAGATGGCTCGAAGATGTCGGGTCAGATGACAGCCACGGCCGTGCCGTATGGTCTCTGGGGATGGTGCTTGGGACTTCGCGCAATGCCGGATTGAGAGGGGCGGCAGGCAGGCTTTTCGAAGCAGCCGTTCCTGCAACGCTCAAGTTTACCAGTCCGCGAGCCTGGGCATTCTCCATTCTCGGCCTGCAAGCATATCTGGATTGGTTTCCTGGAGACAGAGCAGTTCAGGGAGTCCGCAATGTTCTCGCCAATCGGCTTCTCGACATCTATGAGAGAACTTACTCCGATACGTGGAAGTGGTTTGAAAAAAGCCTTTCCTACTCGAATGCAAGGCTATCGCAGGCTCTTATTCTGGCTGGCTGGCGGAGCAACAACCAAAGGATGATCGAGGTGGGAATGGATTCGCTGAAGTGGCTTGTTGCCGAGCAGCACCGCGACGACCTTGAGATATTTGTGCCGATCGGTTCCAGTGGTTTTTTCATTGAAGGCAATGAAAAGGCGCGATTCGATCAGCAGCCGGTGGAGGCCTGCGCAACCATCTCCGCCTGCCTCGAGGTATACAGGCTTACGGAAGAAAGCTATTGGCTTGAGGAAGCCCGAAGGGTTTTTCAGTGGTTTCTCGGTAAGAACGATCTGCAAGCGCCTCTTTACGATCCAATTACTGGCGGATGCAGAGACGGGCTTCATCCCGACCGCGTGAACGAAAACCAGGGAGCTGAGTCTACACTCTCTTTTCTCATGGCATTGCTTGAAATGCAGGCTGCTAAAGTGATAATCGCTGACGAACTGCACCAGGGAATGAGTGTTTCCTATTGAATCCAGTTAATGCATTGAATGAATCATCCGAGTCTATCGCTCTGAGCCATCCAACTGGGAAGGCTTACAACGATCTGCCGTTGTTTACGCGATATGCCGGTAATCCTATTCTTAGTCGTGAACACTGGCCATACCCGATCAATAGTGTCTTGAACGCAGGGGCTGTAATGCTGGCAGATGGCGAAACCTTGCTGTTGTGCCGCATTGAAGACCGGAGCGGCTTGTCGCATCTTTGCGCGGCTCGTTCCGCCAATGGTATTGATAACTGGCGAATCGATCCTGAACCGACGTTAGTGGCGAATCCCCAGGAATTTCCAGAAGAGATATGGGGCATCGAAGATCCACGCATCACCTACGTCCCGGAGCTTGAACAATACGCCGTGGCTTACACGTCCTTTGCGCGCGGAGGTCCCGGAGTCTCGTTGGCTTTGACGAAGGATTTCCGAAGCTTTGAAAGATTCGGCGTTATCATGTCTCCCGAAGACAAGGACGCGGCGCTCTTGCCGCGCAGGATCGGCGGCCGCTGGGCGCTGATTCACCGGCCCATGACGGCGCTGGGCGCCCATATGTGGATATCCTATTCGCCAGATTTGCGGCATTGGGGAAGCCACAAGATCATCTTGGAAGCACGCCGCGGCGGATGGTGGGATGCGAACAAGATTGGGCTATGCTCTCCGCCGATTGAAACCGCAAAAGGTTGGCTGGTGATTTACCATGGCGTGCGGCAAACTGCGTCGGGAAGCATCTATCGGCTGGGCCTGGCGCTCTTCGATTTGGAGCGGCCTGAGGTCTGTCTGCAGCGCGGAATATCGTGGATCTTCGGTCCAGAAGCTCCTTATGAACGTTGCGGTGACGTCAATGACGTCGTATTCCCGTGCGGACAGACCATCGGCGCGGACGGGGATACTATCAGACTTTATTATGGTGCGGCCGATACCAGTATTGCTCTCGCCACGGGCAGTATCCGCTGTCTTCTCTCCTGGCTGGATTCGAATTTGAGTCCAGCTACGAGACGCGATTTTTAGCGTTCTAGTTGGTATGACCGGAAAGAAAGGGCAATATGAGTCATTTGAGCCATAACTGGCCAGATTGGTTACCGCATCCGCTTTGGATACGGCGAAAGTGCCCGCGCTGCAATTCTGTGAAATTCAAACAAGCTGAGTTACGCTCGTTTGACGGCCTGTTGGCCATGTTTGCGTTGCGCCCCGTTCGCTGCATGTTCTGTTGGCGGCGATACTACTGGGTTACTTTGCAAAATGTGCAAACTGGGTAGGTTTGCGACTGTATGGAGTTGCTTCGTGGCTGCACCATTCGAACGAAACTACCGGACCAGTTTTTATCATCGTTCGTGTCCAGCTACCAGTTCGCTCCTCGCGCCTCGACGTGAGAAAATTGGCCGCCGCCGCTACCTTAACAATCATATAGAGCTTGCCGGAGAGCCTTTGGTCCGCTTTGAACGGCCTTTTGGCAATGCCGCGATCAGCGGCTTTTCGGCATTATCATCCGGCATCTGATCGTGAAGAACTACATTCAGCAGGGATTTATGCACGCAAATACGGCCCTTGTAGTCGATGAAGCCGAGCTTACGAAAACGGTTCATGAAGAAGCTGACGCGGGACCGGGTGGTTCCGACCATCTCTGCAAGCGTCTCCTGCGAAATCTTGGGAATGAACCTTTGCGAATCGTCCAGCTCGTCCGGCTGGCCAAATTCCGCCATCAGGAGAAGAACTCTCGCCAGCCGCTTTTCGCTTGAGTTGAAGAGCTGATCCACAAGATCGGCCTGTGTGCGTATGCTGCGCGCCAGCAGAAACTTCAGGAACAAATCGGAGAACTCATGCTCCTCGTGTAGCACACGAGTCATCTCGTCCCGCCCTATCTTGAGCGCCGTGCAGGCGGTTATGGCAGTGGCAGTGGACAAGCGCAATCCCGGCACTCCCGTCAGCGCCCCCTCGCCAACAAAATCGCCCGCGGAGACCAGCGTGATGGTTGCTTCCTTGCCTCGGACCGAAACTACAGTGATCTTCGCCCGGCCTTTTTGAAGATAAAAGACCGCGTCGGCAGGATCGCCCTGGGAATATAACGTCTGCTTGGGCGCCAACTCAATGATCGTGCGTCCCAGGCCGGAGTTGGCCAGAAAGGCCGCAGTATCGAAGGCGGATGAGGCTAGAGCGAAGCTGGCAATCTGAGCCATAGTGGAGTGTCTCCTGCATACCATCCTTGTCTTCGCTTGGCTGGCAACTGAGAATGCGTAATCACAGAATCATAGGGTTAACAACAAAACCTTTACACTCACGGCAAAGCGATCGATGAATCGAGACCCTGATGGCTCGTGGTAGCGGCCAAAATAGACGGGTCAAGGTCATGCAGCAGTATGATAAATCTCTTCCTATCTAATTTTCCCATAGAGAATGAGAAAATTCTGCTTTATTTTGCTCAGAATTCCAAAGCGTTTCAATGCCGTCTGTTGCGACAACGAGACGATCTTGGCCTGTGCGTTCTTGCTCAGACCGTCAACTCTCAAGTCGCTATTGTGGAAAGTACCTGGTGCGCCTCAGTGCGCGGAAAGAAAGTGACGCTGCGCACGGGTAGAAAAGGTGGATTACATGAAGAAAATGATGACGATTGCGGCATTACTCGGTATGACAAGTGTCTGCTGGGCGGGATCCGGACGCGAAGCAACAGTCGACCGGTTGGATCATGCTGGCGCTGTCTTGCATGAAATCATGTCGGCGCCAGATAAAGGCATTCCAGAGGAAGTCTTGGAACACGCAAAGTGCGTCGCAGTGGTGCCTCACCTGCTCAAAGGCGGCTTTATCTTTGGTGCGGAGAACGGCAGAGGCGTTGCCACATGCCGGACTGCAGAAGGCTGGAGCGCTCCAGCGTTCTTTACCATCACCGGCGGAAGCTGGGGATTGCAGATTGGCATCGAAGGCGTGGACCTGGTCCTGATTATCCAAAACGACCGGGGTATGCAGCACTTGATCAACAGCAATTTTGAACTGGGCGGGGATGCTTCCGCAGCAGCCGGACCGGTTGGACGCCACGCCTCCGCCGATACCGACTGGAAGCTGAATACAGAAGTCCTCACTTACTCGCGCGCTAAAGGCGCCTTTGCCGGACTCACGCTGACCGGTGCGGCAATTCGCCGCGACGACGATTCCACAGAGGCCATCTACGGGCATGACATTTCTACGCGTCAAATTCTGCGTGGTGAAGTTCCCGTACCGACTGTGGCTGGACCGTTCCTCAATGCGGTCAGATTTGCAAAGGCTCAAGCCATTGCTTCGAATTAACATCCACTTGTAACGTGCATCGCGGGATCCCGGATTCATTTTGATCTCGTGCTCCCGCCATGCAGAGAGAGGGGTATCTATGCTCTGGACAATCTTTGTAATCATTCTGGTTCTATGGCTGCTGGGTTTCAGCTTCCATATCGCCGGCGGACTCATTCACCTACTCCTGATTTTGGCGCTGATCGTCCTGATCTTCAACCTGTTGGCCGGACGCCGAAGTAGCATTTGAAGGGTGAAGTCGGAATCGAATTTGACACGGCTTTGCCGCAGACGCCGACAGAGGCGCCGATCACTGGTGCCTAAATGCTTGTGACGATGGGCTGTGGCGAAGGAGTCCTTATCTCCCTGGTCTCTGAAGGAATTGGCAGACTCCATTTCGCGGAGCATCTCTTATCTTGAGATGCTCCTTATGAATTCCTTTTACTCCGCGGCACATAATAACGTATGTGTACTCTTCAATTCCGGACGCGCAATATCCTTCCATTCATTCTCGGCCTGGTTACGCTGGCAAGCGTACTCGTGCTGTTGGTCTGGGATGCCTTTCCGAGCCTTTTTCCCGCCAACGCGCATAATCTTCTCGCCGCGTTTCCATTGGTGATGATCGCCTTCGCCTACCTCGCTCATCAGCGCGCGCAAAGGGTACTGCGCATGGAACTTCTGAAGGCGGTCATTCTTGCGGTTGCCTTTTTGTTTTGGGCCGCGAATCAGCTCTGGCCGGATCTGCCTCAGGCGACACTCTTCAATGACATTGCCATCGCCCTCTTCATCCTGGATGTATTTCTGGTCATTATCGGCTGGCCGGCAAGATCGCCGAGAGAGGCCTTTGCGGAGACCAGCCCCGATGCGCCTCAGGAGTGAAAGTCTTGAGGGAAGGGGCGTAGATTCAGGCGCCCTCGTCCGCCTATCGGTGCGGCTCCGCTTTCTAAATCGGTGAATCCCTGGCTCAGCCTCGTGTTGAATCCGCGATTTCCACCTCTCCTTGCCTCCCGGCCTTGTAAAATCAAGCTCAAACCCGCTTTGTCATGGCTTTGGAGGCCCATTGCTTTACTGGCTGCTCTACGAAAAGCTGTTTCCGTTCTTTCACCCCTTCCGGGTCTTCCGCTACCTCACCTTTCGGACGGCCTTCGCATCGGGCACGGCTCTTCTCATCGCGCTGTTCATTGGCCCCTGGGTGATACAGAAGTTGCGCGAATTTCAGATTGGCCAGTATGTCCGCGATGACGGCCCGCAAACGCACCTGAAGAAGTCCGGCACTCCGACGATGGGTGGCGTGCTGATCGCCATTGCGATTCTGCTGCCGACAATCCTCTGGTCCGACCCCGCCAATCCCTTTGTCTGGATCGTTGTCTTTTCCACGCTTGCCTTTGGAGCCATCGGCTTTGCCGACGACTACATCAAGGTCGTCCAAAAGCGAAGCCTCGGCCTCACGGCGCGGGCCAAGCTGCTCTATCAGGGCCTTGCCGGGGCTGCGGTGGCGATCGCCCTGGTCGTCCTGCAGCAGTTCAAGCTCTTTTCGACGCAGTTGACTGTGCCCTTCGTCAAGAGCTGGCATCCCGATTTGAATTGGCACTGGCTGGGCACGATTCCGCACCTCGCTCTGCTGGCCTTTCTGCCCTTTGTGATTTTTGTCACGCTGGTGCTGGTCTTGACCTCGAATGCCGTCAACCTCACCGACGGCCTCGACGGGCTGGCCATTGGCTGCACCATCATCGCCGCCGGGGCGCTTGCCGTCCTCACCTACGTCAGTGGCCACGTCGTCTTTGCCGACTACCTCGAACTCCAGCGGATGCCGTTGGTCGGCGAACTGACCATCTTTTGCGGCTCCATGGTCGGCGCTTCCATCGGCTTTCTCTGGTACAACGCCCATCCAGCGGAAATCTTCATGGGTGACGTCGGCTCGCTGGCACTGGGCGGCGCCATCGGCACCGTCGCGGTTATTATCCGCCAGGAGCTCCTGCTGCCTTTCATTGGTGGCATCTTCATTCTGGAGGCGGCCTCGGTGATCCTCCAGGTAGGCAGTTATAAGCTGCGCGGCGGTAAGCGCATCTTCAAGATGGCCCCGCTGCACCACCACTTCGAGCAGCTCGGCTGGCACGAGTCCAAAGTCATTGCACGCTTCTGGATCGGCGCTCTGGTGTTTGCATTGTTTGCACTCACCACGCTGAAATTGCGTTAGTGATCGCCCGCGAGATGTGCAGTTAGGCGCACAATAGAAGTATCGCGGCAGCCTGAGGAAATGACCCGATGTTGGATCTGAAAAACAAAAAAGTTCTTGTCGTAGGACTCGGAAAATCCGGTCTAGCGGCGGCGTTGTTTCTCCGCCGGCGCGGCGCGCAGGTCACCGTCTCCGACGTGCGCTCGGCCGAGCAATTGGCCAAAGAGATTCCCGCGCTGATCGAAGCCGGCATCATGGTTGAGGCCGGAGGCCACGGCCTGCTTACTTTTCGCCGTCAGGATCTGATCGTCGTTTCGCCCGGCGTGCCTCTTGACACGCCCGAGCTGGCGCAGGCCCAGAGCTTCGGCCTGCCTGTTATCGGCGAACTGGAGTTGGCCGCGCGCTTCCTCAAGGGAAAGATCATGGCGGTCACCGGCTCCAATGGCAAGACCACCACCACCACGCTGCTCGGCGAAATCTTGACAACTGCCGGCCTGCCTACCCTCGTCGGCGGCAACATCGGTCTTCCCGTGGTGGCGCTGATTGATGAAAGTCAGGATGAAAGCTGGTCGGTCCTGGAAGTCTCCAGCTTTCAGCTTGAAACCACCGTCGAGTTTCGTCCCGAAATCGCCGTCATCCTCAATATCACGCCAGATCACCTCGACCGCCATGGCAGCTTTGAAAACTATGTTCTTGCCAAAGAGCGTATCTTTACCCGGCAAACCGCGCAGGATTGCCTGGTGCTGAATGCCGACAACCCTCCAGCGGAGGCTGCTGCCTTGCGCGCGAAATCGCGGATTTATTGGTTCAGTGCGGAACATCCAGTGATGCCGGGAGCTTGGTTGGAGGACGGGTATGTTGTCTATCGCTCCGGCTTGGAAGCGTCCACAGAATCGGTGATGCCGCTCAGTGGGATTCCGCTCAAGGGCACTCACAACGTGGAGAATGTGCTGGCCGCGGTCTGTGCTGCTCGCCTGGCAGGTGTTCCCGCTGAAACCATTCGCCGTGCTGTCGAGAGCTTTCAGGCCGTCGAGCATCGCCTGGAGTACATCGCAACCCGCAACGGCGTCAAGTTTTACAACGATTCCAAGGCCACCAACGTCGATGCAACCGCCAAGGCCGTCGCAGCTTTCAATGGCGGAATTCATCTTATCCTCGGCGGCAAGGACAAGAACTCTGACTATACGCAACTCGCCGATCTGCTGCGCGCGCGGGTCAGCGCCGTCTATACCATCGGAGCTGCGGCCGCCAAGATCGAGTCCCATCTGCGCGGCGTGGTCACCATCCAATCCTGCGAGACGCTGGAGAAGGCTGTTGCCGCTGCCGCCGCTGCTGCCCGTTCCGGCAATGTGGTACTACTCGCGCCCGCCTGCTCCAGCTTCGATCAGTTCGATAACTACGAGCATCGCGGCCGCGCCTTCAAGCAATACGTTAAAGAATTGGGTGATTCGTGAGATGGGAATGAAATAGTGAAACAGTGAAATAGTGAAAAGAACGCGCTGATTTTACTTCACTTTTTCACTTCTTCACTTATTCACTTCTTCACTCTTTTCACGATCAACCCGTCACGCATCGAGGAACTGAAACGCAATGGCCAAGCGCGCTGGCGTCGATAAATGGATGTTCTTCACCACGGTGCTGCTGATCGTGGTCGGCCTCGCTATGGTCTACTCCGCCTCCGCGGTGATGGCGCAGGAACGCTATCACTCCGAGTTCGCCTTTGTTGGCAAGCAGGCCGGCTGGGCGCTGGCGGGATTGGCCGTTCTCCTGCTCCTCTCGCACCTTGACTACTCCGTATATAAATCTCCGCGCTTCATCTACTCCGCGCTTTCCATCACTATCTTCCTGCTCGTGCTTGTCTTTTTCATGCCCGGCTCGCATAACACCCATCGCTGGATACGCTTCGGCGGCCTCTTCACGCTTCAGCCCTCGGAGATCGCCAAGCCCGTGCTGGTCTTCTTTCTCGCATGGTTCCTCTCCACACGGCTCGACAAGATGAGCGACTGGAGAAATACTCTGCTGCGCGCCGCGCTGATCCCGCTGAGTTTCATCATCCTCGTCGTTCGCCAACCCGATTTGGGCACTGCGCTGGTGCTGGCCGGCGTCACCACGCTCATGCTCTATCTGGCCGGCATGAACTGGAAGTATCTGGCTGGCGCGGTCTGCGCCACGCTTCCGTTTCTCGCGGCGCTGCTCATCTGGGTTCCCTGGCGCCTGCGCCGCATTCTCGTCTTTCTCAATCCCGATTCCGATCCCCAGGGCGCCGGCTTTCACATCAATCAATCGCTGATCGCCGTTGGCACCGGCGGCTTTACCGGCCGCGGTTACATGGACGGACAGCAGAAGCTCTTCTTCCTGCCCGAAGCTCACACCGACTTCATCTTTGCCAATATCGCCGAGGAGATGGGCTTGATAGGAGCCGTACTCCTGCTCATCTTCTTTGCCTATTTCGGTTATCGCGGACTGCGCATCGCCTTCCGTTCCCAGGACCCCTTCGCGCGCCTCACCGCCTTCGGCATCACTGCGACGATTCTGCTGCAAGCCTTCTTCAATATGAGCGTTGTGCTTTCGCTGCTGCCCGCCAAAGGCATTCCACTACCGCTGATCTCCTCCGGTGGCACTTCGCTCTTCTTCACTCTCGCCTCCATCGGCGTCCTGCTGAATATTTCTCGGAAAGCCGATTGAGACAAACAGGGAATAGAAATAGGGGACTAAGATTAGAACCTCCCGGAGGGAGCGAAGGATAATAGCCCAGCATGGTGCGCAGCAAAATGCTGGGAATGATCACACAAAGAAGAGTTGGGTCCCGTAGGAAGGCAGCGAAGATTGTTGCGAATGCCGTCATTTTCTCGGGAGTAATAAGGAACGGCTTGAGCCGTGCCGCAATCGCACTCAACCAAGACTTGACTTATGCTCTCGACGGAGTGCTTTGCGGCAGGTTATAAAATAGCTTCTAGGTATAATCCCTGTGGAGAGATACGAATGTGCAAGAAAGTCTTTTTGCTACTATGCTTGGCATCGGGTGTCTGCTGTTCTTTGACTGCGCAAGTCAATTCAAAGAGCAATACCAACAATCCTGGCGATACCGGGCAAGCGGCTCTGCAGTACGCAATGGGTGAAGGCGATGCCAAGAGCGCCCCCATCAGCCCAACGGGGAAACCATACAGCGTTAGTTTTACCATGCCGGTATGGAGCGAAATTCTGAATCTTTCCTACCCAACCGGATTTCATCCTGATTATGAAAATACGCGTGGCGGCCACTACATGATCGAGTTGGTGCCGAAGGGTGAGACTGTACATCAATGGTCGCAAATGGTCACGGTGACTGGCGAAAAAGGGCTTTCCGCCAACCCCAATATCGACGCACACAAGTTTTCTTTTTCGATGGTATCTGGCTTCAAAGGTGCTTGTCCGGACACATACTCTTCACAGGCAATCGGGCCGACGAAGATCAGCGGCCACGATGCCTATGTTGCGTGGGCAGGTTGCGGGAGCGTGCAGCCGGATGGAAGCGGACCGCGCGGAGAAGGTAGTGCACATAGTGAATCCGCATTGATTGTTACAATTCACGGCACGAACGATTACTACACGGTTCAGTGGGCTGAACGCGGCCCCGCTTCCACTCAACCTTTGGTCTTCGATAGCGCGAAGTGGGAAGATCGACTCCAGAAGCTGAATCCAATCAAAGTATGTCCCATAGTGCCCGGAGAAGCAGCGCCGTATCCGAGCTGCGCCGACAAAAAACCTGTCACTACGATCACGATGGTCAAGCCGATCTTCAGCGAACTCGTTAGTTATTCTTACCCGAGTGAATTCCATCAAAGCTCGGAAAGCGCAAAAAACGTCACAGATACGATTGTAATGTTGCCCGATGGAGAAACCGAGGCCCTTTACACTCAAAAGATCATGCTCATTGGCGTAAAAGGTTATTCTTCCCTCCCGAATATGACCGCTCTCAAAAGTGCTCAACTCATGGCAAATGGCTATAAAGTCATTTGTTCAGATACTTTTTCTTTCAAAGAAATTGGTCCGGCAAAAGTCGGCGGCCACGACGCTTATATTGAGTGGGCAAGTTGCGGCAGCTTGAAAATTGACGGTGGCGTGCATAGTGAATCATTCTTGATGGTTTCTATTCTGGGCAAAGAGGATCGCTACCTTATTCAGTGGGAAGAGCGCGGTCCAGCTTCAAGCCAGCCCCTCGTCTATGACGAGATGAAGTGGAAAGATCGATTGAAAGAGTTGATTCCTATCAAAATTTGTCCTCCAGTTCCTGGCGAGCAAGAACCATATCCGAGTTGCGTTAATCAGAAATAACTCGCAATTCACGAAGGCTGTTTACAAGGGGTAAGAATCTTGGCAACACTGCGTGTACTGATCGCTGGCGGCGGCACCGGCGGGCACATCATTCCGGCGCTGGCCGTAGCGCGAGAGCTTGTCGCCCACCACTCCGCCGAAGTTCTCTTTGTCGGCACAGCTCGCGGCATGGAGTCGCGCCTCGTTCCCGATGCCGGCTTCCAGCTCCGTCTCATCGACGTCGGCCAGCTCAAGAACGTCTCGCTCGTCACCCGCCTGCGCACTTTGATGAATCTGCCCCGATCGATCTTCGCCTGCCGCAAGCTGATCCGCGACTTCCAGCCCAATGTCGTCTTCGGCGTCGGCGGCTATGCCTCTGGCCCGGCGATGGCTGCGGCTCTGCAGCTCAAAATTCCCGCCATGGCCTTCGAGCCTAATGCCATGCCCGGCCTCGCCAATCGCCTTGTCGGCAAGCGCGTCCAGGCTGCCGCAGTCAACTTCGCTACCGCAGCCACATACTTTCGCAATGCCGAGGTCACTGGCATCCCCGTCCGTCTGGAGTTCTTCTCACTCCAGACGCCCGCATCAGCCGCGCCGCATCTTTTGATCTTCGGCGGCTCGCAGGGCGCGCGTATCTTCAATCTCAATCTGCCCAAAATCCTCCCAGAACTGCTCAAAGCCGTGCCCAAATTCACCGTGCTGCATCAATGCGGTGCGCGTCACTACGAAGCAACGCAAACGGCCTTTGCCGCCACCGGCATCGCTCCCGGGCGCTGGCGTGTCGAACCATTCCTTGACGATATGCCCGCTCAATTCGCGTGCGCCACGCTGGTGATGGCTCGCAGCGGCGCATCTACTGTTGCCGAGCTGGCCGCTGCCGGCAAGCCTGCCCTGCTCGTACCCTTCGCTGCCGCCGCTGACGATCATCAGCGCCGCAACGCCGAAGAGATGGTCAAGGCCGGCGCAGCCCTCCTGCTCGACGAATCGGAGCTTGACCACCCCGGCAAGATGCTCGATGCTCTCACCGGCCTGCTCACCAATCCGGAGCGGCTGGCTGCAATGGCTGCCGCCGCCCGCACTCAAGCCCATCCCGACGCCGCCCAGCGCATCGCCAATCGCCTCGTGACTCTCGCACAGCAGTAGTTACATCAGATGTCTCATATGGAGATACCGAAGTAATACTATTTGTTCTCATTCGTAATTATAGACTTGACGGGGGGGGGTATTTTCGTACTAGATTCGAGCATAAGGAGGCATTCATGCCAGATCGCCGTTTCTCCCTGAAATGCGTTGTCTCGATCATTTCAACCCTCTTTCTTGCAATTTGTGGTTCTCATGCGCAGGGAATCAATATTCCTGTAAAGTCCGGAGATACACCTACATGTCTAGGTCAAATGTATACAGACATTCTTTGGCCGAGTTATGCAGTGCCTTGGTGGAGCTATGACGTCAACGGCCCGACAAACTTCGCGAATACACAGGAAGGAACACTTGGACTAGATATATTTTTCGAAGTCAGGCCGTACGGATACGAAGCCGTTTATGATTCATCGACATTTGGGACAGGAGGATCGGAGGCAATGGCAGGTGTTGCAGCCACAGCAATTAATCGTTCAAATTCCGATAACATCGATATGGCAAACTATCCAGGAAATCCCTGGTTGAACTTGGCAACAAAAGACCAAAGTCCTAGCATCTGGGTGGTTAATAAATTGGGATCGGGAGGCCTAAAGTCTTCCTACAACTCCCAGCTTATTTCTATTCTTAATGGACCGCCTGAATCACAGAATTGCAATGGCTTGATGTATTCGTGGGCTATGGCAATTGCATCAATAGATCAATATGTGGATTATGATATGCGGCAGCCACAAACCGCCTATTCCACCAATCCGTTTCCTGGAACACTGTTTTTCAATACGAATGGAAGTACTCCAAGCGTTTTGCCGTCAAGAGTTCCATCTTTACAAAGACTTGGAGAGACAAACGCGCCAGCATATCCGTCAGGTGCGTTTCCCTGGTACTTTTGGACCATCACGGATGCCACAACTTTCCCCGGACCAGGGTTTAAAGCGCCCCTCATCTAATCGGGCGTTTGCGCCCGAAGAATGATGTTCATCAGTATTTTTAACAATTTCAATCCTCACATTGGAGCTCATTATGCGCAAGTCTGAGATCGGCATTTTATCAGTCATCACTTTGAGCATAGCTTTAGTAGTGCAACCATGCTTCTCTCAAAGATCATTCCCGGATTCTGCAAGTAGATTGCAAGATAATCCGTTGACTTTGAACGGCGATACTTTTCCACTGCTTAAGATAGGAGAATGCGACAGGCAGGGGCCAGTCTATCAATCATCAAGCTTTAGCATTAACATTCATGGAGCGATTCTTGGAATCAAAGGCCGCGATCTGAAGGGAAGCGCATGGGAGGCCGATGCTTCGTTCAATGGACCGGGATGCGAAATTTTCATAGCTGATCTCGGTGCGAATGGAAAACAGGATCTAATTATTCGAACGCCAGGAATAGGCAGTAGAGGCAACTACGAGACAAACTTGTCTATCCTGTTATTCGATTCAAATGGCGACCCCGTTCCCTGGAGCGCAACTGGGCTTTTCAATCTGAACAACAAAGGAATCATCGAGATTAGCAAGTCGGCCGGGGGTGAAGCTATGATTCTGCACAATTATTTGGTCGGTCACCCAGCGTGGGGCGGAGTTAGCTACATTTCTGCACTCTATAAGGTTGCCGACGCGAGTGTGAACCAGATTGTGGGAAGCTACTCCGGGATTGAGTTTCCTAAGATCGTAGGATCAGGAGCAGTTGATCCCGTTCTGCAGAAAACTGTGAGAAGAATGAACCTCTCCACGATAGACACCAGCCAGAAAACGGCTGCCGATGCACAGACAACGCTTCCGCACTTCATTCGTTACGGTTCTGATGTTCCTGAACAGGCAAAATTACAAAGTGCCGCTCCACTTACCGCAGAACAAGGTGCGAACCTTACCATTGACGTAGAGACACTCAACGCAAGTGCCGAGCATATCATGTTGTCCGACGGTTCAAAGCTCGACATTCCCACGATCTTGATTGTCGATTCTGTCAGTGGGGTTCGGAAGATCATTTTTGCTCCAGATAGCACAGATATTGCCCCGTTGGAGAAAGTGGTGCACAACGTACAACAAATGGGTACGGATTGCCCAGATTCGGACGACTGCCATCCGTTTATCTTGCGATTTGCGGAGCAGCGCCCCTGACTTTGCAATATCGTTTGGTCCGACCAACAAAAAGCCCGGCTGCTGAAGCAGCCGGGCTTTTTTAATAGATCCAAGGCATTTTACCGGTGTCCGCCGCCATGGCCGCCACCGCCGTGGAAGCCCCCACCGCCTCCGCCATGGAATCCACCACCGGCATGACCGCCGCCAAAGCTGCGCGGTGCACTGAATCCGCCTCTGGGAGCGGCAGCATAACCGTGTGCGCCGCCATAAGCGCGGGGTGCGGCGCCGCCGCGATAACCGGCGTACCCTCCGTGTCCAGCATAGCCACGATTACCCGCGTAGCCATAGTGTCCGCCATACCAGCCGCGTCCACCCCAGCCACGTCCACCCCAGCCACGTCCGCCCCAGCCCCAGTGATACCAGGGACCGGCGCCGATGAAGATTCCGCCCACGAACCAGTTCGGTCCGTAGTAGCCATAAGGAGCGCAGGCATAGGGGTAATAGGGGTAATAGCCCCAATCGCAGACCGGGGGACCGTAATCCACGGGAGCATCGACGATCGCGGGTCCGACGCCAACCCCCACCGCTACTTGTGCACTGGCCGTTACCGCCAGCGGCACAGCCAGAAGCATTGCAAACAGAACCAGGCGTACTCTCCGCATAAAATCCTCCTCGTGCTGTTTCGCTTTGCCCTGCATCACTCCTCAAACAGACCGGGCAACCACTTCATTCAGCACTGCCGGCTCTGGGGCATTCTCCCAACCGGCTACTACTCTCTCAGACAGCATTCCCGCCCGGAAGTTGCGGTCTTAATAGAAAAAAACGTCAAACCCTAATTCGCCAGCACGGCACGATAGCGCACCTTGTTCTTCTTCACCTTCTCAATCGCCGCATTGGCCTGGGCCATAGGGAAGGATTCGGTGCTGGCTTTCACGCCGTGCCGCGCGGCTACGTCCAGCATCTCCTTCAGGCGATAGGGACTTCCCGTCGGATTTCCGCTGATCGAGCGCAGCCCGCTGATCAGTGGAAAGGCATGGACGCTCACCGGCGATGGCGGAACTCCCACAAAGCAGAGCGTTCCGGTGGGCCGCAGCGTCGCCAAGTAGGCGCCCCAGTCCTGGTCGGCGTTGATCGTGCTCAGAACGAAATCCATGGTGCCGGCAACGTCTTTGATTGCCTTCGATTCGCGGGAGTTGACAAAGTTCTGCGCTCCCAGCGCCCGCGCCTCTTCCTCTTTTGCCGTCGAGGTGGAAAAGGCCGTAACCTCGGCGCCGAAGACCCGCGCAAACTGGATCGCTAGATGCCCCAGACCGCCGATGCCGATCACTCCTACTCGTGAAGAGGGATTGATGCCATACGTGCGCAGCGGGTTATAGACCGTAATGCCGGCGCAGAGCAGCGGCGCCGTCTGCTCGCTGTCGAGAGCATCGGGAATCGGTATCACAAAGCGCGCATTGGCGCGTACCCGGTCGGCATAGCCGCCGTTGCGATGTACGCAGGTTCCTTCGGATTCGGGGCAGAGGTTCTCCATCCCCCGCGTGCACCACTCGCAAACTCCGCAGGAGTTCGACTGCCAGCCCAGCCCAACGCGCTGGCCCACTTCGAGCGAACGCACTCCGCTGCCCACTGCCGTCACCTTCCCGATCACTTCGTGGCCGGGAATGAATGGATATTGGCTCATCCCCCAATCGTTTGCAATCAGGTGCAGGTCGCTGTGGCAGATGCCGCAATGGGAGATCGCTATCTCGACCTCCTGTAGCCCTAGTTCTCCAGGGTCGTACTTGTAAGGCAACAGTTCAGCTCCAGCCGCGTGCGCGGCAAGTCCTTGAATCTCGCTCATGTCAGATCTGAGTCCTCAATGGGGATGGCGGACAGAACGGCTGAGATGCTGGGGGCAGTCCTGAGCGCCGGCGGGATCGTTGTTCCGCCACTCCTAGTCTAAACCGCCACCCGATTCAATGCGCAGATTCAAAAGTTGAAAACCGCTCAGCACCCCTCCGGCGGGAGCATCGGCCTCCACCTCGGACGACTCGCCGTTCAGGCTCGCATCCTGCTGCGCGCGTTGCGGTTCCAGAGTGTTAGCCACTGAAAGCGGAAGACTTGAGAGGGTTTGGCCGGCAACTTCTGCCTGCGCTTCGGGAACCAGAAGGCTCACGTAAACGCGGTCTGCCGGATGCTGACTGCGCGCTTGAGCCAGCGCTGTCTCCAACTCCGGTGCGTGATTTTGTTGCCGGGGCTGCTCCAGGGTCCGGTCTAGTGTCCCGGCATCTGAGACAAGAAGCCGCAGATTGCCCGGAGCCAGCCGCGCCGGGAGCTTCACTGTGATGCGAACATTGCGCGCCTCTTGCCGCCAGGGTCTCAGCGTTACCTCGACGACAATCGTATCGCCGGCATGGACGATGTTGCCTGAGATCAGCCGCGCCGCCTGCAATTCGACCTCCACGTGTCGCGGAATCGCCTCAACATCCAGGTCGATCGAACGCACCGTACCCTGGCGTGTGCCATTCGAGTACAGCTTTTCAAACTGCTCGCCAGCTTCCAGAGCCAGTTGCATCGGCGCGTTGCCCCCCTCGCCGGCCGCAGCCCATAGATTCAGCGGCGAAGGCGGATAGCCCTGCAAATGAATGCTGCCGGTCAGATGGTAGCTGGTCTCGGCTGTGCTCTCATTGCTTGCCAGCAGCGATTCGTACAAGCTCACCAGCACCGCCTGTGAGGTGAGCGCTGGCAGGTCGAGAACCTCCACGTTGAGCCTTCGTTCAGGCTTCTTCGCCGTGGCTTCGCGCGCCTCGCCATGAATCAGGATGTGCACCGGAATCATCCGCGCCTGCGCGCCGAAAACTCCGCGCAGGGCAGAGTCGCGGTCTTCGCTGAAGGCGCCGATCGTCGCTCCGGTATTTACGATCTTGAAGGCATTTAACGGCGAGGCCAGCGTCGCCACCACATCGGCCGTGGTCATCGGCAGCGAGACCGGACCGGCTTGCAAGAGAGGATGCCCGCAAGCCAGCAACTGCTTTGGATCTACGTAGGTCACCGTGCAGGTGCCCGCTATCTCCAGGTCGCCGCGTACCAGTTGCGCGCTCACCGCGGAGCCGGGAATCACGCTGGCAATTGCAGCAGGCGAGGGCGTATCTCCGCCTTCCGATTTGCCGCTCATTCCTCCCGCGGCAACCATCTCCAGCCCCGTTCCCGCCATCCGCTGCTGCCATAGTCGAATCGCTTCCGGATGGAAGCCACTCATCACCAGCGGCGTCTCCATCGCCTGCATCGTGTCATTGGAATCGATTTGCGCAAGCTGTTTCCTGTTCCCAGTTTCCTGTTCACTGCCTTCTGATCTCTGATCACCGTTCATGGGCAGATCGCGCACCTCCAGCATCTGCTCGATCGGCGTGATGCCGGCGATCGGGTCCTTGCTGAACTGTCCGATGCGATATGAGAGCGAACCTAGCAGCCTGTTGCCGATGTACACCGGGCTGCCGCTCATGCCAGCCACCACGCCTGTGTACTCCGGCTTGGCGCCATGCAGTTGGGCCAGAATCATATCGTGCCCGGGGCCGCGCGCGCCGCGCAGCACTCCAAGAATCTCCACCTCCATCGGCTCCGGCTTGCTGCCGGTGAAGACCGTCCATGCCGTGCCAGTCAATCCGCGATGCACCTCGCGCAGCGGAAAGAATCCTCCCCCTACAGGCGGTCCGGAGGGCGGCGCCTCCTGCGACTGTATCGGAAGGGAAATGTTTACAGTCCATGCCGCGCACAAAGCCAGCGCGGCCAGCCAATGCCAGCTTTTCTTCTCGAAAGTCTTCACATTCATAGACTACAACCGGACGGATGCGACTGCCTGATTGCCCTCGCAAATGCCGGTTACGGCTGTGCATGGAACGGGGTATGAAAGTGTGATTCCGGTTGGATGGGCACGGACTTCACTGGCTGCCGCAATGCCAGAAATTCCTGCAAGGCCATTGGCTAGGCAAGCCGCAACTCTCTTCACTGGCCTCTGCAGCGCATCCACTCCCGCTCGATGTAACCGTCCGTCATTCCGGCAATATAGTCGGCGACGGTGCGCGCCACGCCCTCGCTGGAAATCTGCGCCTGGTGATCAGCCGGCAGAAGCGCCGGATCGCTCATCAATAGTGCGAAAAGCCCCTCCACCACCTCGCCCGCATGAGCGTGCGCCTCCTCCATCGCGGGAGAGTTGTAGAGATTGGCGTAAAGAAAGCTCTTGGTTGCGGCGCGTGCGGCCTCCATCTTCGGGCTGAGCGCCGCCAGCCGATGCGGCGCGCGGCGAATCTCGCCAAGTGTTGTCGCGCCCACTTCGGAGACCCGTCTGTAGCTCTCTTTCAGCAAATCCGTAACCAACGCGTTGAGCAGGCTCTTGAGCGCCTCATACGTGACTAGCTTTGGCGCTGCGGCTGGATACTCGCGTGCAGCCGCGTCGTAGAAGCCGCGAAAGAGCGGGAGGCCCTCGCGCACCTCTTCCAGCTTCAGAATTCCGGAGTCGAGGCCGTCGTCCAGATCGGCAGCCGTATAGGCGATCTCGTCGGCCAGATCGATCAGTTGCGCTTCCAGGGGAGGGAACTGATCGAGGAAGTACTCAGCCAGCTCCGGGTGCGTGGCTTCGGAGTAGTCGTGGGAGTGCTTGATGATGCCTTCGCGCACGCCCAGCGTCAGATTCAGGCCCCTGAAAGCCGCGTAGCGCTCCTCGAACCAGCTAACGATGCGCAGAGCGTGCAGGTTGTGGTCGAAGCGTAATCCATAGCCGCGCAGGGCGCGGTCGAGAGCCTCTTCGCCGGCGTGCCCGAAGGGCGGATGGCCAATATCGTGGGCTAGTGCCAGCGCCTCGGCCAGCTCCGTGTTCAGCCCCAGCGCCTCGGCCAGCGTGCGGGAGATCTGCGCAACCTCCAGCGTATGTGTCAATCGGCTGCGAAAGTGGTCCGACAGGGAGTCGTTGCTCTGACGGGCAAAGACCTGCGTCTTGCCGGCCAGACGGCGAAAGGCCCGTGCATGAAGAACCCGTGCCGCGTCGCGTGCGAAGGGTGTGCGATAGGGATGCGACTGCTCGGCGTGCGTCCGGCAGGTCAACTCGCTCTCTGCTCCGGCGGCAATCCCCGCAGGCAGCAGAAACTCCGAATGGAGAGACGGAGCGCTGCTACTCACTGCGCCTTCACCTGGCCCATGGCGCTATCTTCCTTTGCCAGCTTGCTGAGAGCGTTCTTCAGCTTTTTTTGCACCTTTGCCACCGCTGCCGGATCCACGTCCGCAGCGGCGGATTTGGCATACTGCGCCAGGGAGAGCTTCCATTGCTCCGCAGCTTGGCGGATGCGTCCCGTCTTCTCATAGAGTTCGCCCATATGCTCATGGACTGTCGGGTCGGCTTGATCGCGCGCGACTGCCTGGCGCAGATTCTCCTCGGCCAGCTCGTTATCGCCCATCTTGAAGTAGGCCCACCCGAGCGAATCCAGATAGGCGCCGTTCATTGGCTCCTCTTCCACCGCTTTCTGGATCATCTTCAGAGCTTCAGGAAGTTGTCTGCCTTTGTCGGCCATCATGTAGCCCAGATAGTTGAGCGTCATGGCGCTGGCAGGATCCTGCTTCAATGCCTGACGGAAAAGCTTCTCGGCGGGACCATAATGCTTTTGCCGCTCCGCCAGTTCGCCGCGCAGAAAGAGCAGATAGGTCCGGTCCTCCGGCTTGGTCGTCAGCGTCTCTGCCTTGTTGAAGGCGGCTTCGGCATCCTTCCAGCGATGTGCGCGAATATCCATCTGGCCGAGCGCCAGCCAGACTGGCCGGTCGTCGCTGTTGTTGTTGAGCATCCCTTTGGCCAGGGCGATGCCATCATCGCTCTTGCCCTGCTCGTCGAGCTCTCCAGCCAGCATCAACTTCAACTCGCGGTCCTTGGGGTTGGCGGCGACGGCCTTTTGCGCCACCTCGACCGCCTTGTCGAATTCCTTGGCGTCGGTATAGGCGTCCACCTGAAGCTGGTAGCCGCGCAATGCGGTCTCGCCGCCCATATCGATGAGTTTTTGATACGCGGCGACCGCTTCCGCTGTCTTGTCCTGCTCCTGATAGAGCGCACCCAGACGTTCCAGGAAGATGCTGCGATTGTTCTTCTCTTCTTCGGTATAAGCGCCGTTGGCGTGCGAGGCCAGATCCACCATCTTTTGGTAGGTCTCGACTGCTTCGTCAAAGTGCCCCAGAACGTCCAGCAGCAGCCCCTCGTTGTAGCCGGCCTCCAGATTCTCCGGTTCCTTCTTGCGGGCCTTGCGAATCACGGCCAGAGCATCCTGATACTTGCCCTGGCGGCGCAGAATCTCGCCGATGTGAACCTCTGCGCTGGTGTTCTCCGGGTCGGCCTCCAGCAGCGCCTGGTACTGCTGGAGCGCCGCATCGAGCTGATCGTCGCTCAGCAGCGCCTGGGCCAACTCATCCCGCGTAGGCAGATCCTCCGGCTCCATCTCGGCGGCGCGCTGGAATGCCGCGATGGCGTCTTTGCTCCTCTTCAACTGCTGATAGGCCGCTCCCAGCGCATCCTCCATCTTCGGGCTGCGGTCATCCACCGGAACCGCTTCGATCAACTTCGCTGCGCTCTCGATCTGCCCGCTTTCGGCGTAGAGCCGGGCCAGATTCAGAACCACGTCCTCGGAGTCGGGCTCAATCGCCAATGCCGCCAGGAACTGCTTCTCCGCCTGCTTGGCGTCGTGCTTGATGGTAAAAAGTTGCCCCAGAATCATTCGCTGCTCGACGCTCTTGGGATCGAGTGCGACGATCTTCTCGAACTCCGTGATCGCCTCTTCCAGCGCGTTGCCGCTGGGCGAATTGGCCGTGGAAGACTCTTGCCCTTCGCTCAATGTGCGCAGATAAATCTGCCCCAGCAGCTTGTGGGCATCGATGCTGTTCGGCGCAATCTTCAGCAGGGCGCGAATGGTGCTCTCAGCCTCGCGTGCGCGGCCTCCGCGAAAGTACAGCTCAGCCAGCCCCGTATTCAGTTGCGGCGATGCGGGATCGGCCTTGAGCGCCAACTTGTATTCGTCAATCGCCCGCGTCAGTTTCTCCGGATGCCCCTCGCCCAGGGCCTCCTCTTCGTAGTTCTTTGCCCGGCAGAAGTGATAGTACGACCGTGCGCGATCCGGCGCCGCTGCGTCCGCGTCCGTGCTCTTCGCAGCATCGGAACTCTCTCCGGCCCCCGTAATCGCGGGCGAGATGATGATCGGGCTCGTCACTGGCGCTGCCGCTGGGTTAGCCGGTACGGGCGCGCTCTGGAGCGGAGAGGACGCGTTTGCCGGGCCTTTCTGGGCGCTGGTGCGAATGGCCGACGGCAGCAAGGCAAGTACTGCGGCAAAGAGCAGGCAAAGGTGGAAACGAATTTTTATTCTCATCATCCTGGGGGTTCCATGCCTCTTCGGCCCTCCGGCTGAAAAAACGCTCCGGAATGCAAAAAAAGCACTGTCGGCAGCCGGTAAGAGCAACTCTGCCTACTGTAAAGACGATTCTAATTGCCAATGGGCTTGAACGGAGCCGCAACTTCTCCCTTTTTCCTTCCGGAATGCCCAAATCGACGCCCGGCAGGGCGGCTGACAGGGGATTTTGGCTGAATGCCGGCTCTGATTTTGTGCTCACGATCAAGGCCTGCCACGCTTTCAGATTCTCAAAGCTGGCCATCGCAGCCGGATTTGTGCGGTTCTCCTACTTGCGCCGCGGATGCGTCTCTGACACCCCTCAGAATCTATGTTCTAATATCCCTGATGCCCACCCTACAGACCAAGAGCACCTCCGCCAACTTGGACATTCTGCGCGCGGTTGCGGTGCTGTGTGTTTACTTTGCTCATCTCCTTCAGGTGCACGGTGCTCCGATCTGCATCAGCCTCGGATTGTTCGGCGTCATTATCTTCTTCATTCATACCAGTTTTGTGTTGATGGCCTCGCTGCAACGCTTGCAAGGAAGCGGCGCGAGCAAGACCTCGCTCACGACGGCTTTCTATCTTCGGCGCATCTTCCGCATCTATCCTCTTGCCATTCTCTGTGTCGTCGTGATGGTGGCTTTTCACATACCGGCCCAACCATATGAAACTTACACCTGGATTGGCATGAAAGGTTTCCTTTCCAACCTTGCGCTCATTCAGAACCTGACCAATAGTCCAGACATTCAGCATCCATTATGGTCGCTGCCCCTTGAGCTCGAGATGTATCTATTTTTGCCATTCATCTACTTTGCAATCCGGGCGGAAAAGTTCTTTCGCTCGATCGCGCTTTGGATGTTGATGTTGCCGCTGGCGCTTGCCTCAACCTTGTTGATGCACGTGACCCCGGGCGGCTTGGTTGCACAGATCATCCGTTTTGAACTCATCGCCCCTTGCTTTATCTCCGGAGTTGTTGCATTCGATCTGAGCCGCAATAGAACATGGACCTGGAAGCTGCCAGCATGGGTGTGGCCGATCGGCATCTTCGCGGCGATCTTCCTCTTCGGTCCACTTGATGATGCCAGCCTGGCAAATAAATTCGCGCGCGCCTGGGTGCTTTCATTACTGCTCGGCCTGCTCTACGCAAATCTTCGCGAGACCCGGCCAAACTGGACACACTCCTTCTTCCACTGGATTGCGGAACACTCTTACTCTATATACCTCACCCATTCGATTGTCTTTTGGTTTGTTTTTTATCCGATGGCGCAACTTTCGCTCTGGCTCCGAATTCCAGCTCTGATCGTTGGCTCGATAGGCATTCCCGCCCTTCTTTATCGAACGATCGAAAGGCCGATGATCCAGACCGGCGCCCGTCTCGCTGCGCGCTTGCTAGTCGCTCCTGATAAACGCATAACACAGTAAAGAATCAATGATATAGGGCGCATTTCGTGGTAAAATATTCCCAGAAGTTGTTCAAAACACAACGCTAGCCGGGGAAAAACGATGCGCCCTAAGAG
>JBAVDS010000004.1:0-50365 GCA_049587335.1 Occallatibacter sp. | reverse complement strand
AGCGCGTCATCTACTCCGCCCACGGAGTCTCTCCTGCTGTGCGCGAGATCAGCAAAGGCCGCAATCTGAAAGTGATTGACGCCACCTGCCCGCTGGTGACCAAGGTCCATATCGAGGCCGTCAAGTTCGCCATGCAGGGCTACTCGCTGGTGCTGATCGGCCACCGCGACCACGACGAGATCGAAGGTACGCTGGGTGAAGCGCCGGAGGCGACCCAGGTGGTTTCGAATGTCGCTGAGGTTGCGGCCCTCCACGTGCCCGACCCCAACCGTGTGGCCTATCTCACCCAGACCACGCTTTCGCTCGACGAGGCGCGCGACATCATCCACGCCCTCAAAGAGAAGTATCCCAACATCGTCGGCCCGCACTCGCAGGACATCTGCTATGCAACCGAGAATCGTCAGGTTGCGGTGCGCAATGTGGCCCACAATGCCCAACTGGTGCTGGTCGTCGGCTCGACCAATAGCTCCAACTCCAATCGCCTGGTCGAGGTCTCGCGCAACTTGGGGACAATCGGCTATCTGATCGACAACTCTCAGGCCATCGATCCCAAATGGCTGGAGGGAGTGAGTACCGTCGCTGTAACGGCGGGAGCTTCGGCTCCGGAGGTGCTGGTAGAAGATGTGGTCAACTACCTGCAACAAAACGGCTACAACAACGTCGAAGAGATAGAAGTGATGCCGGAAAATGTGCGCTTTGGATTGCCGCCTGAGATTGTGCAGGCCATTGGCGGCGCCGGCGGCGCAGAGGCCATTGCCGTTAGGTGAAGAGCAGGGAGTCGGGAATAGACCCTGAGGCGTCTGAAATCGCATGAAGATTCAGCAAAAGAAAACGCAATTCGCAGCGCTACGCTATGGGCGGCTGGATGCGGAGTTGGCCGATGTCGAGTCGGCCATCGTCCGTTCGCGGGAGTATCTGCTCTCGCGCCAGCATCCCGAAGGCTACTGGTGCGGGGAACTGGAAGCCGACTCGATGCTGGAGGCTGACTATATCTTCCTGCACACCTTGTTGGAAAGCGGCGATCCGGGACGGCTGAAACGAGCCTTCGCCGAGATGATGCGCTACCAGAACGAGGACGGCAGTTGGAGCATCTATCCAGGCGGTCCCGGCAACCTCTCGCTTGCGGTCAAGTGCTACTCGGCTGCCAAGATCATGGGCCTCACTGCGGACGACGAGCGCCTGAAGAAGTGCCGCGAGTGGATTCTGGCGCACGGTGGCGTCGTCGAGTGCAACACCTTCACCAAGATGTATCTCTGCGCCCTCGGCGAGTACGACTACGACGCGGTTCCCGCCATTCCCCCGGAGATTGTTCTCTTTCCCAACTGGTTTTACTTCAACATCTACGAAATCTCCTCTTGGTCGCGTTCGATTCTGGTGCCTCTGGCCATCATGTACGCCAAAAAGCCCTTCAAGAGGATCTCATCCGAACAGGGAATCGATGAGCTGTTCGTCGGGGGCCGCGCCAATGCGAATCTGCGCCTTCATTGGGATTTCAAACGCATTCTCTCCTGGAGGAATTTTTTTCTTGTTGTCGATCGCCTTCTGCACTTTGCCGAAGCGGTACACCTGCGTCCGCTACGCACTCTGGCCCTGAAGAAGGCGGAGAAATGGATGCTGGAGCGGCTGGAGATGACCGACGGCCTGGGTGCCATTTATCCCGCCATGCTGAACGCCATCGTCGCGCTGCGCTGCCTGGGCTACTCGGAAGACGATCCCCAGGTGATCCGGGCGCGCGATGAGTTTGAGAAACTTGGCATTGAAGCGCCTGCCAGTGAAGCGATGCCCGAGCCCACCCTCCGCATGACACCCTGCGTTTCTCCGGTATGGGACACCGCGCAGGCCGTCTTTGCGCTGGGCGAAGCCGGTGTCGATCGCAGCGATCCGCGCCTGCTCAAGGCCGTCGATTGGATGCTCTCGAAGGAAGTCCGCCACAAAGGCGACTGGGCCGTGAAGGTTCCCAACGTCGAGCCTGGCGGCTGGTACTTCGAGTTCAACAACGAGTTCTATCCCGACACCGACGACACCGCGCAGGTGCTGATGGCTCTGAACAAGGTGGATAATCCCCGCGAAAGTTATCAGCACAAGGTTGTGCAGCGCGCCATCGAGTGGGAGTTCGCCATGCAGTGCAAGAACGGCGGCTGGGGCAGCTTCGATAAAGACAACACCAAAATGATCTTCCAGTACATCCCCTTCGCCGATCACAACGCCATGCTCGATCCGCCTACGGTCGACATTACCGGGCGAATGCTGGAGATGCTGGCCGGTTACGGTTATACACGCGCCGACAAACGCATTGAGAAGGCTATCCAATTCATCTTCAGTGAACAGGAGCCGGATGGGAGCTGGTTTGGCCGCTGGGGCGTCAACTACATCTACGGCACCTTCCTGGTGCTGCGCGGCCTAGAAGCCATTGGTGTCGATCATCATGAGCCACAGGTGCAACAGGGCGCCGAGTGGATTCGCATGGTGCAGAATCCCGATGGAGGCTGGGGCGAAAGCTGCGGCAGTTACGACGACCCGAATACCCGCGGCGTCGGCATCAGCACACCTTCGCAGACCGCATGGGCGCTGCTCGGCCTGCTTGCCGCCGGTGACGACCGCTCCGACTCTCTGGCCAAGGGCGTGCGCTGGCTGCTTACGCAGCAACGTGCCGACGGCAGTTGGGACGAATCCCTCGGTGAAGGAAAACTCCGTCAAGGTATCATTACGGGTACAGGCTTCCCCAGAGTCTTTTATCTGGCCTACACGCTCTACCGGCAATACTTCCCCTTGCTGGCTCTGACTACTTACCGACGAACCATGGATCGCGCCGCACAAGGCGCTGGAGGTTAAACACAAGATGGCGATTCCGATCTCCCAGGTGGGCACGGTTGCTACCTATGTGCTGAAGAAGAAACTCACCGGCGTCAAGCGCTATCCCCTGGTGCTGATGCTTGAGCCGCTCTTCCGCTGTTCGCTGGCCTGCGCCGGCTGCGGCAAGGTGCAGTATCCGCCGCACATCCTCAAAAAGCAGCTCACGCCCGAAGAGTGTTTTGCCGCCGTCGAAGAGTGCGGAGCGCCGATGGTCTCCATTCCCGGCGGCGAGCCGCTGCTGCATCCCCAGATCGTCGAGATCGTCAACGGCCTCATCGCCCGCAAGAAGTACATCTACCTCTGCACCAACGCCCTCGAACTCAAAAAGAAGCTGCCGGAGTTCACGCCCTCGAAGTATCTCACCTTCTCGGTCCATCTCGACGGTCAGCGCGAGCATCACGATTTTTCCGTCTGCCGCGAGGGAGGTTATGACATCGCCACCGAGGGCATCCGTGAGGCCGTGCGCCGCGGCTTCCGCGTCACCACCAACGCCACATTCTTCGACGGCGCCGACCCCAGCAGCATCCGCGCCTTCTTCGATGAAGTCATGGGCATGGGCGTCGAAGGCATCATTCTCTCGCCCGGCTATAGTTACGACAAGGCTCCCGACCAGAAGCACTTCATGGGCCGCGCCCGCGTGCGCCGCCTCTTCCGCGCCATCCTCTCCAATCGCAAACCCACGTGGAAGTTCAATATGTCGCCGCTCTTTCTGGAATTTCTGATGGGCGAGCGCAATTACGAATGTGTTCCCTGGGGAATGCCGACCTATAACATCTTCGGCTGGCAGAAGCCCTGCTATTTGCTCCAGGAGGGTTATGCGGAGACATTCAAGGAGCTGCTGGAAACTACCGAGTGGAAGGATTACGGAGTCGCCAGCGGCAATCCCAAGTGCGCCAACTGCATGGTCAGTTGCGGTTATGAGACCCCGGCGGTGGTCGAAGGCTTCACTTCGCTGAAAGGGTTCATTGCCATGGCTCGCGGCAACTTCAAACGCTATCCCAATGCCAACGCGATGAAGCTCTACAACGATGCCGCGCCCCGGCCTCATGTTCCGCTGGTGCAGATCGCCGAACCCGCCCTGGAGGAGACGCATGCATGAGCGCTGAAGTTCTGAAGTATACATTGGAGCAGGTTGAGTCGCTGGAACTGGCTCCCGGCGCTGAACATGAAAATCTCGAAGGCTGGGTTCCCACGCTGGCCTCTGATGCTGATCTGCGCGAGGCTCTCGAAAAGGCCCTCGACTATCGCGGCGATGTGACTTTCACACTCAAATCCGGCGAAAAGATCGAAGCCTATATCTTCAATCGCCACACCAGCGCAACGCTCGCCGATTCCTGGGTGCAATACTTTGCTCCTACCGCACCCGACAAGCGCAAGCTCTCCTATGCCGAGATCGCCCGCATCGAGTTCAGCGGCAAGGACCGCGCCGCCGGCAAGCACTGGGAAGATTGGGTCAAAAAATATAACGAGAAAAAAGCCGCCGGCGAAACCAATATCGGCCTTGCACCGGATGCCCTTGAATAGAGCAATTGCACCCGCGCAGTAGACGCAACGGCTATTAGCCCCGCGCTTCACCGAGGTCTCCAGGAAACGGTCTTTGTTTCTTGGTGTGGTAGCGTGGCGTAAACTGATCCCTGACCATGAAAGTCTTTCTTACCGGCGCAACGGGATTTGTAGGCCATCATGTGGCGAAGGCCTTGGCTGCCGACGGCGCCAAGCTGCGCCTGCTCGTCCGCAAAACCAGCAGCCTAGCCAACCTCGAAGGCATTGCCGGCGAGACGCACACGGGCGACCTCTCGGACCCTGAGTCGCTTCGTCCAGCGCTCGAAGCTTGCGATGCAGTGGTTCATGTGGCTGCCGATTATCGCCTCTGGATTCCCGATCCGGCGGCGATGTACAAAGCGAATGTGGACGGGACGCGGGAACTGCTGCGGCTGGCCCGCGAGGCCGGCGTCAAGCGCTTCGTCTATACCTCCTCGGTCGCCACTATGCACTTCCGGACAGATGGAATCGTCGTCAACGAAGATACGCCGGTGACTCTCGCCGACATGGTCGGTCACTACAAGCGATCGAAGTTTCTGGCCGAGCAGGAGGCGATCCAGGCGGCGCAGGCTGGTCAGCGCGTCATCATTCTCAATCCGACCAGTCCCATCGGAGCCAACGACGCCAAGCCCACGCCCACCGGCCGCATCTTCCTCGATTTCTTGGATGGCAAATTTCCCGCCTACATGGACACCGGGCTGAATCTCGTAGATGTCGCCGAGGTCGCCCGCACACACGTCACCGCACTCACCAAAGGCCAGCCGGGCCGCCGCTATATTCTCGGCGGGGAAAACCTGACCCTCAAGCAGATTCTCGACAAGATTTCGGCGCTCACCGGCATCCCCTCGCCGACGGTCAAGATTCCCTTTGCCGTCGCTGCGACCTACGCCTTCTTCGAGGAGTGGATCACCGGACGCATCCGGGGCAAAGAACCCCGCGCCACGCTCGAAGAGGTCCGCATGGGCCGCAAGAAGATGTACGCATCGAGCGCCCGCGCCCAGCAGGAGCTAGGCTTCCGCATCCTCCCCGTCAATCCGGCGATGAAAGCGGCAATAGACTGGTTCCGCGCAAAGGGGTATGCGCCGTAGTGGTCAGTTGAGAATCAAGAAATTCGTCTTTTTCAAAATGGATGATTCATTCGGCACTCATGCAGTCTAACTCGAAAGAAGGTTAAACATGAAGACCAATTTGACCGGTTCGAAACGCATTCCTGGCGAATTTCGATGGCTTTACTGGGATGATAAATCAGAATATCCCCAGACTGGAGATGGATTTTATTATTCATTTAGTTTGATATTTATCCTCAATATGATTATCAGTCTTCATACCTCGCAGTTGTCAGGATTGAGTTATGAGTATTTATTTGATATTTGTTGTGGAATTATTTTTGCCGCATCATGGACATTACTCACTTTTATTCGGCTGCGTTATCTGCGGCGCAGTCCATTCTGGGCATTACTAATTCTTCCACAACCGCTCTTATTTTACTATCAAATCCATTATTGGAGAGGATTATTAGTTGTTTTCGTCATTCTGGCTACTACTATAATTCTGCATCTGGTCAAGCCTCGCTCTGTGCCCATTGGTCAAACTCCTTCTGCGGAGCATCCGTCAGCATGACCCGCACCGCCATTATCGCCGCGATGCCCGCCGAGCTTAAGCCGCTGACGCGCGGCTGGCGGCACTCGTGTTCGAAGGGCGTCGATCTCTGGACCTCAGAGAATGGCGAGTGGATCGCCGCCTGCGCCGGGGCGGGCGTGGATCGGGCTGCCAGAGCCTTTGCCGAAGTTGAGAAGAGAGGGGAAGTTGAACAAGTGATCTCGGTTGGCTGGGCGGGAGCCTTGCGCAAGGAGCTTTTGCCTGGATCGGTCCACGACGTTTCCACAATCATCGACTCTCGCACCGGCGAACGCTTTGTCACCGCCATTCCGCCCAATGATTGCTGGCTGGTGACCAGTCCCAAAGTTGCCGGTGTCCATGAGAAGCAGCGTCTGGCCGAAACCTATCAAGCCTCCCTCGTCGACATGGAGGCCACGGCCATCGCCCGCCTCGCCCGGATGCGCGGCATTCCTTTTTATTGCATCAAGGGTATCAGCGATGGCTACAGCGACAATCTTCCTGATTTCAATCGCTTTATTTCGACCGACGGACACTTTCAGACGATTCGCTTCATCTTTTTCGCCCTCTTCCGTCCGATCCACTGGCCCGCACTCATCCGGATGGGCGAAAATAGTAAAAAGGCTGCCCGGAAGATCGCGGTTTCCCTGCACGATCTAGTCGATGAACGAGGTAATATTAGAAAGTTGAATGAATACCCTAACCACCAACGCTGAGAACCAGTTAAAGACGAGTATCCCCGCTTCGATGCGTGCCGTTGTCTATCGCGGCATAAACGATTTGCGCCTTGAAACCGTGCCTGTGCCCGCAATCGGCCCTGGCGAGTTGCTGGTCAAAATCGCCACATGCGGCGTCTGCGGCACGGATCTGAAGAAGATTCATTTGGGATCGCACTCCGCTCCGCGCATCTTTGGCCACGAGATGGCGGGCACCGTTGTCGCTTCCGGCGCGGGCGTCACAAACTTTGCCGTCGGCGATCGCGTAATGGTCTATCATCACATCCCTTGCGGCCAATGCTATTACTGCCGCAAGCAGACCTTCGCGCAGTGCTCCACGTACAAAAAAGTCGGCGCAACAGCGGGCTTTGAAGCCTCCGGCGGAGGCTTCGCCGAGTACATCCGTGTGATGGATTGGATCGTCAGGATGGGCGGCGTCGTCCGGATTCCCAGCGGCATTCCCTTTGAACAGGCGGCTTTCATCGAGCCGGTCAACACCGTTCTCAAGGCCGTCAAGCTGCTTCAACTTGCCGCCGATGAAACCGTTCTTGTCATCGGCCAGGGACCGATCGGCATCATGCTGGCCGCGCTTGCCCGCCGCACCGGAGCACGCGTCCTCACCTCCGACCTTTACTCAGAGCGCCACGCCATCGCCGCCAACTTCGGATTGTACGAAGCTATTCATGCCGGTACGGAAGACCTCAACGGGCGAATTCTCGCTGCCACGGAAGGCCGCGGCGCGGACGCCGTGATCCTGGCCGTAGGTGGCTCGGCGCTCATCCAAACCGCAATGGCTGCGGCCCGTCCCGGCGGCAAGGTGATGCTCTTTGCCCAGACCCAGCACGGCGAGGCGACCTTTGATCCCGGCGCGGTTTGCATGGACGAGAAGACCCTGCTTGGCTCTTACTCGGCCTCTACCGCGATTCAGAGTGAGGTCGAAGAGCTGATCTTTGCGGGCTATCGCAAGGGATTCAACTGGACTCAACTGATCTCGCACCGTTTCCCGCTGGAAGAGGCTATGGAAGCAATTAAGATAGCCTCCAACCCCCAGGCGGACTCAATGAAGATTATGATTGAGCCTGTGCCCGGCGGCGGAGCGGAATAGGAGGAACCCGATGGCGACGATGATGGCAGCCGCGGTCCTCCACGGACGCGAAGACATTCGCATCGAACAGGTGCCGATTCCAGAGGCCGGTCCCGGCGAACTGGTGCTTCGCGTGGACGCGGCCCTCACCTGCGGTACGGACTTGAAGGTCTTCCGGCGCGGCTATCACGCGCGCATGATTGTGCCTCCGGCGCTCTTTGGCCATGAAATGGCCGGAACGGTGATGGAATCCGGCAAGGGTGTTACGGGCTTTGCCACGGGCGATCGCGTTGTCGCGCTCAACTCCGCACCCTGCGGCCAATGTTACTTCTGCGCGCGCGGTCAGGAGAACCTCTGCGACGATCTGCTCTTCAATAACGGCGCCTATGCCGAGTTCATTCGCATTCCCGCTCGCATCGTAGCTAAGAATACCCTTCACGTTCCCGATCGCGTGCCGCTGGAGCACGCGGCGCTGACTGAACCATTGGCCTGCGCCGTGCACGGCTTTGAGGATTCTCGCCCGAATCCCGGCGATACCGTCGCGGTGATCGGCGGTGGCCCGCTGGGATTGATGATCATGCACGTCGCCGCTCTTTACGGCTGTCAGGTTATCGCCATCGTCAAGCACGACGGCCAAATGGAAGCAGCACGCCAGTTGGGCGCGGCCCATGTTGTGCAAACCACCAATATCCGCAAGGCCATCCGCGAGACTCGCGCCTTGACTGAGAAGAATCGCGGTGTCGACATCGCCATTGAGGCAGTGGGGATTCCCGAAGCCTGGGAGGAGGCCGTCGAACTGGTGCGCAAGGGTGGAACCGTGAACTTCTTCGGCGGCTGCGCGCTGGGCACTCACGTCAAGCTCGATACCAACCGCATTCACTACTCCAACATCACTCTGCGCGCCACCTTCCACCATACTCCGGCCATCTGCCGCAAGGCTCTCGAACTGATCGGTGGCGGCCGCTTTCAAGCAGGAGCCTTTATTACCGGCCACGCCCGCCTCAACGAACTCAACCGCGTCTTTGAGATGCTGATGAAGCGCAGCAGCGAGATCAAGACCGCCATTGTGCCCTGAGGTCAATTGATGAGTAGTCAAGCAGCGGAGTTCAATCACAAGCAGGACCGTGAAGTACAGGCCTCGCAGGAGGAGTTGCTGGCCCGTGGCTGGGCTGCGCTGCCGGATAGCTATCGTATGCCAGACAGCGCGCCCTCTCTCGAAGAAGCGCAGGAGTGGTGCAAGCAGTTGGCCGAATCGCACTACGAAAACTTCCATGTGGCTTCGTGGTTTCTGCCCAAGGATCTGCGTCCGCATTTTCACGCCATCTATGCATACTGCCGCGTCTCCGACGATCTGGGTGACGAGGTTAGCGACAGCGCGCAGGCCCTTGCTCTACTCGATTTCTGGGGCCGCGAACTCGATGCCTGCTACGAAGGCCGCACGCGTCATCCCGTCTTTGTCGCGCTGGCTGAGACCATCAAGGAATGCCTCATTCCCAAGGAGCCTTTTGCCGATCTGCTCACTGCTTTTCGACAGGACCAGACCGTCACTCGCTACGAGACGATGGAAGATGTGCTCGGCTACTGCCGCTACTCAGCCAATCCCGTCGGGCGCTTGGTGCTTTACGTATGCACCGAAGCCAATGAGGAGCACTTCCGCCTCTCCGATGCGACCTGCACCGCGCTGCAATTGGCCAACTTCTGGCAGGATGTGCGTGAGGATTATGCCCGAGGGCGCATCTATATTCCCACAAAGGATATGGCTTTCTATCACGTTGGCGAAGAGTACATCGCCGAGGGGATCGTGACGCCGGAGTTTCGCAGACTGATGCACTGCGAGGTCGATTATGCGCGTTCGCTCTTCGAGGAGGGCCTGCCTCTGATCGGCAAGGTGCACCGCGATCTGGCAATCGATCTTGACCTATTCACTCGCGGCGGGCTTGAGGTTCTGCGCGCCATCGAGAGGCGCGGCTACGACGTGCTCAGCGCCCGTCCCGCCATCTCGAAGGGCAGAAAGATGGCGCTGCTGGCGCGCGCCGTCAGCGGCAAACTGCTGCCCTTCCTGCGCCTCGGCGTTCGCGTGTGAGGAAGCTCGCCTTGATGCACGATTCCAAATTGGATGCGGCCTACGCTCTCTGCCGCCAGATCGCCCAGCGCGAAGCGAAGAACTTCTACTACGCCTTCGTCGCACTGCCGGAGCCGCGCCGCAACGCCATCTGCGCCATCTACGCATTCATGCGCCAGGCCGACGATCTTGCCGATGACGAGAGCCTCCCGCGCGATGAGCGCCGCCGCCGCCTGGATGCGTGGCAGGCCAACTGGCGCGGAGTCTGCCACGGCGGCGATTCCTCCGATTTGATCTTCTACGCTGTGCGTGATGCCGTCGAGCGTTATGGCATCCCTCTCAACCTGCTCGACGAGTTAGTCGCGGGCGTCACCATGGATCTCGATCATGCGGCCTCCGATGCGCCAGATACCTACGCAACCTTCGCCGATCTGTATCGATACTGCTATCTGGTCGCTTCGGTTGTTGGCCTGGTCTGCATCCGCATCTTCGGCTATACCGACCCGCGCGCCGAAAAACTCGCCGAAGAGACGGGCATTGCCTTCCAGCTCACCAACATTCTGCGCGACGTGGCCGAAGATGCCAGCCGCAACCGCGTCTATCTGCCGCTGGAGGATTTGGCGGCCCACAATGTTACGCTCGAATCGCTGCTGCATCGCGTGCCCGGCGCACCGCCCACAGCCAATGAACGCGTCCTTCTAATGTCCATTGCCCAGCGTGCCGAAGATTACTACAAGTCAGCGCTGGAGTTGCTGCCATTGATCGACCGCGAAAGCCGTCCCGCGCTGTGGGTGCTGGTTACGATCTATCATGGGTTGCTGAAGCGCATTGCGCGTACGGAGTATGATGTTTTTTCGAGGCGCGCAAGCGTTCCGACGCCACGGAAGCTCGGCATATTGGCTGTCGGAATGGCGCGGATGGGTTGGGCGCGGCTGTTGGGATGAATGATTGGTTTGTGTTGAAAGGGCATGACTTTAGTCGTGCCGCAAGAGTTGCAGGATCATCGAGGGCTTTAGCCTTACGAGGGAATCAAGTTGACCAGCGCACAAAAATCCGTCACGGTCATCGGCGCTGGCGTAGCCGGCATGAGTGCGGCCTGCGCTCTGGCCGAGGCGGGCATTCGTGTGCAACTGGTCGAGCAGCGCGGCTATCTGGGCGGGCGCGCCAGCTCCTATCTTCATCCCGGCGTGAATGAGGTCATCGACAACTGCCAGCACGTGCTCTTCGGCTGCTGCACCAATCTGCAAGGCTTCTATCGCCGCATCGGCGTCGCGGAGCGCATCCATTGGACGAGCGCGATGACGATGATTGAGCCGGGTGGGCGGCGTTCGCGGCTAGGGCCTTTCGAGTTCGGTCCGCTGCGTTTGCCCGCTCCGCTGCATGGAGCGCCCAGCTTTCTTAGCGCAAGCGCCTTCACCTTCGCAGACAAGCTCGCGTTGGGCCGCGCGATGCGGGCCATGATGAAGCCCAGCGCAATGGAAGAGACTCGCGAAAGTTTGGGCGATTGGCTCCGCCGCCACAAACAGACCGAAGGTGCAATCAATCGCTTCTGGCGGCTGGTGATCGCCAGCGCATTGAACGCGGAGATTGACGAGATTGCCGTTCCCTATGCGGCCAAAGTCATTCGCGAACTCTTCTTGAACTCCGCGCAGGCGGGCAGCATGGGCATGAGCACCGTTCCGCTGAGCAAGTTGTATGCGAATGTGACTCCGTTTCTCAATGAGCGTGGCGGCAGCGTGCTGTTGCATACGCACGTGGAAGGCGCAGCCTGGGATGAGGCTTCGCAAAAGTGGCTGATATGCACGCGCACCGGAGAATTGGTCTCCGATTACCTGATTCTGGCTCTGCCCTTTGAGGCGATGCAAAAGCTGTTGCCGCGTTTGCCTGTCGAAGAAGGCACGGAGAAGCTGTCGCGTCAGCTTGAACGCCACGAACATTGGCCTATTTGCAGCGTACATCTCTGGTTCGACCGCGAAATTACTGAACTTGAACATGCCATCTTGCTCGACCGCGAGATTCACTGGATGTACAACCAGTCGAAGCTGCAATCCGGACGCGGTGGCCATTATATTGAGCTGGTCGTCAGCGCCACGCGCTCATTTGCTGCGCTGCCGCGCGAAATGGCGATCCAGCAGGCGCTCCGCGAACTGGCGGAGTTCTTCCCGCGCGTGAAGGAAGCCAAGCTGGAAAAAGTTGCGCTTATCAAGGAGATGCACGCCACCTTCGGTGTTACGCCAGGAATCGATTCGGCGCGGGCCAGCGTGCAATCTCCCTGGCCCAACTGCGTTCTTGCCGGCGACTGGATCGGCACCGGCTGGCCCTCGACGATGGAGAGTGCCGCGCGTTCAGGCCATCTGGCAGCGGAGGCGCTTGGCATGATGGCGGAGAATCCGCTTCATTGCTTTGAACTGGATTTGAAGCCGCAAGGACTGATGCAATTTTTTCAGAGAGATAGTGTGAATTCTTAAAGTCTTCCATTCGCCAACAGGTAAACTCCGGCACAAACTAAGACGGCTGAGATCCAGCGTCTACGATCCACATTCTCGTGGAGGAAGAGCTTGCCTGCAATTGCATTGGTAACCAGCGTCAGTGAGGCCGAGGCTGGTGCAACCAAGCTCACCGGAAGGTAGTTCAACGCCAGCAACAACGCAAAGAAAGCCAGCGCCAGAAAGCTCACACCTGCGAAAAAAAGCGGGCAGGTGAGAACTGCGCGAATTGCGCCCTTCATTCCAGAGCGGGCGCGAATCTCATCCAGATCGCCGATCGACTTCATCGCCGCGGCCGTCAGCACCTCGCCGGTCGTCGAAGTAAGTACAACAGCGGCGATCATCGCTGCCGCTGCCAAAAAGCCAATCTGCGGAACAGGGAAGGGAATCGTCATCGCACCTGCTCCTCTTCAAGCAGAATGGCAGGCTCTTCCGATTCAGCAAAAACGGGTGCTTCCACCGTAGGTCTCTCGGTCAGCGACGGCCCTTGCGCCACGAAGCCAACGCCCACGGTAATCAGCACAATCCCCGCCCACCGTTCCAGCGAGATCGCCTCATGCAGCCAGAAGCGTGAGAGCAGCGCGATGACCACATTACCGAGGCCGGTAGCGGGTAGCACAAAGGTGAGATCGGCCCACGAAAGCGCGGTCAGATAGCTGGCGAAGAATCCAATGAGCAGCGCGATTCCCAAAGCAATCCACGGCGTGAAGACCGCGGCTATGAGTGAAGCAGGATGAACCAGCGTGATCGGCGGAACGTGACTCATGCCGCGTGCGAGGCACGAGTCGCCCAGCGGAGCGCACAGAGAAACCAATCCCAGGATCATGTATTGGCGTACTGATAGTCTTGCGTGTGCCATCTGCGATTGAGTCCTGACGATTGGACGCTGTTGAGAGCTGCTGGTTATCCCACGGAAGCTAGGCGTTCGCGCCTGCCGGAGCGGGCGGCTCGCTCTGTTTTCCTCGCGCAACCTTCACCATCTTGTTGCGCTGCGAGCGCAGCTTCATGAAGGCCTTGGCCTCGACATAAAGCCGTGGCACGTCACGATTGACAATCGCCTTCCAGATCACGCGGAAGGCAGCTTTGGGCCGGAAGTAGTACTCGTCGTAGAAGCGATGCACCATCTCCAGCACATAGTCGGTGGGCAGGCCGGGATATTCGATGTGCGCCATCTGGTGGCCGCCCTCATCCATCATCGCGCCGTTGTTGACGATGAAGCCGTTGGCCTTGGCGTAATCGTAGAACTCGGTGCCGGGATAGGCGTGCGCGATGGAGACTTGAATCGTCTCCACGTCCAGCGTCTTGGCAAAGTTGATGGTGTTGCGAATCGATTCCTTGGTTTCGCCCGGCAGGCCTAGAATAAAGTCGCCATGCACGGTCAGCCCCAGGTCGTTGCAGTCCTTGGCAAAGGCGCGCGCCCGCTCTACGGTGGCGCCCTTCTTGATGTTTTTGAGAATCTGTGGATCACCGGATTCAAAGCCCACGATCAGCAGCCGGCAGCCGGCATCTTTCATCGCCTTCAGGGTTTCTCGGTCGGTGGTCACGCGCGAGGTGCAGCTCCATGTCAGATTGAGCGGCTTGAGCTTCGCGCATAGCTCGATGGTGCGCGGCTTCTGAATATTGAATGTGTCGTCGTCAAAGAAGAACTCCTTCACATGAGGAAAGTTCTCCTTGGCCCAGGCCAGCTCGGCGGCGACATCGTCCGTTGAGCGCTTGCGCCAAGCGTGTCCGCTCAGCGTCTGCGGCCACAGGCAGAAGGTGCACTGCGCCGGGCAGCCGCGCGTCGAGTAGAGCGCAATGAAGGGATGCAGCAAAAAGGGCACGTTGTAACGCGTCACGTCCATGTCGCGCTTGTAGACTTTCGTCGCCCACGGCATCGCGTCCAGGTCTTCCACCTGCGGACGGTCGGGATTGTGGACGATCTTGCCGTCCTTTTTGTAGCTGATGCCGAGAATCTCGTTGAGCGGTTTGCCCTGAGCAAACTCTACGACGGAATAATCGAACTCGCGGCGGCAGATGAAGTCGAGCGCGTGGCACTCGTTCAGCGCCTTCTCCGGTGAGGTGGTCACCGGCGGCCCGACAAAGGCGATGCGAATCGAGGGATTGGCCGCCTTGATCGCCTCCGCCAAACGCTGATCGCCATCCCAGCCTATCGTGGAGGTGAACAGCACCAGAAACTCATAATCCTTGCAAATCTTGATTGTCTCTTCGGCAGAAACATGGTGCGGGGGGGCGTCCAGCAGCCGGGAACCTTCCAGCATTCCCGCCGGGTAGGTGAGCCAAACCGGATACCAGTAGGACTCGATCTCGCGGGTGGCCGGCCAGCGCGATCCCGCGCCACCGTCAAAGCCCTCAAAAGAGGGAGGGTTCAAAAACAGGGTTTTCAAAGGCATAGGCATCCCTTCTATTCTAACATTCTGGTATTTTTCCTGGTTTCCGGCAGGCTTTCCGTCTTTCGCCGGAGTTGCTTTGCGTGCACTTCCGATTTTACTTCGCGTGCAATTCGCTGAGCCAGTCGTCCATGTGGCCGAGCGCACGCAGAAGATTCAGGCGCGCTTTGGCGAGTTCGAGGCTGGACTCCAGAGCGTCCTGATACTTCTGACGTTCGTCGATGCGGGCCAGTTGCTCGGCCTTCGGCGTCAGTTGCGGCTGAGCAGCCGGTCCGCTGACGGCGCCATTGCCCAACTCCAGTTGCGTCAGCACGCTCTGAAGCTGCTCGTTGGCGATCTGCTGTTTTAGACTTGCAATCTCCGCCAATGTATCCAATTCTCGCAAGCTCCCGGTCAGCGTGGCAATCTGAAGCTCGTTCTGCCGCTGGGCCTGCTCGGCCTCGACGGTAGCCCGCAGCGCGTCGGCAGCCGACTCCCTTGCCTTGGCGCGATGGACAAGATCAAAAAATGGAACCTGTATCTGAAATCCGGAACTGAAATTGTTGGTCGGGATATCATTCTTGTAATAGTCGTTGAATTTGTTCAGTATCTGAGTGCTACGGATGTACTGCGCGTTGAAACTGATCTGCGGAAGACGCCACAGCATCTCATCGCCCTTGGCTGCCTGCTGCTTGGAATGCGCGAACATTTGTGCCGATTCAATGCCTGACGTAGCCCGGCTGGTTTCGCCGGCCTTCACTTCGGGAATATCGGGAATGCTGGCGTGATCGGGTGTAATCGAGCCAGTCGGCAGGCCTGTAAGCGCTGCAATCTGCTTGCCAAGCGTTGCCGCCCGTGTCTCCAGATGCAAGCGCTTCAGCTTCAACTGGGCCGCGGTCAATCGCGCCTGCAGCCAATCGCTCAGCGGGTCCACTCCCGCCTCTGAGCGCTCCTGTTCAATCTTCACCAGCCTCGCGCCCAACTCCTCTTGCTGACGCGCCGCATCCAATTCGCGGTTCACCGTATCCAGTTCAATGTAGGTGGTTGAGACATCCAGCGCAACTTGTTCGCGAGCGTCTTTGAGCCTGAGCTGGGCGGCCTTGACTCCGGCGCCTGCCGCTTGACCGTAGTGTATTTGAGACATGCTGAAAACCACCGACTGTGCTGAGCCGTCCAGAATCGATGGGATGCCTCCGGTGAATCCGACGGAAGGCATTGCTGGAAGCCCTGCCCCAAGTATGACGCTGGGAATATATGCATCCCGTGTCTGCGCAAGCACTGCTTGCGCCTTCTGCACATCCGCCTCAGCCAGCTTGACCGCACTCGAATTGCGCTGCGCCAGGTCTACAGCCGTCTCCAGCGAAACCTGCGCCTGCAAAAACGCGGGCGCTGCCGCCAGCGCTGCTCCCATCAGCAAAGCCGTCCAGCCCTTCAGCGAATTGCTTCCGTTTCTCACGCTCGATCAACCCTTCAATGCTTCAAATCCAGAGCCGGTTTGTACTCGCTCGCCAAAGCCAGCGCCGCTGCGCGTTCGCGGCTGGCCGCCGCCGCGTCTCCCAGTTGCGCCTTGAATCGCGCCAGCCATGTATGCGCGACAAATGCCGGCGCCTGCTCGGATCGCGCGCTGCCGGCAAGATACTCCTCCAGCATCTTCACCGCCAGTTCCGGATCGCGGTTCGACAGACGCAGGACATTGGCTCCGTTAAACAGCGCCGGAGTGGAGCGCTTATCCCTCTCGGCGGCATTTTCTCCGCTGCGCAATGCAGCTTCCATCTCCGTCCAGCGCTGCCGCCGGTGGTAGAAGCCGGCCAGCGCCATCCACTGGAAGGCGGGATGCGCCGATACGGCAACCGCCTGCTTGAATTCACGCTCAGCCGTGCCGAAGTCCTTGCGTTCTTCCGCAATCGCAGCTCGCAGCTCCTGCGCCTGGGCCGGATCGATCCCGTCCAACTGCGCCTCCAAGCTCTCTGCCTTGCTCAAGCCGCCGCCCACCACTCCCGGTGCGGAGTAGTAAAACTCTCCCAGATCGGAGAGCGCATCGGCGTTGCGGGGATTCAGGCGGGTGGCCGTCTCGAACTCCGCGCGAACCTGCTTGGCCAGCGAATAGGCGCTGATAAACGATGCGCGGCTGGCCTTTTCGCCCAGCGCTCGGCCCAGCCAGAGATGGTACATCGAGTTTGCACCGTCCATCTTGACCGCCTGACCGCAGTCGTTCGCGGCCCGGTCCCACTCTTCCAACGTGAATTCCACACGGCAGCGAAGGTTGAAGGCTTCCGCCACGTCGCCGGGTTGAGTCAGCATATTCAGCAGCGCCAGTGCCTTGTCCGCCTCGCCCGCCTGAAGAGCTTCGTTGGCCTGGTATAGCTGCAAAGGTGTGGGATATGCGGCCGCCGCGAGGGCTGCCGCCAGAAAAGCTCCTGCCTGGATAAGACCGAAGAATTTTCTCACCGCACAACCTTGATCGGAGCGCCCTCCTGCAAGGGCTGTCCATTCACTGTTCCGGTTGCCACCCGATCTCCTTCCTCAAGGCCGGAGAGGACAGCCGCCTGGGTCAGATTGATGGTTCCAATCGTCACAAAGGTCTTCTGCAACTCGTCATTCACCACTTTGAAGACGTAGCTCCTGCCATTCTCCGAGTAAAGGGCGTCGCGTGGAATGCTCAGCGCATTCGCCTCACTGGAGATCGTCACCGTCACCGTCACGTTGGTGTCGGGAAGCAACTCGCCATCCGCATCGTCGATCTTGACCAGAACCTCGCCAACGCTGCGTGTGCCCAGGTTGATAACCGTTACCGGCGTCCGCTCGATATGTCCATTCCAGATGTGACCGGGCTTGGCGTCCCACTTGATTTGAATCTTCTGTCCCTCGGCCAGCCGTCCAATCTCCGGCTCGTCAAAATAAGCCCGCACGCGCTCGTTGTGCAGATCGGCCAACTCCAGCAGTTGCTTGCCCTCCTCGACAAAATCGGTGGGTTGGGCATCGAGGCTATATACCGTTCCCGCCGCTGGAGCATGAATCGAGGTCTGCGCCAATACCTCCCGCGCTGCCGCCAGATTGGCTTGCGCGCTGGCCAATGCCGCCTGCGCCTGCTCGATCTCTACCGGAGAATAGCGGCTCTTCGCGCTCTGTTCCAATGCCTGTAGAGTGGCTTCCGTCGATTTCAACTGCTGCCGCGCAGCAGCCACTTCGTTGTTGGAGGCAGCGCCCGTCGAGTTGAGTTTGATCAGCGAATCCAGAGACCGCCGCGCAGAATCCCGCTCCAGCCGCGCCCGCGTCTCATCCGCGCCCGCCATCAGGCGTTCCTGCCGGCTTCCGTTATGGGTTGCGGCCTCCAGAGCTGCCTCCGCCGATTTGACGCCGCTTTCCGCCGATGCCTCGCGGGCACGCGCCTGCGTGTCGTCCAGCGTCATCAGCAGCTTGCCTGCCGCCACGATGTCTCCCGGCTGTACAAAGACCGACTTGACCGTGGTCGCTAACGGGCTGTGAATCTCGAAATTAACCACCGGCTCAACCCGGCCATTGGTGCTGATCGTGCTCACCAGCGGTATGCGCGCTGCCACGCCTGCACGAACCTGTAGCCGGTCCCGGGTCAAAGCCCGTACCGAGAAGAAAACGACGATCAGGATGATGGCCAGACCACCCCACATCCACAGCCGGACCGATTGCGTTCTATTTTCTGTCATTCTTCCAACCAGAGTCAGTATATAAGACTCGATCCGCTCTCCTATCGAGGAGAAATTCCCTTCTACGGGATTCCAGCTCTGCTGGTTGCCCCGTACAATTGATCTATGGTTGCTGAACCCCGCTACACCGATGACCACGCCAAGGCCGGCCTCGATTTCGACTTTCCCGCCATCGAAACCTGGCCCAACCAGTTTCCCGGCTACGAAATCCTGATCGACGATCCGGAGCTGACCTCGGTCTGCCCCAAGACCGGCCTGCCCGACTTCGGCACGCTCACGATTCGTTATATGCCCCGCCAGCGCTGCCTGGAGCTGAAATCTCTCAAGGAGTATCTCTTCAGCTACCGCAACTTGGGCATCTTCCAGGAAAACATCGTCAACCAGGTCTTGGAGGACGTGGTCAAGGCCTGCGATCCGGTCTGGGCCGTCGTCAAAGGCGAATTCCGGCCAAGAGGCGGCATCGGAACCACGGTGGAAGCTCGTTGGCCGAGACCCGGAGAGTAATCCTGAGCTACGATCCATTCATCGAGTCATGCAAGAGATAAGTCAAGGGCCGAGCAGCCGCCTTCATGGTGAACGCCATGAAAATCAACCATAATCTCCTCGGTGAATCGAGGACACGATGTCACGAATGTATGAAACTCCCCTCGCTCGCCACAGGGATCAATTCCCATTGCAATGAATTGCTCGATGAGTTCCGCGGAATACCGCTGGCCAAGAAACGAGGCATCGAGCTTCTCGTCCCGCACGGTCGTAATCACGGCACTGCCGCCGATCCGCAGGAACTCCCTGCCTGCCGTCTCGCTTGCTGCTGACCACAAAGGCTCAACGGCAACCATCCCCCGCTTACAACACTGAGCCTCTGCCCATTGCTTGTTGGCTTCGGGATACATATCCCCAAAGATCACGTGACTGACATCGAGAGCCTGGGATCGGATAAGCAAACGCTCAAATGCCTGTTCGTAGCTCTCCCAAGTCGAAGGTTCGGAATGAAGTTGCAGGCCCATTGACTCAGCTTGCCGGGTGAGCAGGCTCAAAGGCAGGCCGTGCGAGCGGCTTCTCGATCCATCTTCAATCATCATCGTGATCAGTCCCACAATATCGAACTGATCTAGGGACCGGTGAAGGGCCAGGCAACAGTCTTTTCCACCGCTCCACGATACAACTGCGCGAGGTTTTCCCATGGTCGATGTCGCGCCTCCGGTCAATCATACATTTCTCTCGAATTGGAGACGACTCTCGCAACTTTCAGATTGGTTCATGCCCTCGATTCCGGCTATGATACTCGTGACGTCCTAGCTACTTCCTACAAGAGGAGCTTTTCTGGCTACCGCCATTTCGCCACTTCGCCCTCGCCTTACCCCCGCTCAGGGGACGCTACTGCTGCTGATTGGCCTGAATCTGCTCAACTACATCGATCGCTACATCCTACCCGGCGAACTTTCGCTGATCCAGCGCGACTTCCACTCCACCGATCACCAGATGGGCGCGTTGACGACGGCGCTCTTCCTCTTTTACATGATTGCCGCTCCGGCGACTGGATGGCTCGGCGACCGCTTCCCGCGCAAGCCCCTTATCATTGCCGGAGCCGTGCTCTGGAGCCTCGCTACCCTTGCTACCGTCTGGGTTCACGGCTATTGGACCTTCTACATCCGTCAGGCTCTGGTCGGCATCGGCGAGGCAACCTTCGGCATCTTTGCCCCCGCCGTCCTCGCCGACTTTTATCCCGATCGCGAGCGCAATCGCATCCTCTCCATCTTTTATCTCGCGATTCCCGTGGGCGCGGCTCTCGGCTACCTTGCCGGCGGCCAGATCGGCCCCGCTTTTGGTTGGCGCGCGCCCTTCTTCGTCTGCGCTATCCCCGGTCTCGTCATCGCCGCCTTCTATGGTCTATGGGGCAGGGAACCTGTGCGCGGCGCTTGCGATCAGATTTCTCCTACGCTCAATCGCAGCACATTCCTCGGCCTTTTGACCAACCCCGCTTACCTCACAGCCACCTTCGGCCTGGCTGCGCTCACCTTCGTGATGGGCGGTATCTCCAACTGGGTTCCCACATTTCTGGAGCGCTTTGCCGGACTTTCGCTGCCTCGCGCCACGATGGCTGTCGGCGCCATCACCGTCATCGACGGTATTGCCGGAACCCTCATCGGCGGCTGGATCGCTCAGCGCTGGCTCCGCACCGACCACCGCGCTCTTTATCTGCTCTCGTTTTGGAGCGTCGCGTTGACTCTGCCTTGCGGCGCGCTCGTCTTCTTCGGTCCCTCTGCCTGGGCCATTCCCGCGCTCTTTGCCGCCGAGTTCTTCCTCTTCCTCAACACCGGCCCGCTCAACGCCGCCATCGTCAACTCAGTTACCGGCCCGGTCCGCGCCACCGCCATCGCCTGCAACCTCTTCATCATTCACTGCTTCGGAGACACCTTCTCCCCGCAGATCATCGGCTACCTCTCCGACCGCGTGCATAGCCTGCGCCTGGCACTCGGCGCAACGCTCATCTTTCTGCTTGTCTCTTCCATCATCCTCCGCACCGGCGCGCGTTTCGCTCCACCCCTGGAGGAAGTGGCCACGGGCAATCCCGGTCTGGCGTGAATCTTGGAAGCAAGGATGATTTAGCCGACGGCCACAACCTCTTCCTTCTCGATACACACATGCAGCAGCTTGCTGCGATCCCGGTCAAACTCGTAATCTCCGGCTGCGGGCAGTTTCTGCGCCAGCGCGTCGCCTTTCGCCCATGCATCTCGTGCCTCCTCCTTGCTGCCTTCGATCCAGGCCAGCGCGCTCTTGGCCAGCCAGTAGTCCACTCCCAGATGTGTGGGCTTCTTGGCCTCCATACGCTCCCACCACTGGCGCGCATCCGCGGCATCGTGGCGCAGAAAAGCACTCCGGAAGACAAATGCCATGCAGAGTTCGGCGGGAAGGTTGAAGACCGAGGCATGAAAGATGCGTTCCGCTTCGCCAGTCGCATCGGCAGCCTGACGCATCATGCCATGATCCATAAAATAATCGGAGGCCAGCAGCCGCAAGACCAGCGCATGATGCCCCTCTGTGAAGGAAAGCTCGGTCCGCTGGATTGCATCGATGTCGTAGTCTCTGGGCCGTAACGGCGTGACGGTCGTCGATGTTGCCACCGAGAGAGCGCGCTGCAGATCGGCCCAGGGACCGCCGCTCAAAAGCTGATAGATGCGCGCGCCATCGGAGTAGTGAGCTTCAGAGCGCATGGGTAGCAGGTTGGAGACGAAGACCAGCAGACTGAGCGTGGCAAAATACGCAAAGAATCCCCAGTAAGGCTCGTAGGATTGGCCCTTGGCCATCAGCGCAAGATAGAGCGCCAGCAAGCCCGTCCACAGATTGACGGCTGGACCGGCTGCAATCATGCAAATCTGGCTCGCGGTACTTTGCCGCGGATCGGTCGGCACAAGCCCCGTTGCGCCGCCCATTGAAAAGGCCTTCGCCAGAAGGAACTGAAAGCGCCAGCGGCCATCGCGGATGCGCCATTGAAATGGCCCGATGATGAAAGCGCGCAATTTCATCCCGATGGCCAGACCGATGATTGCGTGCCCCAGCTCATGAAGAACTGTGATGATAAGGAGAATCACCAGAAGCTGCGCCAATCCGCCGTAGGCCCTCGGCAGTTGTTGCGTATTGCCCCAGCGATGCCACAGGTTCAACGCGGCAATATAACCTACAACTCCCAACAGCCAGATCATTCCGTCGAGAATGCCGCTGGTTCCGTCACCTTTAATCCGCGGCGGTTTGACAGGATCGATAGGACCGTCTGCCATCGCGTCTCGCCGCGCGAATGCCACGATGCCCGTGATTCCGAGGGCGACCATGAAAACATTAACGACGATCAAATCCACAAATAATCCACCTGAAAAGTACTTCCGCGAACCCAATAGCGGGAGAGCAATCGGTATGCTCGATAAGATAAGTGACAAACTTGCAGCAATTGCCCAACCTCTTCCCGAATTCTTGCTCTTCCTGACTGTCCACCAAGCCATTCCATTCAGAAATGCCACAACGGCTGGAATTGCAAGAACTAGGGTGGCGAGAGCGGTAACCGCGATCACAATAATCTTTTCAAAAGGAGTAATAGTCGGCCGTATGCTCTCGATACCAGACTCGTGTGAAAGGCGCAAAGCAAAAGGTATAGTTCCGAAGGAAACTAAAAGAAACAACAGAGCGAAGTTTCCAAAGCAGCCGCACAAAAACCTTCTCAGTTTGACCATCGTCTTCACCACACCGATCGGGCGCAATTTAGCCGGAGCAATTCAGGATCTTTTCCGGCATCCAGACACTATACATTCGGTTACCCAACCCTGAAAAATGATTCTGCATTGGTTGAAATCTCAGAGAGAATCGATCAAAATCCCACCATCACCGGCTCCATCTGCAAAGCAATGCCGAAGCGCTCTTCGACAGCGGCGGTGATCCGTTCGGCGAGAGCCAGAATCCCGGCAGCAGTGGCTCCGCCGCGATTGGTGAGTGCGAGCGTGTGCCGCGAAGAGATCGCTGCCGCGTCCAGCGCATAGCCCTTCTTGAAGCCGGCCTGCTCGATCAGCCAAGCCGCGGGGATTTTCACACGGCCCTGATTCTCCGGTTCCGCTCCGGCGGGAAACCGCGGCGGTGCGGCATCGCTCAACGCCGCAATCGCCAGGAATTGCTCTTCGCTGATGACAGGATTCTTGAAGAAGCTGCCGGCGCTCTTGCAATCGGGATCGCCCTCGACAAGCAGCATTCCCTTCGACTGCCGCAGCCGGCGCACCTCGGCTGCGACTTCGGCCAGAGTGGGTTGCGTGCCCTCCGTGAAGACTCGTTGCAGATCGGCATAGCGAACTGTAGGCGCGCCGCCACGGGTAAGCCGGTAATCCACGCGGGTGATGATGTAGCGTCCGCGATCGACTGTGTTGAAGCGGCTGCGGCGATAGGCGAAGCCGCACTCGGCGGCGGGGATTTCTACAAAGGCGCGCGCGTGCAGGTCGAAGGCGCGGAGGCATTCGATCGAGGAGGCAACCTCCTGCCCGTATGCGCCGACGTTCTGTACGGGAGTTCCACCGACGGTGCCTGGGATTCCAGCAAGGCACTCTACCCCTGCGCATCCAGCTTCTGTCGAGCACGCTACGAAGTAGTTCCAGTCTTCGCCGGCGGCGGCTTGGTAGATAAACTCATCCGGATGGTCGGAAGCACCTGCGGCCGTGATTCCCTGCAAGGCTACGCGCAGGACCAAGCCATTGAAGCCGGCATCGGAGACCAGCAGATTGCTGCCACCGCCGAGAACGAAGAGCGGAAGATGGCGATCCTCAGCCCAGGCGGCAGCTTCGGCAATCTCCTCTTCGCTGGCAGCCTCGACAAAGAAGCGCGCGGGACCGCCGATGCCAAAGGTGGTGAAGGGCGCGAGCGGCTTGTTTTCTTCGATGAGCATCGGTCTGCTTTCGCTGGCTCAGTCGCCCTCGCTCGCCTTCCCCAATTTTTGCACCTTGCTGTGTTTGATGGCGTAGCCAAAGTAAATGAGCAGGCCGAAGAGTAGCCAGCCAATCATCACCTCCCAGGTGATACGCGGCAGGTTACACATCAGGTAGACGGCCGTGATGATCCCTAGAATGGGAACCAGGGGCACAAACGGTGTTTTGAAGGGCCGGTGCAAGTCGGGATGGCGCATACGCAGAACCCAAACCCCCGCGCAGACTATGGTGAAGGCCAGCAGAGTGCCGATATTCACCAGTTCCGCGAGCCGGCCAACGGAGAGAAAAGCAGGCAAGATGGCTACTACTGTGCCTACTGCGATCGTCGAAATCCACGGGGTACGGAATTTGGGATGAATCGCCGAGGCCCACTTAGGCAACAGACCGTCTCTGGACATGGAGAAGAAGACACGAGACTGGCCCAGCAACATGACCAGCATGACGGTTCCCAGGCCAAAGACCGCGCCGATTTTCACCAGCAGAGATCCCCAACTGACGCCTGTCGCATCGATGCCCAGCGCCACAGGGTCGGCCACATTCAACGAATGGTAATTCACGAGGCCGGTAAGGATCGTGGAGACCACAATGTAGAGGATGGTGCAGATGACCAGCGAGCCGAGGATGCCGAGCGGCATATCCTTTTGGGGATTTTTAGCCTCCTGAGCCGCCGTGGAGACGGCGTCAAAGCCGATGTACGCAAAGAAGATCGAAGCCGCACCGGTGGCAATGCCGCGCCAGCCGAAGTTGCCATGCCCGTCCGAAGGCGGAATGAAGGGATGCCAGTTGGCCGAGGCCAGCGACGGGTGCTGAAAGAGAAACCACCCGCCAAGAACAATAAAAATTCCCACGACACTCAACTTGACGAAGACAATTGTGGTATTCAGGTTGGCCGACTCCTTGATGCCGATCACCAGGACGGTGGTAACGGCAAGAATCGCAAGAATGGATAGCAAATTGAAGAGAGCCGTCACCTGTGGCAGTCCGGCGGTTGCGGCGCCCGGTGGCAGCGAGGTCAGCGGCAGCCATCGCTCATGAAAGAAGACCAGTACCGTGCCCGGCGTTGCGGTTAGTCGCGGTGGAAAGTAGATGTGTAATTGCTGCAAAAGGCTGTTGAAGTAGCCGGACCATCCGGAGGCGACGGTCGCAGCGCCAAAGCCGTACTCAAGCCCTAAATCCCAGCCGATGATCCAGGCCACAAACTCGCCCAGAGTGGCGTAACCGTAAGTGTAGGCCGATCCGGCGATGGGAATGATCGAGGCGAACTCGGCGTAGCAGAGGCCGGCGAAGGCACAGGTGATGCCGGCCAGCACAAAGCTGAGCGAGACTGCTGGACCGGCGTGCAATGCGGCGGCCTGGCCAGTGAGCACGAAGATACCCGCGCCAATGATGGCGCCGATGCCCAGCGTAATAAGGTTCAGCGCGCTCAGCGAGCGTTTGAGGGTATGCTCACCGACTTCACTGGCCTCTTGCGAGAGCATCGACATGGGTTTGATTCTGAGCAGTCTGGACATGAATGAGGGACTCCCTCCTGAAAATATCTGCGTGGCAGATGGAGAATTCCAAAGCCTGAAGACTTCTTGAGTTTGACATATCTCAAGGCTGATCGTCGTCTGTTGCGATTGGGTCGGTGTCGGAAGATGGAATTGGCGGCTGAAACTCGAAACCATCGCCGATTTGCTGCAAGCTGGGCATGGGGCAATCCGCCGCCAGCACTTTCCATTTCACCTTTTTGGTTTTCTTGTCGTTCTCGATCCCTTTGGTTATCTCCGCTTTTCGGGTCAGGTAATTCACGCTCGCCTTGGCGTATGCGCCGGAACCACGATGATAATCGTAGCTGTCGAAACCGATGAGAATCATGGATCCGTTTTGGTAGCGGAATGTGAATGTCCGGTTGGAGGCAAACCAACTGCCGGCGCTGGTCCAGGACTGAATGTCAACGCGGATGCTTCCACTGACAATCTTGACGCCATTGAACGGATCGGAAATCGTTGGCGAGTCCCTGCGGGGAATCAGTAGGTGATTGTCGGCATTGAGCGCGTAGCCGCCCGATTTTTTATCGGCAAAGAGGACGGCGAGTATTCTCGGATTTGAATCATATTCCGGCTCGCCCATTCCATCCGGGTTCTTGATGATATTGCGGCGGCTCTTCTGATGCAGCACCAAGACGAAATCCGGCGCGCCGTCGCCGTTGAGGTCGCCTTCAATCTTCTTTTCTAACACCCATCCATTGGGGACAAAGCCCTCCGGAGATGCAGCGTGCTGGACAAGAAGCGGATAATGAACGCGAGGAAGATCGGGGTCGTCATCAGAGGCTGAGTCCTGCGCCTTTGCAGGACAATACAAAAGCAAAAGTGCGACGAGACACAAGGAATGAATAGGCCGCATAACATCTCCCTCACTTTCGAGAAACTGAAGCTATTCGTTGCGATTAAAATCTTCTTTCGCTATTCGATCTCTCCACAGCAGATAGACCGGAATACCAAGCAGAACCAGCACCAGGCCGGGCCATGTGTATTGGGGCTTGTATCGCAATAATACGACACAGATGCTGGCGGCCATCGCAATATAGAGTGCGGGCAGGACGGGGTAGCCCAGGGCTTTGTAAGGGCGGGGCGCGCCGGGTTGCTTCACGCGCAGCACGAAAAGGCCGACGATGGTGAGAATGTAAAAGACCAATACGGCGAAGATGATGTAGTCGAGCAACTGGCCGTACGATCCGGAGATGCACAGCACTGTGGCCCAGGCGGCCTGCACCAGCAAGCCCGCAACCGGCGTTTTGTAGCGCGGATGCAGCTTGCCGACCGACTTGAAGAAGAGGCCGTCCCGGCTCATTGCATAGTAGACGCGCGCGCCGGCCAATGACATTCCGTTAGCGCAGCCAAAGGTGGAGATGAGAATCGCCGCTGCCATCAGATAAGCGCCGCCGGAGTGGAAGATCTGTTCGAGGACCGCCGTGGCGACGCGATCCTCGGTGGCGTGCTGAATGCCGCGCGCCATCACCGACGCGCCGTTGGGGTCGCTGTGCATCGGCAGGACAAGAAGGTAGCCGAGCGAGACGAGGAAATAGACCGTCAGCACAAAACCGGTGCCCAGAATCAGCGAGAGCGGAATATTCCGCTTGGGATTTTTGACTTCGCCGGCGGTAAAGGTGATGTTGTTCCAGGCGTCGGCGGAAAACAGCGAGCCAACCTGCACCACGGCGAGAATCACCAGCAGATTGACCAGCACCAGCGGGCCGCCGGCTCCAACCTGAACCGGATGCAGCGAAGACCAGCCGGCATTCTTCCAGAACTCGCTCCAGCCTGCGCCAAAGTTGGCTTCAATCGCGGTGGCGTTGCGGCCTACGGTGAAGGCGAGCAGGATCAGCGCAGCGAGCGAGAGCGCCTTGGCAGTGGTGAAGATATTCTGGATCAGCGCACCCAGCTTGATGCCGAAGATGTTGACGACGGCGAGCAAGACGACGACGATGATGCCTGTGAGATTGGCGGTGCTGACGCCGATCTCCATATTGCCCAGGACCATGGGACCTACGCGGAGCGGGGGAACGTGGGCGATGTGCCAGAGCCAATGGGTTGTCGAGATGGCTGGGAAGAAGACGCCGAGGAATTTGCCGAAGGCGACGGCGACGGCGGCGATGGTGCCGCTTTGAATGACAAGGAAAAGCGTCCATCCATAGAGGAAACCCCAGAGTGGGCCGAGCGATTCGCGCAGGTAGACATATTGGCCGCCGGCCCTGGGCATCATCGCCGCCAGTTCGCCGTAGCTGAGCGCGGCGGTGAAGGTGAGAATGGCCGTGACCACCCATGCGCCAAGAAAGAGCGCAGGGGAGTTTGTGCCGCGGGCGATGTCGGCATCGACAATGAAGATTCCGGAGCCGACCATCGAGCCGACGACCAGAGCCGTCGATGAAAACAGGCCCAGGCTCTGTACTGGCCGGGGGGCGCTGGGGAGTGAGCCGGAGGTGGAAGTGGGTGCTGGGTCTGAGGTTGTCACTGGTAGAAAGTATCTCCGAATCCGGGACAAGATGTCTTGTATTTTTCCAATGTGTCCGAATTTTGGACACTTTCGATGGATTGTCTCATCGCTCCCCGCATGAATTATCCTTGACAAGTGAATCATTCTCGTCGCATCGGTCTTCTGCGCCGCCGTTTGACCAAAGCCGGCCTGCACGGCCTGCTCGTCACCCATCTACCCGACCTTCGCTATCTCTCTGGATTTACAGGTTCGAGCGCAGCTTTGGCCGTTACCAGAAGGGCCGTCCGCCTCTTTACCGATGGCCGCTACAAGACGCAGGCCCCGGAGGAGGTCTCCATTGCGGAGATCGAGATCGTCGCCAGCTCTCCAGCCGTCGCCGCCGTGCAATGGCTGGCCGCGCAGTCGGGCGTTGACTTTGTGGGCTTCGATTCCGCACAGATCACCGTCGCCAATCTGGCCCGCTATCGAGCGGCGCTGCCCGCGCGGCTGCGCAAGAGCTTTCTTTCTGAGTTGGCAGCGCCACTGGTCATGCCGTTGCGCCAATTGAAGGACGAGGACGAGCTTGCCGTGATGAAGGAAGCGGCGCTCACCGGTTGCAGGCTCTTCGAGCATATTCTCGGCTTTATCCGACCAGGCCTCGCCGAGTTCGAGGTCGCCGCCGAGATCGAGCATCAGGCACGGCTCCTCGGTGCCGAGGGAATGTCTTTTGAAACCATCGTAGCTGCCGGCGCTCGTTCGGCGATGCCGCATGGCCGCGCGACCGCCGCCAAGCTGCCGCGCAGAGGCTTCGTGACGATGGATTTTGGTATCATTCACAAGGGTTACTGCTCGGATATGACCCGAACCGTCTCCCTCGGCCAGCCCAAAGCCAAAGAGCGCGCCGTCTATGAGGCGGTATTGGAAGCGCAAGAGGCGGGGATTGCCGAGGTTTCGGCAGGCGTGAGCTGCGCGGAGGTCGATGAGGCAGCCCGTAGCGTGTTGCGCAGGGTAGGATTGGCAGAGGCGTTTTCTCACTCTACCGGCCACGGCGTGGGATTGGAGATTCACGAGCCTCCGCGTATTGGCGCCGAGGAAAAGACCAGACTCCTCGCCGGCATGGTCATCACTATCGAACCGGGAGTTTATCTGGCGGAAGAGTTTGGCATACGCATTGAAGACATGGTGGCTGTCACTGCAAAAGGAGCTGAGGTGCTCACCCCCGCACCCAAGGCTCTGATCGAACTTTGAGCAAATCCATTCCACCCCCGTGCGGGAGAGTCAAGGAACGAATGAAACAACAAGACATCGAAGATTTGAAACAACTGATTGAATTTCTGAAGGAAAATCAGATTGCCGAGTTCGATCTGGACCGGGGCGACCTGAAGATTCGCCTCAAATTCAACCAGACAGCGGCCTCCGCCGGTTTGAACGATCTGGCGCATCTGCTGGCTACGGCTCCGCCTCGCGTTGCGCAGGCTGCCGCAGCGGCCACTCATCCGGCTCCGCCGCTTGCGCCTGCTGAGTCCGTCGATGCGGAGGCCGGCCTGCACATCGTCAAGTCGCCCATCGTCGGCACCTTTTACGGCTCGCCATCCCCAGGCGCGGCAGCCTTCGTCTCCCCTGGCGACCGCGTGGCCAAGGGCCAGGTGATCGCCATCATCGAAGCGATGAAGCTGATGAACGAGATCGAGTCCGACGCCGCCGGGGAGATCGTCAAATGCCTCGTCACCAATGGCCAGCCCATCGAGTTCGGGCAGCCGCTCTATTCACTCCGTGTCAGTTAGGATGCGCGAAGTGAATGAGTGAAGAAGTGAACGAGTGAAACGATGAATCTAATTCACTCATTCACTCATTCGCTAACTCACTTATTCACTCTTTCACTTAATCACTGAGTCACAGGTTTTCCATGTTCAGTAAAGTTCTCATTGCCAATCGCGGCGAAATCGCCCTGCGCGTCATCAACGCTTGCCGGGAGCTGGGCATTCGCACCGTCGCCGTTTACAGCGAGGCCGACCGCAACTCGCTGCATGTTCGCTTTGCAGACGAGGCCATCTGCATCGGTCCGCCGCGTCTTGCGGAGAGCTATCTCAACGTACCCGCAGTGATCTCCGCCGCTGAAATCGCCGACGTGGACGCGATTCATCCCGGTTACGGCCTGCTCAGCGAGAACGCCAACTTCGCCGAAGTCTGCCGCGCTTCCAACATCAAATTCATTGGGCCACCGCCTGAAGTTACGCGTCTGATGGGCGAAAAGGAAAAGGCGCGTCAGGCGATGAAGCGCGCCAAGGTGCCCATCCTGCCCGGCTCCGACGGCGTTATCGCAACCATCGAAGAGGCGCAAGAGTGGGCGCAAAAGGTTGGTTTCCCCGTCATCCTCAAGGCCAAAGCCGGCGGCGGCGGGCGCGGCATGAGAATCGTGCGCTCTGCCGATGAACTGCCCAACCTCTTTCATGCGGCGCACACCGAGGCGGCCAACGCCTTCGGCAATGGCGAGCTCTATATGGAGAAGTTTGTCGAGAATCCCCGCCACATCGAGTTTCAAGTATTGGCTGACGAGCATGGCAACGTCCGCACCCTCTTCGAGCGCGAGTGCTCCATTCAGCGCCGCCATCAAAAGCTCATCGAAGAAGCGCCTTCTCTCCAGGTATCACCAAAGATGCGCGAGGAGTTGGACCGCACAATTTGCCGCTGTCTCAAGGAGATCGGCTACCAGAATGCCGGAACCGTCGAATTCCTGATGGACGAAAATGGCCAGCTTCACTTCATTGAGATGAACACCCGCGTGCAGGTGGAGCATCCCATCACCGAAGCCATCACCGGCGTGGATATTGTGAAGGCGCAGTTGCTGATCGCCAGCGGCGCGCGGCTGGACGAGATTCTTCCCGGCAAGCTCGAAATTCGCGGTCACGCCATCGAGTGCCGCATCAACGCCGAGCATCCGGTCAAGTTCACGCCCTCGGCGGGCAAGATCACAGCATTTAATGTTCCCGGCGGCAACGGCGTGCGCGTCGATACAGCGCAGTACGCTGAAGGCGTCGTTCCGCCCTATTACGATTCGCTGATCGCCAAGCTGATCGTCCACGGACGCGACCGCGCCGAAGCCATCGCCAAGATGGAGCGCGCCTTGAGCCAGTTTATTGTTCAGGGTATCGAGAGTTCGATCCCGCTCCACCAGGAGATCTTTGCCGACCCCGACTTCCGCGCCGGCAAATTCGATACCAGCTTCATGGAGACCTTCCTGGCCCATCGCGGCTGAAAGACTCCGTAACCTGCCAAAACTGGCTGAACCCTCCGCAGAGGGTTCAGTCATTTATTTTTTCGTTGAGTTTTTCTAAAAAAATTACTTTACTGCGCAGCAGTTCTCCGATATGGTTACCATCGATAGGAGAAGGGAGAATGACACTTGGGTTGCAGAGTTTCATGTGGGAGCAGAGCATTGGAGCCATTGCTTGCATCGGAGTTGCAGCCTTCGGTCTTGTTGACGCCTCCAGATCGGTCTTCAGAAGCATTAACCGGATAGGATTCATTCATATCAAGCGGATGGTTGTTGGGCTGACGCCAGAGCGGAATCGAATCCCGGTAAATGCCATGTCGCAGAGGAGTATCCTGCAAGCATTGGAGGCTAACTGGGCGGATGGAATTGATCTTACTCATCAGAAGGAGATCGCAAGATCTCTTATTCTGATGCACCTGAGTTCAGATTCCGCAGTGGATGTTGCGGTTGCAACCAATGTCGATCCAATCATACTGGCAGAGGTCGCGGCTAACTTGGCCTGCGGTACGCAACTGTCGCCGCCGCAAAGCTACGTTTATGATCGCTTTTGCAAAATCGTGACGAGTATGCTCGCAGAGGCCTATCATATTGCGAATCAAGTCTATCGCAATGATATTCGGACGCTGGCTACCTTTGTTTGTGTTGCGTTAGCTCTTGCCGGAGCATGGTCTGTAGACGGCACTCAGTATTTCTTTGCTACTTCGGACCCGTATCTGGCATTTTTTGGAGGACTGCTGGCCGCAGCACTGGCGCCTGTCGCCAAAGACGCCTCCGCGGCTGTAGCAGATGCCGTCAAAAGCAAAGTCCGAAAAGCCATGTAGGTTGCATCGTGTGGGATGTGGGATGAACTCTTTTCCGCAGGGCTACCCGGTAACTTGAAGCCAGTTTAGTTGCAAATCAAGAGGAGGAATGGAGAATGGTCAACGTGTTGCAGAATTATCAGCTTCCCCAAGTTGTGACCGCCATCGGCGGCCTGGGCACCGCGGCCTTTGGTCTGCTGGAAGCAATCAAACCGGTGATTCCCTGGATCAATCACATCGGCTTCGGCAGAATCCGCCGCACCGTCGTTATCCTGACCCCTGGCGAGTCTGGTGCAAAGCCTGCGATGAATGCTCTGCCCCAGAAAAAAATCCTCCAATCGCTGCTCGCCAACTGGGTGAACGGGACCGATCTTGCCAGCCAGAAGGCAATTGCAAAGTCCCTGGTGAAGCTGCATTTGACCCCCTACAACGCCTCCACACTGGCGGCCTCGACCAATGTCGATCCGGTGCTGTTGACTCAGGTGGCTACGGCCATGATTGCGGGAGCGCCTCCTCTCACGCAGCCACAGAGTGATGCCCTTGCGCGCTTCGATCTGATCGTGACGGCGATGCTCGACGAAATCTACCAGCACGCCGATCAGGTCTATCGCAACTGGACGCGCGGACTGGCCGCTTTGCTCGCCGTTGCCCTGGCCTTCGTCGGGGGGCTGAGCCTGGTTGGCTGCTGGCACGCCTACTGGGGAAAGCCCGAAATGTATACGGCGCTGCTGGTCGGTGCGCTGGCTACGCCGCTCGCGCCCATCGCCAAGGATCTATCGACCGCCCTGGCGACTGCCGTCAACACCTTGCAACTGGTGAAGAAGTAGGCCGCTATGTCTCGATTTCTCGATTGCCGCATTCAGTCGGTTGGTGGAGAACTGGCTGCCTCAGTTGCCACCATTCAAGCCACCAGCCTGGCCAACTACGCCAGTATGCGCCTGGATACTTTCCGCGACTCGATCCGTGGCCGTCACGTGCTGCTTGTCGCGCACGGATTCAACGTCGATCGCGCCGACGGAATTGCTCACCTGTCGTACTGGGAGAGCCTGCTGCAACTGCCGCAACCCTCCGCTTTTGTCGGAATTCTCTGGCCAGGAGACTCCATCTGGGCGCATGGCCTCGACTATCCCGATGAACCCAGAATTGCCGATAATGCCGGTGCCTTGCTGGCCACATTCATCGATGCCAACTTTCAAGGCGCAGCCAGCATCTCCTTTGCCTCGCATAGCCTGGGGGCGCGCGTGGTGCTGCAAACTATCGCTCGCCTCAGCCTGCCGGTGCGGCGCGTCATCCTGATGGCTCCGGCCATCGACGACAACTGCCTGACGACTGAGTTTCAAGCCGTTGCGGCCAAGATCGCCACCCTCACCGTTCTCGCCTCCAAGAAAGACCATGTGCTCTCGATGGCCTTTCCCATGGGAAATTTTCTGGCCGGCATCATGGACGTGGGCCATCCCTGGTGTCAAGCCGCTCTCGGCCACTGTGGCCCAGCCCAGCCCTGGCCCGCGAATCTTCAATCCCCCTTCGAGATTCCCGACGACTGGGATTTCCAGCACAGCGACTACCTGCAAATCGTTCCCGCCGCAAATTTCATTTTGCCGCTTCCTGTGGATATTCCGCCCCAGGGCACACCACCTCCCGCTGGAAATGGCTGGCAGGAGGCATTCTCCTCGGCCTTTGTTTCCACGCGGTTTCGGTAGGAGCAATTCACGGCAGCGGATTCAACTTCAGTCCCAGAACCTCTGCCATCTTCCTCTGTTGCGGGTCGAAGCTGAAAAAATTGGCTGCTCCAAGCTCCAATGCAGCAGCCACGTGCAGTACTTCTGCGGAGCGCGTCCCCAACTGCGGCGTCAACTGGCGAGAGAGTTGCAGTGCTCGTTCGAAGGCCGCATCGGGCAGCACCAGTAATTGAAAAACTCCAGTGCGCACGGCCTTATGGAAATTCAGAAGCGAGGCTTCGGCTTGTTTTTTCGTTATCTCCTTGCGGAATTCCCGCAAGCCAAATGCATTCACCGCCTCTAATTCAACCAGTGTCGTCACTACCAACTTGTCTTTGACAGATTGCAGAAGGCTTGCTGCCGTCGAGGAATTTGCATCCAGGCAATAGAGCGAGACGACGAGACTGGTGTCAAGGTAGATCAATAGCGTTCACGATCCAGCCGCACAATCTCTGCGCTGCTGACGGGGAGGTATTCACGGTCATAGATGGTGTGAAGTTGTTCCATGAAATCCGGTAGATCGGGTGAAATTTGTGGTTCAGGGACGAGGCGGGCAATCGCGCGGCGGCGCTTGGTAATCTGCACCTCTTCGCCCTCGCGGAGAAGACGCTCCACCGCCTTGAAATCGTAGCGAAGATCGCGCACCGAAACAATTTTCATGTGATACATAATAGCATCACATTGAGTTCCCGCGCATGAAATCGCGCATTATTGAGTCCTTGATCTTTTCAGAAGAATTTATCGCTTTTTCTTCGCTTTTTCCTCTCGCCTATTGTATTCTGGCTTGGCAACTCAGGAGGTTGCCGAATGGACTTTCAAAAGGAACTGATTGCCGAATACGACCGCGAGATTGCCACCACACGCAAATTGCTCGCAGCTATCCCCACTGACGTTGATTTCACCTGGAAGCCCCACCCCAAATCCATGAGCCTGGGCCGCTTGGCCGGTCATGTCACGGAGACGGCTGGAGAGTGGGCGACGACCACCTTCACTACGGATAAGCTGGAGTTTCCCGCCGATCACAAGTGGGAGTCCTACATTCCCGCCTCTACCGAGGCGCTTCTGGAGCGTTTCGACAAAGATACAGCCAAAGCCAAGACAGACTTTGCCGCTTTCGTTCCGGCAAAATGGGATGAAAACTGGAAGTTAGTCGCTGGCGGGCAGGCCTGGATTGACGACTCCAAGTACCGCGTCTTCCGCAACTGGGTTCTCGACCACCTCATTCACCACCGCGCCCAGCTGGGCGTTTACCTACGAATCCTCGGAAAGCCCATCCCCGGCTCCTATGGGCCTTCGGCGGACGAGATGTAGAAGGGGAGTAGTCAGCGGTCAGTTTTCAGTTGTAAGCAAATGGCTTTCATTCCTGTGCGGATCAGTCTCGCCATGAATTCGCATAGGATTGATCCTCACCGCTTCCCCAACGACAACTGAAAACTGACAACTGATCGCTCTTCCAGCTAATCTATCTGTATGCCCTTCATATTTCCGAAGATTTATCCCATCCTTGATTCCTCTTTTATTCCATCCGCCGGTCGCAAAGAGTTCCTGCACCGGCTAGGAAGCGATCTGGCTGAGGCCGGCGTGACGCTGCTCGAATACCGCAACAAGTCTGGCGCGGAGGCAGAACTGCTCGCCGACGCCGAAGTTCTGCGTGCTGCTTTGCCTTTGAAACAAGTGAAGCTGATTCTCGATGATCGCGCGGATTTGGTTGATAAGATTGGATTTGACGGAGTTCATGTCGACAAGGGCGACTTGACGCCAAGCGAGGCACGGCAGCGGCTCGGCCCTGGTCGCATTATCGGCACTTTCGGCGGCAGCAGTGCGCTGGTTCCTGGAATCCTATCTGAACGGGCAGACTACTTTTCCATTGGTCCCGTCTTTCCTACTCGCACCAAACAGACCTCGACGCCCCCCATCGGTTTCGACGGCATCCGGAATCTGCGCCAGCAGGCTGGCCCCGAACCGGTTCTGGTTGCTGTGGGCGGCATCACGCGAGCCACAGCGCCGGAGGCCCTCGCCGCCGGTGCCACTCTGGTCGCTGTTGCTGGGGCACTCTTCCGGCAGCCCGACCCGGCAGCCGAGTTTCGCATTTGGCTGAGCGAGCTGCTCTGACTGCTTTCAACGGAATAGTGAATTTTGAACTGATCTTCTATGCCGAATCTTCGTCCCGAGCTGCTTCGCCGTTTCTACGAGTCCTGCTGGCAGGGCGGAATGACTCCCGAGCAACTGTATGACGGCGTCAGCTTTGACGAGTACTACGCTCTGGAGCGAGTTCGTTATCCCCAGATCAGCCGGAACACCGCGGCAAAGAACGCGCCATTTGACGCCTTCAGGGCACTCGCGAGCACATACTCTCCCGAAGCGCGGCCCGAAGTTCCTGCCCTTTGCAATACGCATCTTTCCCGGAGAACGGCTCTCGATCTCAGAAATGAAGCCATTGACCCGCACACAGAGCGGCTTGTTCTTGATCGCATCCAATCCGTCACTGGCTGGGATGCGCTTGCGCGCTTCACGCGGCTTCATGCTCTCGTGGCCATTCTCTCCGGTGCGGATACTCCGGCGGTTCCGCTCCCCCGCGCTGAAGTCGAGAGTGTCGAGATCCTCGACTGTACATTGCCCTGCCTGCGAACGATACTCCGTTCAACATCCTGCGGCTCCCTCCGATTTTCGGCGCCCGACGAGATTGTGAATCTCTCCTTTCTTGACGGGCACACTCACTTGCGCGAGCTGGCGGCGGGAGCTTCACTACTTCGTGGAATGGAGCGCCTGATGAAGTGGCCGCTCACATCGCTCGACGCGGGTATGGTCGAGGTGGACGATGCATTGCGTACGGGCGTTGCCGCTCAGGCTGGATCGCTCACCCGGCTGGCAATCAGCAGTGCTTCCCCATTTTCTCCGCAGATGCTTCCGGAACTAGATCGATTTTCAAAGCTCGGCCGGGTCGAGGTGAGCATTTATGAGATGGCCTTTTGCGAGGAGTGGATTGCTTATGCAATGGCGCACCCGGCGATCGATTTTGTCTTTCTGCGAATTGTGGAAGACGGCAAAGCCCGCGGCGCATCGCTGCAAGAGGTCTATCGCGGCTTCGATATTCTGCGGGTTGGACAGGGCAAGACGGCTGTGTATGAAGTTTCTGGCGAGATGGCCGCGGAGCTTGGCGCGGAGAACAACTCGGATGTGGAAGAACACCTGCAACGTATTGCCGCGAAGGCTCATCAGCCGCTCTTCTGGTCGAGCGAATCGGGAACATTCGTGGCCCAGGCCACGGACGTTACGATTTGCCGCTGGCTGATTGATGAGATCCATCGCTTGACTGATGGAAGCCATTGAAGCGGCAGGTTTGCTTGGACGGAAGCAGGTGCACACGAATTCCTACTTCCCCGGCAGCATCTCTTTATCGCGTGCATTCATGAAGCTGCGCGTTCTGCCTTGAGAAAGCAAATTGGGATCATTGATTGCCGGACGGCTCTCCTCGGCCGTGAATCCTCGCGCCAGCAGGGGATTCGGCTTGAACTTCTGCGGTCCGCCATAAAACTGCCGCGCATGGCTCACTACAATCCCCGCCCGCCCATGCATCGGCCGCACAATCCCTCGCACCTGCACGTTCATGTCGCGGTATTTGTTCAGCTCGCCCACCGTGTCGCGATCCTCCCACAGACTCACGAGCGTGAAGCGGCACTTCTCATCCGGCGTCTCCGGCGCACAGACATCCAGAAAGCGCGTCCCATCCGGCAACTCGACGACATCGTAGATGTGCGCGGTTACGCAGACGTCCTTGTCGATCAGCATGGTGGCCTCGTCGGCGGTCACGCAGGTCTTCGGCTTACCGGCAAAGGCCAGCGCTGGTGTGAGCGCGGCCAAAAGCATGAGCCATCCAAACTGGCGCAGACACACAGGAAACCTCCTGGGAAAACTGCCGCAATCGTAACGCGAATCAGGTGGGAAGGGAAGCGAAACCTGTCACGTCATAGTGAGGTAGACGACGAAAGTCTGGATTTCTCACGTTGGGACTGAATCAACTGATATACATTCCGCGCCTCTACAATATCAAAGAATGCCAATCTTGAGAGGTCAATGCCAATCTGGTTACCGCGTCCGCGTCTGCCGTTACATCCCCATGCGGATTGTCTTTCAGGCTCAGGCGCAAACTCGATGGTGCCGATACCATCGTATCGAGTCGTCAAGGAAATAGAATCAATGTTAGAGAAATAGGCATCCGTAATCCCGCGGCTATTTCCTGTGCTCACAACCAAAACACGCTTATTGGTTACGCCGTAATAGGTTCGAGTCTTTCTCCAATCCGTATAGAGAAAGCGTCCCCAGATCAAATACTGGCCCACGAGAACGAATGGAATCCCCCAGAGCACAAAAAATCCTGAGGCTGAATGAGAGTTCCCAGAGTTGCCAATATGTCCGGTAACTCCCCACTCCCAAAATATGGCGAATCCGCCCCACATCAGGCTGAATGGGATCCCAAACCAGTCTTGCCTGTGGAGTATCACTTTACGCTGTGGCTGACCCGACCATTGTAACGACTCTCCAGCGCCCAATTCAGCCTGAAGTTCAGTCGCAATGTTATCGCTCACGCTGCCGGTAATGGCTGCCACGCTATGCACCCTGCCCGTAGTGGCTCGTTACATAGTTATCCAATATCTGTTTGAACTCCGCTACAATCGTATCGCCTTTGAGCGTTGTATAGAGCTTGCCATCCACATAGACCGGCGCTTTAGGCTCCTCGAATGTGCCCGGCAGGCTGATGCCGAGATTGGCGTGCTTCGACTCGCCGGGGCCGTTGACGACACAGCCCATCACAGCGAGTTTGAGTTCTTCGACGCCGGGATACTTGTTGCGCCACTCCGGCATCGAGGTGCGCAGATAACTCTGAATCTGCTCGGCCAGCTCCTGAAAGTAAGTGCTTGTGGTGCGCCCGCAGCCCGGACAGCTTGTCACCTGCGGCATGAAGCTGCGAATCCCCAGCGATTGCAAGACCTGCTGCGCCGCCAAAACCTCTTCAGTGCGGTCGCCGCCCGGCTTGGGCGTCAAGCTCACGCGAATCGTGTCGCCAATGCCGGCCAATAGCAGCGGCGCCAGCGCGGCGGTGGAAGCAATCAGCCCCTTCGCGCCCATCCCCGCTTCGGTCAGACCGAGATGCAGCACATAGTCGCATCGCGCCGCAAGGTTCATATAGACGTCAATCAGGTCGCGCACTCCGCTCACCTTGGCGGAGAGAATGATCTGATCGTGACCCAGCCCGTAGTGCTCGGCGGCCAGGGCCGACTCCAGGGCGCTTGCCACCATCGCCTCCATCATCACCGTGCGCGCCGGCAAAGGCTGCGGAAGCTGGCTGTTCTTGTCCATCATGCGGGTCAGCAGCGATTGATCCAGCGAACCCCAGTTGACGCCGATGCGCACCGGTTTCCGATGCTCCACAGCGCACTCGATCATGATGCGGAAGTTGTCGTCGTTCTTTCGTCCCACCGATACATTGCCGGGATTGATTCTGTATTTGGCCAGCAACCGCGCCGTCTCAGGAAATTTCTTCAGGAGCAGGTGGCCGTTGTAGTGGAAGTCTCCCACGATCGGCACGCGCAGGCCGCGCTTTTCCAGACCCTCCACAATTTGCGGAACCGCAGCCGCAGCCTCCTCGTTGTTTACCGTGACGCGCACGATCTCCGAGCCTGCCAGCGCCAATGCTGCAATCTGTTCAATGGTGCCCGCTACGTCCGCCGTGTCGGTGTTGGTCATCGATTGCACAACGACTGGAACCTCCCAGCCGACGCGAACCTGTCCAATCTTGACTGTGCCTGTTTTTCTACGATGAATCTCCGCCATAACTTTAGTTTACCCGGAGTCCCCGCGAGTTGCTACGTCCCAATTCCGCTGACGGCAATCAATAGCTTCTCCAGCAGGCTCGCGGGAAGTAAACGTTTAAGCAAAAGTCCTAAAAATGCGTCCCGGCCATAGAGATAGCGCAACCGGGGGTGGGGACGATCAAGGATCTTTGCGATTCCATCGGCTACCTTCTGGGGATTGGCTTTGAGTTTGCCGGCCGCGCGGCGGCTCAGCAGCTTGGCCGTCCGAGCGGCATTTGGAGAGCTTGCATCTTGCAAACCAGCGGAGAGAATCGCATTGCGCGTCCAGATGTCGGTTTCAAACGATCCCGGTTCGACTAGCACCACTTGAATCCCCAAAGGCTTCATCTCCAGCCGTAGCGCCTCGCCCCATCCTTCGAGCGCAAACTTTGAGGCTGAGTAACTGCCGATCCCCGGAAAACCCATCACTCCGGTGATCGAGGAGAGCATCACAATGTGGCCGAAGCCCTGGCGTCTGAACTGCGGAAGAAAAGCGCGCGTCACCGCCGCAGCGCCAAAGAAGTTGGTCTCGAACTGCTGGCGTAGTTCCGTATCGGAAACATCTTCTGCAAAGCCCGCCATGGCAAAGCCCGCGTTGTTGACCAGCGCATGGAGCGGTGCTTGGCGCACGGTCCATGTCGCAGCCAACGCAGCGATTTGTTTGTTGTCAGTTACGTCCAGCGCATGAAACTCGATGCGATCGAGGACGCCGGCCTCTTGCGCTGCCGCTTCCAGGCGATCGCCCCTGGCAAGGTCGCGCATCGTGGCAATCACCCGCCATCCGCGTTTGGCCAGAGTAACGCTGGTCAGCAGCCCAAAGCCGCTCGATGCGCCGGTGATGAGTACGGTGCGATTGCGATGCACAGCTCAGTCCTTTGCGGGAATTTTATAATCCTTCAGCAGTTCAACTAACTTTGCGGATAGAGTTGGGAAGTGGTAAGGCTTATTGTTCTCCCACGTCCGACTTTGTTCAATCTTGATTTTGCAAACCTCTTGAACTTTTTTGAGTAATTCGGCATGGTTGTACATATACCACGAACCACTTTCGCCATCCCGGAAACAGACATAAAGTTCTTCGTCTTTATACTTCTTGTCGAAAGTGAGTCGGCTCTTGAGCTGCACTTTGTAAAATGTCTTTCCGTCGTGAGTTTGTAAAAGAAAATCGGCTCCATTCCAATCGTTGCTCAGTGGAATGGTTACAAAGCCAAAATCTGCCAACACTGCCGAGACCTTCTGAAAGTTGTAGGCCTCTTGTTGGCGACTGTTGAGAACCCCATACTTTATAGGTTCAAATTCGATTGGCATACGAACACCTCGATTCGCTCTGTTCCCTAATCCCTATTTCAGCCTTCAAATCAATTCCACACCCCATAGATCATGTAGATGCAGTACGCCTTCGACGGCTTCGGCGGCATCGACGACGATCAGCGAAGTAATCTTCCGCTCTTCGAGAATTGCCAGCGCCGTGGCGGCCAGTTCGTCTGCGGCAATCGTCCGCGGATACGGATTCATCGCCTCGCCCGCTGTCTTGCTCAGCGCCGCGCCGCCCTCGCGCTCCAGCAAGCGCCGCAGATCGCCGTCACTGATCACGCCGCGCAGCCGCCCTCCATCCTGCACCGTCGTCATGCCCAGCTTCTTTGATGACATCTCGTAGATCACATCGGTCATCGGCGTTTTTGGAGCGACCACCGGCACGGCGTCGCCGGTATGCATCAGCTCGCGGACCCTGGCCAGACGCTTGCCCAGTTTGCCGCCAGGATGCAGTTCGGCGAAATCCTCGGCGCGAAAGCCCTTGCGCAGGCTGACGGCAATCGCCAGCGCGTCGCCCAGCGCCAGCATCGCCGTTGTCGAGGCCGTCGGCGCAAGATTCAGTCCGCAGGCCTCGCGCTCCACGCCGCAATCGAGCGCCACATCGCTGGACAGGGCGAGGGTTGATTTCAGATTGCAGCAGAAGCTGATCAGTGAGTCGCCCTTGCGTTTGAGCGTGGCCAGCAGGCGCAGAATCTCCTCCGTCTCGCCGCTGGCCGAGAGGGCCACCACCACGTCGCCCGCCATCAGAGCGCCCAGATCGCCATGCACCGCCTCGGCAGGATGCAAGAACAGCGCCGGCGAGCCGGTGGAGCTGAGGGTGGCGGCGATCTTCTGGGCGATGATTCCGCTCTTGCCCATGCCGGTCACCACCACGCGGCCACGTTCTTCGCCACAGCGCAGAATCAGTTCGACGGCGCGGTCAAACTCCACAGCCATCGGTCCTTCAAGACGCGCGGCCAGTGCCTCCAGCGCCGCCGCCTCGGTGCGCACCAGCGCCGCTGGAGTGGGTTCGTGATTGCCAGAGTCCGGATGTTTTCCTGCTTCGCTCATCGGTTATTGATGGTAACAGTTCTACCTGCGGTAGGGCAGGGCGCGCAGATGTTAGCCCTGTGCTGCCCGTACAATAGAAAGGAGGTCGATCCCTATGAAGCGCAATACGCTTGTCGTGACCGCAGTGCTCTTCATCCTGACCGTATTTGCCTGGGCCGGGTGGGCCAACTACGAATACCGTAAGCAGGCCGCCGAACGCATGGCCGCGTCGCTTCCGCAGAGCCAGCTCGTGCCCGACTCCGCTGGCGGCGAGCCGCAGTTTGTGACTCCGCTCATCGGCAAGCCCGCCCCGCCCTTCCTCCTTGAAGATCTCAGCGGCAAGAAAATTTCGCTGGCCAGCTACAAGGGAAAGGCTGTGGCCATCAACTTCTGGGCCACATGGTGCGGTCCATGCAAGATCGAAACTCCCTGGCTGATCGAGCTGCGCAATCAGTACGCCGCGCAGGGATTTGAGGTGCTGGGAATCTCTGCGGACGATCTGGATCGCGACGATCCCGCCAAGCTCGCAGGCGACAAGAAGGAGATTGCGCGCTTTGTCGAGAAGATGCAGATTTCCTACCCGGTGCTGATTGACGCCGACTCCATCAGCAAGCCTTATGGCGGCCTTGACGAGCTGCCGACTACCTTCTATGTTGACCGCAAGGGAATCGTCGTTGCTGCACAACTGGGGCTTACCTCGAAGGATGAGATCGAAGCCAACATCAAAAAGTCGCTGAGCGAATAGGGTTGTGGAGTGTCGAGGAAGAATCATGATTGCAGGGAAGGGAATTCGCATTGCATTCGTTTCGGCACTGACATTGGCCTGCACGCTGGCGCATGGACAGAGTTTGCTGATCGATTCCGCGCATCGCTCCTCCGCAAGGCCTGTGGCTGTCGCGTTCCTCTACCCAGAGCAGGTGACGGTTCCCGCAGGCAAAACGGCCGCGGTTTCTCTTCACTTCCGCATTGAACCCGGTTTGCATATCAACTCCCATACGCCGAGAGAGGAAGAACTGATTCCCACCACGCTTTCGATACCTGAAGGTTCCGGCGTGCGGCTTGAAGGCGCAGATTACCCGCCGGGAACGGAGTTCGTTCTTGCACTCGATCCCACCAGCAAGCTGAGCGTTTACAGCGGTGAATTCATCATTCAGGCGCGCATCGTGGCTATTGCCGGAGAGCATCTGATCGAGGCGAGGCTCCGCTACCAGGCCTGCGACCAGAAGGCTTGTATGCCGCCCAAGACCATCACCGTACCTATCGATGTGATTGCGAAGTGAGTGCGGCACTTTTGAAGCCTCTCGTAGGGCACAAACTACTGTCGGAGCGTTTTGCTATAGTGTTGCGCGGAGGCTTTTCCGTGCAATTTGGTATTGGAGCAATCAGAGCAATGGCAATTGTTGCAATCGCGGCTGGGATGAACTTTCCGGCCTCTGCTTTCCCGCTGACCGTGAAAACCGGACAAGGCATCGTCCGCGGCAAGACCATCAATGACGGCAAAGTCAATGCCTTTCTCGGTCTGCCGTATGCGGCTCCTCCGGTTGGCGAATTGCGCTGGAAGGCTCCACAACCGCCGCTGCGCTGGAAGGGTGAGCGCGACGCGACCCGATTCGGAGCGCACTGCGTGCAGGGAATCGGCTTTCCGGACATGATCTTTCAAGATGCCGGAGCCAGCGAAGATTGCCTCTTTCTGAATGTCTATGCACCAGCCGGCGCGAATGCCAAAAGCAAGCTGCCAGTGATGTTCTGGATTCACGGCGGCGGCTACACGTCCGGCTCCAGTTCCGAACCGCGCCACAATGGCGACTTTCTTCCCCTCAAAGGTGTGGTGCTGGTCACCATCAACTATCGCCTGGGCGTCTTCGGCTTCCTGGCAACGCATGAACTGGCCCAGGAAACGGGCGGCACTGCCGGAAACTACGGACTGATGGATATGGTGGCCGCGCTGCAATGGGTGAGGGAAAATATCGGCCACTTCGGCGGCGACGCGGAGAACGTGACCATCTTCGGCGAAAGCGCCGGCTCCTTTGCCGTCTCCACGCTGATGGCGTCGCCGCTGGCCAAGGGATTTTTTCAGAAGGCGATCGGCGAGAGCGGAGGAGCCTTCGACGGGGCGCCATTGACAGGCTCGCTGGAGAGGGCGATGAAGCCGGGTGAAGCCTTGATGGCCTCGCTGGGCGTCAACTCGCTGGAAGCCTTGCGCGCTTTGCCTGCCGCAAAGATTCTCGATGCCGCCAGGGGAAAGCACATCAACGGCATTCCTCCCTATGTCGATGGCAGAGTGCTTACCGAGCCGCTGGAGACAGCCTACGCTGCCGGAAGGCAGGCCCATCTTCCCCTGCTGGCCGGATGGAATCGCGATGAAAACAGCGCTATGGCCATCGGCATGACCGTGGAGAAGTGGAAGGCTTTTGCTGTGGTGAAATTTCACGACCGGGCCGAGGAGTTCTTGAAGCTCTATCCGGGTGCGACCGATGCCGAAGCCCAGCGCTCAGCTGCGGATTACGGTGCTGACAACTTCATCGCCTTTGGCACTTGGAAGTGGATCGAGGCGCATCGCAAGACCGGCGACGCGCCTGTTTACCGCTATCACTTTGAGCTTGCCGCGCCACCCAGCAAATTTCACGCCGGCTCCTTCGCATTTCATTCCGACGATATTGAATATGTCTTTGGCACGCTGGAGACCCGTCCTGATTCGGAGTGGCGCCCGGAAGACCGCAAACTGAGCGAGCAGATGATGAGCTACTGGACGAACTTTGCCCGGACGGGCGATCCCAATGGACCGGGTTTGCCGTTGTGGCCGAGATACAGCAAGGACGACACCGTACTCCATTTGGACAGCACCATCACCGTTGCTCCGGATAAGCTGTGCGCACGCTACGAGTTCCTGTCAAAGTGAATGCTGCTGGCTGCTACTTGACTCCCGCAGCCTCGGCGAAGCCAGCCGACTGTGCCGGGGGAATGGTGCTGACCGGCGGCGGAGGCGCGAAGGAGGAGTTTTTGGCGTTGATCGCATTCGAGTAATCCGGGCCGAGGCCAAGTTTCTTCAGCGCACGCGAGTCGGGAACCAGCTTGGTCTGCCAGCCCTGATCGGCCTGATACTTCTGCATCGCTGTTTTGGTGGCGGCATTCCACTCGCCGTTGGCCTCGCCGGAGTAATAATGTGCGCGGATCAGTGCCTGCTGAATCTCTGTGACGCGTTCAGGTTCGATGGCTTGCTGGCCGCGCAGCTTGTGGGCTTTGGCCTTTCCCTTGTGGGAGTGATGCTTGGCGTGGCTGCTGGTGGAAGCGGAATGCGGAGTGCTCCCTGCAGCCGGCATGGAGATCAGAGCCGCGATCAGCGCTACAGCAAGGCCTGCCCGAATCGAAAGCACGCTGATTCACCTCTGAGAAGATATTTCGTCATGAACTTGAGTTGAGTTTAACGAATCCTTCAGCATGGCAGCAAGGCAAATCAGATACAGAACGTGGAATCAATGGCTTGCAAAATCGGGCGCCCGCTTGAGTTATTCGCGCAGACGCCCGATTCCAAGCTATTGCAGCGTTCCTCCAACATAGTTGATGCCATTGTCGGGATGGCGCGGATCCATCACCTCGAAGACCACATCGTCGCCGGTCTTGAGCTTGCTCACCACGGCATCGAACTGATCCTGAGTTCCGGTTACCTGCTTGTTGATGTGTGTGATGACCAGTCCCGGCTCCAGCCCTTGCAGGTCGGCAAACGAGCCGGCACGGACCGACTGAATCACCATGCCTGGCGTGTGCAGCTTGGCGGTCGTAGCCGCAGGAGCTTCACGGACGACAATACCCAGCTTGGTCTCGCCCGCGTTGCCGCTCTCGTTGGGATTGGACTCACTCTGCGCATTGCCCAGATCGGCAAAGACCTTGTCGCGGTCGCCAATGGTGACGGTGGCGTCGGCCTGCTTGCCGTCTCTCAAGTAGCCCAGGCGAATGTTGCTGCCCGGCCTGCGGCTGGCGATCTCATTTACCAGATCGTTGCCGTCCTTGATCTGGCGTCCGTCGATGGCGGTAATGATGTCACCCGGCTTGATCCCTGCCTTCTCCGCTGGGCCGCCTGGCTGCACCTTGCTCACGATGACACCATTCTTGAAACCGTACATACGATTCACCGCGCCAGAGAGTCCTTCTTTGAACTCAATGCCGATGGAGCCGCGGGTTACCTTGTGGCTGGCGCCGATCAGGTCGTTATATACATCGACGACGGTATCGGAAGGCAATGCGAAGCCCAGCCCCTGGTAGCCGCCCGACTGCGTGTAGATGGCCGTATTCACGCCGATCACGTCGCCATTCATATTCAACAGCGGCCCGCCGGAGTTGCCGGGATTGATCGCCGCGTCGGTCTGGATGAAGTGCTGAAACTGGCCGCCGGCGCCTGGCTCGATGGTGCGGTTCTTGGCCGAGATGATGCCCGCCGTCACCGTCTGCGCCAGCGCGAAGGGGCTGCCGATGGCCACCACCCAGTCGCCGACATGCGCATTTTCAGAGTTGCCCAGCGTGACCGTCGGCAGCGGCTTGTCGGTGTCGATTTTGATGACCGCCAGATCGGTGGCCTTGTCCACGCCGATCACCCGCGCCGGACGGCCCAGATCCGGGCTATCCGGATCGTCGGTCGAGAGCTTGACGTAGATCTTGTCGGCCTTGTCGATCACGTGATTATTGGTGATGATGTAGCCCTTGGGATCGACGATGAAACCCGATCCCAGCGATTCGCGGACCTGACCGTCATCCCCGCCGCCCTGATCGGGCATTCCCGGCATCTGTCCGCCAAAGAAGCGATTGAAGAAGTCCTGGAAGTTGCCCTGGCCCTGCTGTTGATTCTGATTGTCGTCATCTTCATCGCCGCCCGGCTGCTGCGGCATCGGTTGAATTCGCCCGCGAAGGTGGCCGCGGCCATTTTCGGCCTGCTTGGGCAGTGTCTGGGTGTTGATGTTGACTACCGCCGGACCCACCCGCTTGGCGATCCTCACAAACTCGTTTTCTGGAACTGTGGAACTGACCACCTTGAGGGGAGTGGCGTCCGAGCTGTCATTCTGCTTCTCTTGTCCGCGCACCCCGTGGGCGGCATAGGAGCCGGCCACAATCGCGATCGATAAGGTGGCAAGCAAGACAAACGCGGAGGTGAGACGGCGCGCGCGCAGCCGTTCAATCAATGATTTCATGGGTTCGTTGACCTCGTTCGATAATCAGCCTTGCGGCTGGCTGGTTCAAAAAATGTTGATCGCACCTGTGCATCTCGACCGCCTTGTACTCTGGGTGCCCATCCTTTTCGGGTTCTTTGCGAAAAGGGCGGGATAGTACAACACGGCACTGCGGAAAACGCCAAAATGCACAACCTTCACAGTATAGCCAGTGGCGGGCAATCCCGTCAGGCTGTCGCTCCCTCGCCACAGAGGAAAGAGAGTTGTTCCATTCCAATAGACGCAGCCAGCGCAAAAGTGTCGCATTGGGCTGCCTCCGGCCCCTCTATGAGAAAATGGAAGAGCAAACTCCTTCGGGGCTGCCCGTGCGCGCCCCAGAACCAGATTTAGCTCCAGCCTCACCCGGCCCGCGTGGCGTTGCCATAGCCGTGTCTTATAGGAACAAATAAGAATGATCAGTGTCAGCAACGTCTCCATGCGCTACGGTTCGAAGGTCCTCTTCGAGGATGTCAGCGTCGCCTTCATTCCCGGCCGCCGTTACGGCCTCACCGGCCCCAACGGCTCTGGCAAGTCCACATTCATGAAGGTCCTCACCGGCGAGTTGGAGGCCCAGAAGGGCACCGTCGTCCGTCCCCGCAAGCTCGGCGTTTTGCGCCAGGACCAGTTCGCCTTCGACGCCTACCGCGTCATCGATACTGTCATCATGGGCAACAAGCCGCTCTGGGCCGCCCTGGAAGAGCGCGACCGGATTTACGAGAAACCGGAGCTATCGGACGCCGACGGGATGCGCCTCGGCGAGCTGGAAGGCACCATCGGCGACGAGGATGGCTACACCGCCGAGGCCGATGCCGCCATTCTCCTCGACGGCCTCGACATCAAAGAGTCCCTCCATGAGCGCAAGATGGGCGAGCTGCAAGGTGGCCAGAAGGTCCGCGTCCTGCTGGCCCAGGCGCTCTTCGGCAAGCCCCAGGCGCTGCTCCTCGATGAGCCTACCAACTACCTCGATCTCGAATCCATTCACTGGCTCCAGGACTTCCTGCAGAACTATGACGGCACCCTGATCGCCATCAGCCACGACCGCCATTTTCTCAACTCCGTCACCACCCACACAGCCGACATCGACTACCAGACCATCATTACCTATACCGGCGGCTACGACGAGATGGTGATGGCCAAGACGCAAATCCGCTCCACCCTTGAATCTCAGAACGCCCAGCGTGAAAAGAAGATCGCCCAGCTCAACGACTTCATCGCCCGTTTTGCCGCCGGAACCCGCTCCTCGCAGGTCACCAGCCGCCGCAAGGAGGTCGAGCGCCTGCAAACCAACGATCTTGCCCGCTCCAACATCGCCCGCCCGTTCATCAAATTCGATCAGGTGCGCCCCAGCGGCAAGCACGTCCTGGAGTTCAAGCACATCACCAAGAAATACGGCGAAGAGAAAGTCCTCGACGGATTTACTGCCAATGTGCTGCGCGGCGAACACATCTGCCTGATGGGCCGCAACGGCGCAGGCAAGACCACGCTGCTGAAGAGTTTGCTCAATAACTATCCCGGCCTCGCCGATAAGGAATTCGAGCTGGACAATGGCACGGTCTTCTGGGGCCACGAGGCCCAGATCGGATACTTCCCGCAGGATGTGGGCGCGACGATCGAACACGGCACCACTGTCGCCGAATGGCTGCATCGCTGGAACCCGGCCGCCCACGTCGAGGATATTCGCGGAATTCTGGGGCAGATGTTATTCAGTGGCGAAGAGGGCGACAAGCCTACCAAAGCCCTCAGCGGCGGCGAACAGGCCCGCCTGGCCTTTTGCAAGTTGATTCTGACCAAGCCCAACATCCTGATCTTCGACGAGCCGACCAATCATCTCGACTTGGAAGCTATCAACGCCCTCAACATCGCTCTCCAGCGCTACGAAGGCACTGTCCTGTTGGTTACACACGACCACGACTTAATTGACGAAGTAGCCACCCGCCTTTGGATCTTCAAAGAAGATGGCATCGAAGACTTCCAGGGGCCGTATGCAGAGTGGAAGGGCAAGCACAACTAGTCTGTGCTTGCTTACCTGTCCTGTCATTCCCAGAATTCTGCGGTGTAACAATCGGGCATCGCTCGGTGAGCGCCGGCAAATCTTAGTTCCCGGTGATCAGGTACTCGGCACGAGCGGCCAGCAGGGTTCCCAAAATTGGTTGATCCTTCTCTACCGACAGCCTTTGTCTATGTGGAGAGAGCGAACCCGTGGGTCTGCGCTCCTCTGTCAAACCAGCGCCCCAACCGAAACAAAAGTAACCGGACCTCAAGGCGCTTTACATCGATAAATGCTTCATTCTGGTGATGCGGGTCACATAGTGAGGTTCACGATTGCCGCGGAAGATAAATATTGTTGAACGTTTGATCGCATCTGTGTTACAAAAGTTCGCACAGGTAATTTAGCGAATGAGGTGTTGGGTGATGGCTGATAGTCGTCTGAACTTTGCGAAGCAGGAGACAGAGCGCCATGATATGGAGATTGAATTACTCCAAGAGAGAATCCGTCTCCACAACCAAACCAAGGATGCCTGGGATACGATCGTGCGCAACGCGGGAAGCGAATCGCAGGCTGCATATCTTGATTTTTCCAATTCCGAGACTGCACGGCTGAATGGGCTGATTGAGTCGGTGCAAGAAGAGATTCGCCGCCACACCGAAATCAAGGACGCGTGGGATACGATCGTGCGCAACACCGGAAGTGAATCGTGCGTCTACCAGGGCGTAACGTATGTGAAGGGCGAGGATGGCCAATGGCACCAGCAGCGGCTGGACATGGAGATTGAGGTACTGCAAGGAAGAATTCGTCTCCATAAAGAAACCAAGGATTCCTGGGATGCGATCAAGCGCAACGCAGAAAGCGAATCACATGCCGAATGTCTGGATCTTGCCAATTCTGAGACTGCGCGGCTGAATGGGGAGATTGAGGTGTTGCAACAAGAGATCAGCCGCCGCCTTGATACCAGGAATGCCTGGGATACGATCATGCGCAACGCAGTCAGCGAGTCGCGCATCTACCACGGCGCGATGTATATGAGGGGGTTAGATGGCCAATGGCACCTACAGCAGACTCAGGCCAGCGAATCGAATGAGGAGAGCGACCCAGGATGGACAAGCGATAGCGTTTCGCAGACCAATTCCGTGCGGCATACGCTTTTAGATGCGTATGATTGGACTCTGCGAGCCCCTCAGAAACGCACAAGTTTTACACACGGCAAGGAGCAGTTCCAGAGCTTGGGACTTAGTTAGGGCCTGTTAACGCTACCTCAGGCGGATGGCGTTGCGAGCGAAAAACCGCTCAGACGAGGCGGAGTCCGCAGGGTTTGGTTGTTCCAAGCACAAGGACGACAACGAAGTATGAGTGATTTTT
>JBAVDS010000003.1:0-62571 GCA_049587335.1 Occallatibacter sp. | reverse complement strand
GCGCGCTCGATCGGCAACCCATCCGACACGCGCGCTAACATAACTTGAATCGCAAAAAAGAAAGGAGATTCCCGCTTCGCTAACCCTTCGCCGCCTTCAGGCTCATTCTTCGATTGGAAAAGACTATTGCGCACTGAATCACTGTAAATATCCTTGTCATCCCTTGCGCCGGTAAAGAATCTGGAACTCGTAGCCAGAGTTGGCGGGGAAGAGGCTGGCAATATGGCGCAGGCGATCGGAAAGCGCCGGAGCGGCCAGAAGCGGATAGTCGCGCTCGCGCAAATCGTGGTAGTCGAAGTCCACGGCCAGCGAAAGCATATAGATGGCCAGCGCATCCGAGAAGGCCGATTCGTAATAGGCGCTACGTGCCCGCTCGTCAATGCCCTTCTGTTGACCGCTGTTCTCCTGGGCGCGGCGGCGAGTCTCCCAGGCATCCTGGCTGCTTTCACCTCGAACCTGAGCTTCAGCCTGCGCCCAGACCAGCGACGAAAAGCTCTCCGGCACACCAGCGGCTTCAACAAAGTTGTGCGCCACATTGATGAAAAACTCGAAGGCTAAACCGAAGCGGTCCTCGACTAGACGCGTAGAAAGAAAGACAGCCTCGGTCGAACCGAAGACTGCGTTGCGATGACAGATGGCGCGGTCGCCCAAGTCTACCGAGTATCCGGGAGCGATCATGGTTTCGTCTGTGTCGGCAATGGCGAGTGGAACAAAATAATAGGCGCGGCGATCGAGTGCGGGTGAAAGAGCTGCGGGCACGGCGCCCACCAGCCGCTCCAGATCGGCGTCGGAGACACGCGTCTCGCCCCACATTGCGTAGTGAACCCCGTTCGCGGCTTGGGCAACAACCGCCTGCGTGGCGACCTTCTCCGCCTGCCAAAGTTCGATTTGTGCGCTGCTCGTCATGAACTTGTATTCTAGCTTACGAGGCTTAAAACGATGTCGCTACCGGCACAAACGGAAGGTGGAAGGATCTTCGGTTTTCCGCTTCGAGGCTTCGGCCTTTTCACAAGCCTGCTGCTGAGCTTTGCAGCGGCGTTTTTCACCTTCTTTGCAACCACGGCTCTCGCCATCTTCGCGCTGCTGGCCTGGAATCTGATTGGCCACCACACGGTGAGCTTCGCCGACACATACCGCTACGTCGGTTTCCCGGCCGGCGTTGTTGTGCTGGTCGTGGCGCTGCCGTTTTTTGCGGTGTTGTGGATCAGAGCCAAGCTGGGCCGGTAGCGTCGCCGGTTGTTTAGGTGCATTCATGCAAGCTCGTCCTGAAACTGAAGCAGACCATGCGTCAATCCGCAGAATTCATATTGCCGCTTTTGCGGATCATCCTCACAGCAAGCAAACAGAACACTTGATAGTCGAAGCGTTGCGCGCGGCGAAGGCTCTGAGTCTTTCCCTGGTTGCGGAAGTGGACGGAAATATCGTCGCTCATCTCGCTTTTTCGCCGGTTTGGATCGAGCAGCAAGATTGCGGATGGTTCATCCTTGGGCCGATCGGGGTACTACCCGAGTGTCAACGGCACGGCATAGGCCAAGCATTGATTCATACTGGGCTACAGGCGCTTCGTGAACAAGGCGCCGGGGGCTGCGTTCTGGTCGGCGCGCCTGCGTATTATTGCCGCTTCGGCTTTCGGCGCATTCCAGAACTGGTTCTTAAAGGTTTTCCTCGGGAAAAATTCCTATCGCTTCCTATGACCGGTAGAATTCCCTGCGGCAGGGTATCCTATCATTCTGCCTTTTCCATCCGCGCCTGATACGGCTTTCCCATCCTGTAGATTCACTTTGCCGTCCGTGGGAAAGGCCATGTGTGTAGCCGCTCAAGAAAGTTGCTCCAATAAGCAGATTACTATCTCGCTGATTTGGGATTCACGCGATCAAGTTTAGCCACTTGAATCTTGCGCGCCAAGCCTAGCTTCGAGAGCAGCCAGATGCCCCAGTAGTTGGGATCGATCTCATACCAGGCGAGGCCGTGGCGTGCCGAGACCGGATTGGCATGGTGGTTGTTGTGCCATCCCTCTCCGCCGCTGACGAGCGCCACCCACCAGTTGTTGCGTGAATCATCGCGTGTTTGAAAGCGCCGGCTGCCCCACAGGTGCGTAGCGGAATTGACCAGCCAGGTGGCGTGCAGACCCAGGGTCACGCGCAGGAACGCGCCCCAAAGCAGCATCCCCACGGCGTTCTCCCAGCCGCCCCATATCCATCCCATGCCGAATAGCATTCCGCCGCTGGCGACCAGGGGAATCCAGTGGTATTTGCTGAGCCAGAGATAAAAGCGGTCACGGCTCAGGTCAGGCGCATAACGCTGCAATACTTCGGTCTGTGCATGCAGAGCGCTGCCCCAGATCAGCCACCCGGTATGCGCCCACCAGCCGCCCTCGCGCGGGGTGTGGGGGTCGCCATGCTGATCGCTAAGCTGGTGATGCACGCGATGCGTTGCTACCCAGAAGATCGGTCCGCCCTCAAGCGACAGCGTGGCGCAAACCGCCATCGCGTGCTCGATCCATTTGGGAACCTGATAGCCGCGATGCGTCAGCAGCCGGTGGTAGCACATTCCGATGCCCACATTGATCGCCAGCACGTAGAGTATAGCCATCACCGTCAGCCGCTGCCAGGTAAAGAAGAAGAGCGCCGTCACTGCGCCCAGATGAAATACCACGAGAACGGCCAGCGTCAGCCAGTTCACGCCGGCATCCAGCGAAGCAGCACGGCCCATGTGAAGCTCTTGCCTGGCGGGAACGGCACGCTTCACCGCGGCGGACAAACTCTGAAAGGTTGAACTGACTGGTTGGGTAATAGGGTCTTCGGCGGCATCCGAGTTCGGTTCAGGAAAAGGCGTGGCTGCAACAGTAGTCATCTGGGGAAGTCCCTGAAGAGTGGCGGCGAGCCCACACTTCAGCCTTTATTCTATCTGGAGTTTGAATGAAAACAACTGCCGATGTACTCCTATTTACGGCATCAACATTATATCTTCAGATAAGTGAGCATTATTGCTCACTTATCTGGAATTCAGCCAGTGCGCCAAGCGATTCATATCAAGATTGATCGAAATTATTCCTCGCGGAAAAGCGTTGAACGGCGCAACTCCGCGATTACCGCAAGATCTGAATCGTCTGCTCCGCGCCGTCATAGGAGATCACCTTATCCGGATTGCCGGTTACTTCAACGCCAGTGCCATGGCTCTTTCCCACTAGCACAACCTGGAAGGTGCGAGTCTTCAACATGCCGGGAAAATCTCCCTTCCGCGCCTCGATTGCCAGCTGATGTCTGGCGTCATCCCAGTGAAATGTGATGGTGGAATAGACGCCTTTTTCGTAGTTGTAGCTGTCGTTCTCATCCTCGTATAAGGTGAAGCTGCCGTCGGCGCCGGGGTAAATGCGCAGTTCAATCGGATCGGCAGGCTTTTGCGTCGAGTATTGCAGGAATGGCCCCATCGGCACAATCGATCCGGCTTTGATCATCAGAGGCATCGTCTCGATCGGCGCCTTTGCTTCAATGGATTTACCGCCCGCCCGCTTTTCGCCCGTCCAGAAATCAAACCATTCTGTTCCGGCGGGAAGGTAAACTTCGCGCGTCTTATCCTTCAAAGCGAAGTGTTCTTTAAGTTGTTTTTCTTTCGCGTGAATCGCTGGAGTCTTCCAGAAAAGCTGCGCGCGAAATGCGCCCAGAGAGCTGTTCGTGGTCTCATACTTGAAATCGTATTCCCTTCCGGCAACTAACTCGACCGGAACGGTCCACGACTCCATCGACTCATAGTTATGCGCGATCTCCTTGCCGTCCAGATACACCCGTCGCGCTCCAAAGCTCTTCAAGTTGAAGCGATAACTTCCCGTCTCTTTAGGAATGAGCTTGCCTTCCCAGCGGATGGAAAACTTGGGGTCGGTGATGAAGCTCTCCCATCCCGTGTACCAGTCCAGATTGATATTCGGTTCCACATCTTTGTGGCAGACATTCTTGAATTGATCGTCACAATAGTAAGTCGCATCGAGGCCGGGCTTGCCGTCCTTTGTCTTGAAGTTCTCCGGCGAAATCAAAATACCCAGTTCCGGCGCTGGGTGTTCCATAAATCGCGTTACCGGAGCTACCATGAATGCCGGACCGAACATATATTGATCGTTGATTGAATAAGTCTTATGATCGTTGACGAAATCCATCGGCAGGCCGCGCATGATCGTATACCCGCGCTGTGTAACTTGCCAGCCGAGCGAATAGATATAAGGCAGGAGACGGTAACGCAAGTTATCGTACTTTTCCAGAACAGGCACATAGTCGCCGAACTCCCATATCTCGCGCGGTGTCTCCGAGCCGTGCGCGCGGAAGACGGGGCTGAATGCTCCGAACTGGAACATACGCGTGTAAAGCTCCTGATAGGCAGGATCCTTGCCGCCGTTCATGAATACCCCGCCCTGGCAGCCGAGCGAATAGGCTCCGATGTCGAAGGTCCAGTAGGGAATTCCAGACATACTGTGATTGACGCCGGCGGAGATCTGATTCTTGAATACCTCCCAACTGGCGCCAATATCTCCCGACCATGTAGTTGCCGCGGCTCGTTGCTGTCCGGCAAAGGTCGAGCGCGTAAGGATGAATACTCGCTTCTGGTCCGTCTCCTTCCGCTGATTCTTGTAGACCGCGTCGGTATCGAGCAAGGAGTAGGAGTTGAGATAGCGGGCAAAGGTTCCGAGATGATTGTCCTGCACGCGTTTCATCTCATACTCCTCGCCCTCCTGCGAGAGCGCATTGACCATGTCCGGCTCGGTGGAATCCATCCACCATGCGTCGACACCCTTGGAGAAGAGTCCCTCGTTCGCATACTTCCAATACAAATCCGTCGCCGCTGGGTTATAGACATCGAAGTATTTGAATCCGGCCCAGCCTACGGTGGGAAAGAGATAGCCGCGCTTGTCCATATCTTGATAGATCTGCGAGGTGGGTCCAAGCCCGGCCCAGATCGAAATCATCAGGTGAAAGTTCTGCTTGTGCAAAATGTCGATCATCTCTTTCGGGCGGGGATACTTTGTTTCATCGAAGATCATTCCACCCCAGTTATCATTATTGCCCCAGTAATCCCAATCCTGCACAATGTTATCGATGGGAATCTGGCGCTTGCGATACTCTCCGGCAATACCCAGCAGCTCATCGCGCGTGGCGTAATGCTCCTTGCTCTGCCAGTAACCGTAGGCCCATTTGCCATAGAGCGGCGCTTCGCCGGTAAGTTGCCTGTATCCCGCGATCTCCTGATCGATCGTCGGGCCGTAGAAAAGATAGTAATCGATGTTATCGCCGACTTCAGACCAAAATGAAGTTGCGCCGCCGCGATCGTCGAAGATGGTCTTGGAGTAGTTATCCCAGAAGATACCGTAACCTGCCGTTGAAACCAGGACGGGAGTAACTGCCTTGGTGTTGGCCTGCACAATCTTCACCGTATGCCCGCGATAGTTCATGATGCCCAACTGTTGCTGTCCCAGGCCGTAGACTCCCTCATCGGCGCTCAGTTTGAAATTCTGCTGAACGCTGAAGGCCGAGGTTTCGCGCGCAATCGTGGAAGGTGTGAAGACGGGCCGTCCCTTCTCGCTCAGTATGGCGTGGTTGTCCTTATCGAAATACTGAACTGAGCCATCGATCTTGCTGATCAGCAACTTGACGCGCGATGAGGTCAGAATGATTCCCTCTTCATTCTCTTCGACTTGAATATCCAGGCGGGGAAGGTCCTTCGGGAGGACAGAGAGGCTGACTTTCTTCGGTGTGCCGGCGGCGGGCCATTTCATCACACGCACGGTGCTCTCCGAATAGAACTGCACCTTGACATTCAGATCGTCGGTGGTCATCTGAATGCCATTTTCGACGCGCTGAGTCTGCGGCGGCTGAGCCGGCGGCACACTTTCTGAGGTGGTTGCGTTGCTCTGGCCGGCGACCGGTAAAATACTCAAGCAAAGCGCCGGAAACAGCGCAGAAATCCGCAGCGCGGAAGCCATCGATCTCATCTTTCGTTTTCCTCTCGTCTTTCAGCCGGGGTGAGTAAGCGATTGCGCAAAGATGCGCCAATCTCCTATGTTACATCGCCCGCCAATGGCGACTACTCCCTGCTCTCAATCCCGAATTCCTCCGCTCCGGTGACAAACAGCTTCTCGGCTTGGCCGCGCAGGACGCGATAAAGAGCAAACTGGCGCTGAGTTGCGCCACGCAGCTCGAAGAGCAGTTCACCGCGATTGTCGGCCAGGGCGTCGACGGCGTCGATGAGGCGCATACGCGGTCTCTCGTCGAGATGTGCGCCGTCAGTCACGCTCTTCAGCAGCACCAGAATGTGCCCGTAGAGATCCGGTTGCGCGATCAGCGTGACAAACCTCTGCTGAGCGAATGGCCCGTCTGTGTGCGCCGAGAGCACCAGGGTCGCCCCGGAGCCGTAGGCCAGCTCGAAGACTTGAAAGCGCTCGTCCATCAAGGGTGCAGGCAGCGGCGCGGGAGCAGCGGGCATGGCCTTCTTGCGCGCCTTCGTCTGGTTGAGTGGCGTCAATCCCAGTGCATCGCGGGCGATTGCCTCAAGTGCCGTCTTCATGTCAACTTCATCGTCCGGGTTGGCCCAGATGAACTTCCAGGGGTGATCGGGCCGGTTTCGGGCATCGGAGACAGCCACGGTCTGCTGCATCTCCGGCGGAATGCCCATCAGCGTTGGAAGTACCTCCGAGCCGCTGTCGCTGGATTTCCCGCGCTTGAGCCGGGGCCGGTTTGGATCGGTCACATCGGGCAGCGAATCCACGTGTCCGGCATCTTCCGGCTTCTTCCTGCTCTTCTTGAGCACCGGCCGGTCGGGATCATCCGCCTGCGCGCCAGTGCTCTCCGGGGTGTCTGTCGAATCCTTCCTGTGCAGCGTGGGCCGGTCGGGATCGCTGGCAGGTGCCGGTGCCGATGTGCTCGAATCGCTTCCGGAGTTGCCGCCGCTGCCTGTCGTTCCCTCCTCGTCGTCGTGATGCTTGCGATGCAAAACGGGCCGGTCGCTCTCCTCGTCGTCTATCCGGTTCTGCGCCACCTCTGTCATCGATGGCTTGGGCTTGGGCGCAGGCAGCGGCTTCCAGGTTCCATAACCGACCCATGAGCCTTGTTCCCGGCCGGAGTTTTTCACGTCGAAGATTCCGAGGGGCTGGCCGTTCTGCTGGAGCACATACTCGACCTCGCCGGCCAGAGCCAGCGGCACAGGACGCGCCAGATAGATGCTGCCGTCCTGCAGTGGGCCATCTTCAAGCTGACTCTGGTCGAAGACGGCCACGGGAACCAGACGGCTGGCCTTGGGATGGCCTGCTTCGCCTGTCCATTCGAGCACGGCAATCGCTCGCAATTCGGGCGTATCCTTGTTGGCTGTGGAGACCTGGCCCGGATATTGCGCCCGCAGCGGCAGAACAGCAAGCAAAGCGAGCACGAGGATGATCTTGGTTGGGGCGACCCGCTCCGGCATCTCCCACATAAATACCACCTTGCGTAATGACATATCCCGCCTGCCTCGGAAATAATCGAACCTGATGGCCACCCCAGGCCCTCCAATCAAGATACGAGGTGCTTCCCCATGGAACTCAATCAGAAAGTCGCCAACTTCACCCTGCAAACCGACGAGGACAAAAGCGCGAGCCTCTCCGACTATGCCGGCAAGCCGGTCATTCTCTTCTTTTACCCCAGAGCGGACACTCCCGGCTGCACCATCGAGGCCTGCGGCTTCCGCGACACCTTCAAAAAGCTCCTGGCGGCTGGGGCGGTCGTGCTCGGCATCAGCCGCGACACGCCCAAAGATCAGGCCAAATTCCGCGCCAAGTACGACCTGCCCTACACGCTCCTTGCTGATGTAGACGAGAAAGTCTGCAAACAGTTTGGCGTGCTCAAGGAAAAGAATATGTACGGCAAGAAGGTCTGGGGCATCGAACGGACCACCTTTCTGATCGGTCCGGACCAGACTCTGCTGCACATCTTTCCCAAGGTTACGCCCGCAGGCCACGCCGAAGAGGTGCTGGCTCTGCTGAAGGAATGGACGAAGGCGCACAAGTAGGGTGTGCGTGAGCATGGGCGGCTTCCCGGCCGCCTGCGCTTGGCTGTTTTACCGATCGACAGAAATCAATTCACATTGTGAGGATTTTTTCCGCTTGAAGACCTCTTCTCTCGTTCTCTCTTCCGTTGCGGCTGCACTGCTGTTTGCAGCCGTTTTCGCCGCCAATCCGCAGGCCCAGGCCCCGCAAGCCGCTTCATCGCAGCCCGTTGCCGCCGCCACGCCGTCCGATCACGATTCCCCGCATCCGCCTCCCACCAACCTGAAAGTCTTGCCCAAAAACCTGACCGGCGAGCAGGTGCATGGGATCATGAAAGGCTGGGCGGCGGCATTGGGGGTGCACTGCGACACCTGTCATGTCGCCGATCCCGGCAAATTCGCTCCTAACGGCCGCCCCCGGCTGAACTTCGCCGACGACTCCCGTCCGGAGAAATCCACCGCACGGCTCATGTTCAAGATGACTGAGGATATCAACGGCAACTACATCAGCATGGTGGATAACTCCGGCGCACCGGTGACCTGCGGCACTTGCCATCGCGGCCACTTGACTCCGGAGCCTTTTGCCGCTCCGCCGGACGCTCCGCATTCGCTCCATGCTCCCAGCTCGGCTCCCCCGCCCGCCGGTGCAACTCTCCCCTAGCCGCTGAAAGACGAAGGGCGCTCCCGGCAGCCGGAAGCGCCCTTCACTGAAGAATTGGAGCCGCTTACTTGTTTTTCTTCGGTTTGCTGTTGGCGACTGAAGAGCTGTGCGTCTGCGTTGCCTCGGCTAGAATGCCCTTCACATCATTGGCGAACGATCCATTGGGAGCCAGTTCGAGGTACTTGCGGTATGCATCCTCGCAACCTGGAGGCAAAATCATCTTTCCCGTCGCGGGATCGATGCTGGCCTTCTGAATGAGTCCCTGGCCCTTGAGGTAATAGGGAATCGGCTGGGTCGGATCCGCTTTGATGGCTTCGTCGGCCGCCGCCGCCTGCGCGTCCCCGTTGCCCACTTGGGAGAAGATGATCGCCTCGTTTCTCAAATAGGTAAACGCACCCTCAGGATAAATCTTGACCGCTGCGTCATAGGCCGCATTCGCCTCGGCGACCTTGCCCGTGCGCGCATAGATTTCGCCCAAGCCGGCATCGGCCGCGCCCTGCGTCATCGGACTCGGCTTCTTCGCCGTGGTCTCGACTTCCAGAGCTTTCTTGTAGCTTGCTTCGGCATCGTCGTACTTCTTCAAGCCGACCTGCGCCTGACCCAGTTGCGCCCACAAAACGGAAGCGTCCGGCTTGGCCGCGGTGTCCTTGAGCATGAGGGTTTCCACATCGCTGAACTTCGCGGTCTTGATCTCGGCTTCCTTGGCATCGATATCGGCTCTGGAGGCACCGGCTCCGAGCGCCTGAGCCGCGGCGGCATACGCGCCATCGGCATCCTTGAAGTCCTGCATACTGGCCTTGATGTCCGCATTGATGCCGGCGATGATCGCATTGGCCTTCAGAGCTTCGGCATTGTGCTTTTTAAGCTCTTCCAACTGCTTTTTCTGATCCGAGGTCAGGTTTTTATCGATGAATTCCTTGCGCGACATATCGTCGTCTTGCGCAGTATCCTGGCCGGCCAGGACCTTGATGTCATCGATCTGGTCGACAACCTTGTCGGGAGGCGTATCGGGCGCGCGGTACACCAGGGTATAGATCCCCGGCGCTGCTTCGCCGGAATAGTCACCCTGTGCGTCAACGGTGAAGGTTGCCTTGGAGTTGGAGCCGCCGTTTGTCGACAGACTGATCGTGCCGGAAGTCGCGGGAAGCCCAGTGGGGTTGGTTACGCGGCCGTGAATCTTGCCCGTAGGCCCTTTGGGCGCGGCGGGGGTTTGCGCAAGCACTGGCACGAGGGCGAATGACAGCAGGCCCAGCCAAAGCGAAAGGTTGCGTTTCATCTTCTTCTCCTTGGGAGCGCCGCGTACTATATTGCGCGCGTGCTCAAAAATCTCGAATTGCAAGTCCACACACCTGCGAAGAACGGAGGTTGCGCTCAGGCCATGAAATGGTTCTCGCTCCGGCCTCCGGTCGCCTCGGAAACCTGAGGCCGGAGCGCGGAAACGGGTGTGCAAACCGCCTCACTCCACAGCACTCAAGTTAAATCCCACCGGTTGCCCTGCACAAGAGCGTAAATCAGGATTTGTGCTCCGCCCTGTTAACTCCTGATGGTAAGCCAGAGGTTGTAGGCCCGATTGTGGTCTGGATCACATGAAATGGAGTGCCGCTCTAAAATCGATTCATGGCAATCACGATTCGTCCTGCAACCCGCGCGGATCTTCCCCGGATTCTGGCCTTCATTCGCGCACTGGCCGCCTATGAGCACGCACCCGATGCCGTCACGTCAACCGAAGCCAGTCTGGAGCGGGATGGCTTCGGCCCCAATCCTCATTTCTTCTGCATGATCGCTGAATACGACGGCCAAACGGCGGGCTTTGCTCTTTATTTCTTCAACTATTCGAGCTGGGTCGGGCTGGGAATCTATTTGGAAGACATCTTCGTCGAGCCGGAGTTTCGCGGCCTGGGAATCGGCAAGGCGCTGCTCGAACACGTAGCGGCGATCGCGGTGGAGAGGGGATGCCAGCGCCTGCAATGGGCGGTTCTGGACTGGAATACTCCGGCCATCGACTTCTACAAGGCGATGAGCGGCGAGTTTCTGGACGAGTGGCGCAATGTGCGTGTGAGCGGCGCGGCACTGCAGCGGCTGGCCAACTGCGGCGGAGCAGACAGCGCTTGCACGCCACCTTCCGCTCAGGAGGTCAGCCGATGAATCGGATACGCGTCATCGGCGGCGGGCTGGCCGGTCCTGAAGCGGCGTTGACCGCGGCGCATCTCGGCTGCACAGTGGACCTCTACGAGATGCGCGCGATGGTGGACGGCAAGCCGCGTCTGACTCCGGCCCACCAGACCGTCGAATTCGGCGAACTGGTCTGCTCCAACTCCCTCAAAAGCGAATCGCCCAACACCGCTCCCTGGCTGCTCAAGCAGGAGATGCGCCGGGCCGGCTCCGCTCTGTTGCGCATTGCGGACGAGAGCGCCGTTCCGGCAGGCCACGCGCTGGCCGTCGACCGCGTCGAGTTCTCCCGGCGCATCGCCGAGGCCATCGCCGCCGAGCCGCGCATTCGTGTCATCCGCGAGGAAGTGACGGCGCTGAATCAGAACGAGGACGGCATACAGTGCACGATTCTCGCCACCGGACCGCTTACCTCGGATGCCCTCAGCGCCGAGATCGAACGCATCACCGGCTCCGGCCATCTGGCCTTCTACGACTCCATCTCGCCCATCGTCGAGACCGATTCCATCGATATGAATCGCGTCTACATGGCTGCCCGCTGGGAGAAAGGCACCGCCGATTACATCAATTGCCCGATGAATCGCGCCGAGTACGACCGCTTCCTGGATGCGCTGCTCGCCGCAGAGGCGGCGGAGATTAGGGAATGGGAGACCGCCGATTACTTCGAGGGCTGCCTGCCCATCGAGATCCTTGCCCGCCGCGGCCGCGACACACTGCGCTTTGGTCCCATGAAGCCCGTCGGCCTGCGCGATCCGCGCACTGGTCAAACGCCCTGGGCCGTGGTGCAACTGCGCCAGGAGAATCTGCGCGCGGACAGCTATAACTTGGTCGGCTTTCAGAATCATTTGAAATTCGCCGAACAGGCCCGCGTGCTGCGGCTGATTCCCGGCCTTGAGAATGCCCGCTTCATGCGCTACGGACAGATTCATCGCAATACTTACATCTGCGCGCCGCTTGTACTCGGTGAAACGCTGCGGCTGAACTGCGCTCCGGAGATTTTGATTGCCGGGCAGCTCTCCGGCGTCGAGGGCTACACCGAGTCCATCGCCACTGGCCTGCTGGCCGGGATTTATGCGGCAAAGTTGGCGCGCGGCGAAGAGCCGGTGCCCGCGCCGCGCTCGTCGGCCCTCGGCTCGCTGGTGCATTACATCACCCACGCAGAGGCCAAGAACTTCCAGCCTGCGAATATGACCTTCGATCTGCTGGAGCCGCTTGAAGAAGAGCTGCGCAAGAAGATCCGCGACAAAAAGGAGCGCCACCGGTTGCAATGCGAGCGTTCGCTGACGGCGTTTGATGCGTGGTGGAGCATAATTGTGAATGTTATTCCATAGAAAACATATTGTGTTGATGATAGCCGGTTATGCGACCGTAGCCAGCCCCTTTTGAGAAACCAGCGACAATAGCTTGAGCGAGGCTCCCTGCGGGCGCTTTTCGCCGCGCTCCCATTGGCTTACCAGGCCGGTTGTGACATTCAGATAGCGTGCGAAGACTGCCTGGCTGGCTCCCTCACGAAGACGAAGGGCGCGAATCTCTTCGGGAGCGAGCGGCTGGACCGGTGTCAGGCAAAGCTCATCAAACTCGCGCATCGTGCGCTTGTCCATCACTCCTGCAGAGTGCAAGCCCTCGGCGGTCTCGTGAATAGACGCCATCACACTGCTACGATATTGCTTCGTTCTTCCCATAGCTTTTCACCTCCGTGAGCGTTCCCGACGCGATTGCACGTTCGAGCTCTTCAATTCGATACGCAAGCATCTCGGCAGCTAATTTCTTGAGTGTGGCCAACTCATCCGGACGAAGATTCTCTACGTCGTTTTTGGCAAAGCCATGAACGAAGATGGCGCGCTCTCCGGCTTTGAACGAGATCAATGTGCGAAATCCCCCTGACTTGCCGGAACCTTTTCGAGCCAATCGCTGCTTGATCACTCCTCCGCCAAGATCGGCAGAGATCAAGCCGTTATTCGCATCCTGGACCGCTTTGCAAAGGTCGGCATCCGAAATCTCGTTCTTACGAGCAAAACGAGCGAATGGCTTGTTCTGGAAGAGACGTGTCCGGTCATTTCCTGCCTCGTTCATCCGATAGAAGTGTAACACTCAGTGTGATAATATTCAATGGGAAATGCGTGTGAATGGATTGCGGAGGAACCTTTTCCCCTCCGTCAGTGTCCAATAAAGAGAGGGATGCTCAGCGGCAAGCTGCACTCCTGGGATAAGACAGAGAGGCCCGCTGAGGCCTGGCGTGCTGGCAGCTCTAGGAGACGGAGATGGTAGCTTTTGCGCACATCCTATCCCATCCCATGTTTGCTCTGGCTCTGCGCGCTTTCCTCGGTAGCTACTTGATTTATATGGGGCGCAAATACTATGCGGATCCGCTGGCCTCATTCCGCGGATCGGCGCGGTCGCTGCCCTTCGATCCCTGGGTGAGGAAGGCTCTTCGCGCCCTGGCCGGTTTCTGCCTTTGGGGCGGATGCTTCATCCTCGCCACAGCCGTTGCCGTGTGGGTTCTTGGTCTGCACGGTGATCTGCTGGCGGTAGCGCTGATGGCCATCGCCACCGCCGCCACCTGTCTGTTGCTCCCCGGCGCTCCCTCCGTGAACGGCCGCTCCGGGATTTGAAAGCTGCAAGGGCCTGAAGCGTCCGCGCCGAGAGGGCTGCGGAAACCGCTGCGGCGTGATCGGTCTCCACGGAAGCGTGGAGCGCCATCCGCCGTGGCCACCTCAGGAACGTACACTGAATACGGGAGTTTCTTGATGCGCTGGTTTGCAATGTTGGCTACTTCGGCTGCGCTCTTTGGTTGCGCGGCATCTCTTTCTGCGCAGTTCGCGCCCCCGGCTGCCCCGCAGGGCGCAACGCGCCTGGTGCTTCCGCCTGCCTCCCAAGCGCTCTTGCCGCGATCCTTCGCAGGTTGGGAGAGCGCTGGCCCGGTCAAGGACTTCTCTGACCCCGCTCAGGCCGACAGCGCCAATGCGGCGGCTCTCATCGAGTATGGATTTGACAGCGCCGAGTTGGCCAATTACCAGCGCGAGAAGGAGACACTGAGCGTGCGCGCGCTGCGCTTTCACGACGCCACCGGCGCCTTCGGAGCCTATTCCTTCTATCGCCAGAACGGCTGGCCGAAAGAAGAGATTGGCGCCGGAGCAACCTCGGACCACAATCGCGTGCTCTTCTGGGTGGGTAATACGGTCGTCGATGCGAATTTTTCGCGCATCGGGGCGATGTCCGGCTCCGAGATGCGTGAGTTGGCCAGCCAGTTGCCGCTGATCGAAGGCGGCAAGGCGCTGGCCCCGCCGATTCTGGCTGACCTGCCCCAAGCCAAGCTCGATCCACAGACCACTCACTATGCGCTGGGACCGGTTGGCTACGCGGGCGCGGGCGGCGTGCTGCCGCCGGAGCTGGTGGGCTTCGACCGCGGCGCCGAGGCCGTCACCGCCAACTACTCGCTGCCTTCGGGCATTGCCACGCTGACCATCATCGACTATCCCACCCCTCAGATGGCCGCCGCGCAGGAGACCAAACTGCGCGATTACATCAATGCCTGCAAGCGGGCCGGCCAGCAGGCGCAGGCGGCCTGGCCCAAGCCATTGCAAGCCTCGGATCTGGTCTCGCTGGAGGTGCGGCGCAGCGGACCGCTGGTGGCACTGGTCAGCGGCGACGCCGTTCCCGATCAGAGCCATCAACTGCTCTCGTCGGTTCACTATGAAACCGATTTGATGTCGATCCCGCAGCCCTCCGAATCGGAAGTGGCAAAGACCGGAAAGCTGCTGCTGGGAATCGTAATCCTGGTGCTGATCGTCTGTGCCTCGGCGATTCTGCTGGCCATCTTCCTGGGTGGCTTCCGGGCGCTCTATCGCATCGCGCGCGGCAAACCGGCCTCGTCGGTCTTCGATGAGGAGTTCATCCGCTTGAATTTACGCCAGTGAGGAAAATTCAACCCAAAACGCAGCGCGCACCATTCGTGTTAATGGTGGGGATAAATCCGTGGAAAACTCCTATGAATCCCGCAGAAAACCACTGAAAATACAGGGAAATTCTGAAGTATAAAGGAGAAGACAAGGCAAAACTGGCCACTTGTGCATTTCTCAAAAAACATCACGCATCTAATTGATTATAAAGATGATATTTCTTCATCGATTTCTCCTTGACACTCCCATCCCCTGCTCCTACTATGCAGCCAGAAAGTTCTGATGGTTTTGCCTCCGTTGGAACTATTCTCCCTGAGGAGAGAGCTGCCCTGTTGCCGGGCGGCTCTTTCCGTTTTTGACGGATTTTCCGTGGACTTTGGTTCTGAGGAGATAAAGAGGCCCACGCCGGAGCGTGGGCCTCTGGGCTGGGGATAGGTTTCAAGCTACCGGTGTTGATGCTCCCCATGCTGATGTTCCTCTTGACGCGGGGCGGGCGCCTGATGCTGCGGAGCCGGGTGCTGCTGCGGCGCGGCGTGAGGCTGCGGCGCCGAATGTGGTTGTGAAGCGGGATGCTGCTGTGGCGCAGCGTGTGGCTGAGAGGCAGAATGCGCCTGGCCGGTCGCTGTATTTGAATGCGAAGCGTTGTAGGTGCGAGTATCCGCTCTGCCTGCCACCGCACCAGAACCATGAGACGCAGTATGCTGCTGCGCGGGTGCTGGGTGCGAGTTCGCCGCTAACGGTCTGGCAACGGCCAAATTGCTGGGCCGGCCACCATTGTTTTTGGCAAAGGAGTTCCGATCCGATCTGGCAGTGGTCTCATGCTGTTGCTGGAAGGAGCTTCGGCCCACGTGCTGCTCGTGTTCTGCGACGCGCTCTTCGGGAGCGGGATCGTGATGAATGCCGCCCGGACCGCCGCTAAAGCCGACGTGGTTGTTATTGACGATGGTGGTGCGGTTGACGATGGTGGTGTTTACGTACGTGTTGTGAATCACCGTGCGATTCACATTCACAACCGCCGTATTGTAATGAAAGTCGTGACCGCGCCACTCGCCGCCCGCAAAACCAATGCCCATGTAGCCGAAGCCGTAATTCACGCCGCCATAGTAGCCGACGTGCGGCCCCCAGTAGCCCTCATGGAAGATATAATGGCCGTTTTCCCATCCCCAGTAGTGGGGGGTCCATAGCAGGCCGGGCCGGGGAGCGGGAACCCACGTGCCAGGAACCCAATAATACCCATCGTCGCCGTAGGCCCAGTAGCCGGGCGTCCACATCCAGCCCGGTTCCGGGCATGGAGGCTGCACGTAAACCGGCAGCGCCGGCGGAGCAAAACCAACGCTGATGAAGACGCCGGCGTGCGATGAAACAGGAATGAGCAAAACAACCAGCGCCAGCAGAAACCAGCGCGCAGAGCGCAATAATTGCATGGGAAAAACCCTCCGTATCTTTGGCGGCGACAGGTTTGAATGCGCCCTTTCGCCGGACTTAATCGGTTGAAACCCTTTCTCCCGGCAAAAGTTGTCAGGAAAGAGGGAAAGCATCTCACCAAGGTCGCATCGGTACATTTCAGCCAGGAGACACGGGATTTTCCGTCCTCATCGCAAAACAGCGGAGCCAGCCCGCCGCAGCACATCCGGCCTGCCAACCAGTCTACCGCCTGGACAGTCCTCTCGCCCGCTGAATTCCAGGTGAATTCAGCGCTAAAAAACGATGGCCGTTAGTAGCGGTAGCTCAGCCCCATGCCGACGACGTGGCGCGCCTGAAGATTCACCGGCACGGCGCTGGGTCCTAACAGGTCAGCAGGAATGGCTCCGATATTGTTGGCCACCTGACCGACGCCGATATCGAAGGCAAAGTGCGGCTTATCCCTCTGCGTTATGCGCACCGCGTAGTCCAGAGTTGTTGGCAGATCGGCCTTGCCAGCCACCAGTGGAATGCCAGAAGGAAAGTTGGGACCTAGATTCTTGACGGTCGGCGGTTGCTGCGTGAATCCCGCGGATGGAACTGCCACGATTCCATGCGCAATCGGCAGCGGAATACCCAAGCCGCCGAAGAACCGTCCGATGAACCGGTTGCTCTGCCCGCCAATGCCATAGATCGAAGCATTGGTAGCCTTCCAGCCTAGGTTCGCCAGAAAGGGAAAGGGCGGATGCAGCCATGTTTTAGTGGCAACCACATACACGTCCCCGTTGGTGTACGACTTGGCAGCCGGGACGGCCTCCGGAGTACACGAGCTGGTCAGAAGACAGTACCCATCGTAGAACTGCACAGCATCGGGGATCGCCGCTCCAGAGACGAACTTATCGTTGGTTCGCACCACGCCGCCGACCGCGAAGCCCGGCGTCCAGGGACCGAATTGACCGTCCTTGATCCCGATCACCTTGCCGTGGAAGACATTCATGCCGTCAAAATTCCACAGGTTGCTGAAGGCTCCATCGAGGGGATTCGTGCTGTTTCCGAGTTGATGAACACTGCGCGTATAACCCGCCTCGGCGCGGCCGTAAAAGGCTTCGGTAATACTGAAGGTTTCGATGTTGCCAATGACCGCATTAGCGTCGATAAAGTGGAAACCGATGGCCGGATGAGAGAACTTCTCTCCCTTTTCCATGTAGACGACATAAGCAGTGGGCGTCAGGAAGCCGCCGGTCTGGCCCTCCAGCGTGAGGTACTGCGCGTTGAGTTGCCGGGTGGTGAGCAGGGCAACCGCGAGGAAGCCGTAAAGAGCGAGTTTACTGAGATCGCGTAGATTCACTTGGTTTCAACTCCAGTGGGGCGCGGTCGTCTGTCCCCGTTCACAATCAGGATTAAACCCTTGTAACACATGACGAGCCGACTCGTCTTTAACTTTGTTTCGGTGATAGACTCAGCCCATGCAGCGCGGACTGTTCATCACGCTCGAAGGGCTAGACGGTTCCGGAAAAACCACGCAGATCAATCGCCTGGCCGGCTGGTTGGAAAAACGCGGGCACCTCACTCGTGTTACGCGCCAACCCGGCGGCACCGCGACCGGCGACCGCATCCGCGCCCTGGCGCTGGATTCGCGTTCCGGCTCCCTGGCGCCGATGGCCGAAATGGCCCTCATGTTTGCCGACCGCGCCCAGGCCATCGCTGAAGTGATTGAGCCTGCGCTCGCGGCTGGCGGAATTGTCCTCTGCGACCGTTTTACCGACTCGACCGAAGCCTATCAGGGCGGCGGCCGCGAATTGGGTTCCACGGTTGTTCTTGAACTCCATCGGCTGGTCTGCGCAAATCTTCAGCCCGACCTCACATTGTTGCTGTTGCCCTCCTTCGAGGCTTCGCTCAGCCGCGCGCGCCGCCGCAACCAGCGCACGGTCGCCGAGAGCGGCAAGGACGAAGGCCGCTTCGAGCAGGAGCAGGATGCATTTTACCGCCGCGTCTGGCAAAAGTATCTTGAGATTGCCGCACGCGAGCCGGAGCGCGTCGTCCTGATCGAGGGCGACCTTTCCATCGAAGAGGTTCATGAACAGATCGTCGAAGCGGTTGCCGAACGGCTGGCTGTGTTGGCCGTCAGCAATCAGCGCTCGGAGTTGTGAACGAGGGTTCGTCTTCCCGGTTGCGCCAGCCTAGGGCCTGAGTCAGAAGTTCGCAGCATAACAACGCTGTCATCCTGAGCGAACGGGGCCCCAGGCGTTCTCTTCAGCCTGGGGGTGGTGAGTCGAAGGATCTGAGGTTTGTAGATGAATGACGAAAAGCAACCGCAGGTCCTTCGACTCCCTTCGCTATGCTACGGTCGCTCAGGATGACAGTTTTTTGTTGAACGGATTTTGGACTCAGGACACTAGTGTGCCAGACATCTTGAATCCCACTCCTGATCGATTTCTGAAGTTTTCCTGAAGACCGCTGGATCTCTCCCGACAGTGGCTGGCAGCCACTCTGCGAATCGTATCGGATCGCCGCGTGGAGATGACTATGTGGTTACTTTATTTTCCGTATCGAATTACTTCACGCATAAAAAATTCTAATCTGTTTGCCGCTTTCTTCCCCCACCGCGTTGAAAGCGGGTAGTCTATAGGTCACTGAAGATATTGGGCTCCATGAAGTACAGAGTTTCGCTGGAACGGCTGCTTCACTTCTCCCCCTGGGTTGTCCAACCCGCAGTTTCCCGCGACCACTGTTCGCAGTTGCCATTCTCCCTGCCCGTCAGGCGGAGGAGCGGCAGGCCTGTAGCCCTGGAATTTGAGAAAGCGCGGTGGTTGCGACGATTAAGCCCATTTCAGTTCCGCACAGTGCTTCGGAGGCCGCATCGCAGACGGAAGACGTCGGTCGCGGCCAACAGGAACGAGCCTGCTCCTTTGCCGGACTGCGGCTGGAGGCCGATGGTACGCTCTGGCGCGGCGCGGTGGTCGTTCATCTTCCCCCCAGGGAGCTGGCCGCGTTGCGGCTACTCGTCGCTCATGCCGGACAGGTGGTTTCACCCCTGCAACTGAAGCAGGTGCTCTGGGGCGATGTTCATGTTACCGCCGACAGCGTACTCAAGTGCCTCTCTTCGCTGCGCGCGCGGCTTGAACCGGAGTCCTGCATTCAGACTGTCTACAAGCGCGGCTACCGCTTTTCCGCCGAGGTGCGCTGGCAGAATCCCACACCGGCCGGCACACCGCTCCGGCTGGCCATTCTGCCCTTCGCAACTCTCCATTTTGTTCCCAAGCATCTGGGAACAGCCATCGCAGAAGAGGCCATTGTGCGCCTCACCAATCTGCGCCTCCCATCTCTCGCCGTGCTGGCGCGGGATTCTGTCTTTACCCTGGTCGGGCGCGGCTCTTCCGCCCTGCAGATCGGCCAAGCTCTCAAAGCCGATCTGGTCCTGACCGGAAGCCTCTGCGCACTTTCCTCGCAATTCCGCTTGCGCGCCGAGATGATCCGCGTTCAGGATGGCACGCAAGTCTGGGTGGAGGATATGCTGGTCGAACAGAGCCGCATCGCCGGCTTGGAATTGGAGCTGTTGCGGCGCCTGGCCTGGCGCATCGGCGTAGTTCTTCCCCTCAGCTATTCGCCCCCGGAGCAGGAAAATGGCAGCCTCGACCTCACCGCAGCGGCCGCGCCAGCCGTCGAGCACGAGGAGATGACGCGCCGGCGCGAAGCCTACGACCATTTCCTGCGCGGACGCCATGAGTGGCAAACCCTCCATCGCCATCGTATGCAGGACGGACTGCGCCATCTGCAACGCGCCATCGAAGTCGATCCCTCGCTGATCTCCGCCAAAATCGATCTCGTCCACCTTTGCATTACCCAGGCCTTCTACGGCTTCATGTCTCCGGCCGTTGCCGCGGAGATGGTGCATCAAACGGCGCAATCGATTCCCGATCTTCCGCATCGCGCGCCCTCCATCCTGCCCGCGCTGGGCTGGGTCAACTTTCACTTCGATCACGACTTGCCCGCCGCCATCCGCGCCTATTCCCTCAGCTCCCATCTGCCTCACGGTCTGTCAACCACGCGCGCGCGCGTCATGTTCGCCCTCAGCAGACGCCGCTTTGCCGAAGCTATCGCCACGTTGCGCGCTGCCATTCACACCGACCCCTATTCGCCCTGGCTTCACGACCGTCTCGCCTGGGCGCTCCATCTTAATGGTCAGGCCACCGAGAGCCTCCAGCATATCCAGTCTGCGCTCAGCCTCTTCCCCGAGCATGAGTTCACCAACTTCTACGGATCGCTGATTCTCGCCTGCAACGGCCAGGCCGCGCGTGCCTCCGAAATCGCCCAGAATCTGGTCCAGCGCGTACCCTTCTTCGATCTGGCCAACGCCGCGCACGCCTACGCCCTGGCCTGCGAAGGCCGCCGGGACGAAGCCCGCTCCATCCTCGAACGATTGCAGTGGTTGAGCCGGGAGCGTTTTCTTCTCAGCTCCTTCACTCCCGCCGTCCATCTCGCGCTTGGCGATCCCAACGCCGCCATTGAGGAGTTGCAATCGGCCTATAAAGCCCGCTGCCCCTGGTTCTTCCAGATGCTCGCCGATCCCCGCCTCAAGCCCCTTCATGCCAATCCGGAGTTTCGGCGGATGGAAAACGTTCTCTCCGCAATGGAAGACGAGGCGGCGGTCGCGGCGGCGGATTGAGCCTTGAATACGGCAATCCGAATTAGCGGCGAAAATCGCCAAAAGTAAAATTAAGTGGTCAGACCTCTTAAAATATCGTAGACTTGATTCATGTACAAAATTGTCGATGCCCGCACCGTCGGCCTCAATATCAAGCAGTTTGTGATTGAGGCGCCGCGCATTGCGCGCAAGCAGAAGCCGGGACAATTCATCATCCTCCGCCTCCACGACCGAGGCGAACGCATTCCGCTCACCATCAAGTGCTCTGACCCCGTCGCCGGCACAGTGACCATCGTTGTGCAAGCCATCGGCAAGACCACCTCCCTGTTGAACTCCCTCGAAACCGGCGACTCTATCCTGGACATCGTTGGCCCGCTCGGCAAACCCTCCGAGATTGAGAACTTCGGCACCGTCGTCATCCTGGCCGGCAGCGTGGGCACTGCGATGGCGCTGCCCACGGCCAACGCGCTCAAGGCCGCCGGCAATCATGTCGTCTTCATCGAAGGCGCGCGCAATACGGAGATGGTGGTCTTTGAAGAAGAAGTCCGTACGGCCAGCAGCGAAACCTACGTGATGACCGACGATGGCAGCTACGGCGAACAAGGCCTGGTGACAAAGAAGCTCAATGAGTTGCTCGCCGCCGGACGCAAGATCGACTTTGTCCTCGCCGTCGGCCCAGTACCCATGATGCGCGCCGTTTCTCAGCTCACCGCGCCGCTTGGAATCAAAACCATGGTCAGCCTCAACTCCATCATGGTGGATGGCACCGGAATGTGCGGCGGTTGCCGCGTCCTGCTGGGCACCAAGAGCCAGTTCGCCTGCGTCGACGGCCCCGAATTCGATGCCTCCCTGGTCAACTTCGAGGTCCTCATGCAGCGCAACGCCATGTACCGCGAAAAGGAGTGCGAGTCCCTGAAACAATTCCAGGAAAATAAAGAAGCAGAGTTAGCGGAGCTACGCGATGAACTGGCTGCGGGGGAGCAACACTATGTCTGAAAAAAATACTCTTCCGCTGAAGGAACGCATGAAGATTGCGCGCATCCATATGCCTGAGCTGGATCCGACAGTGCGCAGCCGCAACTTCGAGGAAGTCAATCTCGGCCTCAATGTATTGGACGCCGTCACCGAGGCCTCGCGCTGCATTGAATGCGCCAAGCCGGGCTGCGTCGTCGATTGCCCGGTGGGCGTCAAGATCAAGGAAGTCGTTGCGCTGATCCATGCCGGCGATTACCTGGCCGCCGCCTCCAAACTGCGCGAAGACAACGCGCTGCCCGCCATCACCGGCCGCGTCTGTCCGCAGGAGAATCAATGCGAAGGCGGCTGCATCCTCGGCAAGAAGGGCGCGCCCGTTGCCATCGGCAATCTGGAGCGCTTCGTCGCCGACTTCGAGCGCAACAGCGGCCAACTCGGCCTGCCCGCCATCGCGCCCCTGACCGGCAAGAGTGTCGCCATCGTCGGCAGCGGCCCGGCCGGCCTCAGCGCCGCCGGAGACCTCATCCAGAAGGGTCATCGTGTGCGCGTCTTCGAGGCGCTGCACGAACTGGGCGGTGTGCTCGTTTACGGCATTCCGGAGTTCCGCCTGCCTAAATCCATCGTCAAAGAAGATGTAAACAATCTCCGCCGCATGGGAGTCGAATTCGAGACCAACGTGGTTGTCGGCAAAAGCGTCACCATCGATGAGCTGATGAACGACGAAAGCTACGATGCGGTCTTCGTCGCTACCGGCGCGGGACTGCCGGTCTTTCTCGGCATTCCCGGCGAGCACTTCAACGGCGTCTACTCCGCCAATGAATTTTTGACGCGCGTGAATCTGATGCGCGCCTACAACTCCGACTTCGACGAGCCGGTCTACGATTGCCGCGATAAAGATGTGATCGTAGTCGGCGGCGGCAACACTGCAATGGACGCGGTGCGCACCGCAAGGCGTCTTGGCGCGCGCAATGCCACACTGGTTTATCGCCGCTCAGAAGCTGAGATGCCGGCCCGCGCCGAAGAGGTCAAGCACGCCCGTGAAGAGGGCGTCGAGTTTCAAATGCTGACCAATCCCGTCGAATTCCTCGGCGATGAAAAAGGCTGGCTGACGGGAGCGAAATGTGTCCGCATGGAGCTGAGCGAGCCGGACGAGAGCGGCCGCCGCAGGCCGGTCGTCATCCAGGGAAGCGAGTTTGTGATCCCCGCCAATGTGGTCATCATCGGCGTCGGCACCACCGCCAATCCGATGATCCAGAGCACCACGCCCGATCTGGCCACCAATAAGTGGAATTACATCGTTGCCGATGAAGCGACCATGCGCACCTCGAAGCGCGGCGTCTTCGCTGGCGGCGACATTGTTACCGGCGGCGCCACGGTCATTCTCGCCATGGGCGCAGGCCGCAAGGCCGCCGCGTCTATCCACGAGTATCTGACCAGCGGAAACTGGTGAAGGCAGGGGATGGGAATTTTGAGAGCCCCATGAAATTTTGGATCACGAAGAATCGTAAGCCGCTCGTTCCCATCGGGCAGATAGAAACTGCCGACATGCTGGGTCGAGCCGAAGATGTCTATCGCAAAATTGCATCGATGGTGCCAGCAGGATGCGACCGTATCGAACACCTGGATGAAGATAACAACAAGCGGATCATCTTCAACCGCTCTCCCAACTGGATCAGCCTCTATTATCTGAAGCATGAGCGCGCCCCGAAGTTGAAGGAGGGATATTGGATTCGAGATGAGAATGGGGCATTTCGTGCTGAGATCTTTCAAGGCACTGGACCAGATAGAAAAAGTATCTGGGAATCAGTCGAGAATCACCCGGAACAGATAGAGAGCTTTGGAAATATCCTTGAATGGGGGCTTTCGGTCATTTCCGAAGAGGCAGCAAAATTCCTCGCGCAACACAATATCGAGATCGAGAAACGGAAGAAATGCCCGGTTGAACTTACACGGGGGCTGAGGAAATTGGATTTTCAGGATCTCAGGGACTTGCTTGAATTGATCGTCCCACCCTCTCTGGCTCAGGATACTGCCTTCTGGTCTAAACTCGCAGAGGACTTTTACAATCCAGAATCTTATCGTGACGATACGATCAAGACATATCGCATGGAAGAGTTCTTCGACTTCGCCATGAGAGCGCTCGTCCGTCGGCGATCTGCCGCATGGACGGACTGGAAAGATACGGAGACTTGGGATTCCATGGTTGAAGGCATGCTGGAGAGTTATTCCCTCCCTGCGCCAACCGGCCTATTCGCCACATCGGATGACATCGCGAAGCGAATTCAGAAGCTCGCGGGATTCCTTCGGGAATCGCAGTATCGGATCGCTGAGGTTGATAGAGAGAGCGACGATTATTTGATCTTTTTGGTGAGAGCCGAAGAGGAGCAGGGATTGAATCGGGCGCTGGCCAGGTTGAAGAAGATCAAGTTGATGCCTGAGCAGTACAAGTTGAAGCCGGTGACTGATTGAGAATTCGCCGGATCGCCACGTGTTTCATCCGTTTCACAGTTTAATCGCGAAGGGTGGGCGCGTGGCCCATTTTCTGACCCCCGACACAAAAAAATGGGCGGCAGGTTTGATCCTGCCGCCGCCCGTCCCTGGGTTGTCTTGAAGATGCTGCAATGAAACGTTTACTGCTCAAACCTTATTGCAAGAGCTTGGTCACTTCCTGCTGCACACTGTTAGCTTGCGCTAATGCGGCGATACCGGTCTGGCTCAGAATCTCGTACTTCGACATATTCGATGTCGCCGAGGCATAATCGGTTGCCTGAATCGCATTCTGAGCTGAAACCACATTCTCCTGCTGTGTGCTCATCACCGAACTGATCGAGTTCAGGGTGTTGATCTGACCGCCGACGTATCCGTCCAGTGCTGCCGAGGCGCTGATGGCCATGTTGATCGCTGTCAGAGCTTCCTCTGCATCAGATTGGTCGGTCAGGTCGGTGCTGCTCAGATTCGTTCCGGCGCTGTCCGAGTAGCTGATGGTAGTGATTCCGCTCTTTCCGTCTGTGTCGGTGGTCATGCCTGTAACCAGGGTCCCACCGCCCGTGCTGGTATCCGTGACGGTGCCCGATACTCCAGTGCTGTAATAGGCTACCGGCGGTGTGATCGTATTGGCGACTGCAAAGGTAGCTGCTGGAGTGGTTACGTCCGTGACGCCTGCAGCGTCCGCCGCGTTGAAGGAGGCCGTAGAGTCCTGAGAAATCGAAGCAAGGGTCAGCGTCGAGCCACCCAGTGTGGCTGTAACTCCGATGTTCTGCGCGTTGATGTACGTGGCCAGAGTGGCAAGAGTATTGTTGGCGTTTCCAGCCGATATGGTGATCGCGTCGAGGATGCCGTTGGCTCCCATGATGTCCATCGTGCCGCCAAGCGTGTCGCCTGGGGCGCCGCCACCTCCAATCGTCATGGTGCCGATGGTACCCGGAAGAGTGGTCATATGAGTAACAGACGTGGGAATGTTGGCCAGGCTCAGCGTCCCCGTCGCGGGATGTGTGGCATCGGCGAGACTGATGCCGGAGATAGAGACAGAGGAGTTGCTCGAGGTAAACGTCAGCGTCGATCCGACGACCTTGGCAGTGATTCCGTAACCGCCGGAGTTGATTGTGTCGGCCAGATCGGTAAGTGTGTCGGTAGAAAGCGGCGCACCGAGAGCAATCGTACTGTTCTGGCCGTTGGCGCCCTCAATGTTGAGCGATCCACTCAAGTCGTCGGTTGACACGCCTCCTAATCCACCGATGTTCAGAGTGCCGACCACGCCAGGCGCAGTACCTGTCCCCACGCCAACCCCCGATATCTGAATGCCGGTTTCGGTGCCTTGGCCGATGGCGCTGGCGACGGCCGCCGTGCCGCCCTGCGTGGCAGTGGCGAAGGTAGCGCTCAAGCCCAGGCCGCAGTTATTGATGGCATCGATCAATCCCTGGGCGGTGTTGGCATACGTGGTGCCCGCGCCGACGGTAATCTGCGCCGATCCCGAAGTCGCCGAGCCGCTGGCGCCGCTTGTCATATAGTCCACGGTGATGGTGGTCGAGGCGCCGCCCAGACTGTCGGTCACGGCCGCGTTTATGCCGCCATGCGACAGATTGATGAAGACGTTGTTTGCGCCGCTGCTGTACGATATCTTGCCCGCCGAGTCCCCGACATTCGCCGAGGAGAGCGGACGAATGTACAAATTGTCGATCGACGAGCCGGTCGTCGAGGAGTCGCCGGTGTAGATGGCGATTGTGTTGCCGGCAAAGACCTGCTCCTGGTTGTAGGTCGTGGTCGATCCAATGTTATTGATTTCCGAGAGTATGGACTGATACTCCTGGTTGGCCGCCGACTCCTGGGTACTGTTCAGTGTGCCATTCGAGGCTTCCGTGGCCAGCGTCACGGCGCGGTCCAGCAGACTCGTCACCTGCAACAGTGCTCCATCGGCAACCTGGAGCAGCCCAACGCCTTCCGTGGCGTTGGTCTCCGACTGCGTCAGGGCGGTCTGGTTGGCCTGCAGGCCGTTGACCAGCGAGAGACCCGCTGCGTCGTCCGCCCCGGAGTTGATCTTCGAACCCGACGACAACTGCTGTAGTACAGTCTGCAAGCTGTTGTTGGTGTTGTTCAGGTTGTTCTCTGCATAAATCGCTGAAAGATTGTTCAAAACACCGAGGGCCATGGAAGGTACTCCTTCTTGATGCCTTGTCTCGCGCCCTGCCTGCCGGTCTCTCTTCCGTTCCGTCAGGCCCTCCGCTTCAACCGGATGGGCGTTCCTGCATCCACCCCTTTCATCGGTCCACTCCAAAATAACTTTAGTCATAAATTTCAAGACCGCATTTTTCTTCTCTGTCGCAGGCTCGTTCAAGCTGTCCGGCTTTCGTCCAGCCACTGTCCTGAAGCAATGCAACCGCTGTCTCGTTGCGCTCCACCAATTTGTATCGCTCTGCGACAGCGCCGGCCGGATGCAGCCTCCGGATCCTCCGCCCGCAATGCCGCTCGGCTGGACGAGAAACCCCTGATTTGGCGCGGTTTTCACATAAAAAACGGCGGTAAGAGGATCGCCTCCCGCCGCCGCGCACTTGACTGAAATCTACATTTGAATGCCGCTTGTATTACTGCCCGGCTCCCGCGCCTGGAGCTGAATTGGGATCTGGAGCCGCTTCAGGCTCCGAAGCCGGCGGAGGAGGAGGAGGCGCATGGCGGAATTGGCCGTCCGGCCGCTGTCCGTCCCGCTTCCAGCCCGCCCCATTGCCGCGTTCCTGCCAGCGACGCTCCTGTGCGCCGCGATTGGCTCGTCTGGCCTGCAAGAACTTCCACTGCTCCGGCGTCAGCTTGTTGCGAATCGCCAGCAAAAAGCGCGCATTGCCCTTTTCCAGCTCGGCGCGGGCCTGCGCCACCTTGTCAATTTGAGCCAGAATTGCGGCCTCGTTGGGCTGATCGGCGCTCATCAGCGGCTCCATCTCCAGCTCCGCCTTCTCCACGTTGGCCCGCAGGTCGATCAGATTCTTCCGGTGTTCCAGAAGAATGCCGTCAAAGGCCTTCCGCTGCTCATCGGTCAGCTTCAACCGCTCGATCACTCCAGGATTGTTCCACCAGCGCCCATGATCCCCCTGGCCGCCGAAGGCCCGCTCCATCGGCGGCCGATGCTGCCCAAATCCCGGTCCGGCCCCCATCTCCGGCCCCATTTCGCCGCCCGGAGCCTGCGCCAGCGCCGTTCCCGCCAATAGCATTGCGGCCATCGCCCATCCCAACCGCATTCTCCCTGTTCCCATCATCGTTCTCTCCTTTTCCAACTCTCTCGACACTTTTACTTGTTGCTACAATCCACTCTTACCGGCCTTCGTCCCCATCCATCAGTTGAGCCAGCGGCTCCATCGCACTCGGAACCTCCCGCGCAATGTCGCTATCCACTTTGGCCAGTAAATCCTCATCCGATTGCCGCACCTGCTGATTGCGCGCCTCGGCCATCAGCCGCGCGTTTTCGGCTGCGCGGGCCGCAGTCATCCTCGCCTGCTGCTGATGATGATGCTCCCAGATTCCCGCCGAAACTCCGGCTGCAATCAAAACACTGCCCAGCGCCCATCCCGCCATCAGACGCCACGCCGTTCTACGCGCCGCAGAGGCTGCACTCCTCGGCCGGTTCAAGGCTGCCTCGCTCCATGCGTGAACACTCACGCGAAACTCCCTGAGCGCTTCGCCCAGCTCGTTCTCTATCTCTCCGCCTGCATCTTGCTGCAATCTCATCGCCTTCCCCCCAGCTCCGCGCGCACCTTCACCAAGGCCCGCGAGAGATGCGCCTTCACCGTGCCCTCGTTCAACCCGGTCGAACGCGCGATCTCGCTCAACTCCATCTCTTCCACATAGCGCAAGAGAAAAACCGTCCGCTGCCGCTCACTCAAGCCCTCGACCGCCTTCGACACCTGGCTCACCCGTTCTTTGGCCAGCAACTGCTGCTCCACCGTCCGTTCCCCGCTGGGCAGCCACTCGCTGGCCTCACTCAGATCCACCGTGTTGCTCTGCGTCTTCCGCCAGAACTGCATCCGCCGGTTGCGCCAGTGGTCCTTCTGCAAGTTGATGGCAATGCGCATCAGCCAGGTCATCGCGCTCGATTCGCCGCGAAAGCTCCGCCAGTTCCGGTGCGCCTTCAGAAAACACTCCTGCGTCAGCGTCTCGGCCAGATCCACATCGCGCGTCGACGAGAGCAGAAACCGGAAGATCTGCGGGCGGTGCTTCGTCACCACAGCCGAGAACTCCTCGGCTGCGATCTGCTCTGCCGTAGCCATGCTCATCGCTTCCACTGCTGTGCTGGCTGCCATCACTCAGGTAGACGCCCGCACCGGCTGCAAGTTTACAGCATTCTCTGCAATTGTTGCCAAGATTGCCGCTTGCGCCGGGAATACGCCGCTCGCGTCGCGCCGCTCTGGGCGCGTTTTCAGCCGTTATGCAGTTGCGCTTGGAGGATGAGCAGTCCGCAGCCCGCGGGGACGATCTGCAAAGGTTGCTGCCCTAGAGCTTATCGGGCGCTTACCAGGCCAGAAGCTCGTCGCCTGAAGTCGGCGATAGAAAGGCCACCGGCGCGGCGCTCGGTTGCGGGCAGTCGCCGGCGCACTCGATCGACTCCGGACCGGAGGCCTTGGCCACCAGTAGGGCCTGTTCGGCCTCGCGCAGGACCACCACCGGCGAGCGGCCCATGCTGCTGGCAATGCTGAAGCAGGCCGAAAGACGGATCGAGTCGCCGTTCACATGGAAGGGAGCGGAAAAGACATCCATGCGCAGCCGCTCCGCCATCATCACGGCGTTTGAGCTGGTACATCCCGGCAGCGCGATCAGGAACTCATCCTTGCCCGCACGGCCCAGAAGATCGTAGCTGCGCAGCAGGCGTGCCGTGCGCGCCACCACCTGGCAGAGCAGGTCGTCGCAGGCATCGGTGCCCAGCCGCGTGTTCCAATGGCCAAAATCGTCGATGTCGAAGAGAATCATGCACAGCGTGCTGTTCATCCGCTGCACGCGATCGGTCTCGCGGAACATCATCGAGAGCATCGTCTCGCGATTGTATACACCGGTCAGCCGGTCCATTCGCGCATTGATTTGAGCCGCTTCGCGCAGCAGCTCCAGCTCACGCAGACGGCGATGATCGCGCAAGACCGCTTCCAGACGCAGCCGCAAGAATGCCGGCTCGATCACGCGCGGAATCAGGTCGTCGATCACACCCTCGGCAAGGCGGTCAATCCACTCCTGCGTCACCGTCTCGGCAAATAAGATGATCGGATAGCGCCTGCCGGATGCATCCGAGCGCGCCGCCGCCAGCAACTGCCCCATCTCCATCCCCGGCAGTTTGGTGTCGATCAGCGCCAGCGTCGGCGCATGGGCAGCGGTCAGCGCCGGCAGAGCCGCTTCAGCCGTAAGAAATATCTCCACCTGCGCTCCATCGGCAATCAGCACGGGTTCAACGGCAGAGAGCAGCGCTGGCTCGGCCGATGCAAGCAGAAACGTCGATGTGGAGTGAACGAGCATCCCCAATCTACCTCACTGGAGGATGCATCGGCGATGGTTAGAATTTGTTTAGAGTCCGGCCGGGAATTATTACGCCGCTGCAATGACTTTCGAGCGGAATTGCGCGTGCCCAAGGTACTGCAATCCCGCCTCAATCCACAAAATCCACCTGCGGAGCGACGGTAATGATGCCCCGTTCATGCCCCATATCGAGCAGCTTGCGAATTGCCGCACGGCCATCGGCGCCGTAGTCCAGAGTTCGTTCGTTCACATACATACTGACAAAGCGGCTGGCCAGCCGGATGTCCAGATCGCGGGCAAACTGCATCGCGTACTCCAGAGCCTGTTCGCGGTGATCCAACCCGTGCTGGATGCTGTCGCGCAGAGCCTTTGAGATGATCTTGTGAGAATCAGCGCCCAGCGAGCGGCGGATTGCATTGCCGCCCAGGGGCAGCACCAGGCCGGTCGTCTCACGCCACCAAACGCCCAGATCGAGAACTTTATAGAGGCCGCTGGTGGTGTACGTCAGTTGGCCTTCGTGGATAATGAGTCCCGCCTCGAACTCGCCGGCCAGAACCGCGGGAATAATCTTGTCGAAGGGAACCGCAACGGTCTGGATCGCTGGATTGAAGATCTTCAGGGCCAGGAAGGCCGTGGTCAGCGTGCCGGGAACGGCGATTTTGATGCGCCCCAGGTCATCGGGCGCAAGCGGCTTCATTGCCACAATCATCGGGCCATAGCCCTCGCCCACGCTACCGCCGCAGCCCATCAGCGTGTACTTCTCCTGCAGGTAGGGATAGGCGTGAAAGCTGATCGCGGTCACATCAAAAAAGGCCTCCTCCTGGGCGCGGCGGTTGAGCGTTTCAATGTCGCAGAGCGTGTGCGAGAAGCGATAACCGGGAACGCGCACCTTGTTGGTTGCAAGGCCATAGAACATGAACGCGTCGTCGGAATCGGGACTGTGCGCAATGGAAATATCAATCGTCTCAGAAGGGCGAGCGACTGCGGGATTCGGAGGATTCATGGGAACCAAGGTCCTTTCAACAGGGTGCTGCCAGCAGCTTCCGGAAGACCGGAAGAGGGCTCTAATTCTCGGATTCAGAGTCAGTATCCTCACCGGAACCAGGCGCGCCATTCGGCGCTTTTCCCGTATCCGACTGGGCTTTATAGCGAATTTTCGCGCGCTGAACCAGGATGTGAAGCGTCATCGCCGCGGCCGCAATCAGCATCGCCGCAAGCGAGACGAGTAATGCAATCAGTAACCAGCGCATAAACATAAACCAGGCTCAGAATATCAGACCCAGCGCTGGTTCCCTACGGCCGAGCCGGATCACGCCCGCCAGGCTGCGGCAATGTATTGGATGCAATGCCCGAAGTGCGGCCTCATTTTTTGGATTCCATTGAAGAACGCACAAGCGTATTCTTGGGATGACAGGAGAGGCTATGCTGAAGCGCAAACTGGGAAAGAGCAATCTGGAAGTATCGGCGATCGGTCTTGGCTGTATGGGGATGAGCTTTTCTTATGGACCCCCTAAGGACAAGCAGGAGATGATCGCTCTCCTTCATGCGGCTGTCGAGCGCGGCATTACCTTCTTCGATACGGCGGAGGTCTACGGCCCTTATATCAACGAAGAATTATTGGGCGAGGCCCTCTCGCCCTTTCGCGGGAAGGTGGTAATCGCCACCAAGTTTGGTTTTGATCTGGATCCGAAGCACGATCCGCGCGGCATGAAGGGCGGGCCGGCATTGAACAGCCATCCAGAGCGCATCAAGCAGGTTGCCGAAGACTCGCTCAAACGTTTGAAGCTCGATGTCATCGATCTCTTCTATCAGCACCGCGTCGATTTAAGCGTACCCATCGAAGAAGTCGCCGGCGCCGTCAAGGATCTCATTCAGCAGGGCAAGGTGAAGCACTTCGGACTCTCCGAAGCGGCTGCGAAAACGATTCGCCGCGCCCACGCCGTGCAGCCTGTAACCGCAGTCCAAAGCGAATACTCACTGTGGTGGAGAAAGCCGGAGGAAGAAGTGTTGCCCACGCTTGAAGAACTCGGCATTGGCTTTGTTCCCTACAGCCCGCTTGGCAAGGGCTTCTTGACAGGAAGGATGGAACAGAACACGACCTTCGACAAGACGGACTTTCGCAGCACTCTGCCGCGTTTCACCCCGGAAGCACTGAAGGCGAATCAGGCTCTCGTCGATCTGCTCGGCTCGATTGCAAAGCAGAAAGATGCGACGCCAGCTCAGATCGCGCTGGCTTGGCTGCTGGCGCAGAAGCCCTGGATCGTGCCGATTCCGGGAACGACGAAGCTGAATCGCCTGGAAGAGAACCTCGGTGCAATGAAGATCGATTTCTCTTCAAACGACCTGCAAGAGATCGAGAGCGCGGCAGCAAAGATCGCAGTGCAAGGCGCGCGTTACCCGGAGCACCTCGATCAAATGACCGGACGCTGACCTTTCGCCAGCTAATCAGGAGAGCAGAAGCAATGGAGATCAAGCGAAACGGTTCCACTTCTTCGGGCAAGGGGCCGGTGGAGTATTTCACGGGCGCGGTCCGCGTCGATCTGCTCTTTGATGCGCCGGATCCAGCGCGTGCCGTCGGCGCCAGCGTCACCTTCGAACCCGGCGCGCGTACCGCATGGCACACGCATCCGCTCGGTCAAACTCTGATCGTCACCTCCGGCTGCGGACGCGCCCAGCGCTGGGGCGGCGCTATCGAAGAGATCCGTCCCGGAGACGTGATCTGGTTCGCGCCTGGCGAAAAGCATTGGCATGGAGCGGCGCCACTGACGGCAATGACACACATCGCCATTCAGGAGAAGCTCAATGGCAAAACTGTTGATTGGATGGAACACGTCAGCGACGTGCAATATCAGAACTAGGAGTGTGGCCGTTTGATTGTGTACCGATGATGAGCGCCCCAGCTTCCAATTTTGGAAGCTGGGAGAGCACGAACTCGGATGCCAATTCACGCGGCCAGAGACCAAGTGTAGTATTTCATCAATATTCTGACATCTATTGTGCAATGCCAACTGCAACTGAAGGCTCCAGGGATGCAGACTTCAATTGATCCAGGTTGGAAAGCACTTCCCGCGAACGAGATTTCTCCTTTTTTGTTTCGATTGGCAGCGCTACGCCGGAATAAAAAGCGATGATATTGTCGCGCAATTGTGGCGAAGTTCGACTGAACTTTCCAAAAGCTAACTCGGCAAGTAGATTTGCATAAGTTTTATCAGCAAGGGAGTATTCTTCTGACTTAGTCAATTCACCGCTATCGAGATCACGATTGGGCAGGACTAGTTTCCCTGCGCGCGCCCCTTCAAGAAACGCACGGTAGTGATTAGTTGCAATGTCGATACTCTTGATATACAGGTCTTCGGTTTGCGGCGTTGGGTTGTTGAATCCCAAACCCTTGAAAGGACCAACCTTCGGAATGCATCGCAAAATAGTGGCCAGAATGCGAGTTCCCAGGCCAGACTTCGTGTATGTCTTGCCCCACTCTCGCTCATAGTCTGAACGCGACAGTCGATAGAGAAACTTCTGCCTGGCGAAGTCTGGCTTCTCGCGAATCAAGTCCTTCTTGTGCGTTTCTAGTGCAACCCGAGTCATCTGCGGAATCAAGCGGCTGATAAAGAAGCGATACGAGCCTACTGCCAGATCTTCGTTTTTGAGAACATCTTTCAACTCCATTCCATAGACGACTGGAAATACCCTTTCAAGAAGTGGTTCAGAGACTTTGAACCCGATAAAGTCGTGATACTGCTGCGAGGCATAGCGATTCTTTGCAACCTGCAACGTATCAAAGCCAAACTCGGTTTTTAGATGAGCCGTTTTATCCTGCGCATAGCGGACGGATTTGCCATATTTTGCTCGGAGTTTCGGATAGGCAATCGCCACCGACTGATTGATCGCCGGATGGCCAGCAATATCTGAGGTATAGTGCGACAATGCACCTAATGCAAAGGCATATTCGTTCGCATCCCGACTTTCACGAATCAGCTCTTCGACAAAATCTCCACTGCGGACATAATGCGTTAGATTGCTGAACTCTTTGTTGCCAAACGGATAATAGCCGAGGTCCTGTATGACCGAGCCTCCGTATGCGTAGGCATGGGCCTCTTTGATCTGATCTTCGGTGAGATCAGGAAACCGTTCCAGCAAGATGGGACGAATCTCCTGGATCCACATTAAATCTATAATCTCTTCGTGGGTAAGAACAGAGTACCCGAAAGATTTGTCGCTGTTCATCAGAGCGATAAAAACTATTATCGCCGCAAAAATCCGAGATATGCGCCACATCTTGGTCATGGTACTTAGTGATGCGGTCGTCATTTCTACTCCATTCATTGCAATCTGCAGTATTGGACAGCTATCATTGCCATTTGCACGGACACAAAAAGCTCTGATATCAGCGATAGGTCAATTATTGTTCTTGGCGCTTCTGGGTTGTGTGCAAGAGTGAACAGTCTGAGGCGGCCGACAATGGGATCGGCAGCATGCGAACAACTGCATGAATTTCGGAACAAATTCATCCCCGTTCGAGATACCAGGGAATGTTGATAACAACGATGCGCCGGTTACCGCGGAGAAGCAGGATAACCTTCAACATATCAGCGCGGCGGTTATGGAGAAGGTTTTCCCACCAGTGGTGGACCACCAACTCCGGAACAAGCACACAAACTTTCTGGAAGCTTGATTCCCGTTCGACTTCCAGGATGTAATCAACCACAGGGGTCAGAATGTAGCGGAAGGGCGATTGCAGAATATCGAGTTTGGGAACGCACTTGCCAACCTCGCGCAGTGGAGCGGCTACATCCGTTTCCCAGTTTTGGCTGATGGGGTCCGGATCTTCTCCAGTCTGAACATGTACACAGCGAATATCGCAGGACATTCCCAATGCAAAGCTAAGGGCTTTTTCTGTGATTCGGCTCCAGCGGTCGATAGGCAAAACGACGATCGGTTCAGTGATTTGAGCGGGTACGATGGGCCGGTCGCAGTCCGTCTCACGGTCCACTTCGACATAATGGCGCTTGACGGCGCGCATCAGCAGGATCATGGCTGCAATCAGCAACGCGGTAATCCAAGCGCCCTCTGCAAACTTGGCTACCAATACCACCACAGTTGTGATACCAGTGGCCGCAGCACCCAGGCCGTTGACAAATATGCGCATCGGAGCGCCGCCTTGACGTTTCCAGTGCATCACCATCCCAGCCTGCGAAAGTGTGAAGGCCATGAACGCGCCGATGGCGAACAAGGGAATCAGACGATCTGTTACGCCGCCAAAGATAATCAGCAACAGTGCCGTGAGCGCGACCAGAACATAAATCCCCCAAGAATAGAGCAGCCGGCGGCCACGCAGCAGAAAGACGTGAGGCATATAGTCGTCAAGTGCTATGGCGCGCGTCAGTCGCGGAAAATCGGCAAATGCTGTGTTGGCTGAAAGCGCCAGCACCACCAGCACCGAGCCTATGGTGACATAGTAGAAGACTCCATGCCCCATTACCGCACGCGTCAGCATCGAAAGCACGCTCTCATAGCCAGGCCCATCGGGATTGGTGGCGGCGATACCATAGGCTCGACTCAAAAGAGCAATGCCGGCCAGTAGCACTGCCAGCAAAACGATGATGATTGTTAGTGTGATCTTTGCATTCTTGCGCGTGTCGTCACGGAAGGCCATCACGCCATTGCTCACTGCCTCGACACCGGTCATGGCCGTGCAGCCGGAAGAAAAAACCTTCAGTAGCAGCCACAGGCTAACAGCAGTGGTGGCCGCTGGCAGTGGCGGCAGCGCTGTAACTGGTTGGGGATGGCCCCCACTTTGTAGCATCTGCCAGCCGCCAACCCCGATCACGACCAGTAGCGTTCCTGCAAACAGGTAGGTAGGAATCATGAAAACCACGCCGGTATCGTGGACGCCGCGCATATTGATCACGGTAAGAATGGCCAGCACGGCAAGGCAAAGTTGCAATGTGTAGGGCTGCAAGCCGGGCGCAGCGGAGATAAGCGCGCCCACTCCCGCTGAAATGCCTACGGCGGCAGTAAGCGTGTAATCGATCATCAGAGCGGCTGCGGCCAGCAGGCCCGCGCCTTCGCCTAGATTCTGAGAGGCGACGGTGTAAGAGCCACCACCGCGCGGATATGCGTCAATGGTCTGGCGATAGCTGAAGTAGACGATGATCAGAAGTCCCACAATCGCTGCGCTTACGGGAACGATGTAATGTATACCCACAAGGCCCAAGGGAATGAGCAGAGTCAGTGCGGCTTCAGGACCGTATGCTGCGGAGCTGAGAGCATCCAGGCCAAAGACGGGGATTCCAGCGACGGGACCGATCTGCTCGGCCCGCTCCTCGCTGGTAGCCAACGGTCGGCCAAACAAGAGATTCAATATGTGTGAAGATAGCGCCATGCAATGTTGTCCCGGCAAAAAGGTTGGCAGGGGAAGACCACCGATAGCATTCTCTCATGACGGTTGTCATGATCGGTGTTCGATGAGCGGAAATAATAGTCACTCCACATTGTCATTCCGATAAAGCTGTGCTGCTTGGATTATGCCAGCCGCCGTGCACAGAGATGATCGCATCCGCTTGTTTCGGCCCCCAAGTGTGTCGCTTGTAAGGGAGAACCCTGTGGTGGGTAGTAAGAACCGGATCGACCACCTCCCAAGCTGCTTCCACCGCGTCTTCCCGCGTGAAAAGGGCGCCGTTGCCAGCCATGGCGTCGCCCAAAAGCCTCTCGTACGGAGTTTCACCACCGGGCTGTTCTTCTGACAAGTAAAGCTCTCGCTGCTCACCAACGAAATCTTTTCCCGCGAGTTTGACACGTGCCGCAAGGGCTACAGCCGAGTTGGGCGAGAGCCGAAAACGAATGTAGTTGGACCGGCCGGTCAACGATTCTGCGTCAGCGAAAAGCCTCTGCGGAGGCGGTTTCAACTCCACCAGAATCTCGGTCGCGGTATCCGGCAGATATTTTCCAGAGCGCAGATACCACGGCACTCCATCCCAGCGCCAGGAATCGATGAACAAGCGCAGAGCACAGAAGGTTTCAACATCGGAGCGCTTCGCCACATCAGGCTCCTGGCGATAGCCGGCATACTGGCCGCGCACCAAGTCATCGGGCCGTAGTTTGCGCATGGCTTTGAAGACCTTGGCCTTCTCGTTGTGCACGGCTCCGAAATCCCTGCCCGCGGGTGGCTCCATGGCAAGAAGTGCGACGATCTGGAAGAGATGATTTTGTATCACGTCGCGCAGGCAGCCGGCAGACTCGTAAAATGCGCCGCGCTTCCCCACGCCGAAATCCTCGGATAAAGTGATTTGGACGCTGGCCACATAGTTGCGGTTCCAGATTGGCTCCAGAAACGAATTTGCAAAACGGAAGTAGAGGATATTCATGATCGCTTCTTTTCCGAGAAAGTGATCGATGCGGAAGATAGAGTCTTCAGGAAAGACTGTATGCGCGACCTGGTTAAGTTCTCGTGCGGAGGCCAGGTCTCGTCCGAAGGGCTTTTCAACAATGACACGCCCGCCTTCAGCCAACTTCGCTTGGCCAAGCCCTCGAATCACCGTTTCGAAAAGCGATGGCGGAATTGCCAGATAGTGCGCAGGCCGCCGCGCTTTGCCAAGTGCTTCCTTAATCGCAGTGAAGGTATTGCTGTCTTTGTAATCCCCGCTCACATACTTGAGCAGAGAGAAAAGCTCTTTGAGCGCTCGTTTGTTGTCGACTCCGCCGCTTCGCTCGATGCTGTCTGTCACACGCCTCTGCAAACGAGCCAGACTCCACTTAGGAAAGGCAACACCGATCACTGGAACCTTGAGCGTGCCGCGCTTTACCATTGCATAGAGCGCGGGAAAAATCTTCTTGTGCGCCAGATCTCCTGTTACACCAAAGATTACCAACGCATCTGACTGAGATTCAGCCATCACGCGCCTGCCTTGTCGCCAGCGGTCTTTTCATCGTGGCCGCCGAATTGATAACGAAGAGCCGACAACATTTTTTCTGCGAAGTCGTCTTCACCGCGTGAACTGAAGCGTTCGTAGAGCGCCGCGCTGAGGACGGGAGCAGGAACCGACTCGTCGATAGCGGCTTTGATCGTCCAGCGCCCTTCTCCTGAATCCGACACACGGCCTGCGAACTTCGCCAGGTCCGGGCTATCGAGAAGAGAGATCGCAGCCAGATCCAACAGCCACGATGAGATGACGCTTCCCCTACGCCAGACCTCCGCAATGTCTGCAATGTTCAGGTCGTACAGATAGTGTTCGGGGTTGCGCAACGGTGTGGTCTCAGCATCCGCAGCGCGCTGCTGCTTGCCAATGTTGGCATGGCGCAGGATATTCAGCCCCTCCGCATAAGCGGCCATCATGCCATATTCGATGCCGTTGTGGACCATCTTGACGAAATGGCCCGCGCCGCTGGGACCGCAGTGCAGATAGCCGTGTTCGGCTGTGCCGCCGGCTTTCTCTCGACCTGGCGTGCGTGGCGCGGAATCGATGCTGGGGGCAAGAGCGGAAAAGATGGGATCAATGCGCTGGACGACCGCGTCATCGCCGCCGATCATCAGGCAGTATCCACGCTCCGCGCCCCAGACCCCGCCACTGGTCCCGGCGTCCACATAGTGAATGCCCTTCGGCTTCAGTTCGGTCGCACGGCGAATGTCATCGTGGTAGTGCGAGTTGCCGCCATCGATAACCACATCATCTTTTTCGAGAAACGGGATAAGTGTCTTCAGTGATTCATCGACCACGGCGGATGGCACCATCATCCAGATGGCGCGTGGCGCTTTCAATTTGCTCGCAAGTTCTTCAAGCGAATTCGCGCCGACCGCACCATCTTTGACGAGCGTCTGCACTGCTTCCGAATGGAGGTCGTATACGACGCATTGGTGGCCAGCTCGCAAGAGACGCTGAACCATATTGCTTCCCATCCGGCCTAGTCCGATCATACCTATTTCCATATGGCATTCCTCTCGTTTGACTGCGAAAGCAATTCTTCTATACAAATGTCAGATGCATCCGCTGGGCGGCGAGATTTCAAAATAATAGACGATCTGCATAAGACGCTTGACTAGCTCTGCTTCCAGTATTTCCGTTCAAGTTATCTGTCCTCGATGAACGGCTAGTAGATGGCTCATACCCTCTGCGCGCGGAGCCGCCCAAACCACAGAGCTATTGAAAAGAAATTGCTCACCGAGGATCAGCAGCCCGACTCACAAGGCAAAGCGCAACTGACGTCGGGGAACGCGTGTGCTGAGAAGCGCTGCCGAGCCAAGCGCGCCCGCACCGGCGCTTGAAAAGCCAACCTCAACGCCGATGGGAAACATCAGCCAGGACAGCAGCGGAGTGCGATCCGGCGGCTGCAAATTCTGACGCATGGGACGAAAGTAGACGAAGATCTGCCTCGGATGTCGTGACAAGAATCGTGCCCAGCAAACCATTCACTCAGATGAGGTATTGCATGGAAACTCCCACTGCGCTTGCCTGTTTTTCCTATGAGGCAGGCGCCGCTTCAATGTGAATGCCACACTCGACTTTGTGGCCGGCCCAACGTCCCGAGCGCGGATCGTTCGGATCAATCGGAAGCGAGGTGCATGGCTCGCAGCCGATGGAGGAGTAACCGCGCTCGTAGAGCGGCAGCAGTGGAATGGAGAGCGATTCGCAGGCGTACCAGACATCGCGCGTGGTCCACGCGGCGAGCGGCGCGAGTTTGAGTATCTGCTGGCCGCTAGGAAGCGTGAAGAGCGCAGACTCTTCGAGAGCCGCGCGAGTCTTTGCCTGCTCGCGGCGCAGGCCGGTAATCCAGACGCGATAGTTGGCGACGGCCTTGAAGAGCGGCTCGACCTTGCGCAGCTTGCAGCACTGATCGGGCGCGGATTGATAGAGCAAGCCGCGCTCGGCCTCCTGCTCGGCGACGGTTTTTTCGGGGAGCAGGTTGATGAGATTCAGATTCCACTCGCTTGCGATGCGGTCGCGATAAGCATAGGTCTCGGCGAAGTGATAGCCGGTGTCGAGAAAGAGAATGGGAATGCGCGCATCGAATTCGATGGCCAGCTTGGCGAGCAAGACATCTTCGGCCTGAAAGCTGCAAGTGAGGCAGGCGTCATGGCGACTGGAGATCTCGCGGGCGAGAGCGACGCGAACTTCGCCGAGTTTGGCATTGACCTGCGCTTGAATTTCCGCCGTGCTCATGGTTCGATTCCTCTTTGTCTTCCGATACTTTTCAAATCACCCAATCTTGATTCCCGGACGAGACGAGAATGTTGCTTCGGGCCAGCAGATCATTCACGGCAGCGATAGCCGCATTCACATCCTTCGCGTCGAGGGAGATCAGTTCGCCTTCGGCTTGCGCGGTCGGCGTTTCACTTCCGGTGAGATGAACGATGAGCGCAACAATGCCAGCGAGAGCCTTTGATGCAATAAGGTGTTCGACAACGGTAGCATCGATCCCAAAGGCGGCATCCACTTCAATGCGCGAGGTGATAACGCCACGCGCAAAGAGCGCACGCTCGATGGCGTCGACGAGTTCGACCGGAGCATTCAATTCGAGAACGCCGCCGCGATGGCCCCAGCGCGCGGCTCGCTCCTCGACCGTGACCGGGCCCGATGTTGGCGCGGACAAAGCTACGGTAGCGGTGATCATGCCAGCGGCGACGGTGCTGTTGGTCTGAGGGTCAATGAGGATGAATGCGCCGGTGGAGCGATTTTCTCCGTAGAGATCGAGGGCGATGGGACGGAGCAGATCGATGCTGACGACGCCAATTCCGTTCATTTCGAGCGTGGTGGCAGGCTCGTGGGCCAGCGTGCCGATGTTGGTGCGACGCTCGATTGCGGAGACGAATGCGGGCACGGTCTGACTGGTGTGCTTGAGCAGATAGCGGCGATTGCGCTCGAGTGGATTAGCATCCATCCAGACGAGCGCGGCCTTGATGCTCTTGGCGACCGCGGCCGGCGCTTGCGCTGAGACGATCAGATCGCCGCGGCTGATGTCGAGTTCGCGGTCGAGGACCAGCGTCACCGACTGCGGTGCGACGGCCTCGTCGAGATCGCCATCGAAGGTGACAATGCGCGTGACCTCGGCGCTTCTACCGGAGGGAAGCACGGTGATTCGATCGCCGGGGCGAATGACGCCGGATGCAACCTGACCGGCGAAGCCGCGAAAGGTGTGATCGGGACGCAGGACGCGCTGCACAGGAAAACGGAAGGGCGCGGTGCGCGTATCAAGCGAAGAGGGTAAAGACTCGAGCAGCTCAAGCAGGGATGGTCCGGTGTACCACTTCATCGCATCGCTGCGATGGACGATGTTATCGCCAGCGAGAGCGCTGACGGGAACGAAGACCGCTTCGACCGGGCTGCCGGTATCGGCGGCGATCTGATCGAGGACGGCGGTGAAGTCGGCTTCGATGGCGCAGAAGGCGGCTTGATCGTAGCCGATGAGGTCCATCTTGTTGACGGCGACGATGACGTGGCGGACGCGCAAAAGCGAAGCGATGTAAGCGTGGCGGCGCGATTGAATCAGCACCCCCTTGCTGGCGTCGATCAGCACGACAGCCGCATCGGCCGTGGATGCGCCAGTAGCCATGTTGCGGGTGTACTGCTCGTGGCCGGGCGTGTCCGCGATGATGAATTTGCGGCGCGGCGTGGAGAAGTAGCGGTAGGCGACATCGATGGTGATTCCCTGCTCGCGCTCGGCGCGCAAGCCGTCGGTGAGCAGCGCAAAATCAATCTGCCCCGGCGCAGTGGTTCCCTTCCCTTCGATGGAACGAACCTGATCTTCATAGACCGACTGCGTGTCGTAGAGCAGGCGGCCAATGAGCGTGGACTTGCCGTCATCCACGCTGCCCGCTGTGGAGAAGCGCAGCAGATCTTTTTCGCGCTCAATAGCAAGAAATTCGCCAATGGAAAAACCGGGAGATGCGATAGCCGCCATTTAGAAATATCCCTCTCGTTTCTTGATTTCCATGGAACCTTCCTGATCGTGATCGATGGCGCGATTGGCGCGCTCAGAGGAGTGGAAGGAGACAAGCTCGGCGATGATGTCGGGGATGTTCTCGGCGTCGGAGCGAATAGCTCCGGTGCAGGGACTACAACCGAGCGAACGCAGGCGCGACTTGACCATTACTGGTTTTTCACCAGGGCGCGCAACGAAGGATTGTTCGATGGGCAGCAGCGCGTCGCCACGCACATACATGGGACGCTCTTTGGCGAAGTAAAGATCGACGACGGGAATTTTTTCCTCGTGAATGTACTGCCATACATCCATCTCCGTCCAGTTGGAGATGGGAAAGACGCGAATGCTTTCGCCGGGATGGACGCGGGCGTTATAGAGATTCCAGAGTTCGGGGCGCTGATTCTTGGGGTCCCATTGGCCGGCAGAATCGCGGAAGGAGTAGATGCGTTCCTTGGCGCGGGATTTCTCTTCATCGCGGCGCGCGCCGCCGAAGGCCGCATCGAAGTTGTAGTGGCGGAGCGCGTCGAGCAGCGCCTGAGTCTTCAGCAATCCACAGCAGCGCTTGGTGTCGAGGACAATGGGATTGGTTCCTGCGGCGATGGCGGCTTCATTGCGCCAGACCAGCAGTTCGGCGCCAACGGAGCGGGCCATCTCATCGCGAAAGGTGAGCATCTCAGCAAATTTGAAGCCGGTGTCAACGTGAAGCAATGGAAAGGGAATGGGCGCCGGATAGAAGGCCTTCTGCGCCAGGCGCAGCATGACGGAAGAGTCTTTGCCAACCGAGTAAAGCATGACGGGGCGCTCGAACTCGCTGGCGACCTCGCGCAGGATGTGGATGCTTTCAGCTTCAAGCAAGCGCAGATGACTGAGACGCTCATGAGCGGAGCGGCTCACGTGCGGCGATGCGAGAAGCGTTTGTGGTTCGGCAAACGTCATGCAATTTCCTCTTTCTGCGAGTGACTTTTGAAGGCAGTGGTGCAGCTTCGCGCTGTCGAATCTGCGAAGGGTGTGTCCTCTGATGAATAGCGATTGGGAAATCAGAGACTAGTTCAGCCACCCGTCGAAGACATTCGACAGGCAACAACAAGAGCGGCGTTGGGAGGCGTGCCTCACGTGTGAATCCATAGTAACAACAAATCAGGACTAAATCAATCCGAATTGTTATTTCTTTGGAAAGATGCTGGATCGCCAGGCGGGAGTTGAACCCGCCCATACAGGTTTTGCAGGACCGCATGATGGTCAAACATACCTGTCTCGTCCCAGGCTTCCAGCACCCCATTGGCTACTTCTTTCCGTTGTCTTTGAAGTTCAACGCAAAGTAGTAGGTTGTGTACGAGTGGCTGGTTGTCACATTCGTCAGGAACTGGCCGCCGCCGAAGTAGCCAATCCCGCCGCCCAGATTGAAGTGCTTGTTGAGTTCATACCAGGAGTAGCCATCGATCTCAGCACCCAGATGTCGTCCGTGGTCGGTCTTGTTGGTCACGATCGCGCTGCCTGAGGTGTTGTAGATCGAGTCCAGCGCATCAGCCGCCCAAAAGTCCAGCCCCTGCGCCGTGAAGCTGAGCCGCCGGTGAGGGGCAACGGTGGCTCCCGCACGCACCGCCTCAATGTTCTGCCAGCCGAAGAGATCGGTGATGCCAAGCCGGTCGTGGGCCGTCGGATAGATCGTGTCGAAGGTGGTGTGGGTTGCGTTGTGCGCCGGATTGCTATTGCCCGTGGCGTAGTCGTATTGCGTAAAGACGCGCGGCTTGGCTGCTACATTGAGGAACTGGTATGCCGCGCCTGCCTGCGCTGCCCAGGCTCGAATCGACTGCGCTCCCACCTTGCCGGTTTCGAGAATCACCTCGCCCCCATAATCGAGCGCCGGCTGGGCTTGCGCCTTGAAGCGCACACCAAGAGCCTTCTCGTTTTCCTTGCCGGTGGTCTTGGCGACGGCCGGTTCGACGACCTCTTTTGGCTGCACGCGCCATAGAAAGAACGGCTCAAGGTTCGAGTGCGGCACAAGAAAATCATCGATGCGGCCGTAGGCTCCGTAGATGTTGTTGCCTTCCTGATGCGGGCTTACTCCATAGGCCTGCGGCACTACAGCCGAGGCGGCGAAGAGGCCCAGATGCTCGCGCTTCGCGTTCAGGTTCAGCACCGCCGCATCGTAGGATCGTGCCTGATTGCGCCACTCGGAGTTGGCGATGATGGTGTTGTTGTAGTTGATGAGCTGACGGCCCACACGCAAGCTGAACCAGTGCTTGTCGGGTGCGCCGATCTCGGCGTAGGCCAGCTTCAGATCCCAGCGAACTGTATTCGGCGGGCCGATCGGCGGGTTCTGAAAGCCGGCACGCGCGTCCTGCACCTGCACCGTAACCCGGAACCAACTCGGCGTCCGCAGATTCACCTGGAACCGGAACCGGTTCAGCAGGTAGGAGTCATCGACCTTCGCTTTGAAGCTTGAATTACTGTACCCCTCGTACCGGAAGCGCTCCTCAGCAGCCAGATCAATCCACTTGGGTAGCTTTCGGTCGACGTTCGTTACCGGGGCAAAGTCGTGAAGGTCGTAGGGAGCCGGATTGCCGGTAGTACGCCCTGCCGCGCCATTCAAAAAGCTCAACGGGTTCGAGGCCGGACCGGTGATGTATACGCCATTGAACGCGGAGGTCGCGTTTTGCGTGGTGATGTCGTCCTGCGCGGTCAGAGGCAGACTGGCCAGGAGCGCAAACAGAAAAAGCGCGGCAGCGATCGATAGCGGCAACCAGCGTAGTGAAGCAGATGGAACAGGATAAAGAGCTTTTTGCACTTTGGACTCTCCTTGAATTTTGGGGAAGCTGTGGATGGGTTGGAACTCAGGTCATTGGCCCGCATGAACGTCAGAGCTCTATCGACAGGTGGGGAAGACAACAACACGAGGACAGCGCCGTTCCCTGCCTGCGCGCCGCGCGGGCAGAGGCATCGGAAATATCTGTATGGATGAGGATGGACAAGGGCATTCTCTTCTCGATCATTCAACTGAGTAACTTGGTTGGGGAACAGCAAATTCGCGGACCGCCAGCGGGCGCTAGCGGAGACAACAACACGCGATTTGCATCGAGAAGGCTTTCATCGCAAACTTCAACCTGATTGGTTCAAGGTATCGAAGAATGAAATTGATGTCAATAGGCACTCTTCCGGAAACTTCGCGTTTGGCTTGACTTTGGCGCCTGCGCGCACCTACTATCTAGTTATGCAAGGACGGCTCTGTTGTCGCTGCTGTATATTGCTTCGCGCGCAGAGGTAACTTGGGCTTATAGTCCCGATCGAATCCCGGTTTCCCCGTTGCCCGCGATACAGCCAATGCTGACGCGGGTTTTCTGTTTTCGGCAAAGAGGAACAAATGAGTCAAGCAGTGCCTGTGAAAGAGACGAATGCGCAGCGCGCAGAGCGCCTGAAGCGTGAGAAGAATCCCTGGGCGGCCTTCGACGAGGTGCGCGAATTTGCGCGCCTGGGCCGATCGAGCGTGTTGCCGGAGTGGGCCGGTCTTTATTTCAAATGGTGGGGCATCTACACGCAGGGAGACGGCGTGGGTGCTACCGGCGGCAAGGGCGGCGAGGGCGTGACCTCCGATTACTTCATGATGCGCATCGGCATCCCCAACGGCATTGTCTCTGCCAAGCAGCTTCACGTCATCGCCGGGCTGACACGCAAATACGCGCGCAATCTGGCCGACATCACCGTTCGCCAGGCAATTCAGCTCCACTGGCTCACCATCGAGTCGCTTCCCGAAATTGTGGAAGCGCTCGACGCCGCCGGACTCTCGCCCAAGGGCACCTGCGGAGACGTGGTGCGCAACGTGACCGGCTGTCCGCTGGCCGGCGTAGCCGCCGATGAGCTGATCGATGCCTCGCCGCTTGCCGCCGAACTCACGCAACTGCTCAAGGGCAATCCGGAGTTCTACAATCTGCCGCGTAAATTCAAGATCTGCGTCACCGGCTGCCCATCGTGGTGTTCGCATCCGGAGATCAACGACATCGCCTTCACCGCAGCCGAAAGCAACGGCCAGATAGGCTACTCGCTGCGCGTAGGCGGCGGCCTCTCCAAAGAGCCGCATCTTGCCCTTCGCCTGAACGCCTTCGTGCTTCCCGATCAGGTTGCGCGCGTGACGCGAGCCGTGGCGGAGATCTTCCGCGAGCAGCAGCGCTTGCGTGAAAATCGCAACGAAGCGCGCATGAAGTATCTCTTCCTCAATGAAGGCTGGACCGCGGAGAGCTTTCTCGCCGAGTTGCAGTCGCGCCTCGATTTCACGCTGCTGCCCGCTGCCGCCGAGCAGGTTCCTGCCGACATCTTCCGCGACCACGTTGGCATTCACGCACAACGCCAAGCCGGCTTGAGTTACGCTGGAGCTTCGGTGCTGCGCGGACGGATGACGGGGGAACAGTTGGAGGCTGCCGCGGAGCTTGCCGAACGCTTTGGATCGGGCGAATTGCGCACCACCGTCTCGCAAAATCTTCTTTTCATCAACATTCCCAACACCAGAACAGCGGAACTTGTGCAGGAGTTGAAACAGATCGGATTGCAGGTAGAGGGATCCAACTTCTGGCGCGGCGCGGTGGCTTGCACGGGCACGGAGTTTTGCAAGCTGGCGATCACCGAGACCAAAGGCTTCACGCGCTGGATTGTGGATGAGCTTGAAGAGCGCCTGCCCGGCTTCGACCAGCAGCTTCGGTTGCACGTCACCGGCTGCCCCAATGGCTGCGGCCAGCACTGGATTGCCGACATCGGCATCGAGGGAAAGAAGATCAAGCAAGACGGCAAGCTGATCGACGCGTACTATTTCTGTCTCGGCGGCGCGGTCGGCCACTACGCCTCGATTGCGCGTCCGGTGGGCTATCGCTGTCCTGCAACGGCAGTACCCGAATCGATTGAGCGTCTGCTCCGCCAATACCAGGCCAGCCGCGCGCCTGAAGAAAATCTGCGCGCCTGGTTCAGCCGCCACTCGAACGACGAGCTTCGCGCACATCTCGCAGGCGAGGCGATCGCCTCCGTCGCGCGCGATTTGCCTTCTGGGCACGTGCCCCACGCAGTCGCCGATTGAGGAGTATGCCATGAGCCTGTTGCCAGTCTTTCTCAAACTGGACGGTCGCAACGGCCTCGTCGTCGGCGCAGGCAATGTTGCGCTGGAGAAGATTCGCAGCCTGCTCAATACCGGCCTGCATCTGCGCGTCGTTGCCCCGGTTGCAACACCGGAGATTCGCGCCCTCGCCGCCGATGGCCGGCTCGAATGGACGCAGCGCGCATTTGAACTCGCCGACCTCGATGGCAACTTTGTGGTGATTACGGCAACCAACTCCGCCGAAGTCAACGCCACCGTTTATCAAGGTGCGGTCGAGCGCGGCATCCTGGCGAACAGCGTCGACGACCCTCCCCACTGCGATTTTTATTTCGGCGCTGTGGTCAGCCGGGGCGCACTGCAGATCGCCATCTCCACCGCTGGCGAGAGTCCCGCTGTTGCGCAGCGTTTGCGCCGCGAGATCGACGAACAGTTGCCCGAAGATCTTGGCCCGTGGCTGGAGAAGGTGGGCGAACTGCGCCGCAGAATTCTCGCAACCCATCCTCCGGGCGAGCCACGCAGACTGCTTCTGCATCAGTTGGCGTATCATCCACTCGTCCCTTCGGCGCTCCGCCCTTCGCCGCAGCTGGCTCACGCCCCATGTGCAAATGAAAACGCCGGTTCAAGCATTACTGTGTATCTGGTCGGCGCTGGGCCGGGTGATCCCGATCTGCTCACCGTCAAAGCATTGCGTCTCATTCACTCCGCCGATGTGATCCTTCACGACGATCTTGTTCCGCAAGCAATTCTCGATCATGCATCGCCCACTGCTCAAATCGTCAACGTAGGCAAACGCTGCGGAGTAAAGAGCATCACGCAGGATGAGATCAACGCGCTGTTGATAGAGCACGCCCGCGCACATCGCACTGTCGTGCGCCTCAAGAGCGGAGATCCACTGATCTTCAGCCGCGCCGCCGAGGAGATCGCCGCGCTCACTGAAGCCGGTTTGCACTTTGAGATTGTTTCCGGCGTCACCGCGGCATTGGCCGCAGCTGCGGCTATCGGCTGCTCTCTCACCAGCCGCAACAGCGCCTCCCGCGTGACCTTTTCCACCGGCCACCATGCGCAGTCGCACGATCACGCGACCTTGCCGCAACGGGAAGTTACAACCCGCGTGGTTTATATGCCAGGACGCGACCTGCGTCTGCTGGCACAGCAATGGCTCGACGAAGGTTTGCCTCCAGACCTTCCCTGCGCCGTCGTCTCCTATGCGGCGCAGCCCGGCCAGCAACTCTTCTCGACCACGCTCGCCGCCCTCGGCGATGCTCCACCCGCTCCCGCACCGAGCCTGCTGATCGCCGGATGGGCATTGCTGGAATCCCGTATTGTTTCTTCCATCAACGATGAATCCCTCTCCGTCACGGCTTGAAGCGCGCCAGGAGTGCATCTCTCTACAGGATGCGATTTCAAAGTCTTTGGCGCGAAAACCGTCAAGACACATTTTCCCCGCTTTTGCCGCAGTCTATCTACGAGGCAAGCCGTCCATCGGGGATTATTCTTCTCTTTTTGTAATTTGTTGGCGTAATTACGCTACCGTAACCAGATCGGCTGTGCGGTTTGTTCGAGATCGTGTCAAAATCAGATTGTGCATGGGAAGAACTCAGAGATGCGAAATCCAAAATTGTATTTGATTGTTGCGGCGGCAGTTTTCTTTTCCGGCTGTGGTTCGAATAGCAGCAACTCCACATCCACACCACCCCCCAGCAAGCTCGTCATCTCCACCGTCTCTCTTCCCTACGGAACGGCGGGAGCTGCGTACAACACCTCGATCGCAGCCTCCGGCGGCACCGCACCCTATACCTACAACGCCACCGGCCTGCCCAACGGCCTCTCCATCAACCATACGACCGGCGCAATCACCGGAACTCCGGCGGTGAGCGCGGAGGGCACTTCGCCAGTGACGGCGACGGTGACCGACTCAACCCAGCCTACTGCACTAACGGCCTCGGCCAATCTGTCCGTGACGATCGCAGCGCCTCCGCCCAGCAAGCTCGTCATCACCACCGTCTCTCTTCCCAGCGGAACGGCGGGCGTTGCGTACAGCGCCTCGATCACGGCCTCCGGCGGCACCACGCCCTACACCTACAACGCCACCGGCCTGCCCAGCGGCCTTTCCATCAACCATACGACCGGCGCAATCACAGGAACTCCGGCGGTAAGCGCGGTCGGCACTTCGCCGGTGACGGCAACGGTGACCGACTCAACCCTGCCTACTGCGCAATCGGCCTCGGTTAATCTGTCCGTGACCATCGCTGCAGCGCCACCGCCACCTCCGCCCAGCAAGCTCGTCATCACCACCGTCTCTCTTCCCAGCGGAACGGCGGGCGTTGCGTATAGCGCGTCGATCACGGCCTCCGGCGGCACCACGCCCTACACCTACAACGCCACCGGCCTGCCCAGCGGCCTTTCCATCAACCATACGACCGGCGCAATCACCGGAACTCCGGCGGTGAGCGCGGAGGGTACTTCGCCGGTAACGGCGACGGTGACCGACTCAACCAAGCCCACAGCGCAATCGGCCTCGGTCAATCTGTCCGTGACCATCGCAGCGCCCACTGCCGGTTCGGCCTGCTCCAATATCTCGCTCGGTGATAATGCAAGCCTCAACGGCTTTGTTCCGTTTCCCTCCACAAGCGCCTGGAATACCGACATCTCCTCGGCCCCGCTTGATCCGAATAATACTGCGATCACCAGCGCGGCTGGATTTGCCGGACTGCATCTGCATCCCGACTTCTCCTCGGTCTCTGGCGGCGATTATGGCATCCCGTATGTGGTCGTCGATTCCAGCTCGACACCTTTGGTTTCGATCAATGTAAGCGCTTCTCCCAGTCAGAGCGACATTGCGCTCGCTCCCTATCCTGCCAGCGCTCCCATCGAAGGCGCGCCCGCCGATTGTGACGGTTGGCCGGATACTTATATTGGCGACGCGCACGTGCTGGTGCTGGACCGCAACACGTGTATGTTGTATGAAACCTTTAACACGCATCGCTGTAAAGGCGCGTGGAATGCGGATTCGGAAACTATATGGGATATGCAGAACTTTGAGCAGCGCCCCTGGGGATGGACTTCGGCGGATGCCGCCGGCCTGGCCATCTTTCCGGGGCTGGTGCGCTATGACGAAGTTGCCTCAGGCGCGATCAATCATGCCATCCGCTTCACCATGCAGCAAACCAAGAACGACGCCAGCGACGGTTACTTTGTAGCTCCCGCCAGTCATGCGGCTGGAACCGACTGGGGTGTGAGCAATGTGATGGGAATGCGCATCCGGCTCAAGGCGAGCTTCGATATCTCCTCCTACTCCGCGGCCAATCAAGTGATCCTGACGGCAATGAAAAAGTACGGCATGATCCTTGCGGATAATGGCGGATATTTTTACTTTCAAGGCGTTCCCGATTCCCGTTGGAATGACGACGATCTGGGAAAACTGGGATCCATTCAATCATCCAACTTTGAAGTTGTGCAGATGACGCCGGAGTTTCCGGGCTATGACGCGAACTCCGCTCCTACGGGAAACCCGCCCACCATCAACAACTTCACGGCGTCGGCTTCCACCGTTGCCGCAGGAACAGCGGTGACGCTCACCTGGAAGACCGCCAACGATTCCTATGACTTCATCGACGTGCTGGGCGGAGTGCGCGGAGGCAGCCTGACCGTCAAACCCGCGGCCACCACAACCTACACGCTCAACGCGACCAACCAATATGGCAGGTCCACCCAACAAGTGACGGTGACAGTTCAGTAGCTCAGCATATCCTCGGCAACTGCTCGCCGATCTGCTGAGGAATCACGCGATTCGCGCCCATTGCGGTGCGAGCCACCAGCATACGAGGATGCTCGGCGGTGACCGTGCCGATGCAGGCCGCCTCCCGTCCCAGCGGATGCGCGCGCAGAATGGCGAGAACTTGATCGGCAGCTTCGGGCGCGACAAAGAAAACCACCTTGCCCTCGTTGGCAACGTAGACCGGATCAAGGCCCAGCAATTCGCAGGCCGACTGCACCTCTGCACGCACCGGCAAACTCGGCTCGTCGATCTCGACGCCCACGCCGGAGGCCAGCGCAATCTCATTCAGCGTAGAAGCCAGCCCACCGCGCGTGGGGTCGCGCATGGTATGCACTGCCCCGCCCACCGCTGCCAGCACCTCGGCGATGAGACCGTTCAGCGCCGCGCAATCAGAGCGAATCTGGCTCTCGAATTCCAGCCCCTCGCGCACGCTCATGATCGCCATGCCGTGATCGCCGATGGTGCCGGAGACCAGAATCGCGTCGCCGGGCATTGCATGCAGCGGACTCACCGAGATTCCTGGCCGAATGAGACCCACGCCCGCCGTGTTGATATAGCAACCGTCACCGTGGCCGCGCTCGACGACCTTGGTATCACCGGTGACGATCTTCACGCCCGCCGTCTTCGCGGCTTGCGCCATATCGGCAACAATCGCCGCCAACTGCGCCAGCGGAAATCCCTCTTCCAGAATGAAGCTGGCCGAGAGGAACTTAGGCTCCGCGCCGCTGACGGCCAAATCGTTGACGGTCCCGTTCACCGCCAGCTCGCCAATCGATCCTCCAGGAAAAAACAACGGCTGCACGACAAACGAGTCGGTGCTCATCGCCAGCCGGCCGCCGCCCAGATCAAGCACCGCAGCGTCGCCCAGGTTTTCCAACTCAGGATTGCGAAAGGCCGGCAGAAAGAGATGCTCGACCAACTCATTGCCCAGCTTACCGCCGCCGCCGTGGCCCATCACGATGGTGGGATAATCGCGCAGTGGCAGCGGACAGGACCAGCTCGAAAAATCCGGTGCAGCATTCTTCAATTCCTCAGACATTTAACATCCCCAGTAAGACTGCTATGTAACAGGGTTCGACTTCAGTCGTGATGCTTTGTAACAGGGCACGACTTTAGTCAAGATTATTCACTTGACAAAGGGTAACGGATTCGATAATATGTGTTCATGGTGATCGTTACTCCTTCCCTTTCAATGGTTTTGGTTCTTCCTTGGGAAGGGGTATGCGGCGCAAATCCTGCTTAATGCTGGCAATCAGCTTTCGAGTGGGTACACGCTGCAAAGGCGATTTCGGTTTACGAGGTTCGGCCATGACACTCCCTGAAGTAAATACGATGTTTTCGACCGATGAAAAGTGCCGCGAACTGCTTGAGCGGTTGCGCTGGCCTGAAGGCGTTACCTGCCCGCGCTGCAAGGATCGCCGGGTATCTCGGATGAAGGACTATGCGCGGTTTGAGTGCGTCGGTTGCCAGTACCAGTTTACGGTGATGAGCGGAACGATCTTCCATGACTCTCACCTTCCGTTGCCGATCTGGTTTCTCGCTGTGCTGCTCATTTGCGAAGCCAAGAAGGGCATGAGCGCGTCGCAGCTCAAACGGACCCTCTGGGGCGAACACAATGGCTCTTATAAGACGGCGTGGTACCTTTGCCACCGTATTCGGGCGGCAATGGCGACGGCGGAAAAGTCGATGCTGTTTGGAACGGTTGAGATGGATGAAACCTATGTAGGGGGAGTCCAGCGCGGCCATCAAGACAAGCCGGGGCATGGGCAAAGCAAAAAGCAAATCGTCATTGGCCTTCGCCAGCGCGGAGGCGAGACGCGTTTTTTCCACGCTGAGGATGCCAAGAGCGGAACACTGGCCCAATACATCAAAGACAACGTGAGCGAGGATGTAGACATTATCGTGACCGATGAATTCAACGCTTACCCCGGCGCGATGAAGGCTACCGGCATGACTGCGAAGCACAAGACAATCAAGCACAAGGCCAAAATCTACGTTGACGGCGAAATCCACACCAACACGGTCGAGTCCGCTTTCTCGCTGCTCAAGCGGGGAATCATCGGCACATGGCATCGGATTTCTGCAAAGCATCTGGAAGCCTATCTTGAGGAGATGCAGTTTCGTTTTAACCGCCGCGGGCGGTCCGATATTTTCGTTGACACCCTTCGGCACATGGTAACCGCTGATCCTCTCACGTTTGAGAATCTGACTGCTTAGCCAAATCCCACATCTCGACATTTGGAAGACCATGCATCTTGCGAAAGCCCTCCCCTTGATGGATTGCGCGCACTCCTGTTGCAAACTGATGCAACATCTCTTCAATCCAACCTGCGGGAGTGTCCTCAAAAAAGCACGCTGACAATATCTTGACGATGTTATCGGGAAACCCGAGCAAAATCTGATCTTCATCGAACAAGCGGCTGACCTTCGGTTGCCCCTGAATCTTCGGAAGATGAAAGACCTGGCTTGCACCTCCGCAATGAGGGTGCGCTTTCTTTACTTCCTTCAGCATGAAAAGAGCGAGTGTTGCCATGCCCGCCATGCCCAGCTTTTCGCGGTAGAAGTATCGAAGCCAATAGTCAAAGATCGGAGCGCCCGTCCCGCTCACTTCGAAATTCTGGGAAAGGATCGCGGCTGAGTCATTGGTCCGAACCAGCGCCAAACTGCCATCCACACACCGCATCGCCACAATCAGGTGGATTTGCGGTCGGTACGGGTCGGAGGCCTCGTAAAAACTGAAGATGTGCTTACTGTAGATCCCGTGAACTAGCGTTTCGATCATGTCGCGGGCGTCGGATGCGTTCTGAGGCTGGGCGCATTTCATTTCATCGCGCAGTTTCTCTGCGGCCATCACAATGTAGTCAGTCGTACCCGCTCCCGTTAAGAGCGTGTGCTCTCCGATGGTGTGAATCTTGGGGGCCTGAAATTTCCTCACATCGTCGGCGTGTTCGGTGTCAGCGCAGAGAATGATGCCGTCTGCACACACAATTCCAGCGGCTATCGTCATAATCAACCTTCGGCAAAGGCCGCTTTTCCCTCCAACGCGGGCACGGCTTACATGAAATGATCATTCATAGCACTCCCTTAGTCAAGTGAATAATCTTGACTAAAGTCGTGCCCTGTTACAAAGCCTACACCGATTGAGATAACTAATCACCGCTCACTGACAACTGACCACTGTTTTTGCCAGTTCCTCCGCCGACAAAAACCGCCCGTAGTTGTAATAAGCAGCGCAGGCTCCTTCGCTGGAGACCATCGTCGCGCCCAGCGGATGGCGCGGCGTGCATTCCTTGCCAAAGGCCGCGCACTCGGCGGGCTTGATCGCTCCGCGCAGGACGTCGCCGGATCGGCAGAGTGGCGACTCCTCGGTGTGAATGCCGGTAATCTGGAAGCGCTCCTCCGCATCAAACTCCCGATACGTCGCACTCAGCCGCCAGCCGCTCCTGGGAATCACGCCGATGCCGCGCCAGGCTCTGTCCGTCACCTCGAAGACCTCGGCCAGCAGCTTCTGCGCCCCTTGATTGCCCTCGAATTTCACGATGCGCTCGTAGGCGTTCTCGACCTCATGGCGGCCCGCCTCAAGCTGAATCACGCAGCGGCGAATCCCGTCCAGAAGATCGAGCGGCTCAAAGCCGGTGACCACCAGCGGCACCTTATATTTCGCCGCGATCGGCGGATACTCCCAGTAGCCCATCACGCTGCAAACGTGGCCGGCCAGCAGAAATCCGTTAATCGTGTGACCGGGCGCGCTGAGGATGGCCTCAATCGCCGGCGGTACGAGAACATGCGAAACCAGCAATGAAAAATTCTTCAGCCCGCGGCGCTTGGCCACGTGCACGCTCATCGCATTCGCCGGAGCGGTCGTCTCAAAGCCCACGCCAAAAAAAACAACCTGTTTCTCAGGATTCTTCTGAGCGATTTCAACGGCATCGAGAGGCGAATAAACCACGCGCACATCGCCGCCCGCGCCCTTGACTTGAAAAAGATCGCCCTCGGTCCCCGGCACGCGCAGCATATCGCCGAAAGAGCAGAAGATCACTCCTGGCTGGGCGGCAATCGCCAGCGCCTTGTCGATCAGTTCCAAAGGGGTTACGCAGACCGGGCAGCCCGGCCCATGAATCATCTCGATGCCCGCCGGCAGCATCTGGTCGATGCCATTTTTTATGATCGAATGCGTCTGCCCGCCGCAGACCTCCATGATCTTCCACGGACGCGTCGTGATAGCGGCGATCTCCCGCGCCATACTCTGCGCGATCTCGCCATTGCGGAACTCGGTCAGATATTTCATTGGCTCGAACAGCTTCCATCCGGACAAGGCGACTGCGGCGTCAGGGCCGCCCGCGCAAAGGCCTCTTCCTCGCTCTCCAACTCTGCCTCCAAAACCCCCATCGCGCGGAAGTCCTCCAGCGTCTGCAAGGCCGTCTCTTCGTCGATCTTGGAGAGCGCAAAGCCCACGTGGACAATGGTATAGTCGCCCACCACGACCTCCGGCACGTAGTCCAGACAGACCCGCTTGACCACCCCGCCGAAGTTCACCCGCCCAATGCGCAGGTCGCCCTCGGTAAGAATCTCCTCGACTTTTCCCGGAATCGCTAAACACATAGCTACTACAGTATGCTGTTTTGAGGGTGGCGTACAGTGTGATATAAATCACTTAAATACAGTTCCTAAACGCGGAATTGTAGAGTAATTTATCTGTGATTATCTTGTAAATTGTCAGGGATTATGCGATCCTGAAAGTTCAGACCATGCAAGGGGGTCCATTCATGGCGACATTATCGCTTCCCAAACCAGATCTTTTCGCGCATCGGGAGGCTCTGGGATTACCTGTCTCGAAGATTGTCGAGAAACTGGTGGAGATCATCGGGCGCAAGCTCACCGCATATATCGCTGGTGTGAAGGATGCACGCGCTGTGGATCGCTGGATTGCGGGCGGTGAAATCTACGGCGACGCGGAGCCGCGCCTGCGGCTTGCCTTTCAAGTGGTGCGCACTCTGGCCGAACAGGATTCTCCTCGCGTGGTGCAAGCTTGGCTTACCGGTGTGAATCCGGAGCTGGGCGACAGAGTTCCACTGCGGCTTCTGCGCGAGAGCGATGTCGATGCCGTGGCGCCTGCAATCCTGGGCGCGGCGCGTGCATTCCTCGCCGGAGGATAAGCCGATATGGATCTCGAATCCTGCCGCCCTGAGGCACCGCTCTCTCGCGTTGCGCGCCGTCCGGATGCATGGCAGCCGCTCGATTGGCTGCATGCTCACAGTGATGGAACCTTCGGGAACCGCTTCGACGATCCCGATGGCTACTATCGCGTCCTCTATGCTTCGACCCAGCGGCTTGCCTGCTTCGTCGAAACCCTGGCGCGCTTTCGTCCCGATCTCTCGCTGCTTGCTGAATTGAGCGAGATCGAGGGAAACAACGACTTTTCCCCGCTTGGCACGCTCTCCAGCGATTGGCTGGCGGCACGCGTGATGGGAAAGGCAGAGGTCGATGGCATCTTTGCCGACATTTATGCGGCTGAGTGGGTCAGTCTGTTGCGGAGAACGCTGGCGGCAGAGGCCCTGCGTCTGGGAGTGAAGGATATTGATCTGAGCATTCTCCAAAATGCTGAACCGCGCCGTCTCACTCAACTCGCATCGCGGCAAGTCTATAACATGAACCTCGACGGCATCTTCTATCGTTCGCGCTTTGGCCACTCCTTGGAAAACTGGGCGATCTTCGAGCCTTTTCCCCTGGAGAATGCAACGCTCGATGAGATTTCCGCCGACGATCCGGATTTTCTCGAAGCTCTGCGCATTCATGGAATTCAGCTGGTCTGATCGCTGCCGGCTCGCACCTCCATCAGATATTCAAGCCACTCTTTCATCCCTGCGCCGGTTTTGGCGGATGTCTCAAAAATCCTTATCCCAGGCCGAATCTCGTTGATGTTTCTGAGTGCCAGATCGCGGTCGAAGCCGCACGGCTCGCTGAGGTCGATCTTGGTAAGCACCGCGGCGTCGGCGGAGTTGAAGAGCGTGGGATACTTCAACGGCTTGTCTTCTCCCTCGGTCACGCTCAGCAAGGCCACGCGAATCTTCTCTCCCAAGTCGTAGCTCGATGGGCAGACCAGATTGCCGACATTCTCGATGAAGAGATAATCGAGGCCGCCCAGCTCCACTCCGCCGAGCGCGACACTCTCCCAGCCCTCCAGATGCTTGCCGATCATCTCCGCATCCAGGTGGCAGATGCCGTGCGTATTGATCTGGCGCACCGGAGCGCCGCTCGCGGCCAGACGCCGGGCATCGTTGTCGGTCTCCAGGTCGCCGACCAACGCCGCAACCTGCGCGCCTCGGTTCCGCAGTTCAAAAAGCGTCCGCTCCAGAAAAGCCGTCTTGCCGGTTCCGGGGCTGGAGACAAGATTCAACACCAGCACGCCGGCTTCGGCGTAGCGCGTCCGCAGCTCCGCTGCCAACTCGTCGTTTTTCTTCAGAATTCCCCGCCGCAGCTCCACAATTCGCGTCGTCATGCTGTCGCCTCCGCCTCGTCAATCTCGATGGAATCAATCTCCAACTCGCGCCCCTGCCGGATCTCGCCGCAAAGTTCGCCGCACTTGGGACAGCGAAAGCTCTGCACGCCCTCCAGCTCCGCATCGATCCCGCACGGCTCGCAGTGCACCACCACCGGCAGCAGATTCACCACCAGCTTCGAGCCTTCCAGCGGCGTTCCCTCGCCGACAATGCCCCAGCAGAACTCCAGCGATTCGGGAATCACCGAGGCCAACACACCCACGCGCAGCCGCACCTCTTTGACTCGCGCTCCAGGATAAGCGGCGAGCGACTCGGTGACGGTCTCCACAATGCTCGTTACCAGCGAAAGTTCATGCATAAAAGATAGATTTTACGCGCCCGCCACCTCTTCGGTTCGAATTGCCTCGATCTGTAAGATAAAAACAAGGAAGAATCCGATGCCTAACCCTGCCACCGACACTGCGCGCCTCGCTCTCAGCCAGCTCGCCCCCGCCACCATTCAGTCGGAGATTCGCGCGATGACCGTCGAGTGCGACCGCATCGGCGGCATCAATCTCGCTCAGGGCGTCTGCGACACACCCGTCCCCGCGCCGGTGCAGGAGGGCGCGATCCAAGCCATCCGCGACGGCCACAACATCTACACGCGTCTCGACGGCATCGGTCGTCTGCGCAATGCGATTGCCGCCAAACAGCAGCGCGATTACGGCCTCGACTACGACCCGGAGAGCGAGGTACTTGTCTCCTCCGGTGCCACCGGCGGCCTGCACGCAGCGGCCATGGCCCTGCTCAATCCCGGCGACGAGGTGCTGATCTTCGAGCCTTTTTACGGCTATCATGTCGCCACGCTGAAATCCCTGCGCGTTGCGCCGATCCTGGTCCCGCTCGCCGAACCTGACTTTGCCCTCGATCTCGGCGCCCTCCGCGCCGCCGTCACTCCACGCACTCGCGCTGTGCTTTTGAACACTCCCGCCAACCCCAGCGGCAAGGTCTTTTCGCTCGTGGAGATCGAAGCCATCTCCGCCCTCTGCCTGGAGCACGACCTCTTTCTCATCACCGATGAGATCTACGAGTACTTCGTCTATGACGGCGCGCGCCATATTCCGCCCGCCACTCTGCCCGGCATGAGGGAGCGGACCATTGTCATCTCCGGCTTCTCGAAGACCTTCTCGGTCACCGGCTGGCGCTTGGGCTACGTCACCGCCGATGCCCGCTGGATGGCCGCGATGAGCTACTTCCACGACCTCACCTATGTCTGCGCTCCCTCGGCACTCCAGCATGGCGCTGCCGCCGGCTTGGAACTGCTTCCGCCCAGCTTCTACGCGCAGTTGGCCGCCGATCACCAATCCAAGCGCGCCCGCATTCTCACAGCGCTCGGCGATGCCGGCTTCCAAGCCAGTATTCCCGCTGGCGCTTACTATGTTCTTGCCAGCGCGGCCCACATTCCCGGCAAATCCGCTGCGGAAAAGGCCCGCCATTTGCTTGCCGCAACCGGAGTGGCCTCCGTTGCCGGCTCGGCCTTCTTCCGTCCCGGCCACGGCGAGGAGCTGCTGCGCTTCTGCTTCGCCAAAAGAGACAATGAACTCGACGACGCCTGTGCGCGCCTGCGCCAATTCCGGCAAGATTCCTAAAGTCTCCGCAATGGCCCAGAGACAAAAAAACCCTCCCTTGGAGGGGAGAGTCTTCTTGCGCGCAACCCTGCGGAGACGCGGCTTACGCCACGACTTCAATTCCCATCGACCGCGCTGTGCCGCGAATGCTCTTCATCGCCGTCTCGATCGAGGCGGCGTTCAGGTCGGGCATCTTCTGCGTGGCGATCTCGCGCACCTGCTTCTCCGTCACTTTGCCGATCTTTTCCTTGTTTGGCGTGCCGGAGCCTTTGGCGATTCCCGCCGCCTTGAGCAGCAGAACCGGCGCCGGAGGCGTCTTGGTGATGAAGCTGAAGCTGCGGTCGCCATAGACCGAGATGACGACCGGAATGACCAAGCCTTCCATCTCTTTGGTCGAGGTGCGCGCATTGAACTGCTTGCAGAACTCCATGATGTTGACCTGCGCCTGACCCAGCGCGGGGCCGACCGGCGGTGCCGGCGTAGCTTTGCCGGCAACAATCTGCAGCTTGACGTACCCTGTAACTTTCTTCGGAGGTGCCATGTCTTGGTTCCTTTGCAACCAGCCGCTAGCTCCTGACGTTTAGCTGCCGCTGGTCTGTCGCAATTCAAATTTTGGTGTTGCTGCTTGAAGGTTTGCCTTCAACCGGCGCCTGCCAGGCGGGCACTGCCGGCTAGAAGCTGAAGGCTCTGCGCTCAAAGCGGCAACTACTCAATCTTTTCCACTTTGCCGAACTCCAGTTCGACCGGGGTGGAGCGCCCGAAGATCGTCACCATCACCTTCATCGTCTCGCGATCTTCGTTGATCTCATCCACCACGCCATTGAAGTTGGCAAACGGTCCCTCGGTGATGCGGACCTGCTCGTTCTTTTCAAACTTGATCTTGAGCCGCGGCTTGTCCTTGGTGGTCTCGGAGCGGAAGAGAATGCCGCTCACTTCTTCCTCGCTCAGCGCCACCGGCTTGTCGCCCGTGCCCAGAAAACCCGTTACCTTCGGCGTGTCCTTCAACACGTGCCAGAGGTTGTTATCCAGGTCCATCTCAACCAAAACGTAGCCCGGCAAAAAAACCCGCTCGATCGTGCGCTTCTTGCCGTTGACAATCTCCGTCACAGGCTCGGTGGGAATCATCACGCGCCCCACCTTGTCACCCAGCCCGAAGGCTTCCACGCGGCTGGCGATCGACTCGCGCACCTTGCGCTCAAATCCGGAATAGGCGTGCAAAATATACCACTTGAAGCGCTCGTTGCGCTCCGGCGTCGCCTGCTCGGCAACCTGCTCGGCCTGTCCGGTTTGTTCCAGTTCTTCTGCCATGTGATGTTCTCGATTCGCGTGCGCTACCGCGGCTAAAACCCGCCCAGCCTGCCCAAAAGCGTATGCAGGCCATACTGGAAGATCGTGTCCACTACAAAGAAAAACACGCCGAAGATACCCACCGTGATAATCACCACCGCTGTCGTGGCCTTAACTTCCTTCCACGACGGCGTGACCACTTTGCGCATCTCTGCCCGTACATCGCTTAAAAAGCCGGTGAATTCATTCCACTGCCCAACCACGCTCTCCACGATTTTAGACATGGGACTCTTCCCCTGCCGCTTGACCGGCAACGGCCGCTCTTCGCCGTTCACAATAATCGCCTTCGTTGACATCCTTCTGTTCCTTCGCACTCGGCGTCATGCCTTGCGCTTTCTGCTCAATCTGGCAGGGGCGGAGGGATTCGAACCCCCAAGTTCGGTTTTGGAGACCGACAGTTTAGCCGTTGAGCTTACGCCCCTAAAAACGATGGACTAGGAAATAGGGAATAGATTTGCATCGCCGTGTGGGTTTGCATTTCCTGGTCCCTGATCCCTATTCCCTGCTTTACTTCGTTTCTTTGTGCGGCTGGTGCTTGCGGCAGCGGTTACAGAACTTCTTGAACTCCAGACGGCCCGTGGTCGTCTTCTTGTTCTTGGTCGTCGTGTAATTCCGTTCCTTGCACTCCGTGCACTGCAATGTAACAATTTCCCGCATTTCCAATCCTTTCAGATTTCAGGTGACAGGTTACAGATGACAGTCAAAACCGCAGCTCATACTGTCATCTGCAATCTGTAACCCGTCACCTGCAACCTTACTTGATAATCTCGCTCACCGTGCCCGCGCCCACCGTGCGGCCGCCCTCGCGGATCGCAAAGCGCAATCCTTTTTCCAGAGCCACCGGCGTAATCAGCTCAACCTCAAGCTGAACATTGTCGCCCGGCATCACCATCTCCACGCCCTCGGGCAACTGCGCCACGCCCGTCACATCCGTCGTGCGGAAGTAGAACTGCGGACGGTAGCCCTTGAAGAACGGCGTATGACGGCCGCCCTCTTCCTTGCTCAGCACGTACACTTCGCCCTTGAAGACCGTGTGCGGCGTAATCGATCCCGGCTTGGCCAGAACCATGCCGCGCTCCACGTCTTCCTTGGCAATGCCGCGCAACAGAAGCCCGGCGTTGTCGCCCGCCAGACCTTCGTCCAGCTGCTTCTTGAACATCTCCACGCCCGTGACCACCGTCTTGCGCGTCTCGCGGAAGCCAACGATCTCGGCATCTTCGCCCACCTTGATCTTGCCGCGCTCGATGCGCCCGGTCACCACCGTGCCGCGCCCCGAGATCGAGAAGATATCTTCGATCGGCATCAGGAAGGGCTTGTCCACGGCGCGATCCGGCCGCGGCACAAACTCGTCGACCGCCGCCATCAGCTCGTCGATCTTGGCCTCCCACTTGGGGTCGCCATTCAGCGCCAGCAAGGCCGAGCCGCGAATCACCGGCACATCGTCGCCCGGGAACTGGTACTTCGACAGCAGCTCGCGCACTTCCATCTCGACCAGGTCGATCAGCTCTTCGTCCTCGACCGCGTCGCACTTGTTCAAAAAGACCAGCACGCAGGGAACGCCCACCTGGCGCGCCAGAAGCACGTGCTCCTTGGTCTGCGGCATCGGGCCGTCGGTGGCCGCAACCACCAGAATCGCACCATCCATCTGCGCCGCGCCGGTGATCATGTTCTTGATGTAGTCGGCGTGGCCGGGGCAGTCGACGTGCGCATAGTGACGGTTGGCCGTCTCATACTCCACGTGCGCCGTGGCGATGGTGATGCCGCGCTCCCGCTCTTCCGGCGCGTTGTCGATCGAGTCGAAGGAGCGGAACTTGTTCTTCGGGTTATGCTTCTGCAACACCTTGGTGATGGCCGCCGTCAACGTCGTCTTGCCGTGATCGATGTGACCAATCGTTCCCACATTCACGTGCGGCTTGCTGCGATCAAACTTTTCCTTGCCCATGGTCCTTCAGTCCCTTCCGTTAAACTTGATTTCCTGTCGCGATTCCGTCTCGGAAAACGCTATTGCTGCTTATCACACTTCAATAATAGGCGTAAATCTTCAAATACCGCTCTCGCAGCTCTCGCGGAACTGCTTCCACCTGTTGAAGATACCGCTCGCGGGTCAAAGCCTGATCCGAAACCGGCAGCGCTTGATACAACCCTGGCGCTTCCTTGCCCAGCAGCCCGCGCTGTAAAACACCTTCGAAGTCGCGTATCCGCAGCTTCAACCGGCTCGCGCGGCTCAAGAAAACCTCAACATCCCGCGCATCGAAAGCGGCGTCGATGCATGCATGAACTCCGGCGTATCCCTGCTCGTCCTGCACGGCAATCGCTGCCTGCTCAAACATCATCCGCTGCCCTCGACCACATCTGCGTTAGTACAAATTTCAACTCTATCCAACTTTGGAGCGGGAGACGAGGTTCGAACTCGCGACCAACAGCTTGGAAGGCTGTGACTCTACCACTGAGTTACTCCCGCAAAACCAGCGGTCAGGGATCAGAGATCAGGGGTCAGTTTTCGTTCTCTGATCCCTGATCTCTGATCCCTGATCCCTGCATTTCTGGAGCTGATGACCAGGATTGAACTGGTGACCTCTCCCTTACCAAGGGAGTGCTCTACCAACTGAGCTACATCAGCC
>JBAVDS010000002.1:0-31924 GCA_049587335.1 Occallatibacter sp. | reverse complement strand
CCTGAGCTGCCTTGGTTTTGAAACTCATGATGATGTGTTCCGCCAGTGCATTCTTCCTGCGGATTTTGAGTACAGCGAAAAGCTGGGTGAAATGAGTCTTGGTGAATTTGGAATCGACGGTGAGCCGGAGTTGAGTGCGCGTCTCTGCGGGAGAAACGATTCTGCGCTTCGTTCGAACAGTGACTTTCTTTGCGGCAGGCATATGGTTTCCTTGTCGATACGTATCTTACAGCATTAGTATATGAGCTTGGAAGACAACACTGCAAACGATTGTTGCAAAAAGAGTTCACGCGAATGATGCGCCGGGGGAGTAGTGGGTTCATTGCATGGAAGTGAGGGAAGCCGAATGATCCGCAACAAGTCTAACCGTGGGAGAGGAAGGGAGAAAAGGTGACCGGCAATGGATTTGTGACGGCCGCCATAGGGTACGGCAGGGTAAGGCAAGGCGAGTATCAGGCACCGCCCTTCATTGCCTGTGGCGTAGGCGCACCCCGGCGACATTACGGCAGATGTGAATGCTCCACCGCCTAACAGGCGGTGGCTTCGGTTACGGCTAGAAGCCGGATTGATCGGCCTTACAGCCGATTTGTAGAGCAACTGCTGACAAAGTTCTTTTTCTTTTACCAGCACTCACTCCGGCGTTGCAGGCAGCCTGCTTAGACCATGGCTGAAGGCCTGACAACGAAAAACACTTTTATCGCCTGAAGGCGAGGGGTTTACCCATCCCCGATCGGGGACTCTAAATCTGAATGCAACAACTTGTGCGATGAGTCCGTCCTGAGCAACACTCAAATGCAGGGAAACGATAAGCGTTTTCGTCAAAAGACGATTTTTTGCTCTGAAGAACGCTGGGGTTCCCGAGGAGATGCATTTTTATGCGCAGGGAGGGTACATATACTGGCTGTGGCGCACGCAGCCTCCAGTGTCGGGATGGCCTCTATGAGTGAATTGTGTGATGATTAGAAGCGCTGACAATCGCAATGTTCGCACAGATGCCAAGGCATTCTCTGCGATTGGCTGACAGATTCATCAGCCAATCGCGCTTTCAATATCCGAACAGAACTATGCCGACCATTTATTGGCGCAGGGATTGTCAAGTCTGATGATGGCACCATATCTCCCTTGTTCGGCCAGATGCATATGCAGCAACGCTGATCCAACAACAGTTGCCCATCCGTAGTCGCCACTCTCAGCACACACCTCCCGGCATACGAGTTGGTGTACTGCGCGCTGTGCTGAAGCGAGGTAGGTCAAACGTCCTGTAGATGCCCACATCTGAATGAAGAAATCGATGACAGCCACCGAGTTGCAGCATTTGCAGACAGAAATCTTGTGCTCCGTGGTCAGGTTATTATGAAAATGCCATTGCAGAATTGCTTGTGCCATCCGTTCGGCCAGTATTTGATACACAGGTTCACGTGTGATCTTATGCAACTCGATACAGGTACGCGCAGTTCCTGCAGGACCCTGGCAGAATCCTGAATATTGCGATTTCGGAAGATCTGATAGCGGATGCGAGATGAATGCTGCATTGCTGTCAGGCGGATCGACGCTCTGCAAATGCATGGCTCCTTGCTTGGCGGCAAAGAGAAACCTAGCCTTTTTTGTCTCGCTGTAGAGTCGCGCAAAAATATAGGCTATGCCGGCGGTGCTGTCCTCGAAAGCCGGCAACTGTACGTCCTTTGGCAGTTCCGCAAAGGCGGGGAAGCCGCGCCAACTAAAGCCGCCATGATGCTCGTGCGTGGCAAGTTCGAGGATGTGATCTCCAGCACGCTCAGCCGTGAGGCCATAGAGAGCGCTCTCAAATTCGCGGGCTGCATACAACAAGTAAAGCACGATGCTGCCGTCTCCAGCGATTCCCGGTACATCTGACCATGCAAAGCCCGAACCGACTGACTTTGCAGCTTGCACAATGTAATCGGTGATAGCTCTTGCTACTTCGCGAAACTTTTCGTTGCCCGTAGCTTTCTGCGTTTCATTCAACACAAATGCCGCACCGGCAAGTCCGCCGCAGAAAGCCAAGTTCGCGCCTCGTCCGGAAAGCAGAACCTCGACTTGTCGATCAACAAGCTTGTTCCATGCGGCAATCAAAACATCGGAACCCTTGGCCGCGGCCTTTAGGTATCGTGCATCGCCGGTGGCCTTCGCCAGTTGAAGAAAGAACAGAACGGTTTCAGAACTCTGTCTAAAGGTCGGGGTTTCAACCGAGATCACGACTGACTTTAGTGTGCTGTCAGTTGCAGAAATCCAATGGTCCCCTTGCGAATTCTGTGTTTGCGCGCTCTCAATCCGCTGCGCAATAGTTCTTGCGGATTGTAGAAGATTCGGATTCTGGTGAAAAACAGATCGGGCCTCTTCTTCGGTCGGAACGTCAATACTTGGGAAGTCCGGGGTCCAGTTGGACAACACGGGAGCGGTCAAAAGAGTATGATCACCGACTGAGATGTTCAGACCATTGTAGCTATCGTGAATAAGCATGAGAATCTCCTGGAAAAGGCATACATAATCATCCAAAGACATCGGTCTGTTGCATGGCCAAATGGCTATACGGAAAAGACCGAATCTTGCGTGGATGCGCACGGTATTTGTGCAAACAGAGTCCGCTGTCCTTCTTTACGCAAGAGGCCAAGTTGCAAGATAATGTTGCAACTTGATTCACTCGATAACGCAGATTACAGCGACGGATGCCGGTGATTTATGCCAGGAATGGACAACACAGGTTCTCGGCGGCAAAAAGGATGTATAGCTGTGCGTCGTGTGCTCGCCGAAAAGAACTCATACTAGAATATTTGTCACGATTCGCCTGCGGTGTCAAGTCCCTGTCCTCTTGGCGTTGCTGACGGGTCACGCCGTCAAGCACTCAATCCACTAAAAATTCAAACGCGGCCTCACTTGACACAACCGCCGTCGCGAACGCTGGCTGTGTCGTTCCGTTCATTGCTAAGGCATTGAATACATTGACCACAATATTCTTCTTGTGTTCTTTGAGACAAGTTCACAGGTCGGTCGCGGGATAGCTAAATGTGACGGTCGGCACACGCGCACGTGACGGCGGACACTGCATTAGCGCCTCCGTATCGGTGATAACTTGAATCTATGAGAAATCAGTTTGCACCCAATCCCCGCGGTTGTTGTTGTTGCGCACGGCATACGCTGGCGAAACGGGGACCGCGTGTAGCAAACGTATCTACGTCATAGACTCCAAAATCTGGATCTACGCGTAAGAGTCCGCTGACCAGCACAACTGGAGCGGGCTTTTCTGTGTCTTGTGATAAGGCCCGCACACCAGAACAACTGGGACGGGCCTTTTCATTGGGTGCGTATCGTCGCATAGCCGGGAAGAAGCTCCGTCTCACGCTGCTCATCAATCATCATCCTACTATTGCGAGGAGCCAATGAAGCGTCTATTTTCACTATTTCTCTTTGTCGTGGCTGCGGTTGGAGCGAACGCACAACAAACATCCATTGCTGGAACGGTTATCGACAGTTCCGGCGTTGTAGTAAAGGGTGCGGATATCATTGCGAAACAGGTCAATGCTGGCGCCATTTACAAGGCAAAAAGCAATGACGACGGTGAATATCAGTTTCCCGAGCTTCCATCGGGAACTTATTCAATCCGGGCTGAAATTCGCGGCTATGCACCTTTTGAAAAGCAAGTGTCTGTTCCAGTTGGCGAAACCCTGCAAGTGTATTTAATACTGGACCCCATCACCGCTAATCTCGATGCGCCCCTTGACAGGTGGACCCCTCTCCTGTCGACCTTCCAAAGACCTTGTTCCAGCGTTAGCGCCCTGGACAATTTATCGCTGCAAATTTAACCATAACCGGCCTCCAGAGAATATCGCAGGTCACCGGTCGACGGTTTCCGTTGGCCTTACCACAATTCTTGTCATAATTCGGAGGAACTATGAAGCGAGTGTACATTCTGTTTTTGTTTTTCATTGCAGCCGGCGGAGCCTACGCGCAACAAACATCAATCACCGGAACCGTAGTTGATGCTACCGGTGCAGTGGTGAAATCAGCGTCGATTCGAGCAACACAAATCGACGGCGGCGCAACCTACAAGACCACGAGCAATGCTCAAGGAGCGTATCAATTTCCCGTGCTTGACGCTGCCACCTACAGAATCAGGGCTGAAAACGCGGGATTTTCCCCCGCCGAACGACAGATAACTCTGCACGTGGGCCAAACCTTGCAGGTGTTTTTGATCTTGAGACCGGCTGCGGTTAGCGCACAAGTATCTGTCGCCGCAGACGAAATTGCGGTCGATACCACTTCGTCGGCAGTTGCGGGCAACATTGATCCGGATAAGGTCGCAAATATTCCGCTTAACGGTCGCAATTACCTGCAATTGGCTTCGCTTGTGCCCGGCATCCGCGTGAATGCGGTGGATGACTCGCCGCTGCCGGTGGGGACAATTACCGGCTTTCAATTGAATATCGATGGTCAGCAGGTTACGCAGAATTATGCCTATTCCAGTGGCTATGGCCAACCGAAATTCAGCGAGGACGCTATCTCCGAATTTCAGGTTATCACCAACCGCTTCGACGCAACCCAGGGAAGATCCAATGCGCTTCAGATCAACATTCAAACCAAGGGCGGGTCAAACGCCACGCATGGAAGCGCTTTCGGATATTTTCGCAATAGCGCCTTCAATGCCGCAGACCCGATTGCGCAAAAGGTGTTGCCATATGCCGACGAGCAATACGGCGGAACGGCAGGCGGGCCAATCAGAAAAGACAAGTTTTTCTACTTCGGATCGTATGAAGGCGAACACCAGCCGAACACGGTAGTCCTGGAGCCTTACGGCTTCACTTCCGTGCTTCCCATTTATACCCACCCGGATACAGTTACTTCGGAAGAGTTTCTCTCCCGCTTCGATTACATCATCGGACCCAAAGACCGCCTCTCCTTGCGTTCCTCGGGATTCACCACCAGCGATCCTTTCAATGGACTGTCGGGAAACGCCAATCCAACCAACGGCGCCAATAGCAACAAGAACAACTATGGCGCTCAACTCGATTACAACGCTACGCGCGGCCTGCGCTTTGTGAATGACATCAAGGCTGGTTACACGCACAACGAAACCAAGAGCGAACCGCTGTCCGAGACACCGGAGCTGGATTTCCAGGATACAACGATCGGCGGCGGCTATACCGAGCCTGAGAACATCAATCAGGAGATTTCCAGCATTCGTGACGATGCCTACTGGCTCAAGGGCAAGCATAGTCTGAAGTTTGGCGGCGAGTATCTGCATGAACTGCTGCACGGAAGCTATGGCATGAACCGGCGCGGCAGAGTCTCGTTGACCGATAACGCGAACACCAACTTTCCCGAACTCTTTCCCAATCTCTTCGATTCCACGACTTGGGACTGGGCCGGTCTGAGCGCACTGACCACGTCGTATTCGCAGACCTTCGGTCCGCTGGGCAGCGGATTGCCTTTCAATATTCTCGGCGCGTGGCTTCAGGATGACTGGAAGTTGACGAAGCGGCTGACCGTGAATCTGGGCATTCGCTATGACAACAACATTGGCATCTTCGATCCTCATGTGAAGCTCCAAAGCGGCTTGGCACTGCCCAACGGCGGAGGGAACAAGAACTTCTCGCCTCGCTTGGGCTTTGCTTGGGATCCCACAGGTAGCGACAAAACAGTAGTTCGCGGGGGAGCGGGCCTCTATTACTCCGAGATACCCTCCAACATGATCCAGGATACGGCCATGTTCAATGGGCAGACTGAGGTTATCCCTTCACTAGAAGCCTCCTCCACGAATCCCATCAATCTTCTACTGCCCTTTGGCAATGTGACCGCGGCTCAGATTCTGGCCAATCCGTTGAATTACAAGCAGTCCATTCAGGCCATGGCACCCGATGTGGTAACACCGTGGACCGCAGAGCTGTCGGTTGGTGTGCAAAAGGAACTTCCTTACGGAGTGACGGCCTCGGCCGACTATCTTCACAACCGCACACATCATGATTGGACGCGCGCCGACAGGAACCTGGTTCTGGACCCCAATACCGGTTACAACCAATTCACTCTCATTCCCAGCGCAGATCCCAATCAGCCTCCAACTCCAGAACCCGTGCGTCCGAATAGCCTGTACAACGACATCAAAACCTTCGAGACGCCATCGAATGTCGGTTCGATCTACGACGCTCTTCTCGTCAGTGTTCAGGAACGGCCGACTCATGGATTTACTGGTGCTGTGGCTTACACGCTGGCAAGACAGAAAGACAACAACATTTACGGGCCGTTCGGATACCTGAACAATCCATTCAACGCGAGCACAGACTGGTCAAACAGCTTGGGAAACCAGTTGCACACTCTCAGAATCAGCGGAGATTACCTCTGGCGTTACGGTATTCGCCTTGGTGGACTGTATAACTTTGGCTCTGGCGCAAATCAAATGGTTTACGTCGGTTCCAGTCCGACCGGACTGGGGGGCGACACGATGAACCTGACCTATTGCGGCCAGGATGCAACTAACCCAGAGTGCGCTTTCAGTTCGTCTGAGGTGCCGTCAATTCGGCTGACCACTTACAACAATCCCAAGTACAACCATCTGGATCCGCGCTCCGGCTTCGACATTACCGAGAAAAACAATCTGGTGGGGCGCCCCGTGCATCGCGTGGACGCAAGTCTGGGCAAGGATATCATTTTTGCGCATCGCTTCAATACAACGGTGCGAGTCGAGGCGTTCAACCTGCTCAATCACTCCAACTACGGCTCGTACAATCCAGTGATCTTCTCTCCGGCGTTTGGAAAGCCGTCTTCAACCTCTGGAACGCTTGCTTACAGCGCCCGGATGCTGCAGTTCTCAGCACACTTGCACTTCTAATCCGATGCCCCTGCCGTCTGCCTCGTGCAGGTGACGGGGGCATTCTGAATGATGCGAAAAGGAGAGTGGCGATGCACGATTGCGGAAGTTATTGCGCATGAAACTGTTTATGCGCACAGATTGTTGTAACAGAAAATAGCAGCTTGCGGCCATAGGACGCAGGTCGAGAATGAATGGAGTTCTTCGAAAATGAAGATTGATGAATTTGACGGAAGCGGACTGGCACGGTACAAACCCGTTCGAGCAGTAGTCGGGCTGGACATCGGTTCCCGTGCGGCCAAAGGTGTTTTGTTGTTCAACGACCACATATACACCGAACTAATTACGACCGGTCTCTACATGCAGGAGACAGCCGATGAGCTGCTGGAGAAGCTGGTGAAGAATGCCGGCCTTACTCGAAGCGACGTAGCGTTTATCGTCGGCACGGGATATGGGCGCATCTCCCTCAAGTATGAGGACATAGCCTATCGAGTGGTCACGGAGATCTCCTGCCATGCGATGGGCGCTCACGTGCTCAATCCAAACACGAAAACTATTATCGATATTGGCGGCCAGGATTCCAAGGCCATCAAGGTTGATCCAGCGACTGGCAAAGTCATCGAGTTTGTCATGAACGACAAATGCGCCGCTGGAACTGGTCGCTTTTTAGAAAAAGCAGCTGCGGTGCTTGGTTTGGATTTGTCTGAGCTTGGTCCGGTCTCGCTCACCGCTACTGAACCCGCGCAGGTGAGCAGCCAATGTGTAGTCTTCGCGGAGTCAGAGGTTATCTCGCTTCGCGCGCGTGGCGACAAGGTGGGCGATGAGGCGGTGCGAGCCAATATAGCTGCCGGCATTCACTATTCAGCAGCTCGCCGAGTTCAAAATCTTTTAGGCAGAGTTGGCATTGAGCCGGACATGGTTTTCTCCGGCGGCGTAGCCAACAATATCGGAATGTGGAAGGTACTCGAAGAACTGCTCGGCCACAAGTTCAGCAATCCTCCAAAGGCAGACATGATCTTCACAGGAGCGCTTGGCGCTGCAGTTTTCGCTGCCAAGTACGCTAAAGTCAAACCTCACGCCAAAACGCATGATACGGCCTCTCTGCATACGGAATCCGATTTGGCCGCGGTCTTGAAGTCCATCGACAGCGCCGAAGATGCGTTCGTGAATGTGAAGAATGGTCACAAAAAAGTCGGCTATCTTTGCGCGTACACGCCACTTGAATTACTCAATGCTGCTGGCATACGCCACCGGCGTCTCTTCAAGGGAGGCAATGCGGCGACGGTTGCAGCGGGCGAGTTATATACCCAAAGCGTGGCGTGCGACTTCAGCAAGAGCTGCATTGGCCAGTTCCAGAGTGGAGATCCGCTTCATCTGTCGCTCGACAAGGTTTATAACTTTCACACCTGCGCGGCCATGAAGCGGGCTTCCGAAGTTATCGATCAGTTTGTGCCCACGCAGATGTACAGTCTGCCGAAACTTCGCCTGGAGCCGGACTCGCGAAACTTCTATCGCAATCAGATTCATGTTTTCCGCGGCGATCTTGAAGAACTAACCGGGAAGAAGATTTCCGAGAGCGATGTGCGCGAGCAGATCATTCTTTATAACAAGATTCGGCGGTTGCTGAAGAAGTTCTCCGAGCTTCGCAAGCGCAGCACGCCGGTTCTATCCGGTCAAGAGTACCTTGACCTGGTCAAGGGCTACTACTATCTGAAGCCAGAAGAGCTGCTGCCTGCATACGAGCATCTGTACCACCAGTTGCGTGACGTTCCAGATCCGGGAAAAAAGCCGGTTCGTGTCATGATGTCGGGATCTATCGTGGCAGATGGTGACCGCAGATTAATCGAGATCATTGAAGGCAGCGGCAGAGCCAAAGTGGTCATTGAAGATCATTGCACCGGCGTCAGACCGTTCATTCACACGATTCGGGAGTCTGGAGATCCATTCCAGGCGCTCGCTGAGGGCTATCTGGATCAGGCGCCGTGCGCGCGTATGAAACCGCTGGAAAGCAGTGTCGAATTATCCTCTCAACTGGCTGAAGAGTATGACGTGGAAGGAGCAGTGTACGTCTCGCTCAAATTCTGCGCCTGCTATGGCATCCCGCAAAAGCAATTTATCGAGGGATTTCAAAGGTTAGGTGTGCCTGTATTGGCGCTTTCGGGCGACTACTCGCAAAGCGACCATGGCCAGCTTACGACCCGTGTCGAAGCATTTCTTGATGTGCTGCAAGAGAAAAGGAGCAAGCTCAATGAGCAATACGCAACTGCTTAATCCGCTAACTGATGCGGAGACGATCTGGCAGAACTATCAGCGCAAGCCGCTTCCATCGATCTTGAAGCTGCTGAGCTTGTCGACAACCTACACCTTTCGCGATGTAGAACAGGCAGTCGCTGAGGGCAAGACCGCAATCTGGGGTGGGACAAGCTGGGAACTGCCGCTTATATTGGCTTGCGATACCATCCCAATCAGCATCATGGAACTATGGCGGGATGATAGCCATAAAACTGAAGCGATTGCTGAAGGCTATTTCCAAATTCCCAATGAACAATGCTCGATGATCAAGACGATTATCGGAAGTCTGCATGGGCGCAAGGATACAGAGAAAATTAAACGTATCCTTGCTTTCAATGCGGTTTGCGAACCGATCAGTATTGTGCTCGAATTGGCGAGGCAAGAGGGTTATGATGTTCACCTCATTGAGGCAGTAAGCACATTCAAAGACCGGGACAAGACGCCGGAAGTAGTTAAGTTCGTCACCAATGAACTTCAGAAGGTTGCGCTATGGCTGACCGGCAAGCCCGTCGATGAGGCCAGGTTAAGTTACGAGATCCACCGAAAAAACGAGATATCTGCAAAACTCCAGCGCGTTCTCGCTTTGCGCACCAAGACGCCTCTGGATGTGCCAGGTCATGCGGTGCTGTTGTTGATGCTAGGATCCTTCAGCTATTACGGCGATGCGGAGAAGTTCTCCAATCTTTTGGATGAAATCATTGTCGATCTGGAAGAAGCGATCAAGATTCCGGACCCAAGACCGTATATTCCACTTGTGCTCGCTGGGTTTTTCCTGGGCGACTACACGCTTTATAGAGCGGTGGAGTCGGCCCACGGAGCCATCGTGGGTTGGGAGTTTGGAACCCGCGATTACCGTGAAGATGTTCCTCCGCTAGAGTCGATCGCGCATTTCCTGCTGGACTCGCAGCTAGCAGGGCAGTATGGAGAAATGGTCGGCGCTGCGGTGCAACTGAGGAAATTCGATATTGCACGAATCGTCGAAGAAACCGGCGCGCGCGGCATTCTCTCGGGAAATGTGACAGGGTGCCCTTATGGAAGCATCGTTCCGCAGTTGGAGCGGTTGTATTTCAAGAAGCTCGGCATTCCGTACATATCGTTGGAGACATCGGTTCATCAGGATCCTCCTACGGAAGAGCAACTGACGCGGATCAAGGCCTTCGTCGAGATGTTGACGCAGTCTTAGGCCCGGTCCGCGTGATTTCCATTGCTACCAAACGGCGGCCTAAGCATTGCAACTCACGTGATGTTGACGGCACATGATCTGAACGTGGAACTCCGCAAACGCAGGTCTCCCACCTTTGACGCATATCTGTCTCTGCGCCAGGGTGGGATATGCCCACTCGTTTCGGATCGAGTGGCGCTTCGATGGCGCAGATCGACTGGCAGGATGAAGGCCTCAGGAAAATGGGCATTCCCTATATTTCACTGGATACCTCGGTTCATCGCGAGCCTCCGACGGAAGAGCAGCTGACGCGGGTCAAGGCCTTCATCGAGATGTTGTCGTAACGTGTGCCGCTGCTAGCACGTTGTAGATGAAACAACGAAGTACAACAGAATGGGAGACCGATTATGAGTAATCAGGAAGTGCAACACGAGATTTATGAATATGTCCAGGATGCCCCGCTGGGTGTGTTGGCATATGTGCGAGCCGACGGCACTCCGGTGCAGCGTACGTTTGGGGCATTTACCGTAAGCGGAAACGACATTCTCCTCGCTACGAAGAAGAACTCAGCAAAGGTTGCTGATATTGCGAAGCAACCCAAGGTGTCCTTTTTCGTGGAAAAGAAGGAGCAGGATAGAGCCGGCTGGAAAAGCGCCTTGTATCTCGGTACAGCAGCCCCTATAACGTCCGAAGATGAATTGCAAAACGCCGTTCAGGCGATTAGCGCGCGCAATGCGTACATCAGAGATCTGGTGGCGCGAGAGGGATTGAAGGACTTCTCGCTGCTGCGGCTGCAAACACGGGTCATCGAGTGGTTGGATTACGGCAAAGGCTTCGGGCACGTGGACAGAGTTGTCATAGAGGCATAATCGACCGCATCCCATCGTCAGATGAAGCAATTGCAAACTTAAGGGGAAACGATGACAAGAATACTCTCTGCAGCTACAGAACCTCAGCCCGCCGCGAACGGCCGGTCAGAACAGAAGCATGTGGTAAGCACTCCAGATGCCCCCGAGGCCATTGGCCCATACTCGCAGGCGATCAAGGTTGGAGAACTCGTATTCGCATCTGGACAGATTCCGCTGGACCCTGGAACCGGACAGATCGTTGGCAGTGACAGCGCAACTCAGGCGGATCGTGTCCTGAAGAACCTGCAAGCAGTTCTTCTGGCATCGGGAACGAGCCTTGAAAATGTGGTCAAAACCACGGTTTATCTGAAGTACATCTCGGATTTCCTCGCGGTCAACGAAGTCTATGGCCGCTATTTCAAAAGCAATCCACCCGCCCGGTCAACCGTGCAGGTGGCTAATCTTCCGAAGGATGCCTTGGTCGAGATAGAGGCAATCGCTGTAGTCCCTGTCGGCCATTAAGCCGGAATGAGGTGACAAGATCGATCACCTTCCAAATGAACCAGGCCAGCGAGCCTGCTAACGACAACAGACTCATGAAATATCAGGAGAGAGCGATGACAACGGCTTCTATCGATGAAACCTACTGGAAAAATGTTCGCGATCACTTTGTACTGGATCCGGCAATACGGTTTTTTAACAATGGAACCGCTGGACCAGCATCCAAACAAGTCCTCGACCTGCACGAGAAAATTGATCGACAGATCGCGGTGAGCCCGTTCGATCCATTTCTGATGGATAGAATTATCGAGACACGCACGCTACTGGCGGAGTTCGTGCACGCGGATACGGATGAAGTCAGCTTTACGCACAGCACCTCGGAGGGCATGAACATCTTTGCCCATGGACTTGACTGGAAGCGGGGAGACGAAGTCATCCTTGCCAAGCAAGAACACTTCGGTGGAATTCAACCCTATCAGACGCTGGAAAAAAGATACGGAATCAAGATCGTTTGGATCGACTTTCCTCTGCATCCCGAACACCCCGATCAGATACTGGCCGCTTATCGTAATGCCATCACGCCGAAGACCCGCGTGATTGTTGCAAGCCATGTGTTTTACACGACCGGACTAAAAGCCCCGATCAAAGAACTCGCTGCTCTGGCGCATGAGAACAACATTCTGATTTCCGTCGATGGTGCACAATCGTTTGGCGTGCTCCCGATCCATCTGCGGGAACTGGGCGTGGATCACTATGCGGGGTCTGGACAAAAATGGCTCTTGGCCGGCACGGGAACCGGATTTGCCTATATTGCCAAGCATCTGCAGGAAATGGTATGGCCGCTCTATGGATTCGATGAATATGGAAAGCCGTCTCCCTATCCAATCAGCAGATACGAAAAGGCCGGCCAACCCAACATCCCCGCATGGCTAGGGATAGGCGCGGCGATTCAACTGCAAAACGAAATCGGCAAAGACGCAATTGAAAACAGAGTACGCGATTTATCGAAACATCTCCGGAGAGGCCTGGAGACTATTCCTACCCTTCGCTTTCACACTCCGAAAAACCAACTACTCAACGCATCGCTGACGACCATATCTCTGGATCATGTTACTCCCGAGACAGTCGTTACAACGCTGGTCAACAAAGAGAAGATTTACACGCGCACGATCTATGACGGCGGCAATTCGGCACTGCGAGTTTCCACGCATTTTTACAACACACCGGAAGAGATTGATCATCTTGTCTCAGCTATTGCGGCTATCGCGGACAATCCTCCCGAAGAAATTCCGAGACGCCATTGAGTACTCGACTTGGCGTATCAGCGAGACAATCCGTCTAGGCCATTGCGAATATCTTTGTATTCCCGGCGAAAGGTAATGAAATGAGCAAAAGCAATGAAATAACGCCGCAATCTTTAGCCGTGATATTGGCGGCCTTTGTCAGCACAATGACTAGCGGGTTCATCTTGGTCAGCGTGGCGATAACCGTATTTATCGGCACAATCTCCCGCGATTACGGATGGAGCCGGGCAGCCATCGGAGGCGCGGACACGGCGCTGTGGATCGGAATATCGGTCAGTTGTCTAATCTTTGGTAGGATGGTCGATCAATTCGGACCAAGAAGAGTGCTGCTTCCACTTCTTCTTTGCGGCGGTTTTCTCATATCGCTGTTCCCGTTTATCGGCAAGAATCTGGTTATTTTTTATTTGGCGCACTTTCTCCTTGGGCTGTCGTCGCCCGGCGCAATCGCCTATAGCAAAATCATCTCGACTTGGTTCTTTCGCAAAAGGGCAATAGCTCTGACATCCTTGGGCTTTGGCTGTGCTGCTGGGATGGTGCTAAGTCCGATTGCAATTCGTTGGCTGATGAGTGTCCTGGGATGGCGAAACGTATATTTCGTTTTTGCCGCAACCACTATTTTCATTACTTTTCCTGTGCTGTATTTCTTTTTCCGAGAAAGGAAGGTATCCCAGGAAGAGTACGAGATCAACAGAAGCCACGAAGTGGTTCCGGATGGAGCGCCGAAGATTCGTCTATATGAAGCCCTGCGCGCCAGAACGTACTGGATCGTGCTCTTCGCGCAGGTTGGAGGAACCTTCGTCAACGGCGGCTTCTACGCGCATAGTATTGGCGTTATGAGCGAGCATGGCGTACTGCGCGACCATGCCGTTTGGGGATTGTCACTTCTATCTTTCGGCGGGTTGATCGCACAGCTCATGACTGGAATCTTGCTTGACAAGTTCAATACACCCAAAGTGATTTTGCCCTTTGCAATTCTCTCTTTGCTGTGCATGAGCGCTCTTTTCTTCGTTCATGGGGAACTGTTGGTGCTGCCGCTCATGTTTCTGTTTGGGGTAAGCTGCGGGGGGCAAACCAGCATGCAATCGTATTTCACTTCGCGCTACTTTGGAGTGCGAAACTTCGCGACGATTTATGGTTCGATGATGCCGCTCATGCTGGTGGTCACGGCGCCTTCCGCCGTGGTGTTTGGCGCGTGTTTCGATTTTTCCAGATCGTATAACGCTGCCATCCTGCTTGCGGTTGTAGCTCTATTTTCCGCCATTGTATTTTTTGCCATGCTGGAACCTTACCCCTACCCGCGCAATGTCGCCATCGCCGACAGAGAAAACGAGGAACAACTGGAAGGCAGTGTCATTGAGGCTGTTGCCGGCTAGTGGCGATCGACAAACAATGCGATAACCGGGGTAGGGTTACCCCACAGTTTCAAGAGGAACAGTGATGATCACGCGCTATTCATGGCTTCAATTCCAATGCGATAATGTTCTGAAGATACGAATATTGATCGCATTGGTGCTTGTATCTACCTTTTGCAATCCTCTATTAGCGAAGGAGGCATTCAAGCCATCGACCGTCAAGACCAGATCAAAGATCATTACCGTACATGAAGGTACAGATCTTGCGATTACCGTATCGCCTGATCACAAGACAATTGTCATGGACCTGCAAGGGATGCTCTATACATTGCCATTGACAGGAGGCCACGCAAAACAACTGACCTCTCCAGTGCAGGAGGCATCTCACCCGAACTGGTCGCCGCAGGGCAATCTGATCGCCATCCAATCTTATATCGGCGGAACATTTCACATTTGGACCATCAAGCCCGACGGTAGGGGCCTCAAGCAACTCACCTACGGCCACGGAGACGACCGCGAGCCGAGCTTCTCGCCAGATGGTAAGACAATTGCGTTCTCATCCGACCGAGTCTTCAAAGGAAGCTACGACATCTGGACCGTGGATGTAGCCACTGGCGCATTGAAGCAATGGACCTTTGCAGAGGCTGACGAATATGAGCCTGCCTGGTCGCCTGACGGAAAAGAGATTGCTTTTGTTAGCGGAACCGGTATTATGGGCAAGACAATCGAAGCGATCGATGCCTCTGGAAAGCAGCACACGGTGGCAACTCTCGACGGCAAGGAAGGCCGCATTGAGGCTCCCTCATGGTCGCCCGATGGAAAATCAATCTCTTACACCCAATTCCTCGGAACGGGTATGTTCATGAACTCGGCCCACCTGGTACTGAAGGGGGATCGAACTGCAATCTCCAAGTCTGACGACACATTCCCGTTTGCAGCGGCATGGCTCACCCCCTCTGAACTAATCTATGCAGCCAATGGTCATATCGTGCATTTAGATGCTGCTGCTGGAACCGAGACCTTGATTCCCTTCACCGCCGGCATCCAATCCATTCGACCAGAGTACGTACATAAGCATTATGACTTCGACTCAGCATCACCAAGGCTGGCTAAAGGAATTCTTGCGCCAGCGCTTTCTCCCGATGGTAAGCAGGTTGCCTTTATCGCGCTCAACCAGCTTTGGCTAATGGAAATCGGCAAAACTCCGCGACAAATAACGCACGACGCGTATTACAAACAAGGACCAGCGTGGTCGCCTGACGGCGAGAGTCTTGCCTATGTCTCGGACAAAGGCGGCAGCGAGAATATTTATCTGCTCAATCTGCCCACCGGCGCGGAAAAGCCTCTTTCTCTCGGCAAGGATTCCGCGCAGATATTTCCAGCATGGTCTCCAGACGGCAAGAGAATTGCCTTTCAGGATCAGACGGGAGCAACTTTGCAGGCCGATGTATCCACTGGTGAGGTCAGGACGCTAGCTCCTTCCACGTTCTTTCCTGGACGTCCGGCTTGGTCAGCAGATGGGTCCACCGTAGCCATCGCAACGGTAAAGTCCTATACCAAACGATTCCGCGAAGGAACCAGCCAGATACTTACCGTGAATGTTTCAGACGGGAAAATACAGTATTTTGAGCCAGCGCCATTTGAATCCATCACCACACGCACCGAAGACGGACCTGTCTACGCGCCCAATGGTAAAGAAATGGCGTTCGTGATGGATGATCTTCTCTATGCATTGCCAGTGGACAAGCACGGGATACCGAACGGTCCTGCTCACAAGCTGAATGATGAAACTACCGATGCGCCAACCTGGAGCGGTGATTCAAAGCATATTCTGTATCTACACAACGGTGCCTTGCACATCCTCACGCGTTTGACCGGAAAGATCCGTCAGGTCCCCTTGCAATTAACTTACAAGCAAGACATACCCGAGCAGAAAATGCTCATCCATGCAGGACGAGTTTGGAAGGGAGAGGGGTCCGAAGAGCAAACAGATGTGGACATATTCATCGTCGGCAATCGCATCGAAAGCATTGAGCCGCATCGAGATGCGCCGGTGCCAGACAACGTCCGCGAAATCGATGCGTCGAAGCTGACGGTACTACCGGGATTGTGGGAGAATCACGCACATCCAAATGCACACAATTCTATCTATTATGGAGATCGCATGGGCCGGCTGTGGCTTGCTTATGGGATCACAGAGCTGCGTGAGATGGCCGGCAATGCGTATCGTGCGGAAGAGGAGCGTGAGGCGTTCGACTCCGGGGCCGCAACAGGGCCGCGACTGTTTCCCACCGGCGAGGCCATTGACGGTGAGCGGGTCTATTACTCGATGATGATTTCCACCACCAGCGAGGCTCAGCTCTATAGAGAGTTAAACCGGCTGAAAGCTCTAGACTTCGATCTGGTCAAATTGTACGTGCGGCTCCCATATTCATGGATGGTGAAAAGCAACGAGTTTGCGCACCAGCAGATGGGAGTTGAAACGGCATCGCACTATCTACTGCCTGCGGTTTCTCTGGGTAATGACGGCATAGCTCATATCAGTGCCACCTCTCGCACGGGTTACGCCTATTCCCGGTCTTTTGTCGGCGTGAGCTACGATGACGTGCGCAAACTGCTTTCTGAGTCTGGCATGTTTACCATGACAACAGTATTAAGCCCGGCTCTTTACTCGGAATACCCAACGCTTCCCGAGGATCCGCGTTATGGCGTGGCCCCACTGTGGGAGCAGCTCAGGCTGAAGCACTCGCGCGATTTGTCCGAGAAAGAAGACCAAAAGGAAAACCTGAAACGCGTTCAGGATGAAGAAGAGACTGTGGCGGAAACTATACGCGGAGGAGGGCTCATCCTTGCCGGCACGGACTCGCCGCTCGATCTTCCTTCTACTTCTCTTCATCTGAATTTGCGAGCACAGGTTAAATACGGACTAGCCCCATGGCAGGCGCTGGAAACGGTTACGATTCTCCCGGCAAAAGCCTATGGACTAACAAAAGATCTCGGTACGCTTGAAAAAGGCAAACTCGCCGACTTGATTCTGGTCTCCGGCGATCCTCTCGTCAATATCGACAATGCCGCCAATGTGCAATGCGTAATCAAGAACGGGAATGTTTATTCGGTAAGTGAGATCGTCAAGCCATTCGTGCAGATAGCGACCGGCGCGGATGTTTGTGCCGCACGGTAGCGGCGTTCATGTTCGTAATCTGAAGGTGAAATGCTAGCGAAGTTAGCTGTCACAACCCAATCATCAGGAGGGAATAAAAGATCATGAATCGTCTCTATCGGTATCTACTACCTTTTTTTCTCATCTCAGTGTCCGCTGCGCAAGGCATCACAGGCCGCTGGGATGGGAACGCGAAAATAGGTGATACGCTGACAATCCCCGTTCATCTCGAACTGTCTGGAGACAAGAATCTTGCCAGTGGAGCGTTCATCAATGGCACTCAGCGCACTTCCGCTACCGAGGGTGAATTCGAGGGCAATTCTCTTACTCTGAAGTTTGCCCAATTTGCCACTACGCTGAAGGCAACGTTGACGAACGGTATTCTTCAGGGAACCTATAGCAATGACAGTGGAGATTTCTCGTATCCACTCGAACTCGCGCCGCATGTGAATCAGGATGCTTCAGATGAAAAGGCCCCGAACATTTCGGGAGTGTGGATCATTCCAACAGAGAGCTCGAAGGGTGAACACGCCTGGCGTCTCGTGGTAAGCCAAAAGGGATCAAATGTGTCCGCGACCATTCTCCGGGTGGATGGCGACACGGGAACTCTGACGGGCACCTATCGAAATGGAAAGTTTACTATAACTCATTTCGGAGATGTTCGGGCATCCATTCTCGAAATCGTTCCCGCTTCGGATGGGTCGCTCGATCTGGCCCTCGATGGGACACACACCCATGCTGGACTCGTGGGTGATCCGGCAAAGTTCAAGGCTATTCGAGCGACAGACTCACGCGCCAAAGTAATTCCTCCGCCTGACGACTTCAGCGCTCACACCTCTGTGAAGGATCCGCGACAGCCCTTTCATTTCAGCTTTCCTGACCTAAACGGCAAGATCGTTTCTAATACGGACCAGCAATTTGCGAACAAGGTCGTGCTCGTGAACGTCACTGGAAGCTGGTGCCCAAACTGCCACGATGAGGCTCCATATCTGGCCGAGTTGTATCGCAAGTACCACTCGCGAGGTCTGGAGATCGTAGCGCTTGATTTTGAAGAATCATCGCAGGCACACACTCTCGCCCGGCTTCATGCCTTCATCAAGAAATACGGCATAGAGTACACCTATTTGCTGGCCGGAGAACCTGCAGATGTGCATGACAAGCTCTCTCAGGCAGCAAATCTGAATGCATGGCCAACAACGTTTTTCATTGGAAGAGACGGACTTGTTCATGCGATCGAGACCGGTTTTCCCTCCTCTGGAAGCCTTGTATTCGATCATGAGGTAAAACAGAAATATGAAGTCAACATCGAGAAGCTTCTGCAAGAGAACAAGCACGCCTTCAGCAGTTCGAAGCCACAGACCCAACAGCTCGCCAATTAAGGACAAGCAGGCGTTTTCGCTCGCGTATTTGATTGTATGCCGGCTGGTATTGGTCGATGCATCGCGGAATAGATCGATCGGAGCCAGCCAGCACAGTTCACGAGTATCATGCTTCGATGCGCAGCAGGCAGAAGTAAGTGTGAAGTTATTGTTATTCAGTTTAGTCACAATGATATGTGACTGAACACACAGAGCATTCGTCAAGAAATGGGTGATAGATGAAATCTATGGTGGATCATGTATGTTTATTAACGCGTGGCTGTTGTTGTTTCGTGCGGCGTAGGCTGGCGAAGCGGGGACACGTGTAGCAAACGTATTTATGCTATAGATTCACATGACTGAATCAATGCATAAGGCCCACTAACCAGCACCACTGGCGTGGGTCTTTGTTGTTTTACCTATAGGCCCGATGTCCAGTACGTCTGTTGTGGCCTGCTTTCAGTGCGACTTGCTATCCACACACTGCTATTCCTCAATAACCAGGAATAAAGACCACCATTCAACGATCGAAGACATTTCGATGAAAGGATTTCCTATGAAATGGCCTATCGCGTCATTCGCGGCGTCTATCATTCTTCGCTGGACCATTCTGCTGTTAGTACTCGTGACAGTTCAACCTGCGCTTCAAAGTCAACAAGCTTCAACCTCCGTGCTTTTCATGAATGTTCGCATCTTTGACGGCAATTCCGCCCAGTTGACGCCTCTTAGCAATCTCCTGGTTGAGGGAGACACAATTACAAAGATATCAACCGGCCCAGTCGAGCTTCCTGCGGGATCGAGCGCGACGATTATCAATGGAAATGGACGCGTTCTGATTCCCGGTCTCATCGATGCGCACTGGCACTCTATTCATGCCGGTGCCACGCGGGCAGAGCGAGATGGCGATTTTGGGTATCTTTACCTTCTTGCTGGAGTGGAAGCCAAGCAAACCCTACTACGAGGCTTTACCACCGTTCGGGATTTGGCCGGACCTTCGTTTGGACTAAAAAAAGCTATTGATGATGGGTTAATTGCAGGCCCTCGTATCTATCCTTCCGGCGCGATGATTAGCCAAACTGGAGGTCATGGCGATGGGCGTAAAGTGACCGACGAACATCCTCGGTTTGGTGGAAGCACGCCGCGCAGTGAAATCATTGGCGACTCAATCATCGTCGATGGTAGAGATCAAGTGCTGGCGGCAGTTCGGGAGCAGCTGCGCCTAGGTGCCAGCCAGATCAAGCTTGCAACGACAGGGGGAATATCCTCCGACAGCGATCCTCTGGACAGCCTGCAATTTACATTTGATGAGATTCGCGCTGCCGTTGAGGCTGCTTCTGATTGGGGGACATATGTAACGGTGCATAACTATTCCTCTGAAGGCGCGCGCCGGGCCATCGATGCCGGGGTGAAGGTTATTGATCATGGGCAGTTGCTTGATGAGCCAACAATCAAGCTGATCGCTGATAAGGGAATCTGGTTGAGCATTCAGCCATTTCTTCCGACTACGGACAAATCGAAACTTCCGCCTGAACTTACCAGCGGTTCCAAGTATGCAAAGAGCTTGTTAGTAACAGCAGGCACAGACAACGCCTATACGCTCGCCAAAAAATATCATGTCAAGATTGCTTTCGGGACCGATCTGGGAGGCGGATTGAAACTCGCTGCGCAGCAGAATGCCAGTCTGGTTTTGCTTGCGAAGTGGTTTACCCCGGAGGAAATTCTTCATATTGCCACTGCGGCGAATGGCGAGTTGGTTGCCCTGTCCGGACCTCGCAACCCCTATCCAAAGAAGTTAGGTGTGGTGGAAGTTGGAGCCTATGCAGACCTTCTGCTGGTAAACGGCAATCCCTTGGAAGATATCTCGATTCTTGGATCGCCGGATAAATCTTTGGCCGTGATCGTGAAAAATGGCGAAGTCGTAAAAAACACACTGGAGAAATGAGAGATGAACTGCGCTTGCCTCTTGTTTAGACGTCTACTTTTTGGCTGTCGACTGTAGAGACCTTCCATGTCGATGGCGAGGCGGATGTACGCCCGTCAACCATCTGCGGCAGCAGTTTCCTTCGAAATGTATGATGCTCTCAAGTTGTGCTGACCGCGCAAATGCATCACCAACCAAGGATCGGAAGACAGGATACCTGAAAGGAAGCATTATGAAACTGAAACTCTTGCATATTGTCGCGCTTCTTCTGGCTACAGTGAGCGCATATGCCCAGCAAACATCAATCACCGGAACAGTAGTTGATGCTACCGGTGCAGTGGTGAAATCAGCGCCGATTCGTGCAACACAAATCGGCGGCGCAACTTACGAGACCACGAGCAATGCTCAAGGAGTGTATCAATTTCCCGTGCTTGACGCTGCCACCTACACAATCAGGGCTGAAAGCGCGGGATTTGCACCCGTTGAACGACAGGTTACTCTGCACGTGGGCCAAACCTTGCAGGTGTTTTTGATCTTGAGGCCGGCTTCGATTAGTACACAAGTATCTATCGCCGCGGACGAAGTTGCGGTCGATACCACTTCGTCGGCAGTTGCGGGCAACATTGATCCTGACGCGGTATCGAAGTTGCCGCTCAACGGTCGCGACTATCTTCAACTGGCTTCACTCGTTCCTGGAGTTCGTGTGAATGCGATCACCAGCAGCCTCTTACCGGCGTACTCAACTGGATCTACGCAGATTCACCTCGACGGTCAGGAAACGACGAACTATGCCAGTTACCTGAGCGTAGGCAGCCCCGTCCTGTATAGTCGCGATGCGATCTCCGAGTTCCAGGTCATTACAAATCGGTTTGATGCGACTCTGGGAAGGTCCTCACAAATTCAGATCAACATTCAAACAAAGTCTGGTGGCAACTCCACTCACGGATCGGCCTTCGGATACTTCCGCAACGACACCTTTGATGCTGCCGACCCGATAGCTCATGAAGTTGTGCCGTTCTCCGATCAGCAATATGGCGGAACGGTTGGCGGCCCGGTGCGAAAGGAGAAACTATTTTACTTCGCCTCTTTTGAAGCGGAGCGGCAACCAAATACGATCGTATTGAATCCTTATGGGTTTACATCAACGATTCCTGTTTGGACTCACTCCACGCAAACTTCCACTAGAGAATACCTTACGCACTGGGATTATTTGCCGGATGCACGAAATCATTTCTCTTTGCGGGTGAGTGGCGATACGCAGGGCAACCCGTATACCAGTTCAGCGCTGACGGGAACCGCGAGTCCGACGCAGATCTACAGTTCAAAGAGCAACGATTATGCGCCTCAATTTACATGGTCTCATACATACGGGCCGAATACTGTCAATGAACTGAAGGTTGGATATCATCACACCGGTGGGGAAAGCCAGCCAAGTACCAACGCTCTGACATTGAACTTTCCCAGTACAACCATCGGCGGAAATTACAATTATCCGAATAACAGTAGCGGCGAAAACCAGAGCTACCGAGAAGACTTATTTTGGCTGCACGGAAAGCACAGCGTGAAAATCGGAGGAGAGTATCTACATGCTCTCTATCACGGGACATTCGATATGTATACCCGCGGCTCTGCAACCATGCACTACGATATCAATGATCCTCACACCACTGTCACCGCAGCCGATTTTCCCAATCTAACAGACCCGACAACATGGAATTATGCCGATCTCAGTACGGATGCGATCAACTACTCGCAGTCGTTCGGCGATAATCACTTCAATCTTCCACGCAACATCTTCGGCACCTGGATTCAGGACGACTGGAAACTCAGCCATCGACTGACCATTAATGCAGGTGTTCGTTATGATAACGACATCGGTGTATTCAATCCGCACGTCAAGCTTTTGAGCGGGCTCAAACAGCCGACCAGCGGAGACAACCACGAGGTATCGCCGCGTCTGGGGTTCACTGTGGATCCGACCGGCAGCGGTAAAACTGTGGTCCGAGGCGGAGCGGGAATATTCTTTTCCAACATCATGACCAATATGATCGAGGATGCCTCATTATTTAACGGGCAGACTTCGGTTGAGCCAACACTCACGGCAACCGCGAGTTCGCCGATTAACCTGACCAATCCATTTGGGAATACGACCGCAGCCGAAATTCTGGCCAATCCTACTGCTTATAGGCAGACGGTACAAGTCATGGCTCCCAATGTGGTTACGCCATGGTCCGCGCAGGCGTCCATTGGCGTTCAACGCGAGATTCGCAATGGGCTGATTGTCTCAGCGGATTACCTGCATGATCGCACGCATCACGATTGGATACGCGTTGATCAGAATCTCTATCAGGATCCGGTGACGGGTTTCAATCTGAATCCAAATATAGCAGGCCGTCCGAATCCTCTCTATGCGGCGATTCTGACCTTTGAAACGCCGAGAAATGTAGGCAACATCTACGATGCGCTGCTCGTAAATCTTCAGCAGCGTAGCTGGCATGGCTTATCAGGATCGGCGGCATACACGTTGTCAAGGGAGAAGGACAACGACCACCTCGGTCCTTTTGGCTATGCAAACAACCCATTCAATTTCAATGGCGACTGGGCCAATGGACTTGAAAATCAGCTACATACGCTCAATGTAAGTTCAGATTACCAATGGCGATTCGGGCTTCATGGCGGACTGCTCTATCACTATGGCTCGGGCGCCAATTTCTCGACGACGGCTGGAGCCAGCCCGACTGGCCTTGGCTCCTACGCAACCAACCGAACCTACTGCGGTGCCGATGCAACCAATGCCAGTTGCCCCGCTACGCGAACAGTGGTGTACAACAACCCAATACACAATCATCTTGATCCTGTTTCCGGGTTCGATATTACCGATGGTGACCAGTTAGTAGGCAAGCCAATCCAGCGCGTCGACTCAAATCTCGCCAAGGACATCAAGATCAACGAGCGGTTTCGGGGTGTGGTGCAAGTGGAAGCGTTCAATGTTTTCAACCACTCAAATTACGGTTCTTATAACGGAAGCATCACGTCCGCGGCATACGGGCACCCGGCGTCCACGGCAGGCACTCTCAGCTACTATCCCAGAATGTTGCAGTTTTCAGCGCGATTGCAGTTTTAGGTCTTAATCGGCATTGGCCCGGCCGGAGGCGAAGTGGGAGTTCGCTCTCGGCCGGGCTGACGATAGAAGCGTCAACAGAAAGGAACTCACTGTCGGATGAAATCATTTATCACTGCTCAACTTGCAACATTCTGTATGCGCACTATTTCGCATTGCTCTTGGTTTCTCTTGCTATTGAAGGGGGCACCGGACTATTCTGTCATTTTGCGTCGATGTCGCTAACACCGTCCTGGTGACAGCTCCGATGAGAACGTGTGCCCAGTTCGCGCTCGTTCGTTCGTACCTCGCAACTCAACCATCCCAATAAAACCGAAAATTGATAGGGAATCTTTCCCTGAAAGAGGATAACATCATGGCGCGTATTGCTGCAGATGTAACTGAACTCATTGGTCGTACTCCGTTGGTACGGTTAAACCGCATTGCTGCTGGCCTGCCTGCTACTGTCGTAGCCAAGCTGGAAAGCCAAAACCCCGTTTCGAGCGTAAAGGATCGCATCGGACTGGCGTTGATTGAAGCCGCCGAGAAGGCTGGTAAAATCACGCCCGGAGAGACCGTGCTGATTGAACCTACCAGCGGCAATACAGGCATTGCACTCGCCTTTGTTGCTGCAGTCAAGGGCTACCGGCTGATCCTCACCCTGCCCGAAACCATGAGTCTGGAGCGCCGCACGGTGATTCTGGCCTTCGGTGCCGAGATCGTGCTGACTCCCGGGCCGAACGGCATGAAAGGCGCGGTGGCCAAAGCCGAGGAGATTCTGGCCAGGACTCCGAATGGATTCATTCTGCAGCAGTTCAACAACCCTGCCAACCCGGCCATCCACTACACGACAACAGGTCCTGAGATTTGGAACGATACCGACGGTAAAATCGACATTCTCATCAGCGGCGTCGGCACCGGCGGCACCATTACCGGCGTGGCTAAATACATCAAAGAACGCAAGCCAACATTCAAGGCCATCGCGGTCGAACCTGCCGATAGCCCAGTTCTCTCTGGCGGTAAGCCTGGTCCTCACAAGATTCAGGGCATAGGTGCTGGCTTCATCCCGAGTGTGCTCGATACCAGCTTGGTGGATGAGGTGGTGCAGGTTACCAATGACGAAGCTATTGAAGCCGCAAGAAGGCTGCCGCTCCAGGAAGGTCTGTTCGTCGGCATTTCCTCGGGCGCGGCAGTGGCTGCGGCGTTAAAAGTGGCTTCGCGGCCGGAGAACGCCGGAAAGCTTATCGTTGCGGTGTTGCCGGATTTCGGCGAACGCTATCTGTCCAGCATTCTCTTCGAGTCACTGCGACAGCAGGCGCTGGCTCTGCCCACCGAAGCGATTAATCCGGTTGCAGTGTAAGTGTTCTTTCAATTAGCAGACGCGGATGGGCATATACCATTCGCGTCTGCTTGCTCCCTTGCAGGAAGTATAAATATCCTCCAGGAAGGATAAATTAACAGCTCCATCTGGTTTTAAGACTCTCAAGTTTCTTTGAATGCTGTACTATACGCTGGACGAAACCGCTCAAGGCGTGAGAGGCTTTGAGTGTGGATCATTCTCGTCTAAAAACCTTTCGCATTGTCTCGGAGATGCTGAGTTTCCGGAAAGCAGCTCTTGTCTTGGATCTGTCGCAACCGGCAGTGACGGCTCAGATCAAGGCATTAGAAGAATCGCTCGGAGTCGCTCTTTTCAGTCGTATTCGGCAAAGCATTTCCTTGACCAAGGCTGGCGAAACATTGCTTGTGTATGCCCGCAAGATTGAGGTGTTGAGCAATGAGGCGGTGGCAGCGCTTAAACCATTTGGCGCGCAGGAAGAAATTGAGTTCGGAGTGGGTGCCTCCCACACTCTAGCTGTTTATTTGTTGCCCAGACTATTGCCGGCGTTGCTCAAGACCTGGCCCATGCTCAGGATCCACATCATTGCGGGAAGCAGCAGCGAAGTCTTGGAGGCGGTCACTACACAGCGGGTATGCCTTGGAATGATCGAAGCACCAGCTTTTCGCCCCGATCTCAAAATTGAAAGCTTCGGAGAGGATGAACTTTCGCTCATTGTGCCCGCCAGGCATCCCTGGGCCGAGCGGCAAACTATTACTCCAAAGGAGTTGGTGGAGGAACCGATCCTGTTGCGGGAACCGGGTTCTGGAATGAGGAGTTTCGTCGAGGAGTATCTCGAGAAGAATGGTGTTCTTTCTGGCCTTCGCACCACCGTGGACATGAATTCAACAGAAGCTATCGTTGCTGCGGTCGAAGCTGGTGTAGGGGTCGGCTTCGTTTCGTGTCTGGCGCTGGAAAAATCTCTTCAGGTAAAAAGCGTGAAGATCGTTCCGATCAAAAGCGGTCCCATTCTGCGGACTCTCAGCTTGGTTCTACAGGAAGGACCGGAACCGCAGGGGCCAATTCTGCAACTTGCGAAGATGCTCCGGCAGAATCCGATTCCCGCGTTGGACTATGGTCCGTTCGAGCGGAAACAGATAAATCGATCAAGATGAACATCCATCTTGCTCGGGAGAATTGACAGCGAATGCTTATTTGCATAAGCGATGCAACACGCTTTTCGGTGAGGCAATACAGCGAGAGTCTGTCCACCACAACTCCCGCTCTCATAATGAAAGCTGGAGCCAACGCCAATGAACCCCCATAGACAAATATGGACGCAACAGCTTAATAGGGGGTATATTTGGGGGTACAAGTGGACAAAGACTCATCAACATGCTCATTTATAAATAGTTGCAAACAGGTTCGAATCCAGTCGTGCGCACGGCGCATGAGTGCGTTCTCAACGCCTTGAGAAACGCACCCTGAGCCGCGCGTGTTTCATCCGCATCGCCCTGCGTGTACAGGTCGAGCGTCGTCTGAACCCGGCTATGCCGCAGAATTCCTTGAACCGTCTTGGGGTCCACTTTCGCCTTGTTCACCATCCAGTTGGAAAGCGAGTGGCGAAGGTTATGGAGGCCAAAACGGTAGCCCTCGGGAATCCGTACTCCGGCGCTGGTGGCGGCCGGACGCAGATGATCCGCTGCGAAGATGCCCGCGCTGAGGGGAACCTTGCCGCTTGCCTTGAAGGAGGGAAACACAAAATCCGTATCCTTCGCGTAGGGTGTTCGAGCGCGCCAAGCCCGCATATGGCGCGCCAGACTGGGATGCAGCGGTACAAAGCCATCCGAATATGTTGTCTTGGTCGCGCCTTCTTTCCCGCGTGACCAGCGTTTGCAGATGCGGATGCGCCCCTCGTCGAACCGGAGATCCACCCATCGTAGAGCTATCAGTTCCGATGCCCGAAGAGCGGTTGCGGCACAGGTGTATACCAGAATGCGATGAAGCGGGCTAGACAGAGTGCGCAGAATCGACCGGGTCTGTTGCGGTGTGATGACAATAGCCCGGTAGTCTGACGTACTCCTCGTTTCAACCGGCTGCGTCGGGTTCTTCGACACCAACTCGTGCAGGATGCCGGTCTTGTAGGCACGGAGCATAACGCCGCGAATCTTGGAGACCGATGTCCAGGCCAGTCCCTTGTCCGTATGGAGAGAATTGAGCCAGCGTTGGATGTCGAGGGGTTTGATATCCTCCGCGATTTGGGTTCCAAACCTCGGGATGAGGTAGTCGCGGACGATATGTTGAACGGTAAGGGCGGTGTTCTCAGACTTGGGACGCACTGCGTCCTCCCCGAAGTCCGCCCGCAGGTAATGCTCGGCAAGAGCGGCAAAGTGGGTGCGACCGGGAGCAGGAGCATCACTATTGACGCGGATAAGCAGGCCGAGCCTGTCTACCTCGCGCCAAGCGGCCTTCTCGCTCGGGAAATCCCGAACAAGGCCAACGGGCAGGGTGTTCTCAACCCGCCGTCCGTCCGTGCTGCTGACCCTGTAGCGGAGCACCCAGGTGTCTCCTTCCTTGCGCGGCACTTTCTTCAATGATCCACGCTGATAAGCCACAAAAGCTCCTCTCAGCGGGGACTGCCATGTACTAAATGATACCGCTTGGAGGCGATACTCTCAGCGAGTTCCGAGAGCCGAAATACCCATACCCTGCGGATGCCGCCGGTGCCGAGCGCATACGCTCCTACGACTCCTTGGCGTGTGAGAGATAGTAAAAATCTGCGTTTGATGCCAAGAAACTTGGCTGCTTCATCTGCGGATACAAACGGTTCTTGGTTCAAGGTCATTACTCTCCTTCCGCTGCGCGTCAATTACAGCAATGTCTCGCTTTGGAGCGCCAGAAACTCTCGCGACAAGCAACGGGGTGTTTTTGGAAGTTGCATCTGAAACATCCCCAATACAGAGTTGAGTCAAACAGGTTCTGCAAGGAACGCCTTATGCCTTGGGCGCTTTATGCTATGTACATTTCAATACAATCGCATAAACGCCCGTGTAAAGGCAAGCTCATCTCAATTCTGAATGCTGGTTTGAATGCGTCCCCGGCTGGTCAGCCGGTAGGTTTCTTCTTTCGGACCTTGCGCGCCTTCTTGGTCTCGGCTTCCAGCCGCAAGTTCTCTGCGTGGCGCCGAACGGCTGCCTCGTAAATCGCTTCCCATCCGATCGGGAAGCATTCTGCTGATCCGCGTAGCCTGATGAGGGCATACGTTGGGCAGCTTTCCATTACGATCTTGCGCTTTTTGCCGTTCTTGTTCACTGATGAAGCAGAGACAAAGATGACTTGTACTTTGCGATCAATGTGGCAACTCATTCACACTTTCTCCTATCACAACCTGGCCTGCCCGATTTTTTGTATCGGCGAGATTGTCAGCTAAGGCGACAGGTGCAAGATGTGCCCCGTCGCGGCCAGGGGTGTAGAAAGCGGTATGCTTTCCTTGGGAGTTGCATTGGAAGCACCCTCATCATAAAGTCGATTCAACTTGATCACTGGCTATGCGCTCAATTATTGAGCGCCATGTAAGCGATGTACATTTCAATACATTCGCACGGATCAGGTTTCAAAGGCAAGTCATTCTTGCTGTTTCCCCGTGTGGGCATTGGAGGCCTGACTGGTGCTGGTATGTACCAGTCATGCGCTACAGACACGAAGAATGGAGACAGAGAACGGCTCATCTCCCGAGAGGAGAGCACCTGTTAGACAGCTACGCCCATTGTGATGTGTCCAACACCTATTCTGCCGGTCCTTTTTTTCGGAGTCTGTGAGCTTTATCGGCCTCTGCTTCCAAACGCAGATTTTCCGCATAGCGGCGTTTGGCCGTCTCGTAGATCAATTCCCATGCAATGGGAAAGCATTCGGTTGAGCCTTGGGGTTTGACGATGGCAAACGTGGGTCGGCTTTCAATGACGATCTTGCGCATTTTTCCGTTTTCTTTCACGGACGACGCAGAGATAAAAATGGTCTGGGATTTGCGCTCAAAAATGATGCTCATGCAAAGTCTCTCCCGTGATAATCTCGCAAACTTTCCTTCCTCTTGGCGAGATTGCTCGTTCGGGCAACGGTTAAGAGAGATTCCCCGTCGCAGTTAGAGGTTTAGAAAGCGAGAGCGCTCCTTGCTTTCGGTACGTTACGCTCAACTTCGCGAATCGCAAGGTCAAAAGAACAACAAGGGGAAAAGCCTGACATGGTAATCACAGCAAGTTACCTCCTCAACCCCCGCATTTCCAACCAAAACCGAGGTTCTGTTTGGACGATACAAGGTTAAAAACGATTCAGGTATGTTACGTTTTTTCGTCACAATCTGGGTTCCCTCATGGAAAAATGATCCGACTCATGGTTACTGAATATTCTGGCTCTGTCACATCTCACTATTTGAAACGAACATTGCGGTAAAATTCTTCCATTCTCGTTCGTCATGGCGTATTCAAAAAGGCGAATTGCCGATTGCAAAGAATCTTCCTACTCCTTGCTCCTTGAAATAATCGCCATTTGAATGCTGTGCGACAGGGGTGGTATCCATTGCCAGCATGATAAGCCGCCGCAAATTCGCGGATTGCTCAGTCTGGCTGAGGAGCGCAATCGATTCTGAAGCGATGTCGGGAGTGGAGTCCCATTGCAAGCTCAGGTTGTTCTTTCGTGCCAGTTCCAAAACAAATTCATTGAGAGCAATTTCATTCCCTCCGAGAAACGGTTGTATCGCTCCGAGATCGTAGAGGTAAGCAGAGGCGCTGTGAGTCCACTCTTCGGCGCTCAAGCCCTTCAGGTGATTTTCGCGGCTTAGCCGATCCAAAACGCTGTTGAGAGATTTCTCAATGTGAGACGCGGGCACGTTGCCGGCGTCGATTGTCCTCAACTCTCCGGCCCAATCGTAGAGATCCTGAAAAATGTGGCGGTGGATTGTCTGAAGGTGAGTGGCGTCGAAGCCGCCTCGAATCGGCGTTGCCTGAAGCTCGGCGAGGCGAAGAGCCGTTGACCCCGTTGCCGCCCTCATAAGAGCGGCTAGGTCCGTGATGCCGAGCTTATTTCTGAATACGCTGGTGCCGGGAATTGTGAAATCGGTTGCGTCGATCATTTTTTGTTCGCTCCTCTCGTTGGGGAAGTTGTTTCAGGGCTTTGCTTCAGCGCCGCCATGACCCGCGCCAGATAGCCGTTATTAATGCCGCGCTGGGTGTCGCCAGTGTTGTAACGAGAGATAGCGTGCTGGAGTGCCTTCTGGCCGGGGCCGTAGGTTTGGATTTCAAGCTGGTAGGCACTGTCGAGAATCTGCCAACCAAAGCTGAGATTGAAGCATGGGTCAGAAATCAGCCGGGGTAGCGATTCGGCGGGAAGCCTGCGGCGCTTGGCTTCCGCCGTGCTGACCTGCATGAGGCCCACATCAACAAAGATGCCTCGACGCTCGAAGAAGTCGAGCCACTCCAACGCCTCGCGTTGGGTGGCGGGCTGGCGTTTAAGACGCAATGTACCCTCCGGTAGATGCCACCGTTTGAGAATTGCCCTGGGAAAGTCGATCTGCATAGCATTCGGGTTGCCGCCTGATTCAACGCGGATAATGGCGCGGAGTGTGGTGAGCGGAACAGTGGGCAGGCAGCGCGATTGGAGCGCGGCAATGTCCAGCCGTTGAGCGGAGATGCTGACGGCAGAGCAGAGCAGGCACACAGAGGTCAGAATTCTCATCGGTTGCTGGCCTCGTAGAGTGGGATGGCCCAGAGGTCGGCCCAATCTAGCGCAGCAAGGTGCTGAATTGCCGGAATCGGCGTGTTGTCCGCCCAGTAGACGTTGGAGGGTGCAATCAGCATATCGGGGTTATAGGCGAGAGTTTCTATGGCCGGCCAGAATGCGAGTTGCTCGTAGCAGACCAGAATCCCAGCGCGGTGATTCCAAACTCGAATGGTTGGCGGGAAGCGAAGCATCAGCGGAAAGCCGCTGCGCCGCTCGCCGATGTGCCGCATGCGAGTGGCACAGGCACACGTTGAACGTAGGAAAAACGCTCTGTGTATCCGCGGGAGAGGAGAACATTGCGATTGGCTTCCGTGTTCGGGATAGGGATCGTAGTGCCGATCAGCAGGCCGGTGCGCTGCTGCTTGAGTTGCGCGAATGTGGAAACCCAGCGTGCTTCGTGCATTCCATTCCAGCTTGGAATGATGGACTCCGGGAAGACGAGCAACGTATCAGGATGGGCCAACGCGATCTGCTGGATCGAACGCTCCTCGAATTCCAGACGGGAGTCAACTTCGTCGCGGGCTGTTGCTCCGCCAAAGTGAGTGTTGACGGCGAGAATATGCGGGTCGGGAACCGGACGATGGAATCGAGCATGGGTTGCGATGGATGCCGCGATGAGAACGGCAATCGTCATGGCCGTGCCGAATCGCCTGTACGCCGCTATCAATATGATGGCCAGCCCCAGACCGAACCAGCGCGTTCCGGGAAACCAGTGGCCCGCCACGATGAGCGGATGGGCCACGGTGACAAGGCTCAGCGGGGGCAGTGCCAAAACTGCAAGAGCGGCGATTGTGGAGACCGGCAAGTGGCTGCGGTTGTAGAGGCAAACCCAGGGAGCCGAGCAGAGGGCTATCAAAGCAGTCCAGATGGCGACTGGCAAAACGAGGTTGTGACTCGTCCGAAAGAAACCCTGAGCGCCGGGAATGACGCTCCAAGTGGCGGCTGCGTAATAGAAGATGGCACAGAGCGAGTCCAGACGCCGCCGTGAGTGAAGGTATACGAAGGGGAAGAGCAAGGCAAAA
>JBAVDS010000001.1:0-8257 GCA_049587335.1 Occallatibacter sp. | reverse complement strand
AACTGTCATCCTGAGCGACCGTCGCGTAGCGAAGGGAGTCGAAGGACCTGCGTTTGCTTTTCGGCATTCATTTACAAACCTCAGATCCTTCGACTCACCACCCCCAGGCTGAAGAGAACGCCTGGGGCCCCGTTCGCTCAGGATGACAGCGTTGTTATGCTGCGAACTTCTGACTCAGGACACTAGAGATCAGAATTTCTTCAGACGGCCTCAAGCCTTAGCTCTCCGTTTTCGCGGCAGCAGTGGCGGCAGGGCAAGCCGCGCAACCGCCGGCGCAGGCTGGCTCGGCTTTGGCTGGCGCGGCAGCCGGAGCGGATTCTGTTGCGGACGCACTGCTCTTGCCGGCGTAGTCGTTCACATACCAGCCGGCGCCCTTGAAGCTGAGGCCCGGCGCGGTGAGCGGGCGCTCAAGAACGCCTGCGCACTTGGGGCAGACCAGCTCCGGCGCGGACGAGAAGCTCTGGATTTTTTCAAAGCGATGGCCGCACTGGGTACAACGATAGGCATATAACGGCAAAGTTTCTATTCCTCCGGGACAAAATCATCCACTCTCTCTATTGTATCGGCAGAGCGGTAATTACCTGCAAGCTACCTCCGCTTCAGCCAAAACTCAAGTTACCGCAGCGATATTGCTGGTGAGCTGGCCTACTTCCTCTTTGCTGCCGGGGCGGTATTGCTCACAGGAACCTGAAAGAAGCCGATGTGCAACTCCGAGGCAGGGATGAAGTCGGTCAGGTGAACCTGAAAATGGCCGGCGTCGAGCTTCTCCACCTTGCCGTTGGCCGGAGAGCAGAAGCTGAGGAGCGTCTTCATGCCCTGCTCCAGCTGAGGCCTTTCGACGATGAGTGTGAAGTCTTCGATCGGCTGCTTCCAGGTGTTGGCGCTGGTGAGAATGAAGTCTACCCAATACTGCCCCGGCATAATACTCTGCGTCTTCTCGTCAATCGCTTCAACTTGCCGCGCCACGCCGCGCAGGAATTGTGCGTCCGGACAATAACCCATCAGGTCGGCAAAAAAGTAGCGAATTTCTGGATTGACCGCCGCGGCTTTCTGCGCGGCTGCGGATTGAAGAGCCAGTTTGATGCTGTCGAGATCAATATAGTGGTATCCAACCACGGGAAAATACTCGTGCTGGATATGAACTATCGCGCGAGCCGGAAAGGTCTGCGTCCAATGGTATTGCAGATGAACAGTCCATTTGCCCCACGGCGCCTCGACAAGTTCAAATAATCCCGCCTTGACCAGTTGATCCCGCGTATCCTTGGGGAGCCGGAAGAAATCAGGAGAGTCAATCACCTCCTGATGCTTCGAGTCCACCGTGTCCGTAAAATGGCCGAAGGTTGGTATGTCGATCCGATTCGCATTTAGAACCGCGGTTACATCCTTGCCGTTGAGTGTGGCTTTGGCTTCAGGTTCACAGTGAACGGGCTTACCGTTCACCCAGAGCTTGAAGCTCTGAAAGGACTGCTCTTCCGGCGCCGGTCCATCCGCGAATCCACTTTCATAAGGCGGCACGGGAAAAGCGACCTCGGTGGTCACATCCTGATCCGAATCGTTGCGGAAGTCGTAATCGACGACGATCTTCTTCATGCCGATGCGCAGCACTTCCTTGGCCATCACGATGCGCGTTTCGCGGCGGGGCACCAGCCCTCCTGCGGCAATCGCAGCTGCCGAGTCATCGGCCCACGCAGAAAGAGATGCTGCCATGCCCAATACTGCGGCAAGAATTACAACACGTCGAAGAGCTTTCTGGTTCATGGGTTACAGTATTTCAGATCGCGGCATTGTCTCAAAAGTGCGATTCAATCAATCAAATTGCCTGGATAACTCCCACCCTCGCCGCAAAAAAAGAAACGCGCCGAAGGTGGGCATCCAAATTCATCGAGAACCGTCAGGAAGAGAGTTCATCTCAATTCTTCGCGGAGAGCAAGGCTCACTTCACCGTGATCGAGACCGATCCGCTGAGGTTCTCCCAGGCCAGAGAGAGCGTACCCGTGCCGCTGCCGTTATCCTTGACGGTGTATTTGAGGTTTTCGACCAGTGCTGGCGGCTTCTCCATCGTCATCTTCACGCGGCCCAGATCTTGCGATTTGTCATAGACCGTTCCCCACTTGCCGACCTGCTTGTTGACGATCAGCACCCAGTTGGCGGGATCGGTGAGATCGACGTAGAGGGTGTAATCGCCCTTGGGCACAATCAAGCCGCCCAGATCGAGCTCCGCGTCGGTATGCAGCTTGGTTGCCTCGTTGGCTCCGGCACGCCAGACGGGATAGGTGGGATCCTGGCCGATGCGCCCATCCTTGCCGAAGAGCTTGCCGGCGCGGCCTCTGACCCGCGGCGAACTGTAATCGATGGTGATGGTCTTGCCGGCGATGGTGGCCGACTCAGTGGCCAGCGGGCTGGCTGGAGGCTTCTGCTGGGCAGAGAGCGTGAGAGTGGCGGCGGCCAGGAGGGCCGCGCAGGCGAGTAGACGCTTCATGGTGGTTATCTCCGTGAGGAAGAATTCTTGCCGGGGCCGCGAACCCCGACGCAACGATTGTCGCACTCGCCGGCCTCTCAAGGGAAACCAAAGGAAAAATTCTTCCACATTATGCGATTTCAGGGTAGATACTGGTGGACGAATATGTTTCAGCAAGGAGCCAGCTCTGTGTTCGATCGTCTTCGTCTATCCAGCCTGCTTGCCGTCTTTTTTCTTGTCCTGAATTGCGGAATGCTGACAGCGCAACAGTCCGCCAATGCGAATGCCTACTATCAGAAGTTGCGCGGCCTGCTGCCGGGCGACGATGTAATCACGGTCAACAATCTGGAGCTGCGCCGGGATGCGGCCATCTTTACCTTTCGCAGCGGCAGCTTTGCATTTTATGGCGAAGTGAACGGCAAGGTGACGGGCGCGGTCTTCAAGGGCGACGGCCATCTGCACATTACGCCGCCCACCGTTCAGGAGCGGCATAACCTCTCGATTCTCAATCACACCGAGGAGTTCGATGAGGATTTCGACAAATTGGTGCTGCGTTTTACCGACGAAACGGCGGCGGAGCTGCGCAAAGGCTCGGCGGGCAAAGGCTCTCCCGACTCGGCTTACGGCAAGGAAGCTGAGGAACTGCATGATTACGCGCGGCATCAGTTGCACTGGAATCTGGATCTGCGTCTGCTGGAAGATGCCTTGAGTCCAGCTCCTGGCGGATACTTTCTGGCCGCCATGCACGGCAAGAAGTATGCGCATTTGTACTTCACTGTCGACGCGAACGGGGCGGGTGGGATTGAGCCGGAAGAAGTCCTGCTGATGAGCCGGGGCGAGTGGGGAAATACTTATCTTCTCGCCTTTCACCGCGCCGCCGAGTATGCCAATGGAACGGCCAGCGGCGACGAGCACAATGCGGCCTATAGAATCCTGAACGAAGAGCTGGACACCTCCATCGAGAAGAGCGGATTCCTCTCCAGCATCGCCCGGGTAGAGATTCAGGCTGAGCAGGATGGCGTGGCCGTCGTGCCGCTCGATCTTTATCCCACCTTGCGCGTAAGCAAGGTGGAGACCGGCAAGGGCGAAGCGCTGGATTTTGTGCAGGAGAAGAAGGAGGACGATCCGGATTTTGGCGTGGTGCTGGCCCATACGCTCAAGAAGGGCGAGAGCGCGACGCTGAAGATCACCTATGGCGGCAAGGATGTGGTCATCAACGAAGGCGGACAGAATTATTATCCGGTCGCTCGTGAAGACTGGTATCCCAACGCCAGCCAGGGCCTGGGCAGCTACGCCAACTACCATATGTTCTTTCATGTGCCCAAGGGGTTGCAGTTGATTGCCACCGGAACCAAGGTAAGCGAAAGCACCGACGGAGGCATCACCACCTCGGAGTGGAAGACTGAGGTGCCGCTGGCGGTGGTGGGCTTCACGGTGGGCGATTTCATGAACAAGGAAGCGAAGTTCAGCAATCCGTCGGGCGGCGATCTTACCGTGGATGCCTATGCCAACAATCTGCCGCCGGATTATGTTGCACGATTCTCGAATCATGGACTGGGAACGCTGAACACCACACCGATGCTGACCAGCGAACTGAGCCAGGGCGAGGCGGCTGCGCAGATCTACACCAATTACTTTGGTCCGCTCTCCTTTACGCATATCACCTTGACGCAGCAGTCGGCCTGCAATTACGGCCAAAGCTGGCCGATGCTGGTTTACCTGCCCATTTGCGGATTTTTTGACGATACGCAGCGGCACTTTCTTCTCGGCAGCAGTAACTACGATGTGTATTGGAAGGTTGTGACGCCCCATGAAGTGGCGCACCAGTGGTGGGGGCAGACGGTAGGTTTTCGGAGTTATCGCGACCAATGGATGAGCGAGGGTTTTGCGAACACTTCAGCCACCATCTACCTGCAGGGAACGCATCAGATGGATCAGTATTTCGAATTCTGGAAGCAGCAACGAAAGCTGCTCACCGAGAAGAATGCGGAAGGCTTCCGTCCCATCGATGTCGGTCCGGTTACGATGGGCATCCGGCTGAGTTCGCCGAAAACGGGATGGAATATCTACCAGAATCTGGTGTATCCCAAGGGGTCGTATATTCTGCACATGATCCGGATGATGATGTGGACGCCCAAGGACGGGGACGACCGCTTCAAGGCGACGATGCAGGATTTTTTGAATACCTACCGGATGCAAGCGGCGACCACGGAGGACTTCAAAGCCATCGTGGAGAAGCATATGAGTCCATCGATGGACCTGGACGGCAATCACAAGATGGATTGGTTCTTCAACGAGTATGTGTACGGCATGGATCTGCCCGACTATCACTTTTTAGGACAGGTGACACAGAACGGCGATATGACGACCTTGCATTTTTCGCTGGAGCAATCCGGGGTTCCTGCCGGCTTCAAGATGCTGGTGCCGATCTATCTGGAGTTTACCGATGGGAAGGTCGCGCGCCTGGGTACGATTCCGATCACCGGCTCGACGACGATGGAGCGGACCATTCCGCTGTCAAAGCTGCCAACACCGGTGAAGCACGTGTCGATCAACTACTACTACGATGTACTCTCGACCGAGAATTAGGCCGATGTCCTAGTGCGGGAGGGTGCGGTATACTCCGGCACAGCGGCAACAAGGAGGTTTCAGAATGCATATGAATGGAATTTGGAAGACGGCGGCAGCCGGGATCGTGGCAGTGGCAATGCTGGCGCCAGGATGCATGATGGCGCAGACGAGCGGGACGGTGCTGAAAGCAGCGGAGGTGCAGAAGCTGGTTCCGTCGACCGTTTTCTACCATGGCCAGTCGGCGCCCACGCAGTTGCGCAATGCGGCCGGCGTGAAGTTTACTGACGGCTATTACGTTCTGGCGGCTTTGGTGGACACCAGCGGCTATTCGACCGGCGTGCAGGCCAAGTATCAGGCCTACTTCATCGCCGAAGTTCCCCTCAAAGTAGGCGGCGAGAGCCTGCCGGCGGGCGTCTATGGCGCGGGATTCGTCGGGGAGCAGTTCGTAATCACCGACGTGGGCGGGCACGACGCACTCACGGTAAGCTCCGGGGACGATGCCGGACTCAAGCGGCCCCTGCCTTTGCAATTCGTCGCCGATCCTGCGGGCGGCTTCCGCCTCTACATCGGACGCAAGTACGTGGTCTTCAGCCGGTAGCGTTTCTGTATTCGGCGGCCGGCATTCGGAATCCCAGGTCAAGATCGAGATTTGGGATTCCGTTCCCCTGTCGATCGCACAGTTGGTTCGCCCATCGCTCGATCTCCCATTTACATTTCATTCAAAGAAGCTGGGGCAGGCCGAATATATCCGCGCTGGTGCGGCTATTCTGAGTAAGAGCCTATGCCAGCCGAGCCGCGCCACTTCGATGCAATTGTGTTGGGCGCGGGTGCGGCTGGGCTGATCTGCGCGGCAACCGCGGGCCGGCGGGGGCGGCGGGTTGCGCTGCTCGAACATAACGGTCAGCCAGGGCGCAAGATTCTCATCTCCGGCGGCGGACGCTGCAATTTTACAAATCTGCACTGCGAGCCGCGGAATTTTCTCTCTGCCAATCCTCACTTTGCCAAGTCGGCGCTGGCGCTCTATTCGCCGCAGCATTTTATCGAGCTTGTCGATAAGTATGGAATTGCCTGGCATGAGAAGACGCAGGGCCAGCTTTTTTGCGACGGCTCGGCGCGCGCGATTCTCGATCTTCTGTTGGCCGAGTGTGAGCTTGGCGGCGTGGAAGTGGTGCTGAACGCGCACGGGATCAAGGTTGAACGGACGGCAAGCGGCGGCTTTCAAGTGATCTCATCGGTGGGCGAATTCAGCACCGATGCCGTGGTCGTCGCCACGGGCGGGCTGTCGATACCCAAGCTGGGAGCGACGGGGCTGGGCTATGATCTGGCGCGGCACTTCGGGCTGAAGGTGATCGAGCCGCGGCCTGCGCTGGTTCCGCTGCTGCTGGGCGGCGATGAGGCCGGATGGACGAAGCTGGCCGGAGTGTCGGCGGAGGTTGTGGCCTGGGCAGAGCAGGCTGATTCCAAATCCAAAGAGAAGCTCCAACTTCGCAGAGAATCAAGGCCAGTGCGCTTCCGGGAAAAGATGCTGGTGACGCATCGCGGCGTGAGCGGGCCGGCGGTCTTGCAGGCCTCGTCGTATTGGCGGCCAGGGGCGGCGCTGGTGTTGGATTTTGGTCTTAATGCCCATGCGGGAATCTTGGAGAGCTTGTTGAATCCCGGTGCACGGCGGGATTTGACGGCGGTGAGGCAGGCTTTGCGAGAGGTTCTGCCGCAGCGGATGGCGGATTATCTGGCGGAGGCTGGCGCTCCACGGGGCTGGTCGAATGCGGCGCTGGAGGAGTGCGAGCGGCGGCTGCGCTGCTGGGAGTTGCATCCAGTGGGGACGGAGGGTTTTGAGAAGGCTGAAGTGACGGCCGGCGGTGTGGATACAGAGGAATTGAAGGCGCGCACGATGGAGGCGCGGCAGGTTTCCGGCTTGTTTTTTATCGGCGAGGTGGTGGACGTGACCGGGCAACTGGGCGGCTTCAACTTCCAGTGGGCGTGGTCTTCGGGTGTGGCTGCGGGGCGCGCGCTTTAGCGCATTACTGTGACGCTGGCGGGCTGTACTCCACGGGCGGCGCGGCAGGTTTGACTGGCGGAGTGAGAACAAAACTCTTGCGTACCAGAGCAAAGCCCTGCGCAGGGAACTCGGCCTGCAAGAGATGGTTCTGCGGGCTGGAGAAGAGATCGGTTTCCGAGCCGGCGATGGTGGCAACAAGATGATGAACGACGATGGGTTTGCCGTCGAGGGTGCCTTGCTGGTCGGCGTAGGTGGCTAACTGGATGGGGACCACGGAGCCGGCCTGCTTGGGGATAATGGCCCAGAGATCGCGGTTATTGCTGAGGGCTGCCAATGAGAGCAGCGTCTCCAGCGCGCCGGGATCGAAGTCAGGCAGGAAGACGGAGGCCGTGTGCGGCGCCAGATGGGTGCTGTTGGCGTGGCCGTTGGCGGAGATCGAGAGCCGCAGGGTTGGGGCTGCTCCAGCCGCAGCTTCAGGCGCAGCGGTAACTTGGACGGCCGAGCCGTTGACGATGGCGCTCAACTCCACGTGGCGCAACTGTCTGGCGGCAGAGAGGCGCGCAGCTTCGGAGATGGCATAGTTCAGGCCCTGCATATTGACGTGGACGAGAGCCGTGGAGTCGTAGCCGTCTGCGGATGCGGTGATGTTGTAGCTGGCCGTGCCCACCGGCTTGCCGTGCTGCGAGATGAGAAAGCTGGCGGACTGGGCGCGGGTGGCTGGAACTGACGCGATCAGAGCGGCAAGAAGCGTTGCGAGCAACAAGAGAGCGAGTTTGCGGGCTGGTTTCTGCATCGTTCCTGAGGTGTTAGACACGAAACGCCGGAAAAAGGTTGCGAAGGGAGCGGAAGGGCTGAAGGTTCAAAAAAGAATAGGACACTTGGCGTCCCCTTTCTCAGCGGTCAGTCCAGGACTAATCCTCCCACCCTTGACTCTTTCAAATATGCGTAAAGAGTGGGTATTTTGCACAAAACCTGCAGTGAGCGACTGCACCTGTTTTACTCCTGCCATGTCCTCCCAAGTGCGGGGAAATATAGCAGGTGGGCCGGTCACTATGGAGCCGGCCTAGCCGATACTTCATTCGACTAGCTGCCGGAGCCTCCAGCGTTGAGCGTGGGCACGGTGTTCGGCGTTCCAGCATCAAAACGTGTGCGAGCCGGTAAGGTGCCGGGAAGCGGGTTGGCGGCGTTCGTACCATCGACCCAGGGCCAGGCACCTCCGTTGAAAAAGG